>DASSOC010000023.1:0-10950 GCA_035700965.1 Solirubrobacterales bacterium
GCCCGCCGGTGAGGCCCACGAAGGGCACCGCCGACATGGGCTCGGGCCCTTACTGCTCTTCGGTCTGGCCCGGCGGCTCCGCCTCCACCTGGGCCTCGGGCTCGGCGGGCGCCGCATCGGCCGGCGCCTGCTCGGCGAACACGTCCTCCGACAGCCCCAGCGACGGCAGGTCGTCGAGGTCGCCGGCCTCGCCGCCGACCGGGTCCTCCTCGGTCGCCAGCTCGGACTCCGTCGGCGTGCGCAGCGGCAGCACCTGGCCCTCGACCCGCTTGACCGACAGCGACAGCCGCCGGCGCTCGGAGTCGATCTCGAGGATCTTCACGCGCACGTTGTCGCCCGGCTGGACGATCTCGCGCGGATTCTCGACGTGATGGGCCGCGAGCTCGGAGATGTGGACGAGGCCCTCGACGCCCTCCATGATCTCGACGAACGCGCCGAAGCTGACGACCTTCGTGACCTTGCCCTCGAGCACGTCGCCCGGGCGGTGAATGCTGACGACGCGCTGCCATGGGTCCTCCTGCGTCTGCTTGAGGCCGAGCGAGATGCGCTGCCGGTCGCGGTCTATGTCGAGGACTTTGATCCGCACGGTGTCGCCGATCGAGAGGATCTCGCTCGGGTGGTTGACGTGCGACCACGAGAGCTCGGAGATGTGGATCAGGCCGTCGATGCCGTCGAGGTCGACGAAAGCGCCGAAGTCGACGATGTTGGAGATCTTGCCTTCGACGACCTGGCCCGGCTCGAGGCGGCCGAGGATCTGCTCGCGGACCTCTTTGCGCTCCTCCTCAAGCACGGCGCGCCGCGAGAGCACCACGTTGTTGCGGCTGCGGTTGAGCTCGATCACTTTGCATTCGAGCGTCTGGCCCATGAACTCGTCGAGGTTGTGGACGCGGCGGATGTCGACCAGCGAGGCGGGCAGGAAGCCGCGCACCCCGAGGTCGAGGATGAGGCCGCCCTTGACGACCTCGATGACGCCGCCTTCGACCGGTTCGCCCGAATCGGCGGCGACCTCGATCCGGCGCCAGGCCTTCTCGAAGCGGGCGCGCTTCTTGGAGAGGATCAGCCGGCCCTCGGAGTCCTCCTTGGTCAGGACCAGGGCGTCGATCTCCTCGCCGAGCTCGACCTCTTCGTGCGGGTCAACCGACTTGCGGATCGAGAGCTCGCCCGACGGGATGACGCCCTCGGCCTTGTAGCCGATGTCGACCAGGACCTCGTCCTTGTCGATCCGGACGACCTTGCCTTTGACGACGTCGCCCTCCTCGAAGGAGACCATCGTCGCCGCGTAATTGGGAACGATCCTGCCGTCGATATTGAGCAGAAGGCCGCCGGAACCCTCGACGGGGGTGGCGCTCGGCGCAGGCGTCATGGTCTCGGTCGCGGACACGGGCGGCAATGATGGCAGAATCCGACTCGATGCCGGTCCGAGCCACCAAGCGCGGTGACGAACGCACGCCGCTGGACGGCGAGCACGATGTCCTCATCTGCGGCGCCAGCTTCGCCGGGCTGGCGGTTGCACGCGAGCTTGCCGGCTCGGGGGCGGATGTTCTCATCCTCGACCGCTACGAGATCGGCGAGCGCCAGACCTCGGCCTGCGGCATCCCGACCGAGTGGCTGCGGCGGCTGGGGCTGATGGACGCCGAGCGCCAGCGCTTCGACACCCTGGTCATGCACACCCCCCACGGCGACGCCCGCTACCGGCTGCCCTGGACCTTCTCGACCTTCGACTACCGCGAGCTCTGCCAGCTGCTCTGGCGCGACTGCGACGCGACCTTCGAGACGGCGAAGGTGAACGGGCGCGCGGCCTCCCGCAACGGCGACGGCAAGGTCGCCGTCGAGACCGACCGCGGCGTCGTCTCAGCGCCGCTCGTCGTCGATGCGCTCGGCTGGCGGCGGGTGCTCGCCGGCGGCGACGGATACCAGCCGCCCGACGCGCCGCTCTCGCGCGGCCTCGAGGTCCATCCCGGCGGCACCTCCGAGGACCTGGCGATCTGGATCGATCGCAAATACGTCCCCGCCGGCTACGGCTGGTCGTTCCCGGCCCGCGACGAGCTGCGGATCGGAATCGGCTCCTTCGACCCTCGCTTCCACGTCAAGGACACGACCGTGAAGCTGACCGAGGACCTCGGCAAGGAGCCGAACGAGTACCAGGGCAACTGGATCCCCCACAAGATCCGCGAGGCGACCGGGGGCGGCGTCTTCTTCGCCGGCGACTCGGCCGGCCACTGCCTCCCGCTCAGCGCCGAGGGAATCCGCACCGCCCTCTACTTCGGGATCGCCCTCGGCCGCCAGCTGCGGGGCGTCGTCGAGGGCCGCCGCAGCCGCGAAGAGGCCGCCTGCGCCTACGCAGCCTTCCACGACTCGCACGAGTGGAAGTTCAGGTGGATGCTGCGGGTGCAGAAGTTGATCCCGCGGGTGCCGCCGCGGCTGCTCGGCCCGGCGATCCGCCTGATGGGCAGCAAGCGCTTCGTCGACTGGTCCTTCAACCACTACCTGCAGATCGCCCCGCCCGAGTACGCAGGCTCGAAGTGGGTCGCCCGCTCAGCGGACGACGAGAATGGTGCCGGCCAGCAGCAGGGCGATGCCGAGCAGCCGCTCGGGCGAGAGCGGGACCTGGTCGAGGCCGAACAGGCCTAGCCGGTCAATTGCCACCGAAGTCGTCAGCTGACCGAAGACCGTTGCCGCGGCGACCCCGCCGGCGCCGATCACGCTGACGGCGATCAGCGCGTTGGTCACGTAGAGGGCGCCGAGGAAGCCGCCGAGCAGGTAGTACCAGCTGACGTCGAAGGTCGAGGAGAGGCCGCCGGCCTTGCCGCTGAGGACGACGATCACGGCCAGCGCCACGGTTCCGATCGAGAACGAGACGAGGGCCGAAGGAAGGCTCCCGGTGGAGCGGCCGAGGCCGGCGTTGATCGGCGCCTGGGCGGCGATCAGCCCGCCCGCAGCGGCGGTGAGGAGGACGGCGAGGCCCCTATCCATCCGCCCACTCCATCACTTGGCGTTGAGCCAGTCGGTCCCGATGCCGACGTCGACCTCGAGCGGCGGATCGAGCAGGTAGGCGGCGCACATCTCGTGCCGCACCAGCTCGGCCGCCGCCTCCATCTCCCCCGGCGGCCCCTCGAAGAGGAGCTCGTCGTGGATCTGCAGGACCAGGCGGGTCTCCCCCCCGGTCTCGCGCAGCGCCCGCCGGCAGCGCACCATCGCGACCTTGATGATGTCCGCGGCGGTTCCCTGGATCACGGTGTTGACCGCCAGCCGCTCGCCGAGGCGGCGGGTGTTCGGGTTGCCCGAGCGCAGCTCGGGGATCGGGCGACGCCGGCCCATCAGCGTGGTCACGTAGCCCTCCTCCTGGGCGCGTTCGATCACCTGCTCGCGGAAGGCGCGCACCGCGGGGAAGCGCTCGAGGTAGCGGGCGACGAATTCCTCCCCCTCCTTGCGCGGGATATTGAGGCGGTCGGCGAGGCCGAACCCGGTGAGGCCGTAGACGATCCCGAAGTTGACCATCTTCGCCTTCGAGCGCTGGCCGACGTCGACTTCGTCGCGCCCGATCTCGAAGACCTCGGCCGCGGTTGCGGCGTGGACGTCTTCGCCTTTGCGGAAGACCTCTTTCAGCACCTCCTCGTCAGCGACGTGGGCGAGGACGCGGAGCTCGACCTGACTGTAGTCGGCGGAGAGCAGCCGCGCCCCCTCCTCGGCGACGAAACAGGCGCGGACGGGGCGGCCGATCTCGGTGCGGATCGGGATGTTCTGCAGGTTCGGGTTGGTGCTGGAGAGGCGGCCGGTCGTCGTCGCGGCCTGGTTGAAGGTGGTGTGGACGCGGCCGGTCGCGGGGTCGATCAGCTCCGGCAGCGAGTCGAGGTAGGTGTTCTTCAGCTTGGTCAGCTCGCGCCAGCTCTCGATCTTCTCGACGATCGGGTGCTCGTCGCGGATCTGGGCGAGGACGCGGGCGTCGGTCGAGAAGCCGGTTTTGCCGCGGCGCTTTTTCGTCAGGCCGAGCTTTTCGAAGAGGACGCGGCCGACCTGCTGCGGCGAGCCGATCGTGAACTCCTCATCGGCCAGCTCGAAGATCTCCCTCTCGAGGGTGGCGATGCGCTCGCCGAAACCGGCGCCGACCTCGGCCAGACGCTCGGCGTCGAGCTTCAGGCCCTCCCGCTCCATCGCCGCCAGCACCCCGACCAGCGGCAGCTCGACCTCGCGCAGGAGCTGCTCCAGGCCGAGCTCCTCGATTCGCGGCCCCTGCACCGCAACGAGTGCGGCGACGAGGCGCGCTTCCTCGGCGGGCTCGAGGCCGGGCTCCAGCTCCTCGCCGAGCGCCATCTGCCCGTCGTCCTCGGCTCGCTCAGCCGCGGCGCCCTCCGCGAGCCCGATGCCGGCGTCGGCGGCGAGCTCGACCAGGTCGTAGGTGCGGCGCTGCGGCTCCAGCAGGTAGGCGGCGATCATCGTGTCGTGCTCGAGGAGCGGCTCGACGCCCTCGCGCCTCGCCGCCGCCAGCAGGCCGTGGCGGCCGCCCCCGAGCGACTTCGCGTCGTGGGCGGTAAAGGGCTTGCCATCGAGGGCGACCGCGAGCTCGTCGAGTGAGGAGGAGCCGGCGAGGATGCGCTCCCCTTCGGCCGCCGCCCAGCGGTCCTCGGCGATCGCCAGGGCGACCGGACCCTCGCCGATGTCGGCGGGCTTGCCGGCGAGCGCTTCGACCTCGAGCTCGGTCTCGACCCGCCGGCCGGGGACGCTCGCGCCCTCGGGCAGCGCTTCTTCCAGCCGCTCCAGCACCGCCCGCAGCTCGAACTCGCGCATGAAGTCGCGCAGGGCGCCGCGATCGGGAACCGAGGACATCGCCTCCTCCAGGTCGACCCCGGTCTCGATGTCGTACTGCAGCGTCGCCAGCTGCTTGGAGAGCCGCGCGTCGTCAGCGTGCTCAGTGAGGTTTTCCTTGCGTTTCTTGCCGGAGACCTGGTCGACGTTTTCCAGCACCGCTTCCAGCGAGCCGAACTGCTGCAGCAGCTGCGTCGCCGTTTTCTCGCCGATCCCGGGGACGCCGGGGATGTTGTCGGAGGTGTCGCCGCGCAGCCCCATCAGGTCGCAGATCAGCTCCGGCGGCACCCCGTAGCGCTCTTCCACCGCGGCGCGGTCGTAGACCTTCGTCTCGGTGATCCCGCGCGAGGTGCTCATCACCCGCACCCCCTCGGTCACCAGTTGGTAGGCGTCGCGGTCGCCGGTTACGACCATCACCTCGATCCCCTGCTCGTGGGCGCGCCTGACCAGGGAAGCGATCACGTCGTCGGCCTCGTAGCCGTCGACCTTGACGTTGGTGTAGCCGAAGGCCTCGACCAGCGGCATCAGGTGCGGCCACTGCTCGCGCAGCAGGTCGGGACGGGGTTTGCGCTGCGCCTTGTAGAGGTCGTAGGTCTTCTCGCGGCCGCTCCAGCCCGCGTCCCAGGCAACCACCACCCCCTGCGGATGGTGCTCGTCGATGATCTTCACCAGCATCGAGGCGAGGCCGTAGATCGCGTTGGTCGGCCGCCCGTCGCTGGTCCCGATCGACTCGGGCAGGGCGAAGAAGGCGCGGTAGGCGAGGCTGTTGCCGTCGATCAGGAAGAGCTGCGGTGCGGAGCCGGCGTCGGGCACGGGGCGACTCTACGACAGCGCCTCCCGGATCACGGCGAGGAGGGCCCTACCGGCGCGGCAGCGTGACCCCTCTAATCGTCGTCCGCGTGGGACCGGCGGTGGGGGTGAGCCGGATGACAGCGCGTGCCTGCAACGCCCCGTACTGCAGGCGGCGGCGGATGAAACCTGGGAAGCGGCAGGTCAGCACCACGGTTTCGGCGCCTGCGACAGAGGCAGCCGGCGCGCAGACGCGACGACGGCCTGCCCCGGCTTGGATCGAGACCCACCCCCGGACGCGACCGGGGGCAAAGAGGCGAACGCGCAGGCGCAGCTGGCCGGGATGCTCGGTGACGCCGAGGAGTCGGGGACGCGGAACGGCCTTCGCGGACCTCTTCGCGGGAGGACCGGAAGGCGGCTGCGGTGGCCGCAGGGTCGCGCCACTCCCAGGTGTTTCTGCCTCCTTGGCTTCTTCTCCGCCTTGGGCTTCTTCCATCGATCCGCCTTCTTCGGATTCCCCCGGTTCTTCCGGCTCGGCCGGCGGTTCGTTCGCGTCCAGCCAGCTGTCGGCTTCGCCGGGACGAGCGGCGATGAAGGCTCGCGCCTGGGCGACCTTGGCGGCGATTTCCGACTGGGTCTGTTCCTTGCGCGGGTCGTCTTCCTGCCACGGTTCGAGTAGCCCCGCCAGGTGCTCGGCCAGAGCGTCGAGGGGCAGCGTGGCGATCTCTTCGCGGGCGCCGTGCAGCGCCTGCCAGTACCGGTGGAAGCACTTTTCGTCTTCGAGGCAGAGGTTGAACATCAAGCCGTCGTGGCCTTCGAAGTCGAGCTTCTCTTCCCAGGTTTCGTCGCTGCCCCAGGGGAGCATCTGGAAGCGGCCGTCGGGTTCGCTGTAAAGGAAGTAGTTGTTGGGCTGGTCGACCCCTGCCCGGCCCGCGTAGCCGTCCCAGCGGCCGATGTACTTCTCGATCGCCCACATCAGCGTCATCTCTTTGAGGTCGGCCACCGGGGCCATCCGTTGGGCGTACGCGGGGCTGGTCGCATTGGCCGCGGCGATCAGCGCTTCGAGGTCGCCGAGATCCCCTTCTTCGCCCTCGTCGACTGCGAAGTCGGCGGCACCCCCGGGGACGACGTCATCGTGGTATTCGCCCTCGTACAGGTGCTGGGTTTCTTCGTCGAAGGAGCCGAAGATCCGTTCCAGGGCAACGTCATCGACGTCTTCGATGTCGAGGTAGACGCCATATGGATGGTCGTTGAGGCGGACGTAGGCGTAGCCGGTGCGCGGAGCCGGCACGCCGAGGTCGCGGAAGACCGTGTAGGTGAGAGCCTCGTGGATCATCGAGCGGTCCTCGACCATGTTGTTCAACGTCATCTTCTTGAGGCCGAGGAACTTGCCGCCGAACTTGTTGAACTTGAGCTTGAAGGCCGCCTTGCCGGTGAGCGGCCGGAACGAGCCGAGTTCCGAGCCCTTGAGGTGGATGCCGACGGTTCTTTCCGACGTCAACTCGGTGACGGAGCCGCCGGGGACGCCGTCATCGTCGAGTCCGATTTTCACCGTTCCTTCGACGTATTCGCCCGGTTCGGATTCGAGTTCCGCCTCGGCGTGCGAGCTGAGGCCGAGGTCGATGACCGCGAGGGAATTGGTTTCGTAGAGGGGTTCGGCTTCGTCGGCGCGGGCGGCGGCCGGCGCCATCAGCAGGACAAGCGCGGCCAGCACCGCGCCCATGCCCCGCGGTGGTCGGGCGTTCATGGCCTCGGCACGTTAGCGCGGAGCCGCCGAACGGTTCAGCGCCTGCGCCACATCGGCCACGATGCGATCGGGTTCGTCTTCGAGCTGGCGGTCCGTGAAACGGAGGACGGTGTGTCCGCGGCTGCGCAGGTCGAGGTCGCGGCTGTGGTCGTCGTCGAAGGAGATCGAGCCCTGGTGGTAGGCGAAGAAGTCGGCTTCGACGACGAGGCGCCGGGAGCGCCAGAGGAAGTCAACCTCCCAGCGCCCGATCTTCACGTTGGTCTCGGGGTGCGGGAAGCCGTGAGCGAGGAAGAGGGTGAGGAATGCTTCCTCGAGGTCCGAGCGCAGGCGCTTCGGCTCGACACCCTTGAGACGGATGCCTTTGAGCTCGGCTTGGCGCTTGGCGCGGCGGAGGAGGTAGGGAGCGACCGTTCCCTCGAGGTCGTCGATCGTGCGCTGGACGGTGGTGGTGGGAATGTAGTGGCGGCGGGTGGTCCTGCTGAGGGGTGTGCCGTCGCGAGCGGCGGTCGAGGGAGACGGGTCCGCGGGCCTCAGCGACAGGCAGCGGTGAATGTGGATGCCGTGGCGCTTCTTGAGTCCGGAGGTGGTCGGGACGGAGACGTGGACGGGCCCTTGGATCGGCTTGAGCAGCCCCCAGAGCGCTGCGGCGGAGTGATGGCTGAGGACCGCGCCGTCGCCGCAGGCGAGCACGGCTGCCATCCAGCGCCGATGCCTGCTCGGAGCACGGTGGCCGACCGCATAGACGCCGCGGTGGAGGCGGTGGAGGCGGCCGCGCTTCGCCCTTTCGGAGATGGCCGCGCGTCCGATTCCGGCCGCCGCGAGCTGCTTCGCGGTCACGACCCCATGCTGTCGAGCGGCAATGCGAGCGACCACCGCATCGGGCCTGTCGACTTTGTATGGCATACCCATACAAAGTCGACAGGCCCTCGTATTCGCCCCCTCGCCCCTCGCTGTTTGCTCCTCGCTGCGGCTTTGAGGTGGCTACGCGGCCGGGCGGAAGGGGTGAGATGGGTTCTGCACCCAGCGCTGGAGTCCACCCCGGGCGCCCCTCAAGGAGACGCCGGTGCGGCCGGGAAAATCGACGAGGAGCCGCCCCCGCAAGCGACCCGCACGGCCCTTGCCGCCTTGGAAGCGTGCCCAGCCGCTGAACGGCGATGGCGGTTTCAGCAGGGCGCTCTGGCTCGAAACCTTGAATTCGAACGCTCCTGAGCCCGATTCGGCCTTGACCTCCCGCACTATCGTCAGCCCCTGGCGGCTTTCCTTGATCGAGGCACGGAAGCGCGAGGGTCTCGTGGACGAATTCTTGGTCGCTTCGAATTCGAGATGGGCGCTGCTCCACCGACGCTGCAGGCGCAGCCGCGCTCCCGGAGCGTGGCCGCCGACGCCTTCGTCTCGGCCGCCACCGCAGATCAGGCTTGCTCGGAGCCGAATTTCACCGCGCGCCCGAGTCCGATGTGCCTCCGTATAGCCCTCCTCCCCTTCGAAGTCGAATCGCCCTTCGTAGAAGCCAGAGTCAACTTCGATCGGGTGCGGGCTGCAAGCAGATCTTTCAACCTGTGGCCTGCCGCCAGGCATGAAGTCGAGGTCGATCGAGCCCAGCCTGCCGAGATCCGCTGAGATGGTCGTTTCGGTCACCTGTACGCCCCTCCGCACGAAGTAGGTTGCCCCACTCCCATTCCGAGTGACGGCAAGGAGCAATGCGTCGTGACCGCCCCGAGGATCGCCGTCGAAGGCGAGCGCATGGATGGAGTAGCCGTTACTCGCCTCCAACCGGAAGCCGCCGGGCGCGTACGCGGCCGCCCCGGCTTCGGGCATGCTCAGCGACATCAACGCTCCGATGATCAGCCCCGACAGGACAGCTTGGCGTCTTCTCGCCACGCGCAGACCCTACGCGAGGCAGCAGCGGCGACGGGCCGACACCGCCAATCTGATTCGATAGCCGCCGGATGGCAGTCTCCGCTCAGTACAGCGTCACGATCCGGGTCGAGCTCGACGCCCGGCAGGAGCCGCTCGGGCGGCTGACCGCAGCGATCGCCGAGGCGGGTGGGCAGCTGCAGGGGGTCGACCTGGTGCCGGGCGCCGGGCCGGAGGGCAAGCGGGTGCGCGAGTTCACGATCGACGCCGCCGACCGCGACCACTGGGAGAAGATCCTGCGCGCGATCGGCTCGACCCGCGGTGCCCGGGTGCTCGACTACGTCGACCGCACGATGCAGATGCACCGCGGCGGCAAGATCGACATCCGCAACAAGTACCCGGTGAAAACGCGCGACGACCTCTCGATGGCCTACACGCCGGGCGTCGCCCGCGTCTGCATGGACATCCACGCCGATCGCAGCAAAGCCTTCCAGTACACGATCAAGAAGAACACGGTCGCGGTCGTCTCCGACGGCAGCGCCGTCCTCGGCCTCGGCAACATCGGCCCCGAGGCGGCGATGCCGGTGATGGAGGGCAAGTGCATGCTCTTCAAAGAGTTCGCCGGGGTCGACGCCTTCCCGATCTGCCTCGACACCCAGGACGCCGACGAGATCGTCCGCGCGGTCGAGCTGATGGCCCCCACCTTCGGCGGCGTCAACCTCGAGGACATCTCCGCCCCCCGCTGCTTCGAGATCGAGGAGCGGCTGAAGGAGAGCATCGACATCCCGGTCTTCCATGACGACCAGCACGGCACCGCGGTGGTGACGATGGCGGCGCTCTTCAACGCGCTGAAAATCGTCGGCAAGCCGATCGAGCAGCTGCGGGTGCTGGTGGTTGGCCTCGGCGCCGCGGGGGTAGCGGTGACGAAGATGATGCAGGAAGCCGGCGTCACCAACGTCATCGGCTGCGACCGCAGAGGCGCCCTCTCGACCGAGCGCGAGGACTACCAGTCCGGCGAGATGAACGAGACCAAGCGCTGGTTCGCCGAGACCTTCAACCCCGACAAGGTCAGCGGGACCCCCGACGAGGCGATCGCGGGCACCGACCTCTTCATCGGCCTCTCCGGCCCCGGGATCATCCAGGCCGAGTCGCTGGCGAAGATGAACGACGACGCGATCGTCTTTGCGATGGCCAACCCGACGCCGGAGGTGATGCCCGAGGAGGCCGCCCCCTACGTGCGGATCATGGCCACCGGCCGCTCCGACTACCCGAACCAGATCAACAACGTCCTGTGCTTCCCGGGCATCTTCCGCGGAGCGCTTGACGCCGGCGCGCCGCGGATCACCGAGGAGATGAAGCTTGCCGCCGCGAACGGGATCGCGGGCGTCGTCGCCGAGGAGGACCTGAGCGAGGACTACATCATCCCGAGCGTCTTCGACCGGGACGTTGCGCCGGCGGTCGCCGAGGCCGTGATCAACGAGGCCCGTCAGTCAGGGATCGCCCGCTTCTCCGAGGAGACGGGCACGTTCACCGCCATCGAATGAGCCGCGTCCTGGTCACCGGCGCCAGCGGGTTTCTCGGCGGTCGAGTGGCGGATGCGCTCCTCGCGCGCGGTGACGAGGTCGTCGGGCTGTCGCGGGACCCGGAGCGCGCCCGCGAGGCGAATCCGACGATGACGTGGCATGCGTGGAACGCGACCGCCGAGCGGCCACCCGCCGCATCGCTCGACGGCGTGGACGCCGTCGTCAATCTCGTCG
>DASSOC010000024.1:0-1468 GCA_035700965.1 Solirubrobacterales bacterium
GGCTGATCACGCCCCAGCCGCACAAGCGGCCGCGCTCGTCGTGGATCCGCTTCGAGGCCACCCTGCCCAACGAGCTGTGGCAGGCCGACGCCACGCACTGGCACCTGGCCGACGGCAGCCCGGTCGAGATCCTCGACCTGATCGACGACCACTCCCGCCTGCTGCTGGCGGCGACCGCGGTGCGCTCCCTGACCGGGCTGGAGGTGGTGCGCACCTTCCACCTGGCGGTGACCGACTATGGGCCGCCGGCCGCGCTGCTGACCGACAACGGCGCGGTCTTCACCGGTGGGCCGCGCCGTGGCAAGGTGCTGCTCGAGACCGAGCTCGAGCGACTGGGCATCGTGGCCAAGCACTCGACCCCCAATCATCCCCAGACCTGCGGCAAGATCGAGCGCTGGCACCAGACCCTCAAGCGCTACCTGGCCTGCCAGCCGCCGGCCGACTCGCTGGCCATGCTGCAGCGGCAGCTGGACGTCTTCCGCGCCTACTACAACACCGAACGGCCGCACCGCGCCCTCCACGGCGCGACGCCCCAGGCCGCGTTCGGGCGACGGATCAAGGCGCGCCCGGTCAGCCTGCCGCTGATGACGCACTTCCGGGTCCGCGCCGACCGGGTCAGCAAGGCCGGCAACGTGACGCTGCGCTACCTCAGCCAGCTGCGCCACATCGGCCTGGGCAAGGCCCATGTCGGCGAACCGGTGCGGTTGCTCATCGCAGACGACTACGTGCGGGTGGTGAGCGAGGATGGCGTGCTGCTGCGCGAGCTGAACATCGACCCCAGCCGCGACTACCAGCCGCAACTACACTCGTCGCCGATGTCGTGAGACAGGTGTCCACGATGTCCCGAGAGATGACAATGGCTGGGGCGGAAGGATTCGAACCTTCGATCTCCTGATCCAGAGTCAGGCGCCTTACCGCTTGGCCACACCCCAGCGCGAGTGCCCGAAGATTCTACCAAAGAGCGCATTGAGCCTCGAATCCGCCTCGTGGCCAACACGCCATTCCCGTCCGGACAACGAGGCTCATGCCTCCCCGATTCCCACCATTTGGTGCTATCGCCAATAGGCGTGGCCGCGCGAGGGGAATGGGTCGCGGGATTCCCACCAATTGGTGCTACCGGCGACCGGCGTGCATGCCCGAGCCTGTCTCGTAGTCGATAGCGCCAGATGCTGGGAATTCGGCCACCGGCACCGCAGAAAACGGCCCGACGCGGTCGCCGGATGGTCGATAGCGCCAGATGCTGGGAATTCCGGCGGCGGCCGGCAGCGTCAGGCGCCGGCGGAGGCTCGCACCGCCTCGGGATCGCCGAGGGTGGGCGTGCCGGCAAGCGGGTCGCTGGGAGCACCGGATCGGAAGCCGAGGACGTTGATGGCGGGAACCGGCCGGCTCACGCCCTTGAGCGTCAGCTCGCCGAGCAGCTCGACCTCGACCAGCTCCTCGACCGCGGCATGCGCGCGCTGCGCGAGCA
>DASSOC010000025.1:0-1353 GCA_035700965.1 Solirubrobacterales bacterium
CGGGGTCGTGGGCGGGTGCGCTTCGCTCGGGCTCGGGGGCCCTGGCGAGGCGGGGGACCAGGGCAGATCCACCGCGCAGGGCGATCTCGGTCTCCCCCTCGATCGCCAGGGCGGCGGCGAGGGCGGCCTCGGAGGCCTCGCTGCCGTCGCTGTCGATCAGCGCGAAGCGACCGGGGTGCTCGGCCTGGGCCGAGCGCACCAGGGCCCAGGCGGCGGCGAGGGCGGGATCGGGGACGTCCGCCGCGACTGCGGCCACCGCGCCTTCGGCGAGGAAGGCGATCGGGTCGGCCTGCCGCTCGGAGGCGATCGCCTCCTGCAGGCTGGCGAGCACCTCTGCGCAGACGGCGCGGGCGGCGCTCGGGGGGTCGAGCTCCGGGTCGCCCTGCAGGCGGATCGCAGCCGGCCCGTCCTCCGGCTCGGGGCCCTCGGGAAGGTCGAGCTCCTGCCAGTCGACGCGGTAGAGCGAGGCCGCCGCTCCGCCTGCAGCCGAGCGCAGGGCGGCGGGGTCGACCGGGCGGGCCGCCAGCGTGCCGATCGAGACGACCGGCTCGCCGGTGGCGGTGGCGAGCACCATCGCCGGCTGCTCGCCCCCGCCGCTCAGCCGCACCCGCAGGGCGGCCGCGCCGCCGCGGTCGAGCCTGACGGCCTCCCAGCTGAAGGGGATCCGCAGCTCCTCCCCCTCGCCTCCGCCGGCAAGCCCCGTCTGCACCGCGGCGTCGAGCAGCGCCGGGTGGACCGCGAAGCTGCCGGCCTCGGCGGCGGTCTCGGGGTCGAGCTCGACCTCGGCGAAGAGCTCCTCCCCGCGCCGCCAGGCGGCCTTCAGGCCCTGGAAGGCGGGGCCGTAGTCGATCCCCAGCTCGGCGGCGCGCTCGTAGAAGCTGGGGACCTCGAGCTGCTCTGCGCCCGGCGGCGGCCAGGCGTCGATCGGCTCGGGCGGGGGCGGGCCCTGCTCCGAGATCGAGCCCGAGGCGTGGCGGGTCCACTCGGCGTCGGAGTCGGGGCGGGAGTGGATCTCCAGCGGCCGCCTGCCCTGCTCGTCGCCGGCCCCGATCCGCAGCTGCAGGGCGAGGGCGCCCTGCTCGGGGATGACCATCGGCGCCTCGATCGCGAGGTCGGCCAGGCACCCGGCACCGGCGATCTCGGCCGCCTTCAGCCCCAGCTCGAGGAAGGCGGTGCCGGGGAGGACCGCGGCGCCCAGCAGGACGTGGTCGGCGAGCCAGGGGTGCTCACGCCGGGAGACCCGCCCGGTGGCCAGCCAGCCCTCCTCGCCGGGCAGGGCGATCAGCGAGGCGAGGAAGGGGTGGCCGGGGTCCGATTGCCCGATCGCGGCGGGGTCGGAGGCCCCCGGCCCCC
>DASSOC010000026.1:0-5069 GCA_035700965.1 Solirubrobacterales bacterium
ACGCCCTTCCGTGAAGGACCTGTTCCCCGCCATGCGGGCAAGGCGGATCATCGCGTGGACGTCGCTCGCCAGGGCCTGGCCGTCGATCGTCGGAGGGGCGCCGAAGATCAGCCGCTGCACCCGCGGAGGCAGGGCGCAGGCCCACTTGAGCATCCGGTGCTCGACAGGGATCGGGAGGCGCGGAAGCGAGGCCAAGGCTCCTGGAGGCTATGCGAAACGCGGTGTACCCCCGCTCGGTGGGGCAGGGGAGGGGGAGAGCTCCGCCTGCCCGCTCACTTGGAGCCGCATGCGCTGGCTCCTCCCCCTGCTCGCCGCCTCCCTGGTCGTCCTCGGTCTCTCGCTTTCCTCCGCCGGGGCGCGCCGGGGAGGCGGCGGGTCCTTGCGCCCGCCCGCCGAGTCCGCGAAAAGGCACCCTGAGGGTGCCTTTTCGCGGACTCACGACGACGTCCGTGAGCTGGGGCAGCTCGCTCCGCTCCGGGTCGGCTGCGAGCGGCCGCGGACGCTGCGGTTGCGGCGCTTCGAGGACCGCTCGGCGCGCCTGGAGTGCGCGGGACGGGTGCTGGTCCGCGTCTCCGTGCCCGGCTGAGGCGGCGCAGTCCCGCCGCAGCTGACCGAACGGCCGGCGCCGGCCCAAAGGGGGTCGGACGGATGTCACACACCGGCGGAAGCGGCGCGGAGTAGCTTCGGTAGCGATGGAGGCGACTGCGCCCGCAGCGGTTGCGAAGAGCGCCCGGCCAAGCGGCCCGGCGCCCGGGCTGCCACCCGGCCCGCGGATGGGGCGGGCCCTGCAGACGGCGATCTGGTCGCGCAAGGCGCAATGGATGCTCGAGCAGTGCCGCGCCCGGTTCGGGGAGATGTTCACGCTGCGGATCGCCCACGAAGACACCTGGGTGATGGTCGCCGACCCGGAGCTGGTCAAGCAGATCTTCACCGGCGACCCGAAGATCTTCCACGCCGGGGAGGGGAACCAGATCCTGCGTCCGCTGCTCGGCGACAACTCGCTGCTCGTCCTCGACGAGCGGCGCCACATCTCCCAACGCCGGCTGCTGCTGCCGCCCTTCCACGGCGAGCGGATGCAGGCCTACGGCGAGAAGATGGCCGCGATCGCCGGTCGCGAGATCGAGAGCTGGCCGACCGGCGTCCCCTACAGGCTGCGGCCGCGGATGCAGGCGATCACGCTCGAGATCGTGATCGAGACCGTCTTCGGCGTCCACGGCGGCGAGCGGATGGAAGATCTGCGCGACGCCCTGCGCGATTTCCTCGACCTCACCACCGATCCCAAGGTGCTGCTGCCGATCCTGATGATCGGTCCCGACCGGATCGAGCGGATCCCCGCCTTCCGGCGCCGCACCGCACGAGTCGACGAGCTGCTGGCGCGGGAGATCGCCGAGCGCCGCGCCGCCGCCGACCTGGCCGAGCGCGACGACGTGCTCTCGATGCTGGTCGCCGCCCGCCACGAGGACGGCAGCCCGATGAGCGACGCCGAGATTCGCGACGAGCTCCTCACCCTTCTCGTCGCCGGCCACGAGACGACGGCGACGGCGCTCTCCTGGGCGATGGAGCGCCTCTGCCGCCACCCGGAGAAGCTCGAGCGCCTGCGCGCCGAGGTCGGGGCAGGCGAGGACGCCTACCTGACCGCGACGATCCAGGAGACGCTGCGGCTGCGGCCGGTGATCGTCGTCGTCGTCCGCAAGCTGACCGAGCCGGTCGAGCTCGGCGGCTATGAGCTGCCGGCCGGCACCCGCGTCGTCCCGAGCATCCATCTGATCCACCGCGACCCGCAGATCTACCCCGAGCCCGAGCGCTTCCTCCCCGAGCGCTTCCTCGACAACCCGCCCGGCACCTACACCTGGATTCCCTTCGGCGGCGGCATCCGCCGCTGCCTCGGCGCCGCCTTCGCCCAGTTCGAGATGCAGGTCGTCCTCCGCGAGCTCGTCCGCCGCCGCCAGGTCGCCCCGGCGAACCCGAAGCCGGAGCGCTCCTACCGCCGCGCCATCACCGAGACCCCGCGCCACGACGCCGAGGTCATCCTGGCCTGAGCCAGGCGGCTCATCTACCTACCGGAGTATCCGGTCCGTCGAGGCGTTGTTCCACCGCATCCGACTTTGAGCACAGCGGAGTGTGCTCAAAGTCGGATGCGTCTCTCAATTGCTGCCCTCTCCCCGTTTCTCTCACTGCGATCAAGCAACGGCGTATGCCATTGCAGGCAGCAAGCACTTGAAATCGCCAAGCTCATGAGTCTTGTCTCAGATCAGCCGCAGCCGGTGTTGTTGCCGCAGGACGGGCAGGTGTAACAGCTGCCCGTCCGCTGCATCATCCCTCCGCACTGTTCGCAGGCCGGGCCTAGCTCCAGGCCCTGCATCTTCGCCGGCCGCACCGGGGGCTCTTCGGTCATCGCCGCCGTCGGCGCCACCGCGCCGCCGTTGCCGTTGCCCCCGTTGGAGTGACCGTTGCCGTTGGCGGGGCCCGCCGTGTCGGTGGCGATCCCGAGACCGAGCTGGGAGGTCTCTTCTTCCTTCTTGTTGCGGACCTCCTGGGTCATGATCCCCAGTTCCTCGAGCGTCTCGGTGTCGTCGATGAAGCGGCTCGCGAGCCAGCGCATGATGTAGTCCGGCATCGATTTGGCGAACGGGATCTCCGGGTTGCGCGTCATTCCCTCCGGCTCGAACCGCATGTAGCTGAACTTCTGCACGAAGGTCTCGAGCGGCACCCCGTACTGGAGGCCGAGCGAGATCGCCGTCGCGAAGGCGTTGAGCAGGCCGCGGAGCGTCGAGCCCTCCTTGCCGATGTCGGTGAGGAAGATCTCGCCGAGGGTGCCGTCGTCGTATTTGCCGGCGGTGATGTAGCCCTCGTGCCCGGCGATGTTGAACTTGTGGGTGATCGATTCGCGCTCCAGCGGCATCTTCTTGCGGACCGGCTCGGCCATCTGCACCTCGGCCCCGGCCCCCTTCTCCTCCTGCGCGTCGGTGCGCAGTGCCTGCGCCGTCTTCGAGCCGTCGCGGTAGATGGCGAGCGCCTTGAGGCCGCCCTTCCAGCCGCGCGTGTAGGCGTCGGCGATGTCCGCGACCGTGGCGGTCTGCGGCATGTTCACGGTCTTCGAGATCGCGCCGGAGAGGAACGGCTGGGTCGCGGCCATCATGTCGATGTGGCCGGTGTGGGTGATCGCCCGCTCGCCGACCGCGACGTCGAAGACCGGCAGGTGCTCGTCCTTGAGGCCCGGAGCGCCGACGATCTTGTTGCTCTCCTTGATGTAGGCCTCGATCTGGTCGACCTCGGCCTCGGAGTAGCCCAGCGTCTGCAGGGCCAGCGGCACCGAGCGGTTGGTGATCGTCATCTGCCCGCCGCCGACCAGCTCCTTGAACTTGACCAGCGAGAAGTCGGGCTCGATCCCGGTCGTGTCGCAGTCCATCAGGAAGCTGATCGTTCCGGTCGGGGCCAGCACCGTCGCCTGCGCGTTGCGGTAGCCGTGCTCGGAGCCGAGCTCGACCGCTTCGTCCCAGGCGCGTTGGGAGGCCTCGAGCAGATCGCCCTTGATCCCGGTGGCGTCGACTTCGTAGGCGGCGTCGCGGTGCATCCGCATGACCCCGTTGTGCGGCTCGCGGTTGCGCTCGTACTCGTCGTAGGGCCCGGTCGCCCCGGCTGCGATCAGGGCCGACTGGCGGTAGGCGCGCCCGGTCATCAGCGAGGTGATCGCAGCGGCGACGTTGCGGCCCTCCTCGGAGTCGTAGGGGAGCCCGTCGCTCATCAGCAGGGCGCCGAGGTTGGCGTAGCCGAGGCCGAGCTGGCGGAAGCGGCGGGCGTTCTCGCCGATCTCCTCGGTCGGGTAGCTCGACGGGCCGACGATGATCTCCTGGGCGAGGAAGACGACGTCGACGGTGTGCTCGAAGTCGCCGACGTCGAAGCTGCCGTCCTCGCGGCGGAATTTCATCAGGTTGATCGAGGCGAGGTTGCAGGCCGAGTTGTCGACGTGCATGTACTCGCTGCAGGGGTTGGAGGCGTTGATCCGCCCCGACTCCGGGCAGGTGTGCCAGCGGTTGATCGTGGTGTCGTACTGGACGCCCGGGTCGGCGCAGCGCCAGGCGGCGTCGGCGATCTGGTTCATCAGCTCGCGCGCCGGTAGCGTCTTCGTCGTCGCGCCGTCGGTGCGCGCCTTCAGCTCCCAGTCCTCGCCGGCCTCGACCGCCTCCATGAACTCGTCGGTGACCCGCACCGAGTTGTTGGCGTTCTGGTACTGGATCGAGGTGAAGCCCTCGCCGTCGATCGACATGTCGAAGCCGGCGTCGCGCAGGGCCGCCGCCTTCTCCTCCTCCTTGGCCTTGCACCAGATGAAGTCCTCGATGTCGGGGTGGTCGACGTCGAGGACGACCATCTTCGCCGCCCGCCGCGTCTTGCCGCCCGACTTGATCGTCCCCGCCCAGGCGTCGGCGCCGCGCATGAAGCTGACCGGGCCGGAGGCGAGCCCGCCCTTGGAGAGCGGCTCGACCGAGCCGCGGATGTTCGAGAGGTTGATTCCCGAGCCGGAGCCGCCGCGGAAGATCATCCCCTCCTTGGTGTTCCAGTCGAGGATCGACTCCATCGAGTCCTCAACGCTGAGGATGAAGCAGGCGCTGCACTGCGGCCGCTCCTCGAAGCCGACGTTGAACCAGACCGGCGAGTTGAAGGCGGCCTTCTGGTTCAGCAGGATCGCGGTCAGCTCGGCTTCGAAGGCCTCGGCGTCCTCGTCGGAGGCGAAGTAGCCCCCCTCGCGCCCCCAGTCGGAGATCGTCCCCGCGACCCGCCCGATCATCTCTCTCACCGAGCGCTCGCGCTGCTCCGAGCCAAGCTGCCCGCGGAAGTACTTCTGGGCGACGATGTTGGTCGCGTTCTGGGACCAGCTCTTGGGGAACTCGACCCCGCGCTGCTCGAAGGCCGGGCTCTCGGGGTTGCCGATCACCGCATCCCGCGTCTCCCACTCGATCTCGTCGAATGGATGCGTGCCGGGAGAGGAGAAACGGCGTTCGATCGCGAGGCCCTTGAGACCGTTTTTCGGTGCACTGGTGGCGGTCTGGGACATCAAACTTCTCCTCTCG
>DASSOC010000027.1:0-46443 GCA_035700965.1 Solirubrobacterales bacterium
CGCGACCTCGTCGCCTCCATCCGCACCTGGATCACGAACTGGAACGAGGAACCCAAGCCCTACGTCTGGCATAAGAGCGCAGACGAGATCCTCGACGGCCTTGCGGCCTACTGCAAGCGGATCAATGACTCAGGTCACTAGGCGTAGAGCGTCTCGGACGCGAGCTCGTCGGCGCGGCGGCTCCAGAGCTTCACTTCCATGAAGATCTCGTCGCCGTAGCCCTCGAGCGCGTCGAGGGCGATCAGGGTGAAGCGGCCCTGGGAGATCAGCTCCTGGTCGACGGTCTCGCCCTCGAGGACCGCGGTGGCGGCGACGGCGCCGCGAACGAGCGGTCGCCCCCAGACGAGCGTTACGGCGCCCGCCCGCCCGTTCTCCCCCCGCCAGCGCCCGATCACGTCGTCGTTGAGGTCGATCCGCCAGTCCTCGTTGTCCTCGGCGAGGATGTCGGTGAAGTCGGCCCTGGCGGCGAATTTGCCCGGCTCACCGTCGGGCGGCTGCGCGTAGGAGACGTGACCGAACAGCTCCAGCCGCCCCTCCTCGCTCTCGGCCCTCGCCGAGCAGGGCACCCAGGTCCGGCCTCCCCAGGCGCGCTCCGGGAACCAGTCCACCTCGACCGGCAGCTCGGCGCCCGCCGGCAGGTCTTCGACCGCCGCGACCGCCTTCGCGAACTCCTCCCGCAGCCGCTCGGCGAAGCGCCCGTGGGGGATTCCCTCCTGGGTGGTGTCGGCGATAAAGCGCGGGATCGGTCGTTCGGTCGGCGGCATCGCCGCCAGCCTACTGAGGGTTCAGGACCAAGCAGCACAAGGATGCAGGGAGCGCGGTGCGCTCTGCACATAAGCGACCGAGGACGCCGTGATGCGCCGGTCCTGGAACCTCAGATGCAGTCACGCAAGTCCGACGCGGCTCGCTCCGGCGGGTAGACGTTGATGTCGACGCCGGTGCCGAGCTCGAAGCCCGCCTTGATGGTCAGGCGAGGGGAGATGTCGACGTGCCAGTGGAACTGCTCGGCGCCGCGGGGGGCGGTGCGGATCCAGAGGTTGAGCTCGGGCGGGTCGCCGAAGAGCCGGGCGAGGGCGCGCAGCGCGGTGCGGATCATCGCCGCGCCGGTCCCGTCCTCCTCGAACCGGGCACTCTCGCGTCGGGGGATGACCCGCAGCTCGAACGGCGAGCGCGAGGCCCAGGGGCAGATCAGCGCCGCCTCCTCGTCGATCGCCACCAGGCGGTCGCGGCGGCGCACCTCCTCGACCAGGACGTCGCTGAGCAGCCCACCGCCGGCGGTGCGTTCGCCGTAGGCCCCGACCCGCTCGCGCTCGCGGGCGACCGCGGCGGGGACGAAGGGCAGCGCGTAGAGCTGGGCGTGGGTGTGCTCGAGCGAGGCGCCGGCACCGCCGCCCTCGTTGACGATCAGCTGCAGGTAGGAGGCCTCGGGGTGGGCGCGCATCCGCTCGCGCCAGGTCGCGACGGCGGCCGCGAACTGGTCCTCGCCCAGCTCGGCCATCGCCGTCACGTGCTCGGGCGAGTTGATCAGCACCTCGTGGAACCCCGCCGCCGGCCGCGCGGAGAAGAGGTCCGGTTCGCCGGCGCGTTTGGTCGCCAGCAGCGGGTCGCCGGCGCTGGCGAAGGAGCCGGCGTCGGCGGCCGGACCGCCCGCAGGCGCTTTTCCGTCCCCCTGGCTTGGAAAAGCGCCTTTCGCCTCCCCACCGAGCGCCGGGTAGAGGTTCGGCACCACACGCGTCTCCCAGCCCGGCGTGTCCGGCTCGCCGCCGCCCGGGCGCGTCGCGTAGAGCTCCGGCGGAGTGCGGCCCTCGCGCCCTTCGCAGAAGGGGCAGTTCTCCGGCCCCTTGGGCTCGGTCGAGCGCGGCGAGAAGCTGTCGGGCCGGGCGGCCCGGCCGGGGGCGAGGATCGTCCGCAGCCCGGTCAGCTGGTCGATGCGGATCTCCGGCGCGCCGGAGAGCTGCGCGGAATCTCCCGCCACCTTCTAGGAGCGGGAGGGGGGGAGGTCGCCGGGATCGGGCTCGTCGGCCGGCGGCGCCGGCTCGGGCGGTGCCGGCGGCCGAGGCGGCCGGTCGGTTCCCGCGGCGCGACCGGCGGCGCCTTTGCCGACGAACGGCTCGAGCACGTCCATCGGCAGCGGGAAGACCACCGTCGTGTTCTGGTTGGAGCCGATTTCGAGCAGCGTCTGCAGGTAGCGCAGCTGCAGCGAGGCCGGATTGGTGCTGATGATGTCGGCGGCGTCGGTGAGCTTCTGCGCCGCCTGCCACTCGCCCTCGGAGTTGATGATCTTGGCCCGCCGCTCGCGCTCGGCCTCGGCCTGGCGCGCCATCGCCCGCTGCATCTGCTCGGGGATCTCGACGTCCTTGATCTCGACCGCCGTCACCTTCACGCCCCACGGCTCGGTCGACTCGTCGATGATCTTCTGCAGCTCTTCGTTCAGCCGCTCGCGGTCGGCCAGCAGCTGGTCGAGCTCGGCCTTCCCCAGCACCGAGCGCAGCGCCGTCTGCGAGATCTGCGAGGTGGCGATCAGGTAGTTCTCGACCTCGACCACCGCCCGGTTGGAGTCGACGACGCGGAAGTAGGCGACGGCGTTGACCCGGCAGGGGACGTTGTCGCGGGTGATCACCTCCTGCGGCGGGATGTTGAGCGTGACCGTCCGCAGGTCGACCTTGACCATGCGGTCGACCAGCGGAATCAGCAGGATCAGCCCCGGACCCTTCTGGGCGATCAGGCGGCCGAGCCGGAAGATGACGCCGCGCTCGTACTCGCGCAGGACCCGGACCGAGGTGCCGAGCGCGATCAGCGCGAAGAACGCGAGGACGATCAGAATCCCTGCCACAGCCTCCATCAGCGGGCTCCTTGTTTGGGCTGGACTGCGGTTTGCGGCTCCGGGCGCACCACCAGCGTCAGCCCGTCAACCGCCTCGACCCTGACTCTATCCCCCGCCCGGACCGGCTCTGAACCCGGGGCGAGGCGGGCGCTCCAGATCGTGCCCCCGAGCCAGGCGCGGCCGTCGGGATCGATCGCGCTGCGCGCCTCGGCGCTCGAGCCGACCATCTCCTCGGTCCCGGTGCGGACACGGGAGTCGCGGTGGGCGGCGATCACCTTGCGGGTGATGAAGTAGAAGCTGGCCGCAGAGACAACGCCGAGCGCGATCAGCGCCCCGCCGATGTACTCGGCGGTGATGCTGTCGGAATCGAGGGCGATGATGCCGGCGGCGGTGAGGCCGGCGACGCCGATCGCCGCGAGAACGCCGCCGGTCGGCAGCAGCAGCTCAGCGAGCAGGAGCCCGAACCCGATCAGCGCGACGATGACGAACGCTTCCATCGCTTCTGATTATGCGCCGGCGGCGTAGCGGCGCACGTCGGCTTCCAGTTCTGAGTCGCCGCCGTAGGGCCCCTGCTTCAGGTAGACGAGCTTGCCGCGCTTGTCGTAGAAGGCGGTATCGGGAAAGCCGACGTGGACGCCAAGCGATTCGGCGAGCCTCTTGTCGGGGTCGGTGTAGCTGGGGTAGGGGACGGGCGCCTCGCGCAGGTAGGTTTCGGCGGCGTCGTCGGAGTCCTCGGAATTGATCCCGAGGAAGGCGACCCGCTTCCCGTACCGCGCCGAGAGCTTCTGCAGGACCGGGAACTCGAAGCGGCAGGGACCGCACCAGGAGGCCCAGACGTTGACCACGACCGGGTAGCCGCGGAGCTGCGCGAGCCGTTCCTCGAATGCTTCCCGGCCGCCGCCGAGCAGCTGGTTTTCCTGCTTGTGGAGGGCGGCGAGGGGCGGCGGCGAACCGGCGAGGGCCTTGGTGTAGTCAGGGTGGGAGCCGCCGCCGCTCACCGAGCTTCCGCAGCCCGCGGCGGCGAGCGCCGCCGTCAGCGCCGCAAGCAGCAGCAGGAGGGGTCCGATTCGCGCACGCATCCGCTCAGTGGCTACAATACGGACGTTCGGTTCGCGGACCGCGGGCCGCATTGAGTTTTCGGGGAGACGCCAGTCAAGCCCCGCAGCCTCGTTCACTTGTCCTGGATGCGCGTGTGTCTGTGCGCGCGGTGGGACCGCAATCCGGAAGCCTTCATGGCCAACACCAGCGACGTTGCCGCAGAAGCGGCAGTTCCTTCAAGCGCCGATATCGAACGCGCGGCGGCATTTGCCCGCGAGCCTTTCCTGCTCGACGGTGAGGGGCCGGAGGCGCTGGCGTCGGGAACGGCGCGGCGACGCGCGCTCGACGCGGCCCTGAAGGAGCTGGACGAAGGGGCGGAGCACCCCTCGATCCAGTGGCGCCGGGACTTCTCGCTGCTGCTGGGGCTGGAGCGCTTCCTCGCCGACGAACCGCCGAAGCTGCGCGACGGGGCGGAGCTGAACCCGCACCAGGTCGACGCCCTCTCGGGCACCCTGGCCGAGCTGATGGGCCAGCAGCAGAGCGTCTCTGCCGGCCCGCCGTCGGAGAACGGCGGCGAGAACAGCGGCAATGGCGCCGCGGCACCCGAGGCCGGCGCCGACGGCGCCCGCGAGCTCGAGGAGGACGACGAGGTCGCACTCGACGAGGAGCCGCAGGACTGGATCGAACAGGCCTCCGACGGCGACGAGGAGGTCGTCGAGGAGGCGCCCGAGGACCCCGGCGCCGAGCGGCGCTTCTGGTTCGAGCACGCGACCGGGGCCGGCAAGACGGTCGCCGCCGTCGGTTTCGTCGAGGCGACCCGCACCGGCGGCGTCCTCATCCTCACCCACCGCCGCAACCTCGTCGACCAGTTCATCGGCGAGATCTCCGACCGCGGCTACAAGGAGCGGCTGCGCCCGCCGCTGCTCGACGGCCGCGACGACCCCGACGGCCCGGTCACGGTCGAGACCTATCAATGGTTCGTCCGCAACCACAAGAAGGTCTCCGACGCCTACTCGATCGTGATCTGCGACGAGGCCCACACCGCGCTCGGCGAGAAAACGAGCGCCTGCATCCGCGAATGGAACGGGCCCGTCTACATCGGCATGACCGCGACGGGGGCGCTGATCGCCCGCCACGTCGCCGACCTCTTCCCGACCCAGACCTCGCGCTTCGATCTCGCCCAGGCGGCGCGCCGCGGCGTGATCGCGCCGCTGCGCTGCCTGCGGATCCCGCCCGGCCCGGGGGTGCGGACGATCGCCAAGGTGCCGCTGCGAAAAGGCGAGGTCGACCAGGACTTCGACCAGGAGGAGCTGGCGGCGCTGCTCGACCAGGAGCCCTTCAACGTCGCGATCGCCGACCTCTACCGCTCCCGCTTCCGCAAGATCCCCGGGGTCGTCTACACCGCCGGCGTCCAGCACGCGAAGAACGTCGCCAAAGCTTTCCGCGACGCCGGCATCAATGCCAAAGCCGTCTCCGGCGAAACGCCGAAGCGGGAGCTGGCCGAGATCCTCGCCGGCTTCGAGCGCGGCACCGTCGACGTCCTCTGCAACGCGATGCTCCTGGCCGAGGGCTGGAACAGCCCGCGGGCGACGATCTGCATGCACCTGGCGCCAACCGCCTCGCGGCGGATCTACCAGCAGCGGGTCGGCCGCGTGACCCGGCGGGCACCGGGCAAGGAGGCGGGGATCGTCCTCGACTTCGTCCACCCGGCGACGACCCACGACGAGACGATCGTCACCCTCCACAGCCTGCTCGACCGCGACGTCTACCGCGGCGGCGCGATCGTCGTCGGTCCGGTCCGGCGCGGGCGCGGTCGCAAAGTGCGGGTCGAGCGGCGGATCGTCCCCGTCTCTGACAAAGAGGAGCGGCGGATGGAAGTGCTGGAACGGGAGATCTGGCGGATCGCGGTCGAGAATCTCGACTACCCCGAGCAGCACGCATGGGCGGCGCTGGCCGGAGCCCGGGTCAACACCCAGGGCTGGCGGCGGGCGCGGGCGATGCTGCAGAACGACCGCACCAAGGAGCTGCGCCGTCGCTTCCTGCTCACCTGCATCCAGCGCAACCGCAATTCGCAGCTGCGGCTGAAAGCGCTGGGCGAGATCGCCGAGCTCGGCGACGCCGACGCCTTCGACGACGCGATCGACATCGTCGGCACGTGGAGCCGCGAGGACAAGCGGGCCGGGACGAAGTGCCTGCTGCAGGCGCTGATCGACAAGCGGATCGGGCGCCGCGACCAGGCGCAGGCGTGGGTCTGGCGGCTCGCCTCCTACACCCGCGAGCTGCACGAGGAGTACGCGGTGCAGCGCTGGCCGGAGACCAAGCGGCTGCTGGGGCTGCTGGTCAACTCCTCGGGCCGGGCGCACGGGCGCAATGCGCGGCGGCTGGTGCACGCCTCGCGCAAACAGGACCGGCGCCTGGCGGCGGCGCTGCTGGCGGCGGCGGTCTCTCACACCCCCGAGGGCGAGGAGGTGCTGCGCGGGGCGCGGATGCGGATGGCGCGGAAACCCTCGGCGGTCGCCCGTGAGCTGCTGAAGAACTTCCCGAAAGGCGGCAAACGGCGTCGCAAGCGGAAACGGAACAAGCAGGGCGAGGATGCGGACGGTGCCAAGCAGAACGGCGGCGCCCCTGAGGCGGAGGCAGACTCAGTAGCGGCTGAGGTGGACCTCGCCGGCGCCGAGGGCGATGCGGTCGCCGCCGGGGGTGACGACGACGAGGTAACCCCGGTCGTCGACGCCGTCGGCGACGCCTGAGCCGCCGTCCCACTCGATCTCGCGGCCGCGGAGGAAGTCGCGCTTGCGCCAGGCGGCGAGGACTTCGTCGGGTTCGGCTTGGACCCAGTTATCCAGGGCGTTGTTGAGCGGCCCCAGGAGGGGGGGTCCGGCGGACAACTGAGGGGAGGGTCCGGCGGACCCTCCCTCCTGGGTCCGTTGATCGCTGGTGAAGATCGAGGTGGCACGGTCGCGGAGGTCGGGCGGGAACTCGTGATCCTCGATGCAGATGTTCAGACCGATGCCGATGACTGCCCAGCCATCTTGGGGTCGGGCCTCGATGAGAACACCAGCCAGCTTCTTTCCGTCAACGAGGACGTCGTTCGGCCACTTGACCTTGCAGCTGATCGTGGGCTGCAGCTCCTCGGCGGCTTCGCAGACTGCGAGGGGAGCTGCCAGCGGCAGCAGCAGGTGGCGCTGCTCCAGAGGGCGGACGATGGCGGAGTAGAGGAGGGCCTTGCCGGGGGGCGCGGTCCAGGTGCGGCCCTGGCGGCCGCGGCCGGCGGTCTGCTCGGCGGCGGTGACGACGGTCCCGTGCGGCGCTCCGGCGGCGGCCAGCTCGCGGGCGCGCGTGTTGGTCGAGTCGGTGGAGCGATAGTGGCGGCGCGGGTGGCCGAACGTCATTCCGCTGTTCCTTTGCCGTGTATAGCCGGACAAAGGAACAACGGAACCGTTGGCTCACCCGGTGGCATCGGCAATTAGGGCGGCGAGGAGGCCGTCGACGTCGTGGCGCTCGGCTTCGACGTCGACCTGGAGGCCGGCGGCGCGGGCGGCCTCGCTGGTGACCGGACCGATCGAGACGACGCGGGCCTCTCGGGGAAAGCGATCGCCCAAGGCCTCGACCAGATTGGTCACGGTGGAGGAGGAGGTGAAGGTGACGTAGTCGGCCTCTTGGGCGCGCTCGACCTCGGCTTCGTCCGGCGCCTCTCGGACGGTCTCGTAGAGAGCGACGACGTCGACCTCGGCCCCGCGCTTGCGCAGGGCATCCGGGAGGACGTCGCGCGCCTCGGCGGCGCGAGCGACGAGCACCCGCTTCCCCTTGACCTCGATGTGCGCGAGGGCGTCGACCAAGGCCTCCGCCACGAACCGTTCGGGGACCACGTCGGCCACGATGCCCCGCTTGGACAGGGCGCGGCCGGTCCCCGGGCCGATCGCCGCAACCGTGGCGCCGGCCAGGGCGCGTGCATCGACGGTCCTGCCGCGGTTGGAGCTCTCTCCCGGGGCAGGGCATGCTGCCGCCATCGCCGCGAACAGAAGCCGAACGCCGTTGGGACTGGTGAGGCACACGAGGTCGTACTCGCCGAGCTCGGCCACCGCCTCTTTCACGGCAGTGCTGTCGATCCGCGGCTCGATCCGGATCGCCGGCAGCTCGACCACGTCGGCGCCGAGGTTCCGCAGCGTGCGGGCGAGGCCGCTGGCCTGGGCGCGGGCGCGGGTGACGACGACCCGCCGCCCGTGCAGCGGCCGCCGCTCGAGCCAGGCCAGTTGCTCGCGCCGCCGCGCCACCTCGCCGACCACGATCAGCGCCGGCGCCCTCACCTCCTCGCGAGCGACCGCCTCGGCGATCGTCCCCAGCGTTGCGGAGACGGTTCGCTGCCCCGGCCAGGTGCCGCGTTCGATCGCCGCCGCCGGCTCGCCGGCGCTGCGGCCGCCCTCGATCAGCTTCGACGTGTTCTCCGCCAGCCGCTTCACCCCCATGTAGAAGACGAGGGTGCCCGGGAAGCGGGCCAGCGCCCCCCAGTCGAGCGCGCTCTCCTCCTTCTCCGGATCCTCGTGGCCGGTGACGAAGGCGACGGCAGAGGCGTCGTCGCGGTGGGTGACGGGAATGCCGGCGTAGGCGGCGGCGGCTACCCCCGCCGTGACGCCGGGCACGACCTCGAACTCCACCCCCGCCGCGCGCAGCGCTTCCCCCTCCTCGCCGCCGCGGCCGAAGACGAAGGGATCGCCTCCCTTGAGACGGACGACGCTCCTGCCTTCGCGGGCCGCCTCGACGAGCCGAGCGCCGATCTCCTCCTGCGGCACCGAGGGCACGCCGGGCTGCTTCCCGACGTAGACGAGCTCGGCGCCATCCCGAGCCCCGGCGAGCGCGCCGGGCGGGATAAGCCGGTCGTAGAAGATCGCGTCGGCGCGGGCGATCAGCTCCAGCGACCGCGCCGTCATCAGCCCCGGGTCGCCCGGCCCGGCGCCGACCAAGTAGACGACCCCACCCCGCCCCGACGGACCGATATGTCCACTCCCCCCCGCTGACGGGCCGATATGTCTCTCGTCGTCAGTCATTTCGTCCCGTCGGCCACTGGGGTTGGTCATTTCGTCCCGTCGGTCTCGGCGCGGTCGAGGAGCTCGCGGGCGCCGGCGCCGAGCAGGCGTTGGGTGAGTTCGGCGCCGGCTAGCGAGGGCTCTTCCACGTCTGCCTCCAGGCGGTCGCGCAGCCACTCGCTGCCGTCGGGGAGGCCGACGAAGGCCTCGATCGTCAGGCGCTCGCCCTCGACCCGAGCATGCACGCCGAGCGGGGTGTTGCAGGTCGCCTGCAGCAACGCGACCACGGTCCGCTCGGCCGTCAGCTCCCGCATCGCCCTCAGGTCGTTGACCGCCGCAGCGGCGTCGCCGGTAGTCGAATCGCCGCTGCGGACCTGCAGCGCCAAGGCGCCCTGTCCCGCCGCCGGGCACATCTGCTCGACCGGAAGCCGGAAGCCGATCTCGCCCTCGCGCCCGAGCCGCCGCAACCCCGCCGCGGCGAGGACGATCGCGTCGAGCTCCCCCTCGGCCAGCTTGCGCAGCCGGGTGTCGACGTTTCCATGCAACTCCTCGACTTGCAGGTCGGGTCGGGCGGCCAGCAGCTGCGCCCGGCGCCGCAAGGCCGCCGTCCCCACCCGCGCTCCCTCCGGCACCTCGTCGAGTGAGCTCCCGACGCCGATCCAGGCGTCGGTCGGGTCCTCGCGCTCGGGCACGCCGGCGATTTCGAGGCCCTCGGGCATCTCCCCCGGCAGATCCTTGGCGGAATGAACGCCGATCTCCGCCTCGCCGGCCAGCAGCACCCGCTCGACCCCCCGCACGAAGCGCGACTTGTCGCCCGGCTCGCCATCCGAGCTCGCCTCTACCAGCTCCGCCCCACCGAGGCGATCGGCGACCCAGCGCGCCTGGGTCAGCGCCAGCTTGCTGCTCCGCGTGGCGAGCCGAATCATCGACGACTGAGACCGGCGAGCGATCCGGGTAGGGGTGGAACGTCTTGTACTTTTTCGCCTCCAGCCATCGTCGGTAGCCGCAAACGCGACTCGAAAAAGTTAAGTGGAACCCCTGCCCGGATCGCTCTTGCGCAAGGGAGTTACGCTCGCTTCGCCTCCCGCCTCCGGCTCGGTCTCGACGTCGAGGCCGAAGAGCTCGCGCAGGGCGCTGACGTAGGCATAGGCCTCGTCGCTGCCGGCTGAGCGGCGGATTCGCAGGGTCGGCTCGTGCAGGAGCCGCGAGGCGATCGCCTTCGCCATCGTCTCCAGCCGCTGCCGGTCGGCATCGGAGAGGTCCTCCCAGCGACCCTCGTTCTCGGCCAGCACCCGCCGCACGACCTCGTCGCCCCGCTCGCGCAGGGCGCTGATCGTCGGCACCACCTCGAGCGAGGCGAGCCAGCGCTCGAAGCGGTCGACCTCGACCTCGACGATCCGCTCGGCCCGGGCCGCCTCGGCCTCCCGGCCCCCCTGGTTGCGTTCGACGATCTGCTGTACGTCGTCGATGTCGTGGACGGTCACGCCGGCGACCTCGCGGCAGACCGGCTCGACGTCGCGTGGCACCGCCAGGTCGATCGCCAGCAGCGGCCGCTGCGGCCGCTGCGCCATCACCTGCTCGAGCCCGTCGCGCTCGACGATGTGGTGGGGGGAGTTGGTGGCTGAGACGACTATGTCGGCGCGTGTCAGCTGCTCGGGCAGCTCGTCGAAGCGGACCGCGCTGCCGTCGAAGCGCTGCGCCAGACCGATCGCGCGGTCGTAGTGGCGGTTGGCGACGAAGACCGTGGCGACGCCGCGGGCGACCAGCGCCCGGGCGACCAGCTCGGCGGTCTCGCCGGCGCCGACCACCAGCACCCGCTTGTCGGAGAGGTCGCCGATCGCCCGCCGGGCCAGCTCCACCGCGACGGAGGGGATCGAGACCCCCTTCTGGCTGATCCCGGTCTCCTCGCGGGCACGGCCGCCGGCGCTGAGCGCGCCGCGGAAGAGGCGGTTGAGGATCGGTCCCGTCGCGCCCTCGACCAGCGCCAGCTCGTAGGCCCGTTTGACCTGGCCCTGGATCTCGGCCTCGCCGAGGATCATCGAGTCGAGGCCTGCCGTTACCTGCAGCAGGTGCCGGGCCGCCTCGCTCGCGCGCAGCGAGTAGAGGTGGCCGAGCAGCTCGGTCGGGCGGATCTCCGCCTGCCGCGTCAGCACCCCCAGGGCGGTCGACTCGGCCTCGACCGGGTCGGAGACGATCAGGTAGAGCTCGGTGCGGTTGCAGGTCGAGATCGCCGCTGCCTCGTGGATGCCCGGGGCGGCGGTCAGCTCGGCCAGCGCGCTCACCGCCCGGCCCTCGGTCAGCGACAGCCGCTCGCGCAGATCGAGCGGGGCGGTCTTATGGGAAACACCGAGGGCGAGCAACTCCGCCATCAGGCCCGCACCTCCTCGGTCTCGGCTTTGCGCTCCTCGGCGATCGCCGCGACCTCGCGCAGTTCGCGCTCGATCCGCTGCAGTTTCGCCGCCATGATCCCGACGTAGACGACCAGGAGTACGACGAAGACGACGTAGGCGCCGGCGACGTACTTGCCGGCCTCGTCCAGCGGCAGCGCCGGCGCTCCCAGCGGCAGCATCAGCTCACCTCCGGGGCGATTCGCGAAGCGTCACCAGGCGCGGGCGCGTCGAGCGCCCGCCGCAGCCGCTTGACCTGGCCGGAGGCGCTCTTCGCGGTCAGCTCGAACTTGACCAGGGTCACCCAGAGCAGCGCCATCGCAACCAGGCAGCAGAGGAAGACGAGGAGCATTTCGCCCGGCAGGCCGCCGTTGCTGGTTGCGAACACGCGCGGGTGCACCAGGCTCTGCGCCATCCGCACCGCCATGAAGTTGAGCGGCACGAAGGCGCCGGCCGTGATCGCGAAGACCGAGGCATAGCGCGCCTGGCGGTCGCGATCCTCGATCGCGTAGCGGAAGGGGTAGTAGGTCGCGTACATCAGGAAGACGATCAGGAAGCTGACCAGGGTCGGCTCGTTCCAGACCCACCAGTGGCCCCACGAGGCCTTGGCCCAGATCGCGCCCGTGATCAGCACCGCGACGCCGTAGATGACCGAGATGTGGATCGCGACGTAGGAGTAGGCGTCCCACCTGCGGTTGTTGGTCCGCAGGTGGGCGATCGCGAAGACCCCGCCGACGATGAACCCGACCAGCGCCGTCATCGCCAGCGGCACGTGCAGGTAGAAGATCTTCTGGATGAACCCCTGGTCGGTTTCCATCGGCGCGTAGAAGAAGACCAGCGAGAGCGACAGGGCGATCATCGCCACGGTGGCGATCGAGAGGGGCTTCAGTCCTTTGCCGTACATGCCTCTGGAGGTGCTGGGGAGGTTGGTGCCCGATCAGTCCTCGAGCAGGAAGTCGAAGACGGCGTAGCCGACCAGGCTGAAGATCAGATCGTATAGGCCGAGGACCATCAGCCAGGTTCCGAAGCGGTGGTAGGAGGGGCCACCCAGCGTCAGGAGCGGCTCGGTGGCGCCGGTGGCGGCGATCATCAGCGGCACCACCAGCGGCAGCAGGACCAGCGGCACCAGCAAGTCGCGGGCGCGCGAGTTGACCGCCATCGACGAGATCAGGGTGCCGGTGGCGGCGAGCCCCAGGTCGGTGAGCAGGAGGACCGCGACGAGCGGGCCGATGCCAGCCGCGTTCTGGAGGAAGAAGAGGGCGAAGATCGGCACCGCGACCAGCTCCAGCGCCGCCAGGTAGACGAGCAGCGCCGCGACCTTGGCGCCGAAGAGGACACTGCGGTCGATCGGCGCCAGGCGGATGGCGTCGAAGCCGCCCTCCTCGCGCTCGGCGACGAAGAGGCGGTTGATCCCGAGCACGGCGGCGAACAGCAGCGTCGCCCACAGCACGCCGGCGGCGAGGCTGCCGGCGAGGCTGGTGCGGTCGAGGCCGAAGCGGAAGATGACGAAGGTGGTGACGCTGAACAGGGCCATCGCCGGCAGCGACTGCAGGGTGCGCAGCTCCGAGCGCAGATCCTTGGCGAGGATCGCTGCGAAGGCGGTGCGGGAGGGGGTCACGAGACCACCGCCGCCTCGCCGATCCCGAGCCGCAGCACCCGGTCGGCCTCGGGCAGGTGCCGCTCGGGGTCGTGGGTGACGACGACGCGGGTTCGGCCGCCGCCGCCGCCGATCAGCGCCCGCGCGAGCTCGCGCCCCTCTGAGTCGAGGTTGGAGTCCGGCTCGTCGAGCAGCAGCAGCTCCGGTTCGTGCAGGACGCAACGGCAGATCGAGAGCCGCTGCCGCATCCCGGCCGAGAGCTCGGCGACCCGCTCGTCGGCGCGGCGCTCCATCCCGACCGCGCCCAGGAGCTCGTCGATCCGCCCCTCCGCGGCAGCGCGGCCGACCCCGTGCAGCCGCGCCTGGAAGCGCAGGTTCTCGCGCCCGGAGAGGTCGCGGTACAGCAGCGGCTCGTGGCCGAGGTAGCCGATCCGGCCCCGCAGCTTCCAGGCTTCGTCGGGCAGCGAGCTGCCGAGCACCCGCGCCTCGCCGCCGCTCGGCCGCAGCAGCGTCGCCAGCACCCGCAGCAACGTCGTCTTGCCGGCCCCGTTGGGCCCGAGCACGACCAGCGACTCGCCCGCCGCAAGGGACAGGTCGACTCCGTCCAGGGCGACCCGCTCGCCGAACTCCCGCCTCACACCGCGCAGCTCGATCGTCTCGCTCACCTGGCGGATTCTCCCCCAGTGCGGCGACGAGCGGTCGCTTGGGACCACTGCTCTGTGCTCAAGCGACCACTGGTCGCGATGCCTCAGCTGCGGCGCTTGCGCATCGTCCGCCGGCCGACCCTGAGCAGCGGCGCCGCTCCTTCGCGCAGCGCCTTGGCGCGGACCTCGCCCTTGCCGTAGAGGATGCGGGCCGAGGCGCGGACGGCGTCGCCGAGCGTCTGGTCGTAGGGGTGCCACCAGAAGTCGCGGGTCAGCCCCGGCTCCCAGGCGTTCATCTTGATGTTGACGCACTCGTAGAAGCCGAATTTGGAGTGCGAGCGGCCGAGGCCGGAATCCTTGACCCCGCCCCAGGCGCACTGGCAGGCGCCGTGGCTGAAGGAGTGGTCGTTGACCCAGACCATCCCGGACTCGATCCGGCGGGCGATGCGGGCGCCGCGCTGGCGGTCCCTGGTCCAGACCGAGGCGCCGAGGCCGAACTCGGAGTCGTTGGCGAGGTCGATCGCCTCCTGCTCGGAGTCGACGACGACGATCGGCAGCACCGGACCGAAGATCTCCTCACGCATGATCCGCATCTCGTGGGTGACGCCGGTGAGGACGGTGGGGGCGATGTAGCGGCCGGTGGCGAGGCCGGGCGGATCGACCGGGCCGCCGCAGCGCTTGGTCGCGCCGGCGGCGACCGCGTCCTCGACGAGCTCGACGACGATCCCGTACTGCTCCTCGGAGGTCATCGGGCCGATCTCGGTGTCCCACTCGGTCGGGTCGCCGAGCCGCATCTTCTCCGCCTCGCGGACGACGCCCTCGACGAAGCGGTCGGCGACGTCGCGCATCACGTAGACGCGCTCGATCCCCGAGCAGGTCTGGCCGGCATTGGCGAAGCCGCCCCACACCGCGCCGGAGATCGCGTTGTCGAGGTCGGCGTCGGAGCAGACGATCATCGGGTCCTTGCCGCCGAGCTCGAGCACCGAGCCCTTGAGATCGGCGGCGCAGACCTCGCCGACCTTGCGGCCTACCTCGACCGAGCCGGTGAAGAAGACCTTGCCGACCGAGGAGCGGCAGAGCGCGTCGCCGATCCGGCCGCCGCCGTGGACGACCCGGACCAGGCCCTCCGGCAGCCCGCCTTTCTCGAACACCTCGGCGATCCGCTCGCCCAGCAGCGGCGTCAGGCTCGCCGGCTTCAGCACCACGCCGTTGCCGGCCATCAGCGCGATCGCCACCTCGCCGAAGGGGATCGACCAGGGGTAGTTCCAGGGCGCGATCACGCCGACGACGCCGATCGGCTCATAGCTGAAGCGCCCTTTCTTGGAGAGCGTGAAGGCCTGCGTCATCGGCACCTTCTCGTCCGCCAGGATCTTCGGCCCCGCCTTCGCGCACCAGTGCAGCGCGTCGACGGTCGGCAGCAGCTCCATCGTGTAGGCCTCGGTCAGCGGCTTGCCCTGCTCCCTGCTCAGCAGCTCGGCGATCTCGTCGATGTCGTCGAGCAGCGCCTCGGCGGCCCGCTTCATATACGCCCCGCGCGTCTTCGCCGGCAGCTCCGCCCAGGCGGGCTGGATCCGCGCCACGTCGTCGACCACGCCCTGCACTTCCTCAGGCACGATCGTCGGCACCGAGCCGACCAGCTCGCCGGTCGCCGGGTTGAACGACTCCAGGGTCGCGGTGGACTCGGGCGTCTGCACTGCCGTTGCGCTCTCCATATTGGGCGATTGTAAGCCTCAAAAGGGGGAGAGATTTCCGTGCTGCGCCCCTTGGGAGAGGGTGGTTGCCACCCCGCGAGAGGTCGTCGATGAAGTCGCGCCCGGTATTCGGGTCCGATATCGCCGCAGCGAGCCTCCACGGCCCTACACCTATGCGGTCACGGTGGAGGTTGGAGTTGGCGAAGACATTTGGACGACGGTGCGGCTATGGGACAACGCCGACGATGTGCATGAGCATCACGTGCATAGATATACGCGGCAGGAGGGAAAGCAGAATCCGGACATTCTCGAATTTGAATCAATCAACGAAGCAATGGCCACTGCGAAAAACGAAGCCAAAGAGGGGTGGGCGGAGATCGTGCGACAATGGCGGCAGTCATGAATCGCAGAGGGGACAACGACACTGCATCCAGGCGGATGGATGTGCTGTTCAGTTCACCGGAACTCGACACCTACCCCAGCCCCATGCACCTGGTCGCCGCAGATAATCCTCGGCACGACGAGATGGCGACCAGAGCTCTCCTCGGCGGGGAGTCGGTACTGATTGTCCACGACGACGGGCGGGAGCTGCTGATCATCCCTGAGCCCAGTGGTGGCGCCCGCCTCGAAACGCGCCATCCGTCGGAGCATCCGGTAGCGGCTTAGCCTTAACGGCCATATTGGCCGATCAACTCTTCGATACGGGCGACGGCGGCAGCGGGGAACCGCGGCAACCGCCTGCCGGCGCCCCCCTCGCCGTTCGCATGCGCCCGCGCTCGCTCGACGAGGTGGTCGGGCAGGAGCACGTGCTCGGGCCGGGGTCGGCGCTTCGCACGGCGATCGAGAGCGGCAGGCCGCACAGCGCGATCCTCTACGGGCCGCCGGGGGCGGGGAAGACGACGCTGGCGCGGATCGCGGCGGCGGGGGCGCGGGGAGCGTTCGAGGAGGAGTCGGCGGTCAACGCCGGCAAAGCCGAGATCCGCGGCGTGATCGAGCGGGCGCGGGAGCGGCGGCGGGCCAACGGGCGGCCGACGATCCTCTTTCTCGACGAGATCCACCGCTTCAACAAGGCCCAGCAGGACGCGCTGCTGCCGGCGGTCGAGGACGGCACGCTGACGCTGATCGGGGCAACCACCGAGAACCCCTACTTCGAGGTCAACTCGGCCCTGCTCTCGCGGGCGCAGGTCTACGAGCTGCACCCGCTCGAGCCGGCGCAGATCGAAGAGCTGCTGCGGCGAGCGCTCGCCGACCCCGATCGGGGCATCGCCGATCCGCCGCCGGTCGCCGACGAGGCGCTGGCGATGCTGGCCAGCCGCAGCGGCGGCGACGCGCGGGTGGGGCTCTCGGCGCTCGAGCGGGCGGTCGAGCGCGCATCCGACTTCGAGCACACCGGGGTGGGCCCGAAATCGGCTGCGGTCGACGTCGCCGCGGTCGAGGACGCGTTGCAGCGCAGGGCGATCGACTACGACCACCAGGGCGACCGCCACTACGACTTCGTCTCCGCCTGGATCAAGGCGACCCGCGGCTCCGACGTCGACGCCTCGCTCTACTACCTGGCGGTGATGCTGGAGGGCGGCGAGGACCCCCGCTTCATCGCCCGCCGCATGGTCATCCTGGCCTCCGAGGACATCGGCAACGCCGACCCGCAGGCGCTGCTCGTCGCCGACGCCGCGGCCCGCGCGGTCGATCGGGTCGGGCTGCCCGAGTGCGCTCTCAACCTCGCCCAGGCCACCGTCTACCTGGCGCTGGCGCCGAAGTCGAACGCCTCCTACAAGGGTCTCGCCGCGGCGCGTGCGGAGGTCCGGGCAAACGGCGCGCAGACGCCGCCCGACTACCTGCGCGATGCCCACTATCCCGGCGCCGCGAAGCTCGGCCGCGGCGAGGGCTACCGCTACGCCCACGACGAGCCGGGGGCGGTCAGCGACCAGCCGCTGCTGCCCGAGGGGCTGCGCGGCCGCCGCTTCTACGAGCCGACCGATCGCGGCCTCGAGGGCGAGCTCGGCGAGCGCTTGGCGGCCTTGAGAGAAGAATTGGACAGCGCGTAAAACCAAGCGCAACTTCTAGGTTCACCGGGGGTTTCAGAGGTCGGCCATCCCAAAGCTAAGCCAGGGAGAGCCGACGACCCGGCCTGGAGGCTGGACTGGGGCCTCCGGCCGGGCCTGTTGAACAGGGGGGAAACGAGGGCGCCGAGTGGACTGGGCTCGGCGCCCTTTCCGTTGCGGTGAGGCCGATCGCCTATCGTGAACCCGTGGCCGGGAAGCAGCCCGATCGGATCCGCCTCGGCGGCATGGCCCTCCGCAACGGCCTGCTGATCCACGGGCCGACGCACTGGGCGGCGGCGGTCCGCGATCGCGACGGCGGGATCGAAGTCGCCTCGCAGCGCAAGCCCGAGCTGGCGCCGGGGCTGGTGGCGAAGCTGCCGGGCCTGCGCGGCCCGGTCAAACTCGCCGAGGCGATGCTGGTGGTGCCGCTGGCCCGTCGCCGCCTGCCGGCGGCGCGGATGCCGTTCGAGGACGGGCGCGTGATCGCAGCGGCGGCCCTGACTCTCGGCATCACCTCGGTCCTGCGCAAGAAGGCGCCGGCGAGCGCGCTGCGCGAGGGCCTCGTGCAGGCGATCGGGGCGTTGCCGGCGCTGGTGGCGCTGGGCGACCGCGATCTCGCCGCTTACCACGGCGCCGAGCACAAGACGATCGCGGCCTACGAGCAGGAAGTCGAGGACGCTGCCTCGGTGCCGAAAGAACACGATCGCTGTGGCTCCAACCTCGTCGTGCCGATGATGCTGCTCTCGGCCGGCGGCACGATGCTGCTGGAGCGGTTGGTCGCAAACCCCAGCAACGCCGCCCGCGCCGGCGTCGGGCTCGGCGGTGCCTCGCTTGCGGTCGAGATGTTCGCCTGGAGCGACCGTCACCACGGCGAGCCGCTGGCCGAGGCCTTCCACACCCCCGGCCGCGAGATCCAGCGCCTCTGGGCCACCAAGGAGCCGACGCCCGAGCAGCTCGAGGTCGCCGGAGCAGCGCTGGAGGAGATCCTCCGGGTCGAGCCTGCGGGTTAGTTGTTCCTTTTCGTCGCCGGGCAGGCAAAAGGAACAACCGAACCCTGGCTGCATAGACTCCCGACCAGTGTTCGGCCGCATCGACCACATCGGAGTCGCCGTCGAGGACATCGACGCCGCCATCCCGCTCTACCGTGACAGCTTCGGAATGGAGTTCGCCTACCGCGAGACGGTTGAGGAGCAGGGGGTCGAGGCGGCCCTGCTCGACGTCGGCGAGGGGCACGTCGAGCTGCTGGCGCCGCTCGCGCCCGAGACGCCCGTCGGCAAGTACCTGGCCAAGAACGGCGCCGGGTTGCACCACGTCGCCTACGCGGTCGACGACATCGATGCGACGCTGGAGAAGCTGGCCGCCACCGGCCTGCGGCTGATCGACTCCAAGCCGCGGGTGGGCATCCGCGACAGCCGCGTTGCCTTCATCCATCCCCGTTCCACCGGGGGCGTCCTGACCGAGATCGTCGAACCCGCGGGAGGCCACTGATGGCGGAGGCACAGCGCGTCGAGATCGGCTTCGAGGGCGGGCAGGTGATCTCCGCGCGGCTCTCCGGCGAGGACCTCAAGGACCTGCGCTCGCGGCTCGAGCAGGGCGGCTGGTACGACCTGCCGACCGAGGACGGGACGGTCGCTCTCTACCTCGGCAAAGTCGCCTTCGTTCGCGTCGAATCCGGCGAGCACCGGGTCGGCTTCGGACTCGGCTCCTAGAGCCGCTCCTCCCTACGCCTGTTGTACATCGAGCCCTATCCCGGGCCCTCCCACCTGCCATCTGGATGATTTTGGATAGGGGCCGATCGCGTACGCGCAAGATCGGGACAATTTCAGCGCTGGGAAGGCTTACTTCGGTGTAAGTTCGTTGAATCGACACTCCGGAAGGGCATCGTCGCGGGAACGACGACGGCTGGGAGTGGGGAGAGGCACAGAGGGTCTGTCTTCGTATCGCCTATCGCTACGCGAGCAATCCGAGCGAAGCCGAAGACATAGCTCAGGATGCCCTTCTCCGGGCCTGGCGTCGGCGCTCGACCTTGCGCGACTCCGGGCGCCGCAACCAGTGGCTGGCGGCGATCGTCCGCAACGAGGCCTTCCGCCAGCACGCCCGGGTGCGGCCCGATCCGTCGGCGACGATCGAGCTGCATGAGGGGGCCGAGGACGAGCGCGTCCTGGCAGCGGTTGAGCTCGCAGACCTGCACGCGGCGCTGAAGGGTTTGAGCCAACGCGACCGCGAGATCCTCGAGCTGCGCTACGAGCAGGACCTCACCCACCCGGTGATCGCCAGCCGGCTCGGAATCCCGGAAGGGACCGTGAAGGTGCGCCTGCACCGCGCCCGCGCCAAACTGCGGATGCTGTACGCAGGGGCGACCGTCCCCACCTGAAATTCGGACCGCTGTACAAGGACGCCTCCGGCGCCGGAGACGAACATTTCTGGATGGAGCCCGCCAAGCGCCAGATCGTCGCCCTCGGCGGCGGCGGCTTCTCGATGGAGTCCGGCAATCCCCTGCTCGACGACTACGTCCTCGGCCTGACCAGGGCGGAGCGGCCGCGGGTCTGCTTCCTGCCCTCGGCCAGCGGCGACGCCGACCATTACATCGTCCGCTTCTACCGCGCCTTCTCGGCCCATCGTTGCGAGCCCAGCCACATCTCCCTCTTCCGCCGTGAGCAGGGCCCGATCGACCTGCGCCGCCACCTCCTCTCCCAGGACCTGATCTACGTCGGCGGCGGCAGCGTCGTCAGCCTGCTCGGGGTCTGGCGGGCGCACGGCATCGATTCGATCCTGCGCGAGGCCTGGGAAGCCGGGGTAATTCTCTGCGGCCTCTCCGCCGGCTCGCTCTGCTGGTTCGCCGAGGCGGTCAGCGGCTTCCACGGCGAGCCGGAGCGGTTGGGCGGCCTCGGCCTGCTGCCGTTCAGCAACTGCGTCCACTACGAGCGCGGCGGCAGTCGACAGGCTGCCTTCATCCGCTTCCTGCGCGAAGGGATGAGCGGCGGCTACGCGGCCGAAGACGGCGCCGCCCTGCACTTCGTCGGCGAGGAGCTGAGCCACGTCGTCTCCTCGCAGCCGAAAGCCTGCGGCTACCGGCTCGACGTCACCGGCCGCCGGGTGGTGGAGATGCGGATCGCGACCACCTACCTCGGCGATCGCGATGCGGCTCCGACGGCGCCTCTTCCCGAGGCGCTCTCGACCGCTCCGGCCGCCGGATGAGCGGCAACGAAGGGCTCTCCGCCACTGCCGCCACCCCGGTGCGGCGCATCCTCGCTCTCGGCGGGCACGAGTTCAGCGCCCGGCCGCCCGATCGCGCGGTCTGCGAGCTGCTCCTGCGGCTGGCCGGCGAAGCCGGCGGCGCCCGGCCGCGGATCTGCCTCCTGCCGACCGCCAGCGGCGACACGTCCGAGCAGATCGCGAGCTTCTACTCGGCTTTCGGCGAGCGCGCCTGCGAGACCTCCGACGTCTCGCTCTTCCGGCTCGGGCGGCGGCCGATGGCATTGCGCGACCACCTCCTCGCCCAGGACCTGATCTACGTCGGCGGCGGCAGCATGGTCAACCTGCTGGCGGTCTGGGAGGCGCACGGCGTCGCCCCGATCCTGAGCCTAGCCTGGCGGCGGGGGATCGTCCTCGCCGGCCAGAGCGCCGGGGCGATGTGCTGGTTCGAGGCGGGGATCACCAGGTCCTCCGGCAAGCCCCGCGTCGCCGCCGGCCTCGGCCTCCTCGCCGGCAGCCTCTGCGTCCACTACAGCAACGAACCCGAGCGCCGCGCCGCCTACCTCGACGCCGTCGCCGGCGGGATGCCGAGCGGCTACGGCCTCGACGATTACGCCGGCCTGCTCTGGGAGGGCGACGGCGCACCCTCGGCGCTGACCGCCCGCCGCGGCGCCCGCGCCTACCGCGTCAGCTCCCGCCGGGGCGAGGTTCGCGAGTCGCCACTGCCCGCCCGCTTCCTCCCGGCTCCGGCCCCCGCTGCCCTGCGCGAGGACATCGCCGAGTTCCGCCGCATCACCGGTATGCGCAAGCGCGCCGGCTGGCTCGGATGAAGTCACACATTTGCCACATTCCCGCCGCCGAATTTTTAAATTCTGCGCGCATCTCGTCGCAACTTTTCGTCTACACTGGTCCCATCATGGAGGCACTGGAGATGGAGAGGCCGATGACTGAGTGGAACGACGACAGACTCGACGAACTGAACGAGCGGGTCAAAGAGGGATTTGCGTGCGTCGACAAGCGCTTCGAGCAGGTCGACAAGCGCTTCGAGCAGGTGGAGAAGCGCTTCGAGCAGGTGGAGAAGCGCTTCGACGAGGTGGACGAACGGTTTGTGCGGATCGAAACCGAGATGAAAGCTGGCTTCGCGTATATGGGCAAGCGAATAGACGCGGGGTATGAGGCGATCAACGGACGGTTCGACCGGCTCTACTACGCGATCCTCGTGACGATCGTCGGACTTGCCGGGAGCTTGCTGGCGAACAACGTCTGGGGCTGAACCCAGACGTTCCTCGGCCTACTCCCCGGCCACCGGCGGGGCGGTCGGATCGCTGGTCTCTTCGCCGAGTTTCTCGCGCGCGATGTAGTCCTCGGCGAGGAGGAGGTTGTCGCGCGAGCGCTCGACGACGTTGAGCAGGTCGCTCATCAGCGAAACCTCCTCGACCTGCTCCTTGACGAACCACTGCAGGAACTGCTCGGCGCGGTAGTCCTTCAGCCCGCGGGCGAGCTCGAAGAGGCCGAAAATCTCGTCGCTGACCCGCTGCTCCTGCTGCAGCGCCACCCGCACCGGCGCGGCGCCGTCGTCGAAGCTCGTCTGCTGGGCCTTGATGTCCGGGATCCGCACCTCCTCGCCGACGTCGAGCAGGTACCGGATCATCATCATCGCGTGCTCGCGCTCCTCCAGCGCCTGCCGGTAGAAGAAGGCGGCAAGTCGCGGCAGCGTTTCGGCGTCGTAGTAGACGGCGGCTGCGACGTACTGCTGGTGGGCGGCGAACTCGTTGGAGATCTGCTCGTTGAGGGCGTCGGCGAAGGATTTGTCAGGCATCTCGGCTCCTTTTCGGTGCGGGCGAGCCCAACGTAGCCGAAAACGTGATTTCGGTCGGCCGAACTCGACCGAGCGGTGAAAACGCGCTTCTTCCCGCATAGCGGAGAGAACCGCGTTTTCGGTCTAAAGGCGCCAGCGGAAGCCGGTCTCCTCGACCGCCGGCTCCAGCGGGCTGGTGGGCAGACCAGGCTTGGTCGCTTTCTCGGGATCGTTGTAGCCGCCGGGGGCGACGTCGTTCGGCGTGTCGGGATGGAAGACCGAGGCGAGGTACTGGATCTGGCCTCGGCCCTGGCCGAGCTCGGTCTGGCCGCCGCCGTAGGCGCCGATTCCGCGCTCCTCGCAGTAGTCGTAGGCGGCGAAGAGGTTGCTGATCGGGCCGAAGCGGGAGGGCTTGATGTTCACGGTCTTCGGCGGCGACCAGGGCATCGCCTCGATGTCGGCGATCGAGTGGATCGGCGCGTCCCAGGTCACCCGCTCGTGGACCGGGTCGAGCAGCGGTTTCGTCTCCTCGTTGACGTCGGGGTCCTCGAGCCAGGCGTCGGGGAAGGTCTCGATCAGCTTCGCGTAGAGCTCGGGGTCGGTCTCGACGTCGACGGGCGTGCCTTTGTAGAAGCCCTTGAGGTCGAGCGAGTCGACCGCGCCGGTGGCGGCCAGCGCCGCGATCAGCCCGTCGTCCCAGTCGTTGGCCGGGTCGAGCTTGAAGCGCAGGTTCGGATAGACGGCGAGCCGCGCCATCAGCGGCTCGATCGAGGAGCGCTCGCCGTCCTGCCAGCCGGCCAAGCGCATCGAGTTGACGAAGTTCAGCGGCCGCGGCTCGCGCCCGAGTGCGGCGGCGAGGTTGGTCCCGGCCTGGCGCAGCGCCAGGTCCAGCGCCGCTGACTCGAACGCCCAGCGCCGGTAGTCGCGGGAGACGTCTTCCCGCACCGGCTCGCCGGCCGGGAAGAGGTCGATCCCGTCGAGGCAGTCGCTGAACTCGGCGAAGCTGAACTCGCCCGCCAGTCCGTCCGGCGGCCCGTGGTCCTGCTGGCCGATGTGGTCGATCGCGTCGTAGACGACGTCCTCGCCGACCCCCTCGTGGCCGCCGCCGCGCAGCCTGACGATCGTCGTCAGCCGCTCGAAGGAGCCCAGCGTGATGCCGAGACCTTCGAACTCGCAACTCTCGATCTGAAGCGGCAGGTCCGCTATCGCGTCGAAGCTGGCCACAGCTTGAGCCTAGAGGACTCGGGTGAGGCCGAGCTGGGGAGGGTGTCCGCAGGACGAAAACGGGGAGTGTCCGGCGGACACCCTCCCCGGCTCGGCCACGCGACCTGGATGGTGATCAGCGCGTGACTCTGAGCGTCTTCAGTTCTCGGTCGGAGCCGCCGCGGACATAGCCGCCGTGCGCAACGCTCTCGCGAATGAAGTCCAAAGTCTCTGCGGTGAGCCGCTCGCCAGGGAGGACGTTGGGGATGCCGGGTGGGTAGGCAGCGAGACCCTCGGCGGCTACGCGCCCGGCGGCGGCGTCGAAGGGGATCACCTCCTGCGGGCCGAGGAACGCTTCGCGCGGGCTCAGCACCAGCTCGCCCCAGGGCGGCGCCGGAGCCAGCATCTCGTCAGGGGCGCCCGGGGTTTCCTCCAGCTCGGAAACCGCCTTGCGCAGACCTTCGACCAGGCGCTCACCGGCGACCTCGGCGCTCTCACCGACGCCGAAGATGGCGACCACGACGTTGCCGGAGAACAGCTCGAGGTCGAGATTCGCCACGCGGAAGGCGGTTTTCCAGAGGCGCTGGGCGCTGGAGCCGGTGCCGCGGACGTCGATCCCGAGCCGCAGCGGGTCCCAGCCGGCGATCCCGGGCTGCCCGACCAGCCGCTCGTCGAGGACGTCGAGCCCGGGGATCTCGCGGATCCGCTCGCGCGTAGCCGCAATCGCCGCCAGCGCCTTGCCGAGCAGCTCCTCGCCGTGGACATGGATCAGCCGCCGCTGCGCGTCGAGCGAGCCGGAGAGCAGGCCGCTGGGGCTGGTCGTCTCGACCAGGCTGACGCAGCGGTCGACGATCGCGCCGTCGATCCGGCCGCCGCGGCCGAGGTGGAGCATCGCCGCCTGGGTCAGGGCCCCGACGATCTTGTGGGTCGAGGAGGTGACGAGGTCGGCGCCCGAGGCGAGCGCGTCGGCCGGCAGGTCGGGATGGAAGTGCAGGTGCGCGCCCCAGGCCTCGTCGACCACCAGCGGCGTGCCGCGCGAATGGGCGACCTCGGCCAGCGCGGCGACGTCGGCGCAGGCGCCGAAGTAGGTCGGCGAGACGACCATCGCCGCCACCGCCTCGGGGGTTTCGTCGAGCGCCCTCGCCAGCGAGTCGGGGGTCAGCCCGTGGGCGATCCCCAGCTCGGGGTCGATCTCGGGCGAGACGAAGGTCGGACGCATCCCGCTCAGGACGAGTCCGTCGACCACAGAGCTGTGAACGTTGCGCTGGACGACGACGCGATTGCCGAGATGGGCGAGCGTCATGCAGGCCGCGTGGTTGCCCTGCGAGGCGCCGTTGGTGAGGAACCAGGAGCGGCCCGCGCCCCAGGCCTCGGCGGCGAGCCGTTGCGCCTCCTGGAAGGGCGTCGGTTCAGGGCCGATGTCGACGCCTTCGGTGACCGAGGGGATGTCGTTGCGCAGCCCGGTCTCGCCGACCAGCGCCACCATCGCCGGGTCGGCGCCGGGGCCGCCCTTGTGGCCCGGGACCTGGAAGCGCCCCGTCTCCAGCGCCGAGTAGGCCAGCAGGGCGTCGACGTAGGGGGTCGACTCCTGACCGGGACCGGGCATCGATCCGAGTCTAGGACCCGCCGCGCCCGGGCGGGGCGCTTTTGCAGTCCAATGGTTGACAAAGTCGCGCCGCAGCCTTGGACAACGCGGCGGGCGGTCCTCTTGGACAATGGAGGGATGCGCCACACGCGCCTTGGCTACTGGATCGAGGAGGCCGGCGAGGTCGAGTCACGGCCGCCGCTGAGCGCCGACCTCGAGGCCGACGTCCTCGTCGTCGGCGGCGGCTATACGGGGATGTGGAGCGCCTGGTACGTGCGGCAGCTGGAGCCCGAAGCGCGGATCGTCCTGCTCGAGTCCGAACCGCTCTGCGGGCACGGACCGAGCGGTCGCAACGGTGGCTTCTGCAACGCGATGTGGTTCTCGCTGGCCTCGATGCGGGACCGCTGGGGAGCCGAGGCGGCGCTGGCCACTGCGCAGGCGGCGCAGGCGGCGGTCGACCGGATCGAGCGCTTCTGCGAGGAGCGGGGCCTCGATGCCTGGTTCCGGCCGGCCGGCTACGTCCAGGTCTCGACCGCCCCCGCCCACGACGGCGCCTGGCAGCGGGCGCTCGACGCCTGCCGCGAGCTCGGCGTGGCGGAGATGCTGCAGCCGCTGAGCACCGCCGAGGTGGCCGAGCGCTGCCAGTCACCCGCCTTCCGCGCCGGCGTGGTCTCGCCGAGCTCGGCGACCGTGCAGCCGGCCCGGCTCGCCCTGGGTTTGCGGCGGAGCCTGGTCGAGGCGGGGGTGGAGATCTTCGAGGCCTCCCCGGTGCGCTCGTTCCGCGAGGCCGAGGACGGGGTCGAGGCGCGCACCCCCGCCGGCTCGGTCCGCGCCCCGCGCGCCGTGCTGGCGATCGGCAGCGCCGCCAAGAGCCGCCGCGGACCGCTGCGCGGCCGCCTCACCGTCGCCTCCTCCCACATCGTCCTCACCGAGCCGGTGCCCGACGTGCTGGAGGAGATCGGTTGGACGGGCGGCGAGTGCATCACCGACTCGCGCTCGCTCCTGCATTACTTCCGCACCACCCGCGACGGCCGCATCGCCTTCGGCTGGGGCGGCGGCCGGATCGCGATGGGCGCCCGCACCGGTGGCCGCGCCGAGCTCGACCGCTCGGTGATCGCCGGGGCGGCGGAGCACCTCCACGAGTACTTCCCAGCCCTCCGCGGCCGCCGCATCACCCACGCCTGGGGCGGCCCGATCGACGCCTCCCCGACCCACCTCCCCACCGTCCGCTCCCTGCCCCACCGCCGCGCCTTCGTCGCCGCCGGCTACACCGGCAACGGCGTCGGCCCGTCCAACATGATCGGCCGCACCCTCGCCTCCCTCGTCCTGGAGAGAGAGGATGACCACGCCAACCTGGCCTTCGTAGATGCCAAGACCCCCCGAGTCCCCCCCGAGCCCTTCCACTGGTTGGGCGGCGAATCGATCCGCTACGCGCTCGAGCGCAAAGAGCAGGCCGAGATGGCGAACCGCCGCCCCAGCCGACTCACTTCAGCTGTGGCGAAGGTCCCCGACCTGATCGGCTTCCACATCGGCAGGTAGCACCAGCAAGAGCCAGTAAGCAGACCACGAAGAGCAGAACGTGTGGCCAGAGGAGTGGGTGTCACTCGAGCTGACGGATACTCAAAAAGGCGACCTAATTAGGTTGCCTTTTGTCAGAGCGAGTGACACCCACTCCTCCCCGCCACAAGCCTCGAATCTCTAGGTCGCCGCCGGAGCTCCAGCCGGAAACCCAACGCCGGTCTCCTGTTCAGGCCTGACCGAAGCCATTTTTTCGGCCCGCCGCTGCTGCCAGGTGGCGAAGCCCATCGCGGCCACGGTGACGGAGAAGAGGATCATCGCGATCACGTTGACTTCGACCGGGATGCCGCGCTGGGCGGCGCCGAAGATGTAGAGGGGGAAGGTGACGGTCGTCCCCGAGTTGAAGTTGGAGATGACGAAGTCGTCGATCGAGAGGGCGAAGGCCAGCATCGCGGCGCCGAAGATGCCGGGCATGATCAGCGGCAGGGTGACCAGGCGGAAGGTCTGGAAGGGACTCGCGCCGAGGTCCCGTGCCGCCTCCTCGAGGCTGCGGTCGAAGCCGATCAGGCGCGAGCGGACGACGACGACGACGAAGCTGATGCAGAACATGACGTGGGCGATGAGCAGGGTTTCGAAGCCGAGGCTGAACCAGTTAAGGAGGAGGAAGAAGGAGAGCAGCGCCGCCCCCATCACCACCTCCGGCGTCGCCATCGGGATCACGATCAGGAAGTTCGAGAGGCGCCGGCCGCGGAAGCTGTGGCGGACCAGGGCGATCGCCATCAACGTCCCGATGACCGTCGAGATCACCGTCGCCAGCAGCGCCAGTTTGAGGCTGGTCAGCAGCGCTTCGGTCAGTTCCGGACGGCTGAAGGCGTGGGCCCAGTGATCGAGGGTGAAGCCGACCCAGGTGAAGTTGTAGCGCCCGGACGGATTGTTGAACGAGAAGAGGAGGATCACGGCGATCGGGATCAGCAGGTAGAGCACGACCAGGCCGGCGACGATGTTGACCGCGTGTTCGCGCAGCCAGCGCCAGGCGCGGGCCCGGCTGCTCTCGGCGGCGACGTTCATATCGCCTCCTCACCCATCAGCGCCTCCGAGCCGGCGAAGCGGATGTAGACCACCACGGCGACCATGATCAGCGCCATCAGCACGAAGGAGAGCGCCGCCGCCAGCGGGTAGTTCGACTGCGACAGGTAGCTGGCCTGGATCACGTTGCCGATCATCTGATTGCCGGCCCCGCCGAGGAACTGGGCGTTGATGTAGTCGCCGGCGGCGGGGATGAACGTGAGCAGGGTGCCGGCGATCACGCCGGGCGCCGAGAGCGGCAGCGTCACCCGCCAGAAGGCCTGCCCGGCGGAGGAGTAGAGATCCTTTGCCGCCTCGATCAGCCCCTCGTCGATCCGCTCCAGGCTGGCGTAGATCGGCAGGATCATGAAGGGGAGGAAGTTGTAGGTGAGGCCGGCGATCACGGCACTGCTGGTGGCGAGGACGTGGCCGCTCGGCGCCAGGCCGACCGCGTGGAGGACTTCGGTGACCGGGCTGTCGTCGGAGAGGATCGTCTTCCAGGCGATGGTCCGGATCAGGTAGGTGGTGAAGAACGGCGCAACCACGGCGAACAGCAGCGCGTTGCGCCACCGCCCGGCCTTGAAGGCGATCGTGTAGGCGAGCGGGTAGGAGATCACCAGGGTCAGCAGCGTCGCTACGCCGGCGTAGACGAAGGAGCGGATGAACTGGGTGTCGTAGAGGTTCAGCGCGTCGCTGTAGTTCGACCAGTTCCAGTCGAATTCGAGGCTGCCGACGACACCGGACTCGAGCGAGAGTTTCGCCATGAAGAACAGCGGCACGACGAAGAACAGCAGCAGCCAGATCGTCCCCGGCCCGAGCAGCAGGTAGGGGGCGATCCGGCGGCGCAGGAGGGTCATCGGCTCACCCGGTGATCACCGCGTCGAAGGCCTGGGTGACGTTCTGCAGCTCTTCGGCTGAGAGCTTCGGCTGCGTGAAGCAATTTTCGGTGAATTCTTCGCTGGGGAAGATCAGCTGGTTCTTCGCCAGCGCCGGTTCGCGTTTGGCAAGCACCTCTTTCACGCCTTCGACCGGCGTCACGTAGTTGACGTATTCGGCGATGTTGGCCTGCACCTTCGGGTCGTAGACGTAATTCATCCAGGCCTCGGCGGCGGTCGGATTCGGTGCCCCGACCGGGATCACCATGTTGTCCGACCAGAGGCTGCAGCCCTCGGTCGGCATCCGGAATTCGATGTTCGGGTTGTCGCTCTGCAGCTGCACTGCGTCGCCCGACCAGCCGATCACCGCGACCGCGTCGCCGGTGGTCAGGTCCTGCTGGTAGTCGTTGCCGGTGAAGCGCCGGATCTGGCCCGATTCGACCGCCCCTTCGATTTTCTTGATCGCCTGCATCCAGTCCGCTTCGCTGGCCTTGTCGGGATCGGTCCCTTCGCAGGCCATCACCAGCGGCACGGTTTCGATCACTTCGCTGAGGAAATCGACCTTGCCCTTGTACTTGGGGTTGAAGAGGTCGCAGATCGAGTGGATTTCAGGCGCCAGGTCGGTGCGCACGAGGAGGCCGCCCATGCCGCTCTGCCAGGGCACGCTGAATTCCCGTTCGGGATCGAAGGAAGGATGTCGAAGGGCCTGGCTGAGGTTGGCTTCGACGTTGGGGAGGCCAGACTTGTCGAGGTTCTGCAGGTAGCCGAGTTCGTGCATTTTCGCCGCCATCCAGTCGGTGACGATGAAGAGGCTGCGACCACCCGATTCACCCTGCGAGAGCAGCGGCTGCATCTTCCCGAAGAAGCCGGCGTTGTCGTTCACGTCTTCGATGTACTTGACCGAGATCCCGGTCTTCTTTTCGAAGTTGGGAACGGTCCCCTTGTCGATGTAGAGCGGCCAGTTGGAGATCGTCAGCGACCCCGAAGGCTTGCCTTGGAGCTGCACCGCCGACGCCTCCTCTTCGCCGCCGCCTTCGATGCCGCCGCCTCCGCCGCCGCAGGCTGCGAGCCCGAGGGCAAGCGCCGCCACCGCGACGAGGGCGGCGAGCGGAGCGGTGATCCGGTGTCGGTCCTTCTTGCTGCTCACCATCGGGTTCAACCTCCATGCGTCGTTTCCAGTTGCGAGTGCTCGGCGGCGCCGGGGGCACCGGCCGCCGGGGCGGCCGCTCCGTTCGGCGACTCGCGGACAAGATGCATGTGCTCCGGCTCCCAGCTGAGGGCGACGCGGGCGCCGCCGCCGGGCAGCCGCTGGCGCTCGGCCTCGTCGGCGTTGGGGACGAGGACGGTCATCCGCACCCCCTCGCCGAGGTCGACCGCGATCTGCGTCGCGGTGCCGAGGTAGAGCGAGCTGGCGACCATTCCCTCGACCCGCGGCTGGTCAGCCGGGACGTGGCCGTTTTCGCTCAGGTCAACCCGGAGCTTCTCCGGCCGCACCACCGCGTGGCAGCGATCGCCGGGGGAGAAGCCGCCGGTCTCGGTGTGGATCGTCTGCCCCTGGTCCAGCTTCACTTCCCGGCTGCCGGTGACGGTCGCCGGCATCAGGTTCGAGACGCCGATGAAGCCGGCGACGAAGGTCGTCGCGGGGCGGTCGTAGACCTCCTCCGGCGCCGCCACCTGCTCCACCCGCCCGCGGTTCATCACCGCGATCCGGTCGCTCATCGTCAGCGCCTCCTCCTGGTCGTGGGTGACGTAGACGAAGGTGATGCCGACGTCGCGCTGGATCCGCTTCAGCTCGACCTGCAGTTCCTTGCGCAGCTTCAGGTCCAGCGCCCCGAGCGGCTCGTCGAGCAGCAGGACTTTCGGCAGGTTGACCAGGGCGCGCGCCAGCGCCACCCGCTGCTGCATTCCGCCCGAGAGCATCGACGGCCGCCTTTTCCCCTCCGAGGCGAGGCCGACCCGCTCGAGCTCGGCGGCGACCCGCTGCTTGACCTCGCCCTTGTCGACCTTCTTGCGCTTCAGCCCGAAGGCGACGTTGTCCTCGACGCTGAGGTGGGGGAAGAGCGCGTAGCTCTGGAAGACGGTGTTGGTCGGGCGCCGGTGCGGCGGCAGGTGTGCGACGTCGTCGCCCTCGATCCGGATCTGCCCCGCGTTCGGCCGCTCGAAGCCGGCGATCATCCGCAGCGTCGTCGTCTTGCCGCAGCCGCTCGGCCCGAGCAGGGTGAAGAACTCCCCCCGCGCCAGGTCGAGGTCCAGGTCGTCGACGGCGACCAGCTCGTCGAAGCGCTTGGTCACGCTCCGAAGCTCGACGCTCGAGCTCTCTCCGTGGGCGTCCATCGGTGCTCTATCGACCTCCTGTAGTCGCGGCGTCACTACCCGGGTGAGCTGCTCTGCACCAGCGACCGTAAGCCCCGGTGGAGGGCCGCGCAAGGGGCGAATGTCCTAAAAGCACAGGAGTAACTTGTACTTAACGGACAACTCGGTCGCCGGTCCTTGACCCAAAGACCACTTGCCATTGGCGGAGACTGGGTCTAGCTTTGTCCATAACGTCGTAACCGGAGAGGAGGGCCATATGGCCACCGCGTCGCAAGCGCCGGCAGCAACCGATCTTCAGCAGCTGGCCCGCCGCCACCTGTGGATGCACTTCTCGAGGATGGGCGCCTACGGGCCCGACCACGAGATCCCGATCATCACCCGCGCCGAGGGCTGCTACGTCTACGACGAGCACGGCAACCGCTACCTCGACGGCCTCTCCGGGCTCTTCTGCGTCAACGCCGGCCACGGCCGCACCGAGTACGGCGAGGCGGCTCTGGAGCAGATGAAGGAGCTCGACTTCTACACGCTCTGGAGCTACGCCCACCCGAAGGCGATCGAACTGGCGGCGCGGATCGCCTCGCTGGCGCCGGGTGACCTCAACCGGGTCTTCTTCACCTCCGGCGGCTCCGAGTCGGTGGAGTCGGCGCTGAAGCTGGCCCGCAACTATCACCGCGCCCACGGCAAAGGCCAGAAGCACAAGGTGATCGCCCGCGAGGTCGCCTACCACGGCACTTCGCTGGGGGCGCTCTCGGCGACCGGGATCACCGACCTGCGCAGTCAGTTCGAGCCGCTCACCCCGGGCGGCTGCCACGTTCCCAACACCAACATCTACCGCTGGCCCGAGGAGCGCGACCCGCTCTGGGCGGCCGACGCGATCGAGGAGCGGATCGTCTTCGAGGGACCGGAGACGGTCGCCGCGGTGATCCTCGAGCCGGTCCAGAACGCGGGCGGCTGCTTCGTCCCGCCCGACGGCTACTTCCAGCGGGTGCGGGAGATCTGCGATCAGTACGACGTGCTGATGATCTCCGACGAGGTGATCTGCGCCTGGGGTCGCCTCGGCCACTACTTCGGCTGCGAACGCTTCGGCTACGTGCCGGACCTGATCACCATCGCCAAGGGGCTGACCTCCGCCTACGCGCCGATGGGCGGCGTCGTCGCCTCCGACCGGGTCGCCGAGCCGTTCATGCAGGGCACCGCCTCCTTCGCCCACGGCTTCACCTTCGCCGGCCATCCGATCGCCGCCGCGATCGCGATGGCCAACCTCGACGTCTTCGAGCGCGAGGACCTCTGCGGCCACGTGCTGGCCAAGGAGGGGGAGTTCCGGCAGATGCTCGAGTCGCTGTACGACCTGCCGATCGTCGGCGACGTGCGCGGCGCCGGTTACTTCCACGCGGTCGAGCTGGTCAAAGACAAGGAGACGAAGGAGGGCTTCAACGACGAGGAGAGCGAGCAGCTGCTGCGCGGGTTCCTCTCCGGCGAGCTCTACAAGCGCGGGTTGATCTGCCGTGCCGACGACCGCGGCGACCCCGTGGTGCAGCTGGCGCCGCCGCTGATCGCCGATACCGAGCAGTTCACCGAGATCCACGACGTCCTCCACTCGGTCCTCTCCGAGGCGTGGGAACGGGTGGTCGGCGACAAGGGCCGGGACCGGCCGCTGACGCCGCGGGTCTGAGGAGGCGGGATCGTGCTCACGGTCCAGAGCCTGCTCGACGAACTCGGCCTCGAGCCGGCAGCCGGCGCCGAGGGCATGGCGGCACCGGTCCGCTGGGTCCACATCTCCGAGCTGCAGGACCCGACGCCCTGGCTCTCCGGCGGCGAGTTGATGCTCACCACCGGCATCCCCCTCGACACCGCCGCCAAGCAGCGGGCCTTCGTTCGCATCCTCGCCGACCGCAACCTGGCCGGCCTCGGCCTGGGGACCGGGTTCAGCCACAAATCGCTGCCGAAGGCGCTGGTCGACGAGGCCGAGAAGCGCGGCTTCCCGCTCTTCGAGGTGCCCTATTCGGTGCCGTTCATCGCCATCACCGAGAAAGCCTTCGCCAAGCTCGTCAACGAGCAGTACGAGGTGCTGCAGCGCGGCGTCGCGGTGCAGCGGCGGCTGGAGCGGCTGGTGCTGGAGGAGCGCGGACTGGAGGAAATCGCCGCCACCGTCGCCTCGGCGGTGGGCGGGACGGTCGCGATCCTCGACGCCCGCGGCGAGCGCCTCGCCGGCCGCGGCTTCCGCCGCCAGCTCTCGGCTGAGGCGATCGCGGCGATCCGCAAGGAAGCGCTCGGCCACGCCGGCGACGGCCACCCCTTCGTCCCCTCGCACCCGACGGTGCAGGGGCGGGCGCTGGCGCACCCGGTCATCTCCCCCGGCGGCGGCCCGCCGCAGGCCTGGGTGGTGATCGTCCGCGACTCCGGCGGCCTCGGCGACTTCGAGCGGCTGATCCTGCAGCAGGCGGTGGCGGTGGTGGCGCTGGAGCTGATGCGCCGCCGCGTCGCCCGCGAGACCGAGCGGCGGCTGGCCGGGGACGTGCTGGCGGCCGCGCTCGGCGGGCGGATGGACCCGACCGAGCTGCGCCGCCGGCTCGAGCCGTTCGGGATCGGCGAGGAGGCCGCGGTGCTCGTCTTCTCGCTCGGCGACCCGAGCGAAGCGGCGGGGACGCTGGAAGCCGCACTCGCCGGCGACGCCTGCCCGGCGGTCGTCGCCCCCCACGCCAGCGGCGGTCGCGACCTGCTCTGCGCGGTGATCGACTGCGCCGAACGCGACCCGGTCGAGGTCGCCGGCGCCGCCCGCGCGGCGCTGGCGCGCGAGCGCGGGCCGGTGCGGGCGGCGGCCAGCCGGCCGGCGTCGCCCGAGCGCCTGCGCCACTCCTTCCACGAGGCGCGCTGCGCGCTGGAGGCGACCGCCTTCGACAACGGCTCTGCCCCGGAGGTCGCCTCCTGGCGCGACCTCGGCGCCTTCACCCTGCTGCTCTCGATCCAGGACGACGACGCACTCGACCTCTACTGCGACAGCGTTCTCGGCCCGATCGAGCACGGCGACGAGGATTACGGCGGCGAGCTGCTGCGCTCGCTGGAGGCCTTCATCGAGCAGAACGGCCAGTGGGAGCGGGCGGCCCGCCAGGTCTACTGCCACCGCCATACGCTCCGCTACCGGATGCGCAAGGTGGAAGAGCTGACCGGGCGCGACCTCTCCCGCGCCCACGACCGCATCGAGTTCTGGCTGGCGCTGCGAGCGCGGGAGCTGGTCGCATGAGGATCGGCGTGCCGACCGAGATCAAGTGCGACGAGTACCGCGTCGCCGTCACCCCGGCGGGGGTGCGCGAACTCAGCGAGCACGGCCACGAAATCCTGGTCCAGGCCGGCGCGGGGGAGGGCAGTGCGATTTCCGACGGCGACTACCAGGCGCAGGGGGCGACGATCGTCCCCGACGCCGCCGAGGTCTTCGGGGGGTCGGAGATGATCCTCCACGTCAAGGAGCTGCAGCCGGAGGAGATCGAGATGCTGCGGCCCGGGCAGGTGCTCTTCACCTACCTGCACCTGGCGCCCGATCCCGAGCAGACGCGCGGGCTCTGCGGCTCCGGCGTCACCGCGATCGCCTACGAGACGGTCGAGGACGTCGACGGCCGGCTGCCGTTGCTGGCGCCGATGAGCGAGGTGGCGGGGAAGATCGCCACCCAGGCCGGCGCCTTCATGCTGGAGAAACCGCTGGGCGGCCGCGGCATCCTGCTCGGCGGCGTGCCCGGGGTGGCGGCGGCGAACGTGATCGTGATCGGCGGCGGCGTCGTCGGCATGAACGCCGCCTTCATCGCGATCGGGATGGAAGCCGACGTCTTCGTCTTCGACCGCTCGATCGACCGCCTGCGCGAGCTCGAAGTCGCCTTCGGCGGGCGCTGCTCGACGGTCTACTCGACCCGGCTGGCGGTCGAAGAGATGCTGCCGCGTGCCGACCTCGTGATCGGGGCTGTCCTCGTCCACGGCGCCCGCGCCCCCTATGTAGTGCGGCGCGAGCAGCTGAAGCTGATGAAGCCGGGGGCGGTGCTGGTCGACGTCGCGATCGACCAGGGCGGCTGCTTCGAGACCTCGCGGCCGACCACCCATCGCCAGCCGACCTTCGAGGTCGACGGGATCACCCACTACTGCGTCACCAACATGCCGGGCGCGGTCCCGATCACCTCCACCTACGCGCTCACCAACGCGACCCTGCCCTACGCGATAGCTCTCGCCGACCATGGGGTAGAAGAGGCGATAGGGCGCGACCGGGGTCTGCGGCTCGGGGTCAACGTCGCCGGCGGCAAGGTCACCCACCCGGCGGTCGCCGAGGGAGTGGGCATGGAACACGTGCAGGTCGAGGAAGCTCTCGGCCTTCAGCGATCACTGAAACCAGCATCCACGGGGGGAGTTCAATGAGCACCTACGCGGTAGTCAACCCGGCGACCGGCGAGACGGTCAAGGAGTATCCGGAGATCAGCGACGACGAGCTCCGCGCCGCGATCGACCGCTGCGACCAGGCAGCGAGGAGGTGGCCGAGCTCGGCGTCGGTGGCCGACCGCGCCACGCTGGTGCGCAGGGTCGGCGAGCTGCATTCCGAGCGGCGCCGGGAGCTGGCCGAGATCATCGTCCGCGAGATGGGCAAGCCGATCGAGCAGGCGCTGATGGAGGTCGACTTCGCGGGCGAAATCTACGGCTTCTATGCCGACAACGCCGAGGACCTGATGGCCGACGAGCCGATCGAATTGCTTGGCGGCGAGGGCAGCGCGATGATCCGCCGCAGTCCCTTCGGCGTCCTGCTCGGGATCATGCCCTGGAACTTCCCCTACTACCAGGTGGCCCGCTTTGCCGGGCCGAACCTTGTGATCGGCAACACGATCCTGCTCAAGCACGCGCCGCAGTGCCCGGAATCGGCCGCGGCGATGCAGCAGATGTTCGACGACGCCGGTTTCCCCGACGGGTGCTACGAGAACGTCTACGCGACCAACGAGCAGATCGAGTGGGTGATCGCCGACCCGCGTGTCCACGGCGTCTCGGTCACCGGCTCCGAGCGAGCCGGCGCTGCCGTCGCCGCTGTCGCAGGAAAGAACCTGAAGAAGGTGGTGCTCGAGATGGGCGGCTCGGACCCCTTCATTCTGCTCGGCACCGACGACCTCGACGAGGCGGTGACGGCGGCGGCCGAAGCCCGCCTCGACAACACTGGCCAGTCCTGCAACGCGGCCAAGCGCTTCATCGTCGTCGATGAGCTCTACGACGAGTTCCTTGAGAAGTTCAAGGAGCAGCTGGGCGGGGCGAAGCCGGGCGATCCGACCGCCGAGGACACCGCGGTCGGCCCGCTCTCCTCGCAGGCGGCCGCCGACCGGCTCGAGGACCAGGTCAAGCGGGCGGTCGACAACGGCGCCGAGGTCCTGGTCGGAGGCAAGCGCGAGGGCAACTACTTCGAGCCGACCATCCTCACCGGGATCAAGCCGGGCGACGAGGCCTCCCAGGAAGAGTTCTTCGGCCCGGTCGCCCAGGTCTACAGAGTCGGCTCCGAGGAGGAGGCGGTCGAGCTCGCCAACCGGACGCCGTTCGGGCTCGGCTCCTACGTGATGACTACCGACAGGGAGCAGGGCGAGCGGGTGGCCGACAGGATCGAAGCCGGGATGGTCTACGTGAACCTGGTCGGAGCCGACAGTCCGGAGCTGCCGTTCGGCGGTTTCAAGCGCTCGGGATTCGGCCGCGAGCTCGGGCGTTACGGCGCCGACGAGTTCGTCAACAAGAAGTTGATCCGCAGCGCTTGAGTACGATTTCCCGCACGTGAGTCGTCGCTTCGGGGGGGTAATCGCTGCGTTGCTGCTGGCACTCGCCATCTTCATGGCGAGCATCGGCGCTGCGCCCAGCGAAGAGGAAGAACCGCCGCGCTGCCACGGGCGCAAGGCGAAGATCGTCGGGACCGAAGGCAACGACGTGATCCAGGGGACGCCCGGCCGCGACGTGATCTGGGGCGGCGGCGGCGATGACCTGATCTACGGCAGCCTCGGCAACGACCTGATCTGCGGCGGACCGGGCAACGACCAGATCCACGGCGGCCGCGGCAACGACATGGTCGACGGCGGCGCCGGCTCGGATCAGGTCAACGGCGACCTCGGCGACGACAAGATCCTCGGCGGGCCCGGCAACAACGACGAGGTCGCGGGCGATCTCGGCATCGACGTCGTCAACGGCGGGCCCGGCAACGAAGACCTGGTCCACGGGGACTACGGCTACGACCGGATGTCCGGCGGGGCGGGAAAGGCGGACATCGCTTCGTTCGCGACGGCGCGGGCGGGCGGCAAGGGCAGCGGCGTCTGGGCTTCGCTGAAAGCGCACAAAGCCTTCGGCGACGGCCACGACAAGCTCTTCGGCTTCGAGAGCCTCGAAGGGTCGGCCTTCCGCGACACGCTGATCGGCAGCCCCCAGGCGAACGTGATCGACGGCGGGCCCGGTGACGATCACCTGGTCGGGGGCGGCGGCCAGGACACGCTGAACGGCGGCCAGGGCAGCGACGGCTGCGAGGGCGCCAAAGGGCGAACCACCTCGTGCGGCAAGGAAGCGCCGCCGAAAGGCAGCGCCTACGTGCAGCTCGACCCCACCCCGGGCGGCGGCGCGGGGCTGCAGGTGATCGGCGGCGCCGGCTCCGACCACTTCGTCGTCGCCTACGACGAAGCCAGCGAGACCTTCAGCGTCACCGCGAAAGCGGGTCTGGCGATCAGCGAAGGCTGCTCCCACGCCTTGCACTCGACGACGACCGTCTCCTGCCCGGCCAACGGGCCGGCGCGCTGGCTGATGGCCGATCTCGGCCCCGGCAACGACAGCCTCAGCGTCGAAGGCTCGCTGCTCGAGGTCGGCAGCGTCCGCTTCGCCGGCGGGCTCGGGAACGACACGATCCACGGGGGCCCCGAGGACGACCTGATCGAGTCCGGGCAGGGTTCGGATCATTTGTACGGAGGCGAAGGCGCCGACGGGCTCGTCGGCGGTCTGCCCGGCCCGACCTATCTCTACGGCGAAGGCAACGGCGACCTCCTCGCCGCCGGCGGCGGCTGCGCCGGCGGCGCCCTGGTCGGCGGCTCCGGTCGCGACGACGCCTCCTTCGCCGAGACCCAGGCCCATCCCGGCGTCCTGATCATCTCCTTCCTGGCGCACAAAGCCTGGGATCCCGCGGTCAAGGGCTGCCACCCGGTCCACCTCTCACCGACCGACGAGGACATGGAGGGATCGTTCGACTGGGACGTCCTGATTGGCGACAGCGGTCCGAACGCGATGCTCGGGCAGCCCGGCGAAGACCGCTTCTACGGGATGGGCGGCGAAGACATCATCGACGCCCGCGACGGCGTCAAGGACTTCTCGATCCAGTGCGGCAAGGGCACCCCGCCGAGGACGATCACCGTCCACGGCAAAGGCGGCAAGACCGAAACCCGCGAAATCCCGGGCACCGGCCAACCCGCGGGCCGCGCCATCACCGACTCCTTCGATCCCAAGCCCTACAACTGCGCCACCGTCAAACACGGCACCCCCGTGCCGGGCCTCAACGGCTGACAAGCCACCCGCAAACTTCGAGACGTTCGCGTCTCCTGAGGGGGGAGAACCAAGGTGGCGTTCGTCCTTATAGGGGCATATGCCTGGAAAAGGACGAACGCCGAGGTCATTTGGGCCGCTGCGGGAGGTGGCGACGCGGCAGCACGGAGTGGTTTCGATGGGGCAGTTGCTCGGCCTCGGCCACTCTGCCGCCGCCGTTTTGGAGTGGGCCAAGGTTGGGCGACTGCATCGAGTCCATCGCGGGGTGTACGCAGTTGGACACAGGAGGCTCAGCTGGTATTCGCATTGCTGGGCGGCGGTGTTGGCGGCGGAACCTGACGAGGGGGCTCCTTGGCGGGCTGTGGCCAGTCACTACACCGCCGCTTACCTCTGGGGGTTGCTGCGCTGGCGGCCCGACGCGATGCATGTGACGGCGCCTACCCGGCGGCGGGCCGAGCGGCGGTTCGTCGTCCACTTCTCGTCGATCCTGGCCGAGGAGGATCGGACGGTGCGGGAGGGGATTCCGGTTACCGCGGTGCCGCGTGTGCTGCTCGATCTCTCGATTCGGTCCCGGCCCGATCGGATCGAGGGATATCTGGAGCGGGCGGAAGAACGCGACCTGTTGGATGTGCGCGCGGTCGAGGACGTGCTTGCACGAGCCGGCGGTCACCGCGGCCGCGGACCGCTTGCACGCGCGCTCGCGATCTACCGCCCCGACCCCTCCTTCACCCGCTCGAAATTCGAGGCGCGCTTCCGTCGCCTCGTCGAGGCTGCCGGTCTACCTGCTCCCTCGATGAACTTCAACGTCGCCGGGTTCGAGCTCGACGCTCACTGGCCGGATCTGCGCTTCGCGGTCGAACTTGACCTCTTCGAGACGCATGGCAGCCGCGCCGCGTTCGAGCGGGATCGGCGGCGGCAGGAGGAGCTGAAGCTGCACGGGATCGAGATGATTCGCATCACCGCACCGCGGTTGAAACGCGAACCGCAGGCTGTCATACGCAATCTTGCGACTCTCCTCGAGCGGCGCCAGCACGAACTCCGCCGCCCTTGAACTAGGCTTCGCCCCGTGGCACGGAAGACCGCTCGAGGGGATGAGGCTGCCGCCGTCGCGGCGGCGATCGCTCAGTTCGAGGCCGAGTTCGCAGGCGCTCCAGTACCGGCAGCGCCGGCGACCCCCGCCTGGCAGCGGGCGGCTCTCCTGGAGGGGGTCAGCGCCAAGGAGACGATCGAGGACCTACGAGGAGGATCCGCATGGCTGTCGTGAAAATCATCGAGCTGGTCGGCAGCTCCAAGACGTCGACCGACGACGCCGCCAAACAGGCGCTGCTGCAGGCGCAGGGCTCGCTGCGCAACATCCGCGCCGTCGACATCGTCTCCACCGGGATCCGCGGCGAGAACCTCGACGAGTACCGCGCCCACGTCCGCGTCGCATTTCTGATCGAGGGAACGGAGGTCGACTGATGGCAGAGCAGGGGAACGAGCCGCGCGAGGTCTCGCGCGAGGAGGCACGCAAGCTGATCGACGAGGGGGCGCAGCTGATCGACGTGCGCGCCGACCACGAGTGGGAGGCGGGCCATATCGCCGGCGCCAAGCACCTGCCGCTGCCAGAGCTGCCGCAGCGGACCGGCGAGATCGACAAGGACCGGCCGGTGGTCGTCTACTGCCGCGGCGGCAACCGCTCCTCGATGGCAACCGCTGCCCTGGGCGACGCCGGCTACGAGGCCGTGAAGCTGAGCGACGGCATCGTCGGCTGGGAGCAGGACCAGCTCCCGATGGAGCCGGAGGACGGCTACGTCGCCGAGTCGGGCGAAGCCGCCGCCAAGCTCCAGGCGCAGAAAAGAAGCTAGCCCAGGAGCCGGGAAGCCGGGGGTGGTCCCCGCCGTTGTCCGCCGGGGACCACCCCCGGCTTCCCCTCGCCACCGCTCAAGAACTTAAATACCTGAATCCCGGTCAGGGTTTTGCTATTTTTGCTTCGGCCGCTTTCGGTCGGCGTTGAGAAATCACTACCCGCAGGAAGGACAGGAAGCATGGATTCAGTCTCTGCTCCAACTCAGAGCAAGGCGGAAGCAGTCCTCGAGGGGCTCGACGTCGACTTCGCCAAACCGCAGCGCGCCAAGGCTCCGGGGTCGATCGATAATCCGGAGACCTACGAGAACGTCCCCGGCCACGTGATCCCCGTCCTCGAGCGCGAGTTCGACGACTTCACCTCCGAAGCCGGCAGCTTCCTCCAGGGCGAGCAGGGAGAGGACACCTTCATCCCCTTCCGCCTCAAACAGGGCGTCTACGGCCAGCGCCAGGCCGACGTGCAGATGATCCGCGTCAAGCTCCCCTTCGGCGGTGTCTCGCCGGAGCAGATGGAGGCCTTCGCCGACGTGATCGAGCGCTGGGTGCCGCTGCGCAAAGGCCACATCACCACCCGCCAGAACATCCAGATGCACCACGTTCCGCTCGTCGACGCGGCCAAGCTGATCGAGGAGCTCGGCAAGTCCGGCCTCTCCTCGCGCGAGGGCTGCGGTAACACCGTGCGCAACGTCACCGCCGACCCCTTCGCCGGGATCGCCCGGGACGAGGTCTTCGACCCGACTCCCTACGCCGGCGCCTACGTCCGCTACTTCGTCCGCCACCCGACCACGCAGGCGATGCCGCGCAAGTGGAAGACCGCCTTCTCCTCATCCGAGGAAGACCGGGCGATCGTCCCGATCCACGACATCGGCTTCCTCCCCGTGGTCCGCGACGGCGAGCGCGGCTTCGAGGTCTGGGTCGGCGGCGGCACCGCGATCATGCCCCGCCTCGCCCACAAGATCTTCGACTTCGTCGGCGCCGACGACGGCTCCTACCTCAAGGTCACCGAGGCGGTCGTCCGCATCTTCGACCGCCAGGACTGGCTGCGCAAGAACCGCGCCCGCGCCCGGATCAAGGTGCTGCTCGACAAAATCGGGCCCGACGCCTTCCGCGAGCTGGTCGACGAGGAGCTCGAGGGCGAGTGGGTCGGCGAAAGGGACTTCGTCGCCGATCTCGAGCGCCTGCGCTTCGACCACGACGAGGAAGCGAACGCGCCGGCGCCGCCGGTCGCACCGTCCTCGCCCAACGGCGATCGCTCCGAGTTCGACCTCTTCGTCGAGCGCAACGTGACCCCGCAGCGCCAGGATGGCTTCAACGCGGTGTCCGTGAAGATCACCCGGGGCGATCTCACCGTCGAGCAGTTCCGCGGGCTCGCCGCGATCATGCGCGACTTCTGCGGCGGCTACGCCCGCAGCACCGTCGAGCAGAACCTCGTCCTGCGCTGGGTCCGCGATGAGGCGCTCTATGACCTATGGGCCGCCCTCGCCGCCCTCGGCCTCTCCGACTCGGGCGCGAACGAGATCGACGACGTGATCAGCTGCCCCGGCACCGATAGCTGCAAACTCGGGATCACCAGCTCGATGGGCCTCAACCGCGCGATCCAGGAGCGGATCGAGGCGATGGACATCACCGACCGGCTGAGTCGCGGCATCCACATCAAGATGAGCGGCTGCCCGAACGGCTGCGGCCAGCACCACATCGGCACGATCGGCTTCTACGGCGCCTCGCTGAAGGTGGGCGGCCGCCAGATGCCGGCCTATATCCCGCACATCGGCGGCGCCGCGGCCGAGGGCTCGGTCGCCTTCGGAAAGCGGCTGAAATCGCGCCTGCCCGCGAAACGGGTCCCCGAGGCGGTCGAGCGCTGGATCCGCATGTACGAGTCCCAGCGCGCCGGCGGCGAGGAGTTCAACGCCTTCGCCGAGCGCGTCGGCACCGAGCCGTTCGAAGCCGAGGTCAAGGACCTGACCCTGCCGGCTGAGTTCAGTCTGGAGACGATGCAGCAGTTCATCGACTGGAATCGGTCGAGCCCCTACGAGGTCATCCGCGGCGAGGGGGAGTGCGCGATCTGAATCGCGCCCTCGTGGAGCGATGAAACCACCGCCTGTAACCCTGTCCGGCACCGTTCCCACACCGGCCGACCTCGACCACGAGGCGATCGCCGCCGGCCTCGAGCGCTCGACCGCGCAGGAGGCGATCGAGTGGATGTTCGAGAACTTCGGCGAGCGGCACTACATCGCCTGCTCGTTCCAGAAAACGAGCTCGGTCACGGCCCACCTGGCGACCGCGGTCAACCCCGAGGCGCGCTTCTTCTACCTCGACACCGAGCTCCTCTTCGAGGAGAGCTACGAGACCCGCGACCGGCTCGCCGAGGCGCTCGGGATCGAATTCGACCGCTTCCACAACATGACCCTGGCCGAGCAGGAGGCCGAGCACGGCCCCGAGCTCTGGAACCGCGATCCGGACGCCTGCTGCGCGGTCCGCAAGGTTGAGCCGATGCGTCGCGCCCTATCTTCCGTAGACTGCTGGGTCGCCGGCGTCCGCCGGGCGGACTCCAGCAGCCGTGCCAAGACTCCGAAGTTCTCTTGGGACAAGCGCTTCAACCTCTGGAAGCTGAACCCGCTCGCGGATTGGACTGAGCGCGACGTTTGGAACTACATCCGTGAGCACCACCTCCCGTACAACCCGCTCCACGATCGCGGCTATCCGTCGATCGGCTGCACCCACTGCACCAAGCCGGTGGAACCGGGCGGGGACCTGCGCGACGGTCGCTGGAGCGGCCTCGCCAAGACCGAGTGCGGGATCAACTAGCGGCACCCGCGGCCGCACCCAACATTCCTTTTCCCCGACCCGACAGGTGAGATGAGCGAGACGATGGCTGAGTTGTCCCTGACCCTTTCCGAGCGCCACACGGCAGATTTCGAGATGATCGGCAACGGCGGTTTTGCGCCGCTGACCGGCTTCCAGGGGTCCGCCGACTGCGAGCGCGTCTGCAGTGAGATGCGGACCGCCGATGGCCAGTACTGGCCGATCCCGATCACCCTGGCGACCGACCTCGACTGCGCCGTCGGCGACGTCGTCGAGCTCTCCTCCGACGAAGGCAAGAAGCTCGGCCGCCTCACCGTCGAGGAGATCTTCGAGCGTGACACCAGGCGCGAGGCCGAGCAGGTCTACGGCACGACCGACGAGGCCCACCCGGGCGTCGCCGCGATCTACGAGGAGGGCAGCCGCTGCATCGCCGGCCCGATCGAGGTCGAGGCGCTGCCCGACCACGAGGAGGCGTTCATGCGCCGCTACCTCACCCCGGAGGAGTCGCGCAAGGCCTTCGCCGAGCGCGGCTGGAAGCGCGTCGTCGCCTTCCAGACCCGTAACCCGATCCACCGCGCCCACGAGTACCTGACCAAGGCTGCGCTGGAGACCTGCGACGGGCTCTTCATCCACCCGCTGATCGGCAAGACCAAGGCCGGCGACATTCCCGCCGACGTGCGGATGCGCTGCTACGAGGTGCTGATGGAGAAGTACTACCCGGGGGACCGCGTGATCCTCGGCGTCAACCCGTCGAAGATGCACTACGCCGGCCCGCGGGAGGCGATCCTGCACGCGATCGTCCGCCGCAACTACGGCTGCACGCATTTCATCGTCGGCCGCGATCACGCCGGGGTCGGCGACTACTACGGCACCTACGACGCGCAGAAGATCTTCGACGAGCTGGACCTGGCGGAGCTGGGCATCGAACCGCTCAAGTTCGAGCACAGCTTCTGGTGCAACGAGTGCGAGGGCATGGCGTCGGGCAAGACCTGCCCCCACGGCAACGACGCGCACGTGTTCCTCAGCGGCACGAAGGTGCGGGAGATGCTCGGCAACGGCGAACGGCCGCCGCAGGAGTTCTCGCGCAACGAGGTCGCCGACATCCTGATCGACGCTTACAAGGAGGACTGACAACGCATGGCTGGTGAGAAGGGCTTCACCCTCTGGTTCACCGGGCTCTCCGGAGCCGGCAAGACGACGATCTCCCGCCTGCTGGAGGGGCATCTCCGCGAGCGCGGCTCGAAGCTGGAGATCCTCGACGGCGACGTCGTCCGCGAAAACCTCTCGAAGGGCCTCGGCTTCTCGAAGGAGGACCGCGACACGAACATCCGCCGCATCGCCTTCGTCGCCGACCTGCTCAGCCGCAACGGCGTGCCGGTGATCACCGCGGCGATCTCCCCCTACGCGGCGATCCGCCAGGAGGCCCGCGAACTGATGGGCGAGCGCTTCGTCGAGGTCTACGTCAAGGCTTCGGTCGACACCTGCGCCGAGCGCGACGTCAAGGGCCTCTACGAGAAAGCCTTCAAAGGCGAGATCAAGGAATTCACCGGCGTCAGCGACCCCTACGAGGTTCCGGAGAACCCGGACTTCGTCGCCGACACCGAAAGCGAGACGCCGGAGGAGTCGGCGGAGAAGCTGCTGGCCTACCTCGAGGGCCGCGGGCTGGTCCCGGCGAAGGAGCCTGCCGCCGCCTAGCGGCCAGGGCTCAAGCGTTTAGAGGGGGCCGGGAGCCCCTCTCCAGACACCGCTCGCCAATGGCTCGCGGTTGAGTGTCTGGGGAGGGGCTCCCGGCCCCCTTTTCATTCCGCCAGGCGCTTGAGTACCGCTTGGTCCTCTTCGAGGAGCTGCTTCAGCCGCTTCTGGAACTCCTTGTCAGCGCGCCTTTCGGCGATGTGCTTTTCGATCGCTTCGCGCACCGCCTCAGACATCGGCATGTCGTCGGCTCGGGCGACGGCGGCAATTTCCGCCGCCATGTGCTCGGGAAGCCGCAGGCTGGTTGCTTTAGTAGCCATCGCCCGCGCGATGTTACAGCATATCTACCTTAAGCCTACAACTATAGCAATTGCTAGTCGAAATTTCACAAAGACGTGCGTATTACGGCACAAACACACATGTAATACGTCACAAAGCTGTTTCGCTTTACGGCAGATATCCTGTAACCTCTCAACATGATGCAACGCCAAGTGGAACTGCGCGGTGACCTTTTCGTAATTGCCGAGGATGAGCTCGGCACACTCGCTGAGCAGCTCCTGCGGGAAGTTCGACTCGATGGCTTCGAGGTGGGCGACGACCTGACCCTGGTCGAAGCGGCTGCCCTATCCGGCGCCTGGATCATCCGCCACAAGCCCTTTCCCGGGCGCAACCGTGAGATCGGCTACCGGTTCATGCGCCTGATGCTGAGAGAAGCACGAGCACCATGGCCGCGGCCCGAGGAGGACGCCGATCCGATCACCTCGATGCTCCGCTCCTTGGAGGCCGGGCTGATCAGCGAGGCCAGATTCGCCGAATGGGTCTGCCTGCGAGTGGCTACGGCCTAGCCGGCACCTGGGGCTCTCCCAGCCCGTAGGTGTCGTAGGCGCCGAACTCGGCGAAGGTCTTGTGGGTGGGGCCGTGGTAGTCGGAGCTCGCGGTGGGGATGAGGTTGAGCTCGTCGCAGAGCTCGAGCAGGTGTTCGGTCTGCTCCTTGCTGTGAGTCGGGTAGTAGGTCTCGACCCCGTCGGCATGGAGCGAGCGGATCAGGTCGTCGACCTCGCGCGGCTCGGAGATGTCCCAGTAGGGATGGGCGATGACGGCGATGCCGCCGGCTTCGCGGATCAGCTCGATCGCCTGCTCGGCCGTGGGCCAGCGGCGGGGGGCGAATGCCTTGGCACCCGGCACCAGGTACTCCTCGAAGAAGGGACCGAGGTCGCCGGTGGCGCCGGCGGCGCGGGCGATGTGCGGGCGGCCGATCGACAGTGCGTCGCCGGCCTCGCGCACCGCGTCCTCGAGGTGGATGTCGAACCCGTGGCCGCGCAGCTTCTCGATGATCTCCCCGGCCCGGGTCACCCGCTCGTGCTGGGCGCGCTCGCAGGCCGCCGCGATCCTGCCGACGTCGATCCAGTAACCGCAGACGTGCAGGTCTTCCGCGTACTCGTGCACGCATGACATCTCGATCGCCGGCACCAGTGCGATCCCGTGCTCGTCTGCCGCCCGCTGCGCCTCCCCGACCCCGGCGATCGCGTCGTGGTCGGTCAGCGCCAGCGTCGTGACGCCTGCCTTTGCAGCTTCGGCGACGACATCGGCGGGCGCCAGTTGCCCATCTGAGACCGTGGAATGGCTCTGCAGCTCGATCAGCATCGGTCAGGACCCTAGCCGAGCCTCGCCTCTCCGAACTTATGGGGGCCATAGCCCCCACGATCTCGGAGCGGCGCAGCCTGGTGCGGTCGGGCGGGAGTCGTGCACCCCCCTCCCCGGACACTCCCCAAAGCGAGCGCAGCGAGCGCGTC
>DASSOC010000028.1:0-113258 GCA_035700965.1 Solirubrobacterales bacterium
ACGCCCAGCAGCCCATCCCGCTCTGCGGGGTCGAGCGCATCCGCTGGCAACCCCGCCTCGCCGGCCGCGCCAACCACCGTGGCCACCTCGCATGTGTCGTCCACGGCCGCGATCACCAGGGCTGTCCGCGTCTCGGCGGGCAAACGGTCGATGCGCTGCTCGAAGGCCGACCGTAGCCGGGAGGTCAAGGGGGCGGTCTCGGGGAGAGCGGCCCGACCCTGCAGCTGCGCCGCCGACAGGCCACTGGGAAGCTCTAGCAGTGCGAGTGGGTTTCCGGCCGCCTCGGCCTGCAGCCAGTCGCGCACCGCATCGGCCGCCGCCGGCGCGCTCGCCGCCAGGAGTCGGGCAGCCGCGTCCGTGCCGAGGCCGTCGAGCACGAGCTCGGGCAGGTCGGGCGCCGCGAAGACCCGCCCGGCGCCCTCGCGGGCCGCGAACACCATCGCCACGGGCTCAGCCGCAAGCCTGCGCGCGCTGAAAACCAGTGCCTCCGCCGACTCGACGTCCATGAACTGCACGTCGTCGATCAGGCACAGCAGGGGTCCGTCGTCGGCGGCCGCCGCGAGCAGGCTCAGCGTCGCCGCAGACACCAGCAGGCGGTCCGAGTCGCTCGACGGGGCGAGCCCGAGCGCACCGCCCAGAGCAGCCGCCTGCGTCTCCGGCACCTCGCCGAGTTTGTCCACGATCGGACGCAGGAGCCCGTAGAGACCCGCGAACGCCAGCCCCGACTCCGCCTCGACACCGACCGTGCGTAACACCGTCCAGCCGTCCGCGCGCTCCGCGGCGTAGGTGAGCAACGCCGTCTTGCCGATCCCGGCCTCGCCGCGCAGGACGAGCGAGGTGCTCTCGCCCTGCGCCGAGACATCCAGCAGGCGGTCGATGGCAGCGCACTCGCGCTCACGGCCGACGAAAGCACCAGGCGTCCGGTCGACCTCGGACGTGGCCATCCACCGATCGTAGACCTCTGGAGCGCGCGGCACCGAGGGCGATCGCGGCAGACCGGCGTCCAGTTCTCAAGGAGGCCGGGACTAAAGCGGCTGATGGGATTCGAACCCACGACCTTCTGCATGGCAAGCAGAACGGGGGATCCTGAGTGGCGCAAGAACCTCCTGCAAAGCCCAGCGTTTCCGAGCTATAGGGGCCGGCGATGCTGTCCAGCGTTTACCGGGAAATCGAGCGGGTTTCCGGACTGAAACCGGACTCGGGGACAAGGCGCAAGCGGACCCCGTGTTCCGTGTTCGGGCGCCGTTCTTTCGCGCCCTGCTTGCGGCTGGGAGTACGTTCATGGCCGTCGGGCGACGGCGGACCCGGGGATTCGTTCGAGAACTTTGAGACTTCTCGGATAATGCGGACTCCGAGAGGCCTTCGTGTGCCCGCTTCTTTAGGGGCGGCGACGCCTTCGGCGGAGACTGTGGATTCGGCGTCGGGTCGCCGCCCCGAACGATTCGCGCTACCGTGGGTGGTGCATTCAGTCGCCCGCTTGGTTTTCGTTCTCCTCCTTCCGCGCGGCAGCACGCCGGCCCAGAGGACGAGAGAGCAGGCATGTACGGATGGTGGCAACGCCTGAGCAGAAGCCCGGAACGGACCGGGAGCGCACCGAGTTGTACCTGGCCGAGCTGTCGAACGCGATGGTCGGTGTCTACAAGGACATCTTCGGCCGCGGCCCGACCGAGCGCAGGACGAGCTACGCGCCCAGATCTGCTTGTCTCGTCGCTCGAGCACTCGCTCACTCGACCCGAGCAGCGGATGGCGGAGGCGGGCGACCACAGGCAGCTTCGCAACCTGCGGATCTACTTCCAGTACCAGTTCGAGGACGAGTTCGTCGCGGTGGTCGAGCGGATTACAGGGCGCACGGTTCGCGGCTTCGTCTCCGGGATCGACACCAAGGCGGACATCTCGACCGAAGCGTTCGACCTCGAACCGGTCGGCTAGCGACGCTCGCTGTGAAGGAGACCACCAGGCCGTGATGATCCCGAAGCGGAGGAACCTCGGAGGCTCAGGGAAAGCCGACCGCAGGCGTGCGCGTCTGCTCGAGCAGGTGCGCCGGCGTATGGGCGAGCGCGCCTCGAAGGCGGCGCCCCGCCCGGGGCGGGGCCGGCCATGAGCGACGAGGAGATGTGGCGCCTCGACGAGCTTCGGGAAGAGGCGCGCTATCGCCGCGAACGCCTGGAGCTGTACAGAGCCCGCATGTACGGAGGGCGTGCTCGCAGCGAGTCCCGACTCCGCGAGTACGAGAGGGCCTTCGAGGGCGCCTCAGCGCGACTACGCCGCGCCGAAGGGCGCGGAACGTAGGCTCCCGAGCAGCTCGGAGCACCTGCTAGACGGCGTAGAGGAAGCTGTATGCGGCCGTCAGCCCTTTCTGGTCCAGCTCGGAGAGGCAGTAACGCACGGTGTCTTCGTTGTTTTGGAGGTCGATCGTCACGGGCGGCCGGCCCTCCAATGGTTCCACCTCGACGACGCGGCCTTTCAGCGGCCCGTCGGTCAGCCGCGCCTTCATGAGGGTTCGGCTGGTCACGGCCCCGGGTCCCCGGCCCGTAGTTCGAACGGGCCCGCGTTGAGCCCGCGATAGCCGTCGTCCTTCACCCACCTCAGCCAAGCAGCGCGCGCCGCCACCTCTTGGCCCGCCGCGTGGAGGCCAACCGCGGCGAGTAGGCGCGCGGATCCTCCAACCGCAGCGTCATAACGATCGCTCGAGCGGCGTTGCTCGGCGAGCGCTATGCGCAGCCGCCGCTCGGCGCGGTCCTGTTCCTGGCTCAGTGTCGACATCCGTTCCTCCGCGTCCTTGTCGTGAGACGGCCCGCGGGGGGCGGGCCCTCTCACCGGCAGCGATCTGGCTCGGGCCGTTACGCCTGAACGAGCTCGCCCATCTTCTCAACCACGACCTCGCCGGTGGTGATCTTCGGCGCGTTCGGGAGGGCCTGCTCCAGTTTCTGCTCGCGCACCCACTCGGTGGCTATGCGGGTGGACTCGTCGGCGTGCTCGGCCGTGTCGTAGAACCCGATCGAGCTCAGGACGCCGTCGCCGGCCTCGATGAGGCAGTAGCCGTTAAAGCCGGGCAGCTCGGTGAGACTCGGCACGAGCGTCTCGCCGGCCTTCTTGACGAGCTCGTCGGTGCGCTCGGTATCGATCGCGTCGTAGCGTCGAATCGTGGCAAACATATGGTCCAACTCTCTTCTCTGGGGTGGAGGACTCGGTTGAATCCTCCTATGTGCGGCGCGGTCCCGAGGTGACAATCGAAGGGAGCCTTGTGGCTCGACGATTTCGGCAAGGGCTTGGCCGCTTTCCCACTGTACCACCCTCAGGCGACGGCGATCTGTCTCGGACCGACGGCGAGCGCTGGGTCTCTCCACCGGCGCTGACGTGGTCGTCAAGCTCGCCGGGCAGCGGAACGATCTAGAGGCGGTGGTCGCGGATGGAACCGAGGCGGGCTCGTTCGAGGATGGACTGCGCGTAGAACGGGATCAGCGCGATCACGCTATTCATGGCGATGGAGCTCGCCACCGTTCAGGTGACCTCGGGCTCCAAGCCCGGCCCGCCGCTGGAGGAACTGGTCGAGCACAGCAGTTCGCCGGTGTTGCTTGTCGCGGCGGCCTCCCCGGAGACGCCGTTCGGCGAGGCGTACGACCGCGCGGCCGGTGAGCGACCGTCGCAAGTTTGGTACCTGCCCGACGTCGGCCACACGGGCGCCATCCGCCAGGCAGCCCCAGAGTATGAGCGCCGCGTCACGGTGTTCCTCGACGAGGCGCTGACTGGGCGCTGAGCGGCTCCGGGTGCACCGGGCTTCGCACGGAGAAGCTAGCCGGTGGTAGCCTCAACACGCGCCCTGCTCCAGCGACCCGGCGAGCGCTCCCGGCTCCAACCCATGGCCGGCGAACCGTGCGCAGTTCAAGCTGCCTCGGAACGTCACCCAAGGAGCTGAGCTTGTCTAGCCCGTTGTCGCAGCAGTCAACCACTATCTCGACGAACACCGCGCGACCGGCCGCCCGCCGACGAAACGGTTACCTCGCCGCGGTCCCGAAGAGGTCGATCGGCGACCGCGAGTCGGACGAGTACGAAACACGTGAGGCACAGCATCAGGATCTAATCCAGGCGACCTTCGATCGAGCGGAGGCGTATGCGCGGCTCGGCGATTTCGAGCACGCGGTCGAGTGGCTCGACCGGGCGGCGACAGTCAGTGGTGATCTACCCCCCATCTACCAGGAGAAGCGCGCACGCTGGGATCGCGCCCGACTACGCCCCGGCCTGGCGGCCGGCCGGTGATGGAACCGGCATCAGAGGTCTTCTCGACAGGGGCCGCAGGCGATCCCGAGAAACGTTATGCACTCAAACTGGCCGGGACGCCGGAGGCCGCTGGGGCAGCCCGGCGCGCGCTTCTCGCCCGCAACGGCGCCCTGCCGCGCGCCGTCCGTGACGACGTTCTCCTGTTGATGACTGAGCTGGTGACCAATGCCGTGCTCCATGCGGACGCAAGGCCGGATCACACGGTGCGCCTCGAGGTCCGGCAACGACGTGGCGCGGTCAGGGTGTCGGTCTGCGACGAGGGCCCCGGTTTCGCCCCGGAGGCGCCACGCCCGCGGCCCGACGAGACCGGCGGCTGGGGCCTGGTGCTCGTCGATCGGATCGCCGATCGCTGGGCGGTCACGCGTACGGCGACCGGCACGTGCGTGTGGTTCGAGATCGCCTACGAGCACTAACCGTCAGTTTGTATGGCACATGGGTGGGCCCGCCGATGATGCCGAGCCGCCAGTCCTCCCTTGTGTGCGCTGTGGCGCGAGGGAGTCCACAGCAAAGCGCCAGCGAAGGGGACGGGCGATGTCCCATCAGGGCTGCTGTAGCTCCCAACCAGCCAGCGACCTTGCAGAGGTGCTCACGCTGGACGGAGCCTTCGACCGATCGAACGCCAGTCACAGCTTCGAGTCGTTCGGCCGCTTGGATGAGGCCTTGGCCAGCTTCGGGCCAAAACTTCACGCCGCTCCCCGGCGAATAACCCCGCAACTACGAGGAGCATCCCTCTCGTCGTGGCGACACCGCTTGCGGAATTACGCCGGCGGCAGTCAGCGCGACGCGCGAGCGGCGGTGCTGTTCGCCCGTGAGGCAATCCACGATCATCGAGCGCGAGCGGTCGATCCACGGAGGCGTGGTGTCTTGTCACGCTGAGGACGCGCGTCCGGGCAAACGGCGAGGGCTCCCTGTCGTTCAGGCATACGTCGACGACGCCCGCGGTCGCGGAGCCCGGCGCCGATGCGCCCGCGAACTCTCGCCGCGGTCGCAGGGCTAGGTCGACCGTTCGCTAGCCGCGACCGGCATCGGCGCCCAGCTGGCCATTGGTGGCGGCCGGCCGCTGTCCGGTCAGGATCGCGAGGAGGTCGCCGATCTTCCGTTCGCTGGCGAGCGGGTCGGGCAGCGGCAGGTCGGACTTGATCGTGTAGTGGTTGCGGCGGCCGTTGCGCCTGCGCGAGATGTAGCCCGCGGCGGCCAGCTCGACGACGATCCGGTGCGCAGCCCGTTCGGTTATCCCGACCGCCTCGCCGATCTCGCGCAGGCGGATGCCCGGGTCATGCGCGATGCAGAGCAGCACCTGGGCGTGGTTCGTGAGAAATGACCAACTCGGCGTTCTAGCTGCACGCATGAACAGTAGAATATCGTTTCTAGATTTAACTGTCATCTATAATGAAGTCATGAGACGCGAGCGAAAGCGGCCCTGATGCCCCACTTCAAATGCGTAGCCTGCAAGACGCGCCTGTACAGCGCGGCCGCCCCGGCCGACCTGGTCGGCGATCTGTGCCCTGGATGCGGCTCGCTGCTCGAGCCGGTTGGGGCGCTCGCTGAGATCGTCGGGTTCCGGTCGATCAAGCTGCGCGACGGCGAGGCGCGGCTTGACGCCGAGCGCTGGGCCGATGACGGAGGGAGCTCCCGCCCCGAGACGGGTGTCGAGGCAATCGCGCTGCCCGTACCAGAGCAGAACCCGTGAACGCCGTCCCCGCGCGGCCGGCACAGCGCTACCGCTGCCCCTGCCACCACACGTTTCAAGTATTTGGCCAAGGGCGCCACCGTCGCTTCTACGAGCTCGCCGACCTGGGCTGTCAGCGCCCCGTGATCGCGAGGCTCTGTCCCTCTTGTCAGCGCCGGCTACCAAGAACTCGTGGCCTGCTGCCGCTCCAGATGCAGCCGTGAACGTCCTCAGGCCCTCGACGGTGGGCCCGCTGACGCCAGTGAGACGCGCCGCCCGCAAGGCGTCAGCATCGCCGTCGGCCGGGCAGCCTGCTGCGCGCCCGGGCCAGGCCTAGGGGGCTTGCTTCGGCAGGAGCGCGTGCCCGTCGACGACCGCCGTGGCGACGTCGACAAGTTTGCGATTGCTTGAGCGAGCATGGGTGCGGAGCAGCTCGAAGGCCGCGTCCTCACCGACCGAATGGCGCTCCATCAGAATCCCCTTGGCGCGCTCGGTGACGGCGCGCCGCCCGAACGCGCCCTCGAGGTCGTGGTACTCGGTGAAGCGGCGGAGCACGATGTCGATCGAGCTCTGCCATTCGGGCGTGTCCTCGCCTTCGCCATCGGTGATGTAGGCGAAGATGCCGCGCTTGGAAGCTTCACGGACAAAGCCCGGGTTCGCCTCGTGGATGAGGAGGATCACCGGGCAAAAGGCCTCCTGGACGATCTTCTCGATCAGGACGAGCGCGTGCTGGGAGCTCTCGCCGAGGCCCACCAGCGCGACATCCGGCCGCTCACGGGCCGTCACCGGCCCGACCTCGTCGACGTCGATCTCGCGCGCGATCACCTCATGTCCGAGTGCGGCCACTATCGGCGCGACGAGGGCGAGCCGATCGCGCCTTTCGTTGGCGATCAGCACGCGGAGGTGGTCTGTCTCGCGAGCGCTCATACCCTCGAGTCAACCGAGTTTAGGTCCCTCCTCGACACAGTGGTAGGGTGGGGGTACGTCCCGCCTCAAAGCTCGGCGGGGAGCGGACCCGGCTCCAACACCCGGTCGGCCCGAACGGTCGATCTCTGGTCGGCGCCACCTCAGTCGTAAGGAGCCGGACGATGTCGGAGTGGGACGCGCACGTTGCTCGTGAGGCTCGCCACCAGGCGCGTATAGAAGCCGCGTTCGATCAGGTTGATGCCCATGCGCGTGCTGGAAGTCTGGGGCGCGCGCTCGAATGGCTCTCTGAGGCAGAGGATCTGTGCGGCGGGCTGCCCAATGAGTACCTCGAACTGCGCAAACGCTGGATCGCCTCGCTCGCCCCTCTGGCGGTGGTCGTACGCCGCTGAGTTCAGGGCTCGAACTCCTACTCAGCGGTACGGACGCATCGTCTGCCGCGCGTCGCGCGATTGCCGCGAACGACCCGTCCCTCTCGCGTACGTCGCGAGATGACCTCGAGCTGCTCGTAACCGAGCTGGTCACCAACGCCGTGCGCCACGGCGGCGCGACGAGCGACCGGCCGATGCGGCTCAAGCTCCGGCGGAGAGCCGGCCGCATTCGCGTCGAGGTCTTAGACCCCGGCTCGGAGTTCGTGTTCTCCCGGCCGGCGAACGGCGACTCGCAAGGCGGCTGGGGTCTCGTGCTCGTCGACCGCATCGCAACGCGCTGGGGTGTTCGCCCTCTGCCTTCTGGCAAGTGCGTCTGGTTCGAACTCCCCGTGGAAGCCGTCCTCTGAAGCACCCCGAAAGGAACGCTATGGACTCACATCCCTCATCCCACAATCTGGCCGCCCGGATGGCGCGCTGGAGCAGCCGTCACCGGAAGAAGGCCTTCTGGGGCTGGCTGGCGTTCGTGGTCTTGGCGTTCGCCATCGGGCAGTCGATGGGATCGAACCTGATCTCCGACGTGGACAACTTCAACGGGGAGTCCCACGACGCCGAGATGGCGCTCGACAACGCGGGCCTTCGTCCTCAGTCCGAGGTCGTGTTCCTCCAGAGTGACAAGTACACCGTCGAGGATCCGCAGTTCAGGGCCGCGGTGCAGGACGTCACGTCGCACCTCCCCAAGCTGCCGTACGTGCAGAACGTGAAGTCGCCGCTCGACGGTGAGAGCGCGGTCTCCGCCAACGGCCACGCGGCGCTTGTGGACTTCGACGTGGCGGGCGACTCGACTGAAGCCGCGGACCGGATCGACCCGGTGCTGGCCGCTGTGGCGGCCGCGCAGAAGCGCCACCCCGACCTCGCTGTCGAGCAGATCGGCAGCGCCAGCTCCAACAAGGCGGTCAACAAGACGATCCAAGACGATCTCGGGAAAGCGGGGATGCTGTCGATCCCGGTGACGCTGATCCTGCTCGTGATTTTCTTCGGCTCGCTCGTGGCGGCGTCGGTGCCGCTGTGGATCGGGCTCAGCTCCGTCATCGCGGCGCTCGGCCTGGCGAACATCGCCAGCCAGGTCGTGCCGGTCGACAGCAACCTGCCGGCGGTGATCCTGCTGATAGGCCTGGCGGTGGGTGTCGACTATTCGCTCTTCTACCTGAAGCGGGAGCGCGAGGAGCGGGCGGCCGGTCGCAGTGAGACGGCTGCGCTCGTGGCCTCGGCCGCGACGTCGGGCCGCGCCGTGCTGATCTCCGGCGCGACGGTCATCGTCGCGATGGCCGGCATGCTCATCAGCGGCGACAAGACCTTCATCTCGTTCGCGATGGGCACCATCATCGTCGTCGCGGTGGCGGTGTTCGCCTCGCTGACGGTCCTGCCCGCGATGCTCAGCTGGCTCGGAGACCGAGTGGAGAAGGGCCGGGTCCCCCTCCTGTCGCGCGGCCGCCGCGGAGTGGGCGAGTCGCGGTTCTGGTCCGGGCTGACCGGTGCCGTGATGCGGCGTCCCGGTATCTCGCTGGTCGTGACGGGCTCGCTCTTGATCGCCCTCGCCCTGCCGGCGCTCGGCATGAAGAGCGTGACGAGCGCGGTCGATCAGCTGCCGGATGACCTGCCGATCATCGTGACCTACAACAAAGTGAAGGAGGTCTTCCCGCAGGAGGGCGTGACGGCCACCGTCGTGATGAAGGTGGACGATGTGAAGGCGGGCGGGCCCACGACCGGGATAGCCGCGCTCGTCGACGCCGTCGACCGGAATCCGAAGTACTTCAAGCAGGGCACCGAGCTGATCGAGAGCAAGGACGGCACGGTCGCCCAGATCAACGTCCCGACGGTCGGGAGCGGTAACGACCAGGCGTCCTTCGACGCGCTCAACAAGCTGCGCGACGACATCGTGCCGGCGACCGTTGGCAAGGTCGAGGGCGCCAGCGTCAACGTCACCGGTGAGGCGGCATCGTCCGAGGATTTCAGGACCAACCTCGACAGCCGGCTGCCGCTGATCTTCGCGTTCGTGTTCGGGCTCGCGTTCCTGCTGATGCTGGTCACGTTCCGGTCGATCGTGATCCCGATCAAGACGATCCTGCTGAACCTGCTGTCCGTGGGGGCCGCCTACGGCGTGCTGGTGATCGTGTTCCAGAACGGCAACGGCGAGAGCCTCCTCGGCTTCACCTCCAACGGCGGGGTCACCAACTGGCTGCCGCTGTTCCTGTTCGTCGTGCTGTTCGGACTCTCGATGGACTACCACGTGTTCATCCTGTCCCGCGTCCGAGAACTCTACGACCGGGGCTTGAGCACGGATGAGGCGGTTCAGCGCGGCATCTCGACGACCGCGGGAACGGTGACGAGCGCGGCCGCCGTGATGGTCGGCGTCTTCCTCGTCTTCGTGACGCTCCAGTTCCTCGACTTCAAGGAGCTAGGTCTCGGCCTCGCCGTGGCCGTGCTGATCGACGCGACGATCATCCGCGGAGTGATGCTCCCGGCCGCCATGAAGCTGCTCGGCGACTGGAACTGGTACCTGCCGAGCTGGCTCGAATGGCTGCCGCGGATCGGCGGAGAGGGCGATGAGCCCCTGCCGCCCGAGGAACCACCTACCCCCGATGCGGTGGAGGAGCCGCGGCCCGCGCCAGTGCCGGCCTAAGGAAGTCCTCAACGAGGTAGTCGGAATCACCGAACGCACCGCGCACCGGATCGTCGTCGAGCTGGCCGCGGCCAATGGCTAGCCGCATCTCGACGTCGGAGGGAGCGGTGCCGGTCGCCGCCAGCGGACCGATCGGCATCGCTCTGCGCCCACGCGCCGAAGCTCAACCGGCCGAGCGCGCAGCGGGTCTCCGCGCCTTCGGGCGCCGCCGCCCTACGGCCATCACCGTCTTGGGCGCGCTGGTCACGGCGGCCATCCTCGCGGTGCTGCTCGCCGGGCGTCGCGACGAGTTCGCGGCCGCGCTGTCCAGCGCCGCGGCGTGGGTGCTCGCGGTGACCGTGCTGTTGCAGATCATCGCGCTGCTTGCACGGAGCGAGGCGTGGCATCTGACGATCAGCGCGGCCGGCGGGACGGTTCAGCGCAGCGTCCTCTATCGCGCCTCGAGCATGGGCGTGCTGGGCGGCTTGGTAAACGCACAGCTGGCGGTCGCCGCCCGGATCGCCGCGCTGCGCCGCTCGTCGCCGGACGCCTGCCCGCGAGTGCCAACGCTGATCGCAGCGGAGTTTCCGATCCTCGCCACCGAGGCGACGCTGGCGGCGCTGACCTCGTTCACGCTTGTGGGGCCGCTCGGTCTGCCGTGGTGGCTGCCGCTCGTCTGCCTTGCGGTGGTCGGCGCGGTCAGCGCAGGCCTCCGCCGGCTGGCCCTGCGCAAGGGGCGCGAGCTCTGGAGAGGGCTCGCGATCGTCCGCAGCCTGGGGAGTGGAAGCCGGCTGGTCGGCTTCGTGCTCCTGGCTGTCTTCGCGCAGATCTTTCGCAACTGGCTGATGCTGCACGCGGTCGGCGTCGACGCCTCGTTCTTCGACGCCATCGCCGTATTGATCGCGGTTGTGACGCTCGCTCAGCTTCCGGTCGGACCCAGCGTCGGCGCGGCGGCTGCCGTGCTCATCCTCGGCAGCGACGGGGTGGCGACGGCGGCGGCCGCAGGCGTACTGCTGACCGCCACCGGCACGGTCGGCGGGCTCTGCTTCGCGGGCTGGGCCGGCGCCGACAAGCTCTGGTCCATGCGCCGACGCACGACCTAGCCCGTTGCCGGGCCAAGGGTCGGCCTCACGGTATTCGGACTCAAACCGGACTCGCCCCCGAGAATCGGAATCGCTGGCGGCGTGCCGGCAAGCATCAATGCGCAAGAACGTGCCATCTGCAGGAATTGCCCGGCCACCACCTAGCCAGGCAGAACACTCGACCTTCTGCAGACCCGCAGAAGGACTTGGGTTCGGACGAACCGGAATCGGCCTGCAAACCGGGCGTTTTCCTTGAAGCCGCCGACGATCAACGGACCGCGAGTCCGGAATCAGTCCGACCGGATGCAGACGAACAAGGCGACTGCCGCAATGAAAAAGACCTGCAAACGCAGGCCTTTTTGAAAGCGGCTGAAGGGATTCGAACCCTCGACCTTCTGCATGGCAAGCAGACGCTCTAGCCAGCTGAGCTACAGCCGCATATGTGTTACTTCTGGCTCTCCGATGCGGTTTGCTGACTCTCGGCGAGAATCCCCTGAACCGGGTCTTCCTGTCGAGATCCGCCCTTTGTGCCCATTCGTGCCCAATCGAGCGCCGCGTCGAAGGCTTCAAGATACCGCCCCGACAGCTTCTCGCGTCGCTTCGCTGCCCGCTGGTAGACGCTGAACGTGAAGCGGGCGTCGCGATGGCCGAGCTGTTCGGCGATGTAGATGGGGTCGTCGCGAAGCGCTGCCCGCACCGAGGCATAGGTCCGCCGCAGCGAGTGAGGAGACACCTTGCCGATCGGCTCGATGCCGGCGGCGGCGAGCGCCTTGTTCGCCGCCTTCACGGCCGTGCCGAGTCGGGCCTGCACGTTTCGCGGCGTCTGCCGCGCATGGCGCCCCTCGCGTTCGCGGCTGACGAAGACGGGATCGCTGGGCCGCGTCCGAGGACTCCTCGCCCGCCAGGTCGCCAGCTCCTCGTGAAGACCGATTGGCAGATCGACCTCGCGGCCTTCGCCGGCCGCCGTCTTGGAGTCGCGGACGATCAGGGTTCCGGTCGAGAGGTTCACGTCGCGCCAGTCGAGCGCAACCGCCTCGCCAACCCGCAGGCCCGCGCCGGCCATCGTCGCGATGATCGGGCGCATGTAGAGGTCAGCGGCGGCGATCAGCTCGACCAGTTGCTCGGGCTCGACCCACGAACGCCGCGGCTCCGTCGCCTTCGCCCGGCGCCGCTTCCCCTTCGCCGGGTTGCGCTCGATGTGCCCGTACTCGACCGCGACCTCCAACACCTGCGCGAGCCGCACAAGCGTCTTGTTGACGGCGTTGGGCGCGAGCTTCCCCTCACGCAGCTTGGCGGCACGGTAGCGGTCCACGTCCTCGACGGTGATCGCGTCAAGCCGCATCGGCGCGAAGTGCGGGAGCAGATGCAGCTCCAAGGCCCAGCGGTAGTCGCGGATCGTCCGCTCCCGCAGCTCGACCTGGCGCGCGGCCAACCACTCCGACGCGAACACGTGGAATGTCGGAACCTCGGCTGGCGCCTCGACCTGCTCGGGCTCGTCGGGGCGCCATAGGCCGCGCTCGACGTCCGCCAGGACGTGCCGCAGCTCGGCCTCGGCTTTACGGCGGGTCCACCCTTCGGCCTGCGTCCCCAGTGTCCCGTACTGGCGTTTGCCGTAGGCGCGGAAGCGCAGGGCGAACGTGACGCCGCCGGACACGGCGGGCCGCTCGACCACTTGGCCGGTCGCAGGGCGCGCCATCAACGCCACCCCCCGATCTGGTCAAGTAGGCCAACGAGGGCCGCGTGTTCGGCGACGACGCGGCCATAGTCGGCTTCGTGGTCGTTGACCTCCAACAGCAGCTCGACAACCCGCCGAACGTCGGGATCGGGAACAATGATCGACCCCTCCCTGATCGCAGCGATCAGCCGGTCGTATACGTCCGCTTCCCGTTGTTTTCGCGGTAGGTCGGCAAGCGTCTTCGGCCGTGCCAACGATTCGGCAATGACGGCGCGACCGAGGGAGAACGTTTCGAGCAGAAAGCCGCGGTGACGCTCCGGCGTGCGGAGCGGAACGGCGAAGCCGCGGCCCGTAGGGTTGGGGCAGGACATGGGAGCTAGTACCTCCTGTGTCTCAGGCGGCCCGCTCGCGCTAGTACCGCGGCGGGTCGCCGCTTTTCTGAGGCCGGCACGTCGATACCGTTCCCGTTGCGGCCGGCCTCGGTTCCCACTGAGCCGGTCGCCACGGGGCCGGCGTTGCAGCGCGCGGCCCCACTTATGTCGCCGCGAGGGTAGCGCCACACGCCGCGCGACGCAAGCTGACCCTCGGGTTTCCGTCCTCACGGCCCATCTCCCCGGATCGGCAACAACTCACCTTCCGGACGCCGAGAGGACCGGCACCTACGTGGGCGTTCAGCCCGTTCCGCGCTGTTCGTGTCGCGCCCGGCCGGACTCGCCGGTGCGCCCAGCCGTTCGGTGACGACTGCCGGATCGAAGCGGAGCCGCGGACGTAGGCCGGCGCCGACACGGACGGCTCCCAACTCGTCGGAGTGGGCGTAGACGTGATCGCGAGAGCAGCCGAGACGGCGCGCGACCTCGGCCGCGTCGATCAAGCCGTTGCCGGCCGCCAGCGGCTCAACTGCGAGCTGGCGACGCAGGGCCTCGATCTGCTCGTCGGTGAGGTCGAACCGCACGTCTCCGACCTCGACAATCACGTCGCTGCGACCTCCTCGTGAAGACCGGGAGCCTCGCCGCTGATTGACCTCACGCCCACTCACTCCAAGGGTCGTAAGGGTTGGTCGCCGAGCGCCCCCGGATGCCCTCGGCAGGGCCAGTCGCGCCAGCGTTCGCTCCTTGGCGCGACTGAGGGCTCCCCCCGGCAAACTTTGGCTCTACAGGGCCAAAGTCCTCGGTTGCGCCAGGTGCGCCACTCGAAGTCCCGCCAACCTCCGCTGGCGCGACTGGCAAGCGCCACTCAGACACCGCCGGGAAGCCCTCGCGGCGATCCTCGACTCCGAGCTGCCGCATTGCCCGCTGAAGCGTACGCTCGCGGATGTCGGCGGCCCTTGCGCTCGCCTTGACCTCGCGACTCCCATGCCACTCTCCATCGGCCAGCTCGTCAGCTAGCCACTCGGCGGCGATCTCAACCTCGGAACGATCCTCGGCCGGCGGCGGCGACAGCAACTCTCCGGCCCCGACTTCGCACTCGCCTTTGGAAACCAGCCGGGAGGTTGAGATGTCGAGGTCGCCGTGGCGGACGGTCTCTGGCTCGACCTGGTAGGCCAGCGAGGGCGCCAGCGGGCCGAGGTTGCTCTTTGCATGGGCGAGAACTCGGCTAGGGCAATCCTCCTCCTCGTTCCCCCGGCCGAAGGCCAACACCGACCGCGCCGCCGCCGTGAAGGCGACCGAGCCGGAGATGCGGTCCAGAGCGTCGCTGGCGGCGCCCTTGCGCAAATGCAGCACGGCAAGGATCGCCAAGTCGGCATCGGCGGCGAGCTGCCCGAGGGGGGCAAGGGCACGACGGACATCCTGGTCGCGGTGGGAATCGACGCCACCACTCAACCCGGCCATGAGTGGGTCGATCAGCAGCGCACCGGCCTTGTATTGGCGAGCGGTGCCGGCGATCAGGTTGAGGTCGCCGGGCAGGCTCAGCAGGCCCGGCCGGCCGTCTTCGAGGAGATCGAGACCTACAGCGAGGTCGAGGTCGGCGCCGGCAGCGAGAAGTCGGGGAACGGTAGTGGACTCGTAAGTGTCCTCGTAGGAGGCGATCAACACTGCCGTCGGCTGGCCGTGCAGATCGCCAGTCAGGGTGCCTCGGGTCAGCCGGGCGGTGATATCGGCGAGCAGGGTGGACTTGCCGAGACCCTGCCGCCCCGCAAGGAGCGTCACCGCCCCGAGCGGCATCCGCCCCTCCCACGCCCAGCGCGTCCGAGTCGGCGCGACGCTCGAGAGGACGCGGGGGACGAGCTGGCGACCTGAGCCCGGAGAAGCGTCGGCGGCGGCCTCGGAGCGAGCCGTAGGATCAGCAATTCGCTCGTGCTCGACCGGCGGGCTCAACTCCCCGAGGCAACGAGCGCAAACCGTTTCGCCAAGACGCTCCGACCATGAAGCGCGGGGATTGCCGCAGCGCTGGCAGGTCACAGACGCCACCCCCTACCCCAGCGGGCAGGTGGACTACCTATGGTTGCTAGCCGGCCTCCCGCCGGCTCGTCAGAGTCTCCGCCGTCACCGTCAGGTCCGGCACGCGACCCGCTGCCGGTCGAACGGCGAGAGCCACGACGGTGGCCGTGACCCTGGCGACGTGCACGGCTGCGGCCGATGCGCACCGGGCCAGATGTCCGGCTACGCGGACGGTGCAAGGTCTCCAACGCGAAGCTTTGAGCTTGGAGGGGATCGGCACCGTGTCGGCGAGCTATGCGGTAAGCCCCGCGATGCAGATAGCGCCAGCGCCCCTCGGGTGACATGCCGCGGACCCGCTCGAAATTGCGCCGTCTCTCGCGCTGGCGAGGCGTCGCCTCGGCCAACCAAGAGGCGCGCTCCCCGATCTTGGCGATGTCCTTGGCAACCTGCTCGCGAGTCTCGGCAGCGAGCTTCTCGACTCGTGCCCGATGCGGCGAGTCGCAGCCCACCGCCTCGCAGAGCTTCGCGGCTCTTACCGCCAATATGCGGTCCGCCTGGAAGCGCCGGACGAGCGCCTGGTCGGTGAGGTCAGGGGACCGGCGCAGCGCTTCGAGCTGCGGGCGCAGAGACATCTCTGCGATCTCGCCCTGGCTATCCGCGGTGCTCACCGACTCTTACTGATCGAGGACGATTCATCTTGCAAGGGCACCGTCGCACTCCCGCCGGACGGACTGATTTTTCCGGCCCGCCGGACGGTCTCGAAACGAGAACGCCGCCCCGAGATTGGAGCGGCGTCCACGGCAAGATGATTCAACTCGACCAATAAGGCCTGTGGCCATTCTCGCATTCCCTCCGGTGACAAGGCAACGGCCCCTGGAATCCGCTCAGCACGGGATCATCGAGAGATAAACCCCTCGGCTCTGGCCTCGCGGATCGCGGCGAAATATGCCGGCGTCGAGCGACCTGCCACTTCTATTTCAACTTCTTCGCCGTGCCCCCTGAACCGGACTTCCGCGTCTTCGTTGTCGAGCGAGTATTCACAGTTCCACCCGTCTTCTGGCTTCACGGCGGCGAAGGTGTAGATCTGCCCCTTGGCCTTCAAGTCGCGCACGAGCTGATAGCCGGGACAGCTCCTTGAGTCCGCGACCTTCTCCTTGTCGAAGACACCCAATGCGGCCAGCGCGACCGCTACCGCAATAACCAGGCCGACCAGAATCCCTCTCGCCTCCCAGAGAAGGACCGGGATGGCGACAACCCAATGCCACCACCTGAGGTCGTCATCCTGTTCGTGCGCGTCCCACATATGGACCTCAAGGTCATAGGGGCCGGCGACCTCCTCGCCGCACAAGTTGCAGGTGATTGGCCCGTCCCACTGGGGTTCTTGCAGGTCGGTCATGGCACTTCACTAATCGCGAGAGGCGCGACGCTCAGAAGGTCGAGATACCTGAGAGTGGCCAGTAGCGGGCGATGACTACACCGACGATCCAGCTTTCGGGGACGGGACCCCAGAAACGGCTGTCGGCACTTGCCCCGCGGTTATCGCCCATCATGAAGTAATAGCCGAGCGGAACGGTGATCGGTTTGGGCAAATTGCAGCCAGCCCCACCGTTGCAGGGTCTAGTGAACGGTTCATTGGTCTGCTCGACTCCGTTCACCACCGGGTGTCCTTGCCGAATGCTCAGCGTGTCTCCCGGTCCGGCGACAATCCGCTTGATGAAGCTCTGGCTCGACTCCTGCGGGGTCGGCTTCGGGCAGGCCTGTTGAGCGGGGTGAGGTTCGCCGCATTCCGAGCCACTTTCGACGCTGGCGGGTGGATGGAAGACAGCGATGTCGCCTACGTGGACGCCGCCGATCCCCGTTTGGTTGACCAACACGCGATCACCGACCTGCATCGTTGGTTCCATAGCCGCGCTGGGGAGCTGGTAGGCCTTCACGACAAAGGTATAGAGCAGGATGTTGCTCCCGATGGGGACGACCACCGCCATCGCGATCATCGCGATCCCAATCCCAATCCGTCCCCGCATCGTAAGCAAGACGCCAATCACCAATGGGATCAACACGAGTACGAGAAACGGGGTGAAAACACTCAAGACAGTGGCCAGAGCGAGAGAGACAACGCCTACTGGCACAAACCAGCGCGGCGGCGGGGTTGACGACCTCATCGCCAACTCCATTTTTGCGCCGCGATACGCCCGGTCCGAGACCTGCTTCGACGGTGTGCGATCACAGCTTCGCCGAGATAGGCACCGACCATCACAACCGTGCCAATGACGAATGCCAGCCACAGCGGAATCCTGGGCGCTACACCAAAGACGGTAATCGTCCTGAGCATTACGCCATCGAAAGTGATCGCGCCAACGCCGATCAGGACGAGCAGCCTCAGGTCGAGCGTGAACATGGAATCTTTCTCGGTCTTTAGGCCGGGGAACTTTAGCCCGTGGAGCACTAGGCCGCGAGCCGAAAGGCTACGCCGATGGCGCTGTCCCGCCCCCAAGCCTTCGGCCAGGCACTCCGAGAGGTGCGAGCAGAACGCGGCCTGAGCCAGGAGCAAGCGGCCCTTGCGTGCGACATCGACCGCGCCTACTTCGGGCAGCTTGAGAGGGCGGCAAAGAGCCCAACGCTCAAGACCATCTGGCGGATCGCGGACAGCTTCGAGCTTCAGCCATCGGACCTTCTACAGAGGGCCGAGAGGCTGTTGAACCGTTGATCTGAGCGGCATCTCTGTACGGCTGGCCTCGGCCTATTTGTTTCAAATCTTGTCGGAGCGTAGGGCGATGTATATGTCTTGTCACGCCGAGGATCGGCCACTCCCCTCCCCCCCTGCATGGGCGCACGCGCTCGCCTGAGCCGGCGTGTTTTTGGGTGCGACCGATCCGCCGAGGGCAAGCACGTCTTGGTCGGCGAAGGCAGCGAGGACACCGAAGTGGATTTCCTGGCCGACGCGGCGGGATCGACGTGGGCTCGACCGGCGCGCTCTGCGGTCGTTTCGGCTCGGTAGCCGTCGAAGCGATGCAAGAACACCGGGCCGACCAGGAGCGCCCTGCGAGACCGCGGCTGGCGCGGCGACGAGCGCCGTTGTGGACGGGCAGCGCGGCGCCGACACGACGAGTTTGGGCACGGGAATGGGCACAAGGCCCGATGGACCGTTGGCGATACACGCGTGATCTGGCTCTGTGTCTGCCCTTGCGGCCGGAATCGTTCGCCTGCCTGTCGAGCCTACGTACATGCAGGCTCAGGGAAACCGCCGCGGTGATCTCGATAATCGCCCCGGCCGTGAAGACGAACTTCTACGTTGACGCCTTCAACCTCTACTACGGGGCGTTGAAGGGAACGCCCCACAAGTGGCTCGACCTGGCCGCGCTGTTCGGGCGCGTCTTCCCGCGCAACGAGATTCATCGCATCCGCTACTTCACGGCCCGCGTCGAGAACCGGCCGCCTGATTTCCGTCAGCCCGAGCGGCAGGCGGCGTACTTCCGAGCGCTGGAGACGATCCCGAACCTCTCGATTCACTACGGCCAGTACCGCACGCGGCCGACGCAGATGCTCCTCGCGAAACCGCGGCGGGTGGGGCCAAGAACCGTCCGCGTGCTCAAGACCGAGGAGAAGGGCTCAGACGTAAACCTCGCCTCCTACCTGCTCCTCGATGCCTTCCGCGGAGACTGCGATGTCGCGGTCGTGGTCTCCAACGATGCCGACCTCAAGACGCCCATCGAGCTGGCGATCGCAGAGCTTGGCATCCAGGTCGGGGTACTCAATCCCCATCCACCGAAGAAGCGCAGCCTCGATCTTCGCCCGACCTTCTTCAAGCAGCTACGTCGCGGTCCGATCGAGGCCAGTCAGTTCGAGCCGATTCTGAGCGACGGCCAAGGCGAGATTCGTAGGCCGGACGGCTGGTAACGGCCCCTGAAATCGCTGAGGCCCGCCAAGGCGGGCCTCGCACCCAGCCACCGAAGCGACTGGGGGGATAGAGAGAAGGATACCCGGACGCGGCGGACGCGGCAAGCTCCCGGCAGCCAGAGGCCCGGCGGGCTCGCGCGCGCGTTTTAGTGTTTGCGCGCGTCGGCTTGAGGCACCCTCTCAGCGCCTTTTCCGCGCTACGCTGCGGATCGGACGTGTGGCCACACTCGGGTCGAGAGGTTTGGTGTGGACACACCAGTCCGGCCACACCGGACGATCATCCCTTTGGGCACAAGCACCCGATCTGTGCCCAAATACCGCCAAATCGTGCCTGATCCACCGGCAAATCCGACCGCTGCCAGCGCGTCGTTTTCGACGTGAATCTGGCTCTACAGAGCGGGAAACGGCCGGACTCAGCGGGACGCATGGCAAGCAGACGCTCTAGCCAGCTGAGCTACAGCCGCATCGGAGGGCAGTTTACCGGGGCCGGTGCGATCAGGGGGTGGGGTGGTCGAGGGGCAGGCCGGTGGCCTTCCAGCCTTGGACGCCGTCGATGACGTCGGTGGCGTCGAGGCCGAGGCGGAGGAGGGTGGTGGCGGCGAGGCTGGACTGGTAGCCCTCGTCGCAGATGAGGATGATGCGGCAGTCGGTTCGGGCCAGGGTGGGGTTGCGGTGCTCGCCCTCGGGGTCGAGGCGCCACTCGAGGACGTTGCGGTCGACGAGGGCGGCGCCCGGGACGAGGCCGTCGCGCCGGCGCTGCTCCAGCGGCCGGATGTCGATCAGGAGGTCGCCTTGCGCGGCGGCCGCGCGGGCTTCGGCGGGGGTGAGGCGGTCTAGCTGAGCCTGCGCCTCGGCGAGCAGCTCTTCCACCGTCGTCAGGGTCGCCTCGCGGGTCACGTGGGTTCCCTACCCGTTTGTGCCCAGGCGCTAGCCTGGACCGGCACGAAGATGCTCTTCCGCCAGATCATCCACGAGGACCTCGGCTGCGCCTCCTACCTGGTCGCCGATCGCGAATCCGGCGTCGCTGTCGTCGTCGACCCGCAGTGGGACACCGACCCCTACCGGCGCCTCGCGCGCCTGCACGGCGTCCGCATCGGCCACGTCCTCGAGACCCACAACCACGCCGACCACGTCTCCGGCCACGGCCGCCTCTGCCGCCGCACCGGCGCCACGGTCCACGTCCACGAGCTCGCCGAAGCCGAGTACCCCCATGAGCCGTTCACTGACGGCTGGAAGCTCGAGCTCGGGGACCTGGTCGTCGAGGCGATCCACACCCCGGGCCACCGCCCCGAGCACACCTGCTTCCTGCTCAGCGACAAGGGCCGCGGCGCGGCGCCGTGGGCGCTCCTGACCGGCGACTCGCTGTTCATCGGCGACGTCGCCCGGCCTGACCTCGCGGTGGAACCGCGCGAGGGCGCCGCCGAGATGTTCCGCTCGCTGCACGACCGCCTGCTCACCCTGCCCGACGAGGTCGAGGTCTGGCCGGGCCACCTCGGCGGCTCGCTCTGCGGCGGCTCCGGGCTCGACCTCAAGACCTCTTCGACGATCGGCTTCGAGCGCCGTCACAACCGCGCCCTGCAGATCGCCGACGAGGCCGAGTTCGTCGAGGAGCAGGTCGCCTCGCTGGGCGACAAACCGCCGAACGTCGAGCGGATCGTCGCTCTCAACAAAGGCCCCCTGATCGAGGACTTCGGGACGCCGGCGCCGCTCAGCCCCCACGAGGTCGAGGAGCTGGTCGAAGCCGGCGCGGTGGTGATCGACGGCCGCACCAACGAGCAGTTCGACGAGGCCCACATCGAGGGCGCCCTCAGCACCTCCTCCTACGACACCGGCTTCGCGACCAAGGTCTCGCGGGTTGCGCCCGCGGGCACCGACATCATCGTCGTCGCCGCTGCCGACAGCGACGAGCGCGCGGCGGCGCAGCTGCTCGCCGCGGTCGGGCTGCCGGTGCGCGGCTTCCTCGAGGGCGGGATGACCGCCTGGCGCACGGAGGAGCGACCGGTCCACCGGATCGAGCTGATCGATCCCGATGAGCTGGCGCGCCGGGTCGACGGCGACGCCGGCCCGGTGATCCTCGACGTCCGCACCGACTCCGAGTACGAGACCGAGCACATCCCGGGCTCGCTGCACATCCCTTACGGCGACCTCGGTCAGCGGCTCGACGAGCTGCCGCGCGACCGGCCGATCGCGACGATCTGCCGCGGCGGCAAGCGCAGCGGCCTGGCGGCCTCGATCCTGCAGCGCGCGGGCTTGGACGTGATCCACGTCGGGCGCGGGGTGGGGGCCTGGCGCGAAGGCGGCCATCCCGTGACGAGCAGCGCGGCCGCCGCCGCCAACGCCTAGCGTTCAACTCATCCGCAATTTGCGCGAAAGCGGGCGGTTTTCCCCGTCAACTTCCTTTGACTTCGACCTGATATCCGTCCAGAGACGGCGTTGAACTCATGCACATGCAACGGGCGTCGTGGTCGTTGACTGGTCGTCTGCGGCGCCCGTTCCAGGTGCATCCGCTTGCTGCGGCCTGAGAGAATCGACGGGATGGACGGTTCACGCCGCTATGACATCGCGCTCTTCGGCGCCACCGGGTTCACCGGTGGCCTCACCGCCGACTACCTCGCTGCCCACGCTCCGGCCGAAATGCGCTGGGCTCTCGTCGGCCGCAACCGCTCGAAGCTGGACGCCGTCGCCGCGCGGCTCGCCGCGGCCGCGCCGGAGGCGCCGAAACCCGAGACCCTCGTCGCCGACGCCGGCGACCCCGAGGCGATGCGCGAGGTCGCCGAGGCGGCGCGGGTGGTGGTTACGACCGTCGGTCCCTACGCGCTTTACGGCGGCCCGCTGGTCGCCGCCTGCGCTGCCGCCGGCACCGACTACTGCGACCTGACCGGCGAGCCGGAGTTCGTCGACCGGGTCTACGTCGAGCACAACGCCGAGGCCGAGCGCACGGGCGCCCGTCTCGTCCACTGCTGCGGGTTCGATTCGATCCCGCACGACCTCGGCGCCTACTTCACCGTCCAGCAGCTCCCCGAGGGAGTGCCGCTGGCCGTCAACGGCTACGTGAAGTCGAACGCCCGCTTCTCGGGCGGCACCTACCACTCCGCCGTCAACGGCTTCGCCCGCGCCCGCCAGACGCTGGCCGCCGCCAAAGAGCGCCGCCGCCTCGAGCCGCGCGTCGAAGGACGCGAGATCCACGCCGCTCCGGCCCGGATCCACCGCGACGAGAGCCTCGGCGGCTGGACGGTGCCGCTGCCGACGATCGACGGCGCGATCATCCGCCGCTCCGCCGCCGCCCTCGATCGTTACGGCCCCGACTTCACCTACGGTCACCACATGGTCGCCAGGCACCTCGCCACCGTTGGCGCGATCGCCGCCGGTGTCGGCGGTGCCTTCGCCCTCGCCCAGCTGCCGCCGGCCCGCAAGGCGCTGCTGAAGCTGAAAGCGCCCGGGGAGGGCCCGAGCGAGGCCGAGCGCGAGCGCAGCTGGTTCAAGGTCACCTTTCTCGGCGAGGGCGGTGGCAAGCGCGTCCGCACCGAGGTCAGCGGCGGCGACCCCGGCTACAGCGAAACCTCGAAGATGCTCGCCGAGTCCGGCCTCTGTCTCGCCTTCGACCAGCTTCCCGAGCGGGCCGGCCAGCTGACGACCGCGGTGGCGATGGGCGACGCGCTCCTCGGGCGTTTGCGGAAAGCGGACATCCGGTTCCAGGTCCTGGAGAGCGGGTAGGTCAGCCACATGGACGACCAGCAGGTACTCGACCGCATCAACCAACTGGTCCAGGAAGAGGAGTCGCTGCTCCACCGCCGCGAGGGCGAGGGCCTCGGCGACGACGAGCACGCCCGCCTCGAAGAGCTCCAGGTCCAGCTCGACAAGGCCTACGACTACCTGCGCCAGCGCCGCGCCCTCCGCCGCGCCGGCGACGACCCCGACGACGCGAGCATGCGCGACGGCGGCACGGTCGAGAGCTACGAGCAGTAGCCGCCAAACGCAACCGCCTGAGCGCCGGTACCCTTCAGCCGCATGTCGCTTTTGTACGGCGATCCCGTACGAGGTCGACACCCGGCGCCTTGGCGGAGTGGCTACGCAGCGGCCTGCAAAGCCGTTTACACCGGTTCGATTCCGGTAGGCGCCTTTCGCTCTGGCAAGCGAAGTTTTGGCTTGTTGCCATTTATCTGGATATAGAACTGGCCCACGGGATCATCCACCGATTCGGATTTCAGATGGCGTAGAACCTGGGTGCAACAATGTGTCGGCGATGAAGCCTCAAGCTCCCACCCCCCCGAAAACCGAGCGAGACAAGCTGCGCTTTGGCCTGCCCGGAAGCAGCACCGAGCGCAAGGGGCGGATCAAGGCTGCGATCCAGGCTAATCGCGAGACCCTGCGCCGTCTCGCCAAGTAGCCCTTGACGATCTACCTGGAGCTAGGCGATTACTGCGAGGTCGCCGCTGAACTGCTCGGCACGACTCCCGAGCAGGTCGCCCGCTTGCCGAGGATTGCCCTTGCCGATTCCGCCCTCGCCGCACCTCAAGCGGGGTTTGGCGATCAGGACGCGTATCCGACTCTTGTAGAGAAAGCGGCGGTCCTGGTCGAGCATCTGGCCCGCAACCATCCGCTGCCGGACGGCAACAAGCGAGCCGCCTTCCTCTCCGTGTGGCTATTCCTTGAAGCCAACGGCCACCCCTTCGCGGGGGAAAATGCGGATAGGGATGTGCCGATGGTGGAGAAGATTGCGGCCGGGGAAGCGACGCCCAACGAGATCATCGGATGGCTGGAGAGTCGTACCGCGCACTAAGGCGACTAAACAGGCCTGGGGCGGCGAGGGAGCGATTGAGTCTGAGGTAGAGCAAGCTGACAGACGAGCAGTTCGGGGCGAAGATTCGGGCGTGCGGAGTGCCTCTGGGTTAGACAGGGTTCATGCTCACCCTCAACCCAAAGGCTGCTTGGTGCATTCCGGTGGGCGCCTTTTCCCCTGAGCGGATGCCTTTGCTGCGAGGAGATTTGTGACCTTAAGAGACCACCGGCGATGAGCCGCGGTGGATGACGACCTGTCTCGATGCCTCTAGGGATCGCGCCACGCTCCTCGGCCGCAGCGCGGGGTTGAACATCAGATGTAGGAAGTTGGTTAAAGCCGCCAACCCGAATATGGCTGCAGTCGATGGATCTCCGTTAAGCGTCCCCAGGAACGCGGCAAGGGTCGTCGAGACGAAAACAGCGAGTGCTAGCCAGAGCAACGACCTCAGATATCGCCCCCGCTGATACCGCTCGGCGAGCTCGATGGCCGCGGCGGCCATCCGCGGATCTTGCGGGGCTTCGCCTCGGAAGACGAGCCTTCTGACACGCCACCGGTCTTCGGGGGAAAGCGCCCTGAATACCTCCATCAGTTGGAGGGTATTCGAGAAACTCCTCGGGGAAGAACATGGGCGCCGCTCCTCGCTGATGTGAACACGCATCTCGTAGAGGTGTCCGGTTCTCGCCGTTAGGGCTTCCGAGCCTTATACGACTCCGGCAGTTTGTCGATAGAGACTCATGGAAAGCGGCGGCTCGCACGACGACTTCGAGACCAGGTTTTGGCTGCGGACGGCCGCCGCCGGGAGCTGGGTGACGGTCTTGATGTCGCTGGCGGGACTGCTGTATCTGGCGTTCTTCAGCGACTCCGCCTTCCGACTGGGACTGGAGCTGATGCTCGCCCTGGCGCTGGCATCCGGGCTGCTCTCCCTCTTTGTCCTGCCCTGGCGGCGGGTGGTCGCCTCGCCTTGGCGGGAGCAGGCATTCCTTTGCTGGGGCCTGGTCACGGTGGTGATGATCTGGTTCGCGGCCCTGGTCGACAGGGGTGGGGACAGCCCTCTGCAATTCGCGCTTTTCCTGCCCGTCGTCTTCGCCTCGCTGGCCTTCCCGGTCCGTTACGTGATCGCAACCGGCATCCTTGCCGAGGTCGCCTTCCTCTCCCTGGCGCTGGAAGGAGGGCTCGGCGGCGGCTACGTGCTCGTCTTCGGCGCCGCCCTCGCCGGCACCGCGGCGATGGCGCTGTGGCAATCGACCAACCACGCCAGCTGGCGCCGCGAGCTCGCCCGCAGCTCGACCACCGACCCGCTCACCCACCTGCTCAACCGCCGCGGCTTCGCGATGGCCTCCGAGCAGGCCTTCGCCGCCCTCACTCGCCACGGCCGCCCCGTGACGCTGGCGGTGCTCGACCTCGATCACCTCAAGGCCTATAACGACGAGCACGGTCACCACGCCGGTGACGATCTGCTCCGCTGGGCGGGAGAGAGGCTCGCCGCGAGCGTGCGCGGCGGCGACGCGGTGGCCCGGCTGGGCGGCGACGAGTTCGCCGTGCTCCTGCCTGATACCGGAGCCGAGGCCGCCGGGCCGGTGATCGCCCGCCTCTCGGCCGCGCTCGCCGAGCGAGCCCCTCACTGCCTTGGCATCGCGTCGGCCCCCGACCAGGGGATCAGCTTCGACGACCTCTACCGCAACGCCGACACCCTGCTCTACCAGCGCAAGCTGATGCGGCCCGGTCGGGTGGACGGCCCTCCCGCGGGCCCCTCCGTGCGGCCGGCCGGGACCCGCGTGCGCCCGCTCTAGGCCGAGCGCTCAGGTGTGGTTGGGCCCGTCGTCGCTGCCGCCACCGTGACCGCCATGGTCGTCGGCTCCGTCGCCGCCGCCACCCTGGCGGGTCTCGACCTCGGTCGCGACCAGGCCGCCGGCAGTGCTCTTGGCTTCGACCTCGACGCGAAGACCTTGGTGAATGCCGCCGAAGCCCCCGGGGATCCGCTGGAACCTGGTGGTCGAGCTGACCTTGATCCTGACCCGGGCGCCGGCCTGAGTCTTGATGCGGAAGCTGCGGTCGGAGCTGTTCTTGGAGAGGACGGTGCCGTCGATGTGCCGCAGCGCCGCCTGGGCGGGGAGGGCGATCGCAGCGAGCGTCGCCGTTGCCGCCAGCGCCGCGGTTGCGATCAGGAGCGAGACACGCTTGGAGGTCATGTTCCTGCCTTTCTGGTCGATTTCCCTGGCTTGCCCTTGCTTACGGAACCGGTCGGAGCGAGGTTCAGAGCGCTCGACTCAGCGACGCCGCCAGTTGGGACGCAGGTAGGCCTCCTCGAAACCTGCCTTGAGGATGTTGCGGTAGCTGGCCGAAGGCCGGTCGGGCAGGCGCTCTCCGGTCTCGACGAAGAGGGTGTGGCAGCCGGCCTCGGCGGCGTCGCAGATCCGCCGGTGCAGCAGCGCCGTCTGGCAGCCGCGCCCGCGCGCTTCCTCGAGCGTGGCGGCGATCCCGAACTCGGCGACTCCGTCGACGAGCAGCATCGCGGCGCACGCCTGCGCCCTGCCGTCGACCTTGGCGACGTAGCAGCGCCAGCCGTCGCGCCCCGGCAGGTGGGCGAAGAGGTGCGAGCCCCAGCCGGGCGCGCGGAACCCCACGGCCGCGATCGTCCCGAACGGCTCTTCGTCGCCCCCGTGCAGCTCGACCACCTCGACATCGGCCGGTAAGGGAAACCGGGGTGGATGCGGATCGCGGACGAACTTCATCCAGGCGTAGCCGCGCTCGAAGCCGTTCTCCTGCAGCCAGGCCTCGGCGGCAGCGGTTCCGGGCAGTCCGGGCGTTACCGGGAAGTAGGGCGCGAGGCCGAGCTCGGCGGTCCAGGCCGCAGCGTCGCGGAGACCCGCGCCGCCGCGATCGGCGTCCTCGGCTGCGCCGAGGACCAGGCTCGGCACCTGCGTCCCGCCGGCCCCGGTGGCGACGGAAGCCTGCAACAAGCCGAAACTCCTCAGCTCGATCCCATGCTCGACCGCGACCGCGCCCGGCACCGATTCCCACATGTCGCGCCAGAAGCGCCGCTCGACGCGGTCGAGAGCGCCGGGGTCGTAGGGGAGGCCGCGCTTGGTCTGAGGACTCATCGGGAAGCAGCATAGGCTGGGTGTGATGACGGGTCCCCAGCGGAATTCGATGCCGACTCCCGACGATCAGGTGATCGTCCTCTTCGGCGCGACCGGTGACCTCGCCAGGCGCAAGCTGCTGCCGGGAATGTTCCACCTGCAGCAGAGTGGGCTGATGCCCGAGCGCTTCCGGATCGTCGGCGCCGCCAGGCGCGGCATCGGCAACGAGGGGTTTCGCGACCTGGCGCGGAAGTCGGTCAGCGAATCGAGCCGCGAGTCCGGCGACCCGCAGGGCTGGAAGAGCTTCGAGGAGTCGCTTGGATTCGCCGGCGTCGGCGAGGGCTTCGAGGGGCTGGAGGAGGCGATCAGCCAGGCCCGGGACGAACTGGACGGCGGGGCCGAGCTGCTCTTCTACCTCTCGCTGCCGCCGCAGGCGGCGGAAGGGACCGTCGAGCAGATCGGCGCCAGCGGCCTCGGGGTCGGCGCTCGGGTGATAACCGAGAAGCCGTTCGGGACCGACCTCGCCTCGGCCCGCAAGCTGAACCGAAAGCTGCACGAGGTCTTCGCCGAGGACTGCATCTTTCGCATCGATCACTACCTCGGCCGCGAGGCGGTCCAGAACCTGCTGGCGCTGCGCTTCGCCAACGGCATGTTCGAGCCGGTCTGGAACCGCAACCACATCGACCACGTCCAGATCGACATCCCGGAGACGCTCTCGATCGAGATGCGCGGCTCTTTCTACGAGGAAACCGGCGCCTTCCGCGACATGATCGTCACCCACCTCTTCCAGGTGCTCGGCTTCGTCGCGATGGAGCCGCCGACGACGCTGGGGGCAAGATCGTTGGGAGTCGAGCGCGAGAAGGTGTTCGAATCGATGCCGGCCCTGGAGCCGCGGAACGTCGTGCGCGGGCAGTACCGGGGCTACCTCGACGAAGAGGGGGTGGCGGAGGACTCCGACACCGAGACCTTCGTCGCCGTCAAGTGCTTCGTCGATAACTGGCGCTGGGAGGGCGTCCCGTTCTACCTGCGCTCGGGGAAGCGGCTGGCCGAGAGCCGGCACCTGCTGACCGTTGCCTTCAAGCAGCCGCCGCGGCGGATGTTCCCGCTCGACTGCGACCAGATCGCCGAGTCCTTCGGCCACGACCACCTCACCTTCGAGCTGGGGGACCCCGGCAGCATCTCCGCCTCCTTCCTCGCCAAGGTGCCGGGGCCGCGGATCGAGCTCGGCGAGGCGCACATGCGCTTCAGCTACGCCGACACCTTCGGCGGCACCGACCAGGCGCTGGATCCCTACGAGCGCCTGATCCACGACGTGATGGTCGGTGACCGCACCCTCTTCAGCAGCTCGGAGGCGATCGAGCGGCTTTGGGAGGTCTCCGAGCCGCTGCTCGAGGACCCGCCGGCCGTGGTTCCCTACGAGCCCGGCACCTGGGGGCCGCGGGGGATCGACGAGCTGATCGCGCCCCGGCTCTGGCACCTGCCGACCGACCACGTCTGAGCGGGGCGCCCCTGAGCGAGCGCGCCAAGAACGGAAAAGGGCCCCGACCGGGGCCCTTTGGTTCCGAAGGACGTACCACCAGAGAGGTTTAAGTCGCTGGCTCGTCGGTCCTCAAGTTTCGAAGCTTCGCCCCATAAACACCAGGAGCCTGTGAAAGTTGCACCGATTGCATCGACATTTGCAACCAATCCTTTAACCCCCGCGCCCGCGCCCGCCGCCCGCGCATTTTCGCTGCTAGATTCAGGCGCCCCGGGCGTTTAGCTCAGTTGGGAGAGCGCCAGCTCGACAAGCTGGAGGTCACTGGTTCGAGCCCAGTAACGCCCATTCCGCGTCTGCTCAAGGTTCGAGGACGATCCGCCGACAGTAGCGGGAGTGCGGCGGGTGTCACCCTCAAAGAGCAGGAAGATCGCCCTGCGGCTGAGCCTTGCGGCGACGCTGCTCGGCTTGGTGCTGCTCGCCTTTGCAGGCTGTGGCGGCTCCGCAGGAGACAAGGAAGGGACCGTCCTGCGGGCGACCTTCTCGTCGTTCCCGGACTACCTCGACCCGGCGCTTTCCCACAGCGAGGAAGGCTGGACGGCGATCTACGACACCTACATCCCGCTGCTGACCTACAGGCATGCCGCGGGGAAGGCGGGCAGCGAGGTTGTTCCCGGGCTGGCGAAGGCGATGCCGAAGATCAGCGCCGACGGCCGCACCTACGAATTCCAGCTGCGGCCCGGCCTGCGGTACTCCGACGGCACCCCGGTGCGCGCCTCCGACTTCGCCCGGGCGGTGGAACGGGTCTTCCTCCTCAACTCCAGCGGCTCGCCCTTCTACACGGACATCGCCGGCGCCTCGCGGTTCGCCAAGACCAAGAAGGGCGGGATCTCCGGCATCGTCACCGATGACAAGACCGGCGAAATCACGATCCACCTCACCCGGCCGCGGGGCACCTTCCTGCAGGAGCTGGCGCTGCCGTTCGTCGCGCCGCTGCCGGCCGGCACCCCGGACGAAGACCTCTCCGCACACCCGCCGGCGGCAACCGGCCCCTACGAGATCGTCTCCTCCAAGCCGGGCCGGGGCTGGTCGTATGCGCGCAACCCGTACTGGGCGAAGGCGAACGCGAAGGCGATGCCGCAGATCCCCAGCGGCCACTTCAGCCGGATCGAAGTGACGGTGCTGCGCAATCCCTCGACGCAGGTGAGCGACATCGAATCGGGCCGCTTCGACTGGATGGAGAACGCCCCGCCCGCCGACCGCTACGCCGAAGTCAAGTCGAAGTACGAAGGCAGCCAGTTCCGGGTCGAGTCGACCGAGAGCACCTACTTCTTCTGGATGAACACGACCGCCGCGCCGTTCGACGACGTTCGCGTCCGCCGCGCCGTCAACTACGCGGTCGACCCGGCGGCGCTGGAACGGATCTACGCCGGCCAGCTCGTCGGCACCCAGCAGATCCTGCCGCCGGGGATGCCCGGCTACCAGCACTTCGAGCTCTACCCGCACAACCTGGCCAAGGCGAAAGCGCTGATCGCCGAAGCCGACCCCGCCGATCGCCAGATCAGCGTCTGGACCGACAACGAAGGCGTGCAGCAGGAAGCGGGCACCTACTACGCCGGCGTCCTCGAAGAACTCGGCTTCGACGTCAAGCTCAAGGTCATCAACGCCGACAACTACTTCTCGGTGATCGGCAACGCCTCGACCCCCGACCTCGACACCGGCTGGGCGAGCTGGTTCCAGGACTACCCGCACCCCAACGACTTCTTCCAGCCGATGCTCGCCGAAGAAAGCATCTTCCCGACCAACACCACGAACCTCGCCCGGATCGCCGTCCCGCGGCTGAGCAAGAAGATCGCCGAGCTCGGCGAAAGGCCGCTGGACGCGAAGGTCGAAGCCGAATACGCGGCGCTGGACAGGGAATTCATGGAACTGGCGCCGTGGGCGCCCTACGGCACCAGCACCTATCCCACCTTCGTTTCCTCGGCGATCGACCTCGACAAGGTCGTCTACAACCCGACCTTCAACCAGGACCTGACCAGCTTCCAGCCGAAGTGAGCGCGGGGGGTACCGCGACCGCCCTCAGGCGGTCGCGGGAAGCTTCACCTCGGTCAGGCGGATGCTGTTGCCCGACGGATCGCGGAATCCGGAGTCGATTCCGTAGGGGCGCTCTTCAGGCGCTTCGGTGAACTCGACACCGCGCGCCTTCAGCCGCTCGTATTCGGCACGGCAGTCGTCGGTGGTGAGGAAGACGGTGCCGGCGAAGCCCTTGGCCATCAGCTCCTCGACCTGGCGGGTCGTCTCCTCGTCCATCATCGGCGGGCCCGGGATCGCCATCAGCACGATCGTCACGTCCTCCTGGCCGGGAGGGCTGACGGTGAGCCAGCGGAAGTCGCCCATCTCCGGCAGCGTCACGTCGGCCCGCACCTCCATGCCCAGCTTCTCGGTGTAGAAGGCGAGCGCCTCCTCCTGGTCGTGCACCCACACCTGCGCGTTCGAGATCTTCATCGTTTCCTCCTCGTTGAGATCGACTGAAGCGATGCTAGGCCTGCGAGGGCGAGTTGTCTTCTCGAAACGTGCGGTGTCGGGGACGGCCGTAGGCGCGGACGACGCAAGCGGGGACGCGGGCGTGCGCGGAAGCGGGGGGAGCGGCGGCGCGGTAGGCGGTCGGCGTCATCCCGTGCATGCGCTTGAAGCTGGTCGTGAACGAGCCGACGCCCTGCAGCCCCACCTCGAGACAGACCTCGGCGACCGAGTGGTCGGTATTCCGCAGCAGCGCCGCCGCCCGCTCCAGGCGCCTGGTCATCAGGTACACGTAGGGCGACTCGCCGAAGGTGCGCCGGAACTCGCGGCTGAAGTGGGCCTTCGAGAGCCCGGCCGCGCGGGCGAGGTCGTCGACCTCCAGCGGCTCCATATACCGGGCGTCGGCGAGGTCCTTCGCGCGCAGCAGGTGCCGGGCGGGAGGTACGAAGGCCATCGCCGCAGTCTAGGCTCGCGGGTCTCGTGATCGGGACCTATGCAGCCGTGGCGGCGATTTGCCTGTCGTCACTGGCGATCGGGCAGGCGGCGGTGTTGCTGTGCGGGGGGCGGAGGTGGTCCTGGCTGACGCCTGCGGTGGGGCTGGCGCTGCTGTGCGCCGTCTGCTGGGGGACGGCGCGCCTGCCTGGGCACGGGACGGTCTCGGCGGTGCTCGTCCTGGTGCTGGCGCTGGCGGCGGTCGGCTACCTGTGGGGACGGGTCGAGGGGGCCGGAGAGGCGCTCGCGGCCGGTTGGCCGGTGGCGCTGATCGCGCTGCTGGCCACGGCGCTGCCGTTCGCCGTCGAAGGGCACTTCGGGATCCTCGGCACGAGCTTCAACCCGGACATGTCGCAGCACCTGCTGACGGCCGACCGGCTGGCGGAAGGGCACTCGTCGCAGCTGCTGAACCAGGGCTATCCGCTCGGCCCGCACGCGATCGTCGTCGCCCTCGGCAAGGGCCTGGGGGCGGGGCTCGTGCAGGGCTTCAGTGGCCTCACCGTGGCGGTCGCGATTCTTGCCTGCCTGACGGCCCTTGCTGCCTTCGCCGAGCTGCCATTCCTCCCCCGCACCGCGGGTGCGCTCCTCGTCGGCCTCGCCTACCTGGTCGCCTCCTACTTCGCCCAGGGCGCCTTCAAGGAGACGATGCAGGCACTCTTCTTCCTCGCATTCGTCCTGGCGTTGCGCGAGTCGGATCGGGCCTGGGCCGGCCTACCCCTTCGCTACGTCCCGGCCGCTCTGATCGCGGTCGGCTCTGTCTACACGTACAGCTTCCCGGGTCTGATCTGGCTGGGGGGAGCAGTCGTCCTCTGGGCGATCTTCAGGCGGCCGCCGGTCAGGCCGCTCGGCTCCGCCCTGCTGGCCTTCGTCGTCCTGGTCGTCCCGGAGATCGGCCGGATGGTCGAATTCCACTCCTTCGAGACCTTCGACCCCAACGGCCCCGGCCTCGGCAACCTCTTCGGCCAGATCTCGCCCTTCGAGGCGCTGGGCGTCTGGCCCTCGGGGGATTTCCGGCTGGCGCCGGGGGACGGCGCGGTGCCGGCGGCCGCCTACTACCTCGGGATCGCCTTCGCGCTCGCGCTCCTCGTCTACGGCGTCGTCCAGCTCTGGCGCCGCCGCGAGGTGGCGATCCTCAGCGGCCTCGGCGCTTCGGCCGTCGCCTACGCTGCGGCCCGGGTCGGCGGCACGCCCTACACCGCCGCCAAGGCGATCGAGATCGCGGCGCCACTCGTCGCCCTGGCGATCCTGAAGCCCCTATGCAACCGAGCGCTGTTCCTTATGCCCGCTATACGGCGAAAAGGAACACCGCAACGCTTGGTACTCCCTGCTGCCGCTGCCCTCTTCGCCGTCGCAGCGGGGATCTGCTCCCTCCTCGCCCTCGCCAACGCCCCGGTCGGCCCCACCTCCTACTCCGCGAAGCTCAGCGACTACCGCAAGCTCGTCGGCGCAGGCCCGACGCTCGTCATCGCCTCGCCGCAGCTGCTCGGCGAGGAACATGGCGCCCCCTTCCTCTCCTGGGAACTCCGGGGCGGGCGCGTCTGCATCCAGTCGACCGAAGAAGCAGGGAGGCCGCCGGCGGGCGTCCGCTTCGTCATCCGCGAAGGCGAGGGGTGGACGCTGACGCGGGTCCGGCGCCCCGTCGACGGCAAGACCCCCTGCCCGCTGATCGCCGTGCGGCAGGCGCGGCAGGGACCTGCCCGCTAACGGCAGCGACCAGCCCGCTGCGCTCAGACCGCTCCCCGTACCATGCCTCCAGCATGGAGGCCGCGACCGAGAAGACGACCTACACGCTTCCCGACGGCAAACCGCTGGAGCTGCCCGCGGGCGCGACCGGCGCCGACGCGGCCGCCGCGATCGGTCCCGGCCTCGCCAAGGCGGCGCTGGCGATCAAGGTCGACGGGGAGCTGCGCGACCTCGCCGCGCCGCTGCCCGCGGGCGGGGGAGAGGTGGCGATCCTCACCGACCGCGACCCCGAGGCGCTGGAGCTGATCCGCCACGACGCCGCCCACGTGATGGCTGAGGCGGTGACGGACCTCTACCCAGGCACCAAGGTGACGATCGGCCCGCCGATCGAGTCGGGCTTCTACTACGACTTCGAGTTCCCGCCCGGCACCAGAATCACCGACGAGGACCTGCCGAAGATCGAGGAGGCGATGCGGCGCCACATCAAGGCCGACGAGGAGTTCGGCCGCCGCGACGTCCCGGTCGCCGAGGCGATCGACATTTTCAGGTCCCTGGATCAAGGCTTCAAGGTCGAGCTGATCGAGGATCTCGTACGCGACGAGGGTGTCGAGACCGTCTCGCTCTACCGCAACGGCCCCTTCGAGGACCTCTGCCGCGGTCCCCACGGCCCCTCGACCGGCCGCATCAAGGCGATCAAGCTGAACTCCGTGGCCGGCGCCTACTGGCGCGGCGACGAGAACCGCGAGAGCCTGACCCGCATCTACGGCACCGCCTTCTTCTCGAAGAAGGACCTCGAGGAGCACCTCGAGCGCCTCGAGCAGGCCAAAGCACGCGACCACCGCCGCCTCGGCCCCCAGCTCGGCCTCTTCATGCTGCGCAAGGAGGCGCCGGGGATGCCGTTCTGGCTGCCCAACGGCACCACCATGCTGCGGACGATCGAGACAGAGGTCCGCGACCAGCTGCGCAAGCGCGGCTACCAGGAGATCGCGACGCCGCAGGTGATGGACGTCGAGCTCTGGCACCGCTCCGGCCACTGGGACAACTACAAGGACGATATGTACTTCATGGAGGACGACGACCGCGGCTACGCGCTGCGGCCGATGAACTGTCCCGGCGCCTGCCTCGTCTATTCCGCCGACCGCCATTCCTACCGCGAGCTGCCGCTGCGCCTGGCCGAGTTCGGCCGCGTCTCCCGCAACGAGCGCGAGGGCGTCCTCCACGGCCTGCTGCGCGTCCGCGCCTTCACCCAGGACGATGCCCACGTCTACTGCACGGAGGAGCAGATCGGCGCCGAGGTGGCCTCGATCTGCGAGGCGATCGACGAGCTCTACGCGCGCTTCGGCTTCGAGGACGTCCACGTCGAGCTCTCGACCCGGCCGGAGAAGTCGATGGGCAGCGAGGAGCAGTGGCGCAAGGCCGAGGCGGCGCTGGCCGAGGCGCTGGAGAGCCAGGGCCGCGAGTACACGCTCAACCCTGGCGACGGGGCCTTCTACGGGCCGAAGATCGACTTCCACATCACCGACGCCCTCGGCCGCTCCTGGCAGTGCGGGACGTGCCAGCTCGACTTCCAGATGCCCGAGCGCTTCGACCTCTACTACACCGGCGCCGACGACGCCGCCCACCGCCCGGTGATGATCCACCGCGCTCTGCTCGGCTCGATGGAGCGCTTCGCCGGGATCCTGATCGAGCACTACGCCGGCCGCTTCCCGACCTGGCTGGCGCCGGTGCAGGCGATCGTCCTGCCGATCTCCGACCGCCACAACGACTACGGCCACCGCGCCCACGACCAGCTGCGCGAGCTCGGCGTCCGCGTCGCCCTCGACGACCGCTCCGAGTCGATCGGCAAGAAGATCCGCGATGCCTCGACGATCGGCTTCTACCCCTACATGCTGGTGGTCGGCGACCGCGAGGAGGAGACCGGCGGCGTCGCCGTCCGCTCCCGCGCCGACGGCGACCTCGGGGCGATGCCGGTCGCCGAGTTCGGCGACCGCGTGCGGGCCGAGATGGCAGCAGGGTGACGCCGCGATTTACGTGGGGCCGCTCGGTCTCTATACTGGCCCGACTTGATCGCAGGCACGAACAACCACGTCCGCCGCTGAGCGCCCCGTGCCCGACCCCAGCCTCGTCCCCTTGAAGCCTTCCCGCTCCTCTCGATAGTGCCGGTTCCTCGCAGGTTCGATCGGCGCCCGCCAGAGCGCGACACCACCCGGATCAACGAACGGATCCGGGTCCCGCAGGTGCGCCTGATCGGCGCCGACGGTGAGCAGCTCGGGATCGTCGATACCAGCGAGGCGCTGAAAAAGGCCCAGGAGGCCGAGCTCGACCTCGTCGAGGTGGCACCGAACTCGAAGCCGCCGGTGACGAAACTGCTCGATTACTCGAAGTACAAGTACGAGCAGGAGCAGAAGCAGAAGGCGGCGCGCAAGCACCAGCAGCAGGTCAACGTGCGCGAAATCAAGCTGCGCCCGAAGATCGCGACCCACGACTACGAGACCAAGAAGGGTCACGTCGAACGCTTCCTCAAGCATCACGACAAGGTCAAGGTGACGATCATGTTCCGCGGCCGCGAGCAGGCTCACCCCGAGCGTGGGCGGGATCTCCTGCAAAAGCTCTTCGAGGACCTCGACGGCCTGGCCACCATCGAGCAGGCGCCGCTGCAGGAAGGGCGCAACATGAGCATGCTGCTGGGCCCGAGCAAAGAGGTCGACAAACTCGCCGCGAACGAGCAGGGCGAGGCGACGGTCGACCAGTCGGACTCCTCCGCCGCCTAGCGGCAGCGAGTCTGCTTCAATAGCGGACCCGATGCCGAAGATGAAAACCCATTCCGGCGCCAAGAAGCGCTTCAAGAAGACTGCCACCGGCAAGCTGCGCGGCCGGCGTGCCTTCTCCAGCCACATCCTGGAGAAGAAGTCGCCGAAGCGGAAGCGGCGGATGGCGAAGCCGGTCGAGATCTCCGGCAACGACGCGAAAAAGGTGCGGACCCTGCTCGGAGGCGGCAAGTGAGCCGCGTCAAGCGTTCCGTCCACGCGCGCAAGAAGCGCCGCAAGGTGCTGAAGGAAGCGAAGGGCTACTTCGGCCGCAAGCATTCCTCCTACCGCTTCGCCAAAGAGCAGGTACAGCGGTCGGGTATGTACGCCTACCGCGACCGGCGCAACAAAAAGCGCACCTTCCGCCGGCTCTGGATCACCCGGATCAACGCTGCCGCCCGGATGGAGGGCATGAGCTACTCGGAACTGATCAACGGCCTCAACAAGGCCGAAGTCGAGGTGAACCGCAAGATGCTGGCCGAGATCGCCGTCAACGACCGCGACGCCTTCCGCCGATTTGTGGAGCTAGCCCGGGAGGGCGCGGCCGCCTGAGGTCGCGCTGACACCAATCTCTCCCGGGCGGGCCGTTTATCGGCCCGCTTTTTCGTTCCAGGAGAAGAAATCAGGAAAGCACCGAGAAGAACAGACACCGTCAACCGAAATCACGTCAACCGCATCCATGATCGAAAGCCCGCACAACGAGAAGCTGAAGCTGGTCCGCAAGCTGCGCGACCGCAAGCACCGCGAGCGCGAGGGGCTGTTCGTCACCGAGGGCGAGGACCTGCTGGAAGCGGGCCTGGCCGCTGGGGCGGAGCCGCGGTTCGTGCTGGTCGCCGCGGGGTCGGGGCTGGAAGGCGATGAGGTCGAGCCGGGTCTGCTCGCCGACGCTTCGTCGCTTGGCTCGGGGACGCGAATCATCGCGGTCTGGCCGACGCCCGCGCCGAAAACGCCTTTCCCTCCGGAGAGCGGAAACAAACGCGTTTTCACCCGCTCCTCCTGCCTGTATCTGCATGGGGTGGGGGACCCGGGGAATGTCGGGACGATCGTGCGGACGGCCGATGCGCTCGTCGACGGCGCTGTCGTCCTCGGCCCCGGGTGCGCCGACCCCTACTCGCCCAAGGCGGTGCGCGCCAGCATGGGCTCGATCTTCAACCGGCCGCCGCTGCGGGCCGGCATTGAGGAGACGCCGGAGCCGCGGGCGGCGCTCGTCGCCCACGGCGGCGAAGCGCTCCAAGGCCTCGATGGCGCCGCCACTGTCTGCCTCGGCGCCGAGCGCGAGGGTCTGCCCGGCGAGGTGCTCGCCGGGTGCGACAGGCGGGTGACGATCCCACTGCGGCCGGGCGGCGCCGAGTCGCTCAACGTCGCCGCCGCGGCTGCGATCGCCGCCCAGCGGATATCTTCGCTCGCCATGCCGGAGGGTCAAGATGGTGCTTGAGCGGATCGAGGAGATCAGGGCCGAGGCCGCCGCGGCGATCGCAAGCGCCGGGAGCAGCAGCGAGCTGGAGGAGCTGCGGGTCCGCCACCTCGGCCGCAAAGCCGAGCTGACCGGGATTTTGCGCGGGATCGCCGAGCTGCCTCCCGACGAACGCGGCCAAGTCGGCGGCGCCGCCAACCGCACCCGCAAGGAGCTGGAGGCGCTGCTGGAGGCGAGCGCCGAGCGGCTCGACGCCGCCGAGCTGGAGGCGCGCCTGGTCACCGACCGGATCGACGTCACCCTGCCCGGGGCGCCGCCGCGGCCGGTCGGGCACACGCACCTGATCGCCCGCACCACCCGCCTGATCGAGGACACGATGATCGGCCTCGGCTACCACGTCGCCGAAGGCCCCGAGATCGAGCACGACTACTACAACTTCACGGCGCTCAACCACCCGCCCGGCCACCCGGCGCGGATGCTCCAGGACACCTTCTACGTCCAGTCCCACCCCGACGTGCTGCTGCGCACCCACACCTCGCCGATGCAGGTTCGCTCGATGGAGACGAAGCCGCCGCCGATCTTCGTCGTCGTTCCAGGCAAGGTCTACCGGCGCGATTCCGACGCCACCCACAGCCCGATGTTCCACCAGGTGGAGGGGCTGGCGATCGCCGCGGGGCTGACCCTCGCCGACCTGCAGGGAACGCTGCTGGCGATGTGCCGGGCGATCTTCGGCCCCGACCGCGAGGTGCGGCTGCGGCCCCATTTCTTCCCCTTCACCGAGCCGAGCGTCGAGGTCGACGTCTCCTGCTTCCAGTGCGGCGGCACCGGCGCGCTGGCCGGCGGCGAGCGCTGCAACCTCTGCAAGGGCCAGGGCTGGATCGAGATCCTCGGCGCCGGCATGGTCGACCCCAACGTGCTCGGCTTCGTCGAGCTCTACGGCTACGACGCCGAGCGGGTCCAGGGCTTCGCCTTCGGGATCGGGGTCGAGCGGGTGGCGATGCTGCGCCACGGCGTCCCCGACCTGCGGCGCTTCTTCGACAACGACGTGCGGATGCTGGAGCAGTTCGGATGAGGCGCCGGAGGTGTTGGCTATGAGAGTGCCGCTGAGCTGGCTGCGCGAGTACTGCGACCCTGGCATGGAGCCGGCCGAGCTGGCCGATCGCCTGGTGATGACCGGGACCGAGGTCGAGCGGCTCGAGCGGGTCGGGCCGCCGTCGGACGAGGGCTTCGTGGTCGGCAAGGTGCTCGAGCGCGAGCAGCACCCGAACGCCGACCGGCTCAGCGTCTGCCGGGTCGCGACCGGGGACCGCGAGCGGACGATCGTCTGCGGGGCGCCGAACGTCGATGCCGGCCAGACGGTCGCCGTCGTCCTGCCGGGGGCGACGATGCCGGGCGGGATGAAGATCCGCAAGGCGAAGCTGCGGGGCGTCCCCTCCGAAGGGATGATCCTCTCGGCGGCCGAGCTCGAGGTCGCCGAGGAGGCGGACGGGATCATCGTCCTCGAGGAGGGGCCGGCGCCGGGCACGCCGCTGAGCGAGGTGCTGCCGCTGGCCGAGACGGTGTTGGAGATCGAGGTGACGCCGAACCGCAGCGACTGCTTCGGCGTCCACGGCGTCGCCCGCGAGGTGCACGCGATCACCGGCGCGCCGCTGGCCGCGGACCCCTGGGGCGAGGACGCGCCGGCCGAGGGCGAGGGGGATGCTTCCGACTACGCCTCGGTCACGGTCGAGGTGCCCGAGCTCTGCCCCCGCTTCACCGCCCGCGTCTTCACCGACGTCGAGATCGGGCCCTCGCCGCTGTGGCTGCAGGCACGCCTGACGGCCGCCGGCCAGCGGCCGATCAACAACGTCGTCGACATCACCAATTACGTGATGCTGCTGACCGCCCAGCCGCTGCACGCCTTCGATCTCGACCAGGTCCCGGGCGGCGACCTGACCGTCCGCGCCGCGAGCGAGGGCGAGAAGATGACCACCCTCGACGGCGTCGAGCGCAGCTTCGACACCGAGACCGTGCTCGTCTGCGACCGCAACGGCCCCTCCGGGGTCGCCGGAATCATGGGCGGCCAGACCTCCGAGGTCTCCCAGGACACGACCCGCGTCCTGCTCGAGGTCGCGACCTGGAACGGGACCAACATCCTGCGCACCTCGCGGGTGCTGGGGCTGCGCTCGGAGGCGTCCTCTCGCTTCGAGAAGCAGCTCCATCCCGAGCTGACGATGCGGGCGCAGCGGATCGCTTCGCGGCTGCTGGTCGAGTTCTGCGGGGCGAAGCTGGTGCCGGGGACGGTCGACGTCGCCGCCGGGCCTCCGCCGCCGCGGCGGCTGATCCTGCGGGCGCAGCGGGTCGAGGGCCTGCTCGGGATGTTCATCTCGCAGTCCGACCAGCAGGCCTACCTGGAGCGGCTCGGCTTCGAGGTGCGGCCGGCGGGCGAGGACCTCGAGGTCGTGGTCCCCCCGGACCGCTACTACGACGTCACCCGTGAGGTCGACCTGATCGAGGAGGTGGCCCGGGTCCACGGCATCGACGAGCACCTGCCGACGACGCTGCCGGCGAGCGGTGGCGCGATCGGCGGCCTCAGCCGCGAGCAGCGCCTGCGGCGGCGGGCCGAGGACACCCTGCGCGACCTCGGTTTCGACCAAGTGGTCGGCTGGAGCTTCACCGACCCCGGTGAGGCGGCGCGGCTGCGCATCGCCGAGGACGACCCGCGGGCGAAGCCGATCATGCTCGCGAACCCGCTCTCCGAGGACCAGTCGGCGATGCGGACGACCCTGCTCGGCTCCCTGCTCGAAATTGCCGCGAGGAACACCGCCCGCGGCAGCGGAGCGCTGGCGCTCTTCGAATCCGCCCGCGTCTACCTGACGACGGGCCGAAATGACCACTTTCAGCCGCCGACGGGCCTAAATGACCAATCCGATGAGTCGAATCGGCCCGTCGGCGGCATGAATGCGACTAATCGGCCCGTCGAGCCGCTGGCCGGGCATTTCGCGGGGGATCGGGCGGCGCCATTTGCGGAGCCGCACCGGCTGGCGGGGATCGCCGTCGGGGCGCTCTCGCCGCGCTCCTGGCGAGGTGGGGGGGAGTCTGCTGACTTCTTCACGCTCAAGGGCGTGCTGGAAGCGCTGGCGGGGCAGCTCGGGGTCGGGCTGAATTTCGCCTTCGCCGAGGAGCCGTTTCTGCATCCTGGCCGCAGCGCCGCGGTCGCCGCTGGCGAGGCCCGGCTCGGCTGGCTCGGCGAGGTGCACCCGCTGGTCTGCCGGGCCTGGGACCTCGACGCCGCGGTTGCCTTCGAACTGGACGCGGGGCCGCTGCTGGCCGCCGCGACCGTCGGCGAGGAGCGCTTCGAGGACGTCACGACCTTCCCCGCCATCTATCAGGACCTCGCGGTCGTGGTTCCCGCCGGCGTGTCCGCGAGCCAGGTTCGGGCCGCGGTGCTGGCCGGCGGCGGCGAGCTCCTGCGCGCCGCCGAGGTCTTCGACCTCTACGCAGGCGAGCAGCTCGGTGAGGACCGCAAGAGCCTCGCCCTCAACCTCGAGTTCCGCGCCGACGACCGCACCCTCACCGACGACGAGGTCGCCTCACGACGCGAAGCGATCAAGGAGAAGCTCAGCGAGCTCGGAGGTGCGCTCCGTGAGTGACCTCAGCGCACAGCCACTCGACGGCGATCCCGCCGCGCGGGTCCTCGTCGCCGGCGCCTCCGGGTTCACCGGCGCCCTGGCGGCGCAGATCGTCTGGCGCCACCCGAAGCTGGAGCTGGTCGCCGCCACCTCGCGCAGCGACGCCGGCAAGCGGCTCGACCGGCTCTACCCGCGCTACCGGGTGCCGATCGAGCTGACCGAGCTCGATCTCGACAACATCCCCGACGTCGAGGCGGCGATCGTCGCCTACCCCCACGGCGCCGCCGCACCGACCGACGCGGCCCTGCGCGAGCAGGGGATCGTCGTCGTCGACCTTTCCGCCGACTTCCGGCTCCGCGACCGCGAGACCTACGGGCGCTGGTACGGCGAACACGGCGCGCCGGACCTGTTCGGCGCCGGCGTCTACGGCCTCACCGAGCTCTACCGCGAGCAGCTGCGAGGAGCCCAGCTCTGCGCCACCCCCGGCTGCTACCCGACCGCGAGCGTGCTGGCGCTGGCTCCGCTGGCAGAACAGGGCCTGCTCTCCGAGGTCTTCATCGCGGCGATGCAGGGGACCTCGGGCTACGGCCGCAGCAGCGACGACCTCGTCCACTTCTCGAACATGACCGAGAACGCCTTCCCTTACAAGGCCGAGGGCCACCGCCACCGGCCCGAGATCGAGCAGGAGCTGGCGGCGCTCGGCAGCCCGGCGCCGGTCACCTTCGTCCCGCACCTGCTGCCGCTCGACCAGGGCGAGCTCGCGACCTGTTTCGCGAGCCTCGGCGAGGCGACCTCGAAAGAGGCGATCGTCGACCTCTACCGGCAGCGCTACGCGGACGAGCCCTTCGTCCACGTCCTCGATGGCCCGCCGAACCTGCGCGCGGTCCGCGAGACGAACGAGTGCCATGTCTACGTCACGGTCGAGGAGCGGGGGAGGGTGATGGCCTTCTCGGCGATCGACAACATCTGGAAGGGCGCCTCCGGCCAGGGCGTGCAGAACCTGAACGTGATGTTGGGCCTGGACGAGACGGCGGGCCTGATATGACGGTCCCGGGTCATTCGCCTGTTCCTTATGCCTCTCCAGCGGGCAAAAGGAACAGCTGATGCCTGGCGACTTTTTCCGCTCGCGCTGGGTCGACGCGCCGGCCGGGGTCGAGGAGCTCGACCCGAGCCGGCTTGCGCCCGGCTTCCGCGCCGGCGGCGCCCATTGCGGCCTCAAGGGCGGCGGGCGCACCGACGTCGGCCTGGTCGTCTGCGACGCCGAGCGGGTCGACTCCGCCCTGCTGCTGACGCGCAACGCCTCCGCCGCGGCGCCGATCCGGGTCTGCCGCGAGCGCTGCGAGGCCGGCGACATCCGCGCCGCCGTCGTCAACAGCGGCAACGCCAACGCCGAGACCGGCGAGCAGGGCTACGCCGACGCGCTGGCGATGTCGCAGGTCGCCGCCCGGCAGCTGGGCCTCTCCCAGCCGCAGGTCGCCGTCGCCGAGACCGGCACGATCGGCGTGCCGCTGCCGGTCGACGCTGTCCTCGCCGGGATCGCGGAGGCCGCCTCGACCCTCTCCGCGCAGGGCGGCACCGCCTTCTCCGACGCCATCCTCACCACCGACCGCTGGCCGAAGCGCTGCACCCTGCGCGCCGGCGGCGTGACGCTTTCCGCCCAGGCGAAGGGGGCGGGGATGATCGAGCCGAACATGGCGACGATGCTCTGCTTCGTCCAGACCGACGCGATCGTCGAGGACGCCGAGGCGCTCCTGCGCGCCGCCACCGACGCCTCCTTCAACCGGATCACCGTCGACGGGCAGATGAGCACCAACGACACGGTGCTCCTGCAGGCCTCCGGCGCCTCCGGGCGGCCGCTGCCCGACGGTCTGCTCGAGGCGGTCCTCATGCAGCTGGCGATCGAGATCGTCCGCGACGGCGAGGGCGCCGTCCGCACCGGCCGGATCGAGGTGACCGGGGCCGCGACCCAGGCCGAGGCCGAGCGGGTCGCCCGCGCGATCGCCAACTCGCCCCTGGTCAAGACCGCGCTGTTTGGCCGGGACCCCAACTGGGGCCGGATCGCCCAGGCCGCCGGCGCCGCCCTCGCCGGCGAGGAGCTGCCGGAGCTCGGCGCCGAGAACATCGACGCCGCCGAGCTCGGCGCCGACGTCCCCGAGGCCGAGATCGGCCTGCGGCTCGGCCGCGGCGAGCACCGCGCCCACGTCTGGTTCTCCGACCTCGGCTACGACTACGTCAAGCTCAACGCGGAATACACGACGTGACCGACCCCACCAACGCGCATCACACCGACAACACCCGCTACGACAGCGGCAGCGTCGCCACCCTCCTCGAGGCGCTGCCCTACATCCGCGAGTTCCACGGACGGACCGTGGTGATCAAGTACGGCGGCGCGGCGATGCTCGACGAGCAGCTGCGGGAAGATTTCGCCACCGACGTCGTCCTCCTCAAGTACGTCGGGCTGAACCCGATCGTCGTCCACGGCGGCGGCCCCGAGATCACCCGCTACATGGAGAAACTCGACCTCGAGGTGCGCTTCCACGAGGGCCTGCGGGTCTCCGACGCCGAGACCGTCGAGGTGGCGAAGATGGTCCTGGTCGGCAAGCTCAACTCCGAAATCGTCCAGCGGCTGAACCGGCACGGCCAGGCCGCCGTCGGCCTCTCCGGCGAGGACGGGACGCTGTTCGAGGTCTCACCGGTGCCGAACGCCGAGCACGTCGGCTTCGTCGGCTCGATCGAGCGGGTCGACGCCGACGTCCTCAACCACATCGCCGCCGACTACATCCCGGTGATCGCCTCCTCGGCCTCAGACCGCGGCGGCCAGTCCTACAACGTCAACGCCGACGAGGCGGCCGGCAAGGTCGCGGCCGCGATCGGCGCCCACAAGGCGATCTTCCTCACCGACGTCGAGGGCTGGCTGGCCGACCCCGCGGACGAGGGCTCGCTGATCACCAGGGCCAGCGTCGCCGAAGTCGACGAGAGGCTGCCGAGCCTGGAGGGTGGGATGCGGCCCAAGCTGCAGGCCTGCGTCGACGCGATCCGCGGCGGCGCGCAGTCGGCGCACATCATCGACGGCCGGATCGCCCACAGCCTCCTGCTCGAGCTCTTCACCGACGCCGGCATCGGCACGATGGTGACGCCATGAGCGACCTCGCCGACGGCATCGGCCTGGAGGAGACGCGGGCGCTCGCGGAGCGCTACCTGATGCACACCTACAAGCGGGCGCCGGTCGATTTCGTCCGCGGCGAGGGGCCACTGCTTTGGGACGCGGACGGCAAGCACTACCTCGACTTCCTCACCGGCATCTCGGTCTGCTCGGTCGGCCACTGCCACCCGGAGGTGGTGAAGGCGGTGCGCGACCAAGCCCAGCGGCTGATGCACGTCTCCAACCTCTTCTATACGGAGCCGATGGCGCAGCTGGCGCAGCGGCTCTCGGAGTCGAGCCTGGGCGGTCGCGTCTTCTTCTCCAACTCCGGCACCGAGGCGGTCGAGTGCGCGATCAAGGTCGCCCGCAAGCACGCCCACCGGCGCGGGGTCGCCGAGCCGGAGATCGTCAGCTTCGCGGGCGACTTCCACGGCCGCAGCTACGGGGCGCTGGCGGCGACGCCGGGCCTGGCGGAGAACGAGGCGCTGGGGCCGATGCTGGCCGGCTTCCGCTCGGTGCCCCACAACGACGCCGCGGCGCTGCGCGAGGCGGTGGGCGAGCGGACGGCGGCGGTCCTGGTCGAGCCGATCCAGGGCGAGGCCGGCGTCTGGGTCACCAGCGAGGAGGCACTGCGTTCGGCCCGCGAGGCCTGCGACGAGGTCGGGGCGCTGCTGATCCTCGACGAGATCCAAACCGGGCTCGGCCGCACCGGCTCGCTCTGGGCGTATGAGCAGACGCCGGTCCGCCCGGACGTCCTCACCACCGCCAAGGCCCTCGGCGGCGGGATGCCGATCGGCGCCTGCATCACCGCCCCGGGCTGCGCCGAGGTGCTGGAGCTCGGCGACCATGGCTCGACCTTCGCCGGTGGCCCCGTCGCCACCGCCGCGGCCCTCGCCGTGCTCGACATCGTCGACGACCCGGCGTTGCTGCGCCACGTCCGCGAGCTCGGCGCCTACCTCTGCGAGAAGCTCGAGGCGCTCGCTGGCGTGCGGGAAACGCGCGGCCGCGGCCTCATGGTCGGCGTCGGGCTTGAGGACGGAATCGACGCAGGAGCGGTCAGCGCCGCTCTGCTCGAGCGCGGCCTCGTCGTCAACGTGCCGCGGCCGGACACGCTGCGGCTGCTGCCGCCGCTGGTGATCGATTCCGACCACGTCGAGATGGCCGTTGACCTGATCGGCGAATCGCTTTTAGGCTTCGCGGCCAGATGAGCACCAGCCAGCGACGGGATTTCTCGAACCAGCAGAAGCAGCTGCGGGCCGACACCGCCGAGCGGCTGGAGGCGATCGTCGAGGCCGCCGAGCGGGCGGCCGAACAGGTGATCGACGATGCCGAAGCCCAAGCCCGCCAGTACCTCGCCCAGGCGAGGGCCGAAGCGGACCGACTCGCTGAGGACCGCCTCGGCGAGGTCTCCGGCCTGATCGACGCGCTGGTCGCCCAGGCGGCGTCGCTGCGAGGGGAGGCTGAGCGCCTGCAGCAGAGCTTGGAAGCGGCGCAGGCGCGTCTCGGGGGGAGCGGGGCGGAGGCACCGGTCGAGCCGCAGCCTCCGCGACTGCGAGCCGTGAGCGAGGAGGAGGCTCCGCCGGGGGCTCCCACCGATCGCCGCGACAAGGCGGCCGGGGCGCGGCTGCTGGCGACCCAGCTCGCCGTTTCCGGCAGCAGCCGGGAGGAGATCGCCGACCGGCTGCGAAGCGGATTCGAGATCGAGGACACGAGCGCGATTCTCGACGCGATTCTCGGACCCGAGGAGTGAGGAGCGAGCATGCACGAGGACCCGACGCGGATGATGGGGCCGGAAGGGCGGCGGCCCGGCGGCCCCGAGCCCGAACGCGGCGGCAACACGAAATGGCTGATCGCCGGCCTGATCGCGGTGATCGTCGGCCTGCTGATCGCGGTGATCGTGATCGCCGGCAACGACAGCGGCGAAAGCTCGAACAGCCCCACCGCCGCGACCTCGACGGTCCCGACGACCACCGAAAGCTCGACGACTACGACGACGACGGAAACGTCGACCACGGAAACGACCGAAGAAGAACCGTCGACCGAAGAAGAAACGACGCCGGAAGAACCCGAAGAAGAACTGCCACCGGAAGAAGAAGGTGGCTCGGGCGGCATCGAAGCACCCTGAGTTGGCAGACTGCGCTCCCCGTGAGCGCCGACAGCCCGCACTTCCAGCCGACCGCGACCTACGAGGCCGATCCGGCCACCGTCGACCGTGTCCTCCTGCTCTACTCGGGCGGGCTCGACACCAGCGTGATGCTGAAGTGGATCCAGGAGGCCTACGAGGCCGAGGTGGTCTGCCTCACCGTCAACCTCGGCCAGCCGGGCGAGGACTACGGGGTGATCGAAGCGAAGGCGCGCCAGCTGGGCGCGGTGGACTGTCACGTGGTCGATGCCCGCGAGCGCTTCGCCGCGGAGTTCCTGGTCCCGGCGATCAAGGCGAATGCCGTCTACGGCAACGGCTACCCGCTCTTCACCGCCCTCGGCCGGCCGCTGATCGCCCAGCTCGCGGTCGAGTACGCGCGCGGCAGCGGCTGCGACACGATCGCCCACGGCTGCACCGGCAAGGGCAACGACCAGGTGCGGATCGAGGCGACCGTCGCCACCCTGGCGCCGGAGCTGAAGACGATCGCGCCGGTGCGCTCCTGGGAGATGGGCCGCGACGAGGAGATCGCCTACGCGCGCGAGCACGGGATCCCGGTCAAGGGCGGGACGGAGGTCGCCCCCTACTCGATCGACGACAACCTCTGGGGGCGCTCTTCGGAGGGGCGCTGGATCGAGGAGCTCGACCACGCGCCCGAGGACGACGTCTTCCAGCTGGTGACGCGCCCCGAGGAGGCACCCGACGAGCCCGAGACGGTCACCGTCGGCTTCGAGGCCGGCGTGCCGGTCTCGCTGAACGGCGAGCGCCTGGGCTTGGTCGACCTGCTCGAAGGCGTCGCCGAGATCGGCGCTCGCCACGGGGTCGGCATCGTCGACCACATCGAGGACCGGATCGTCGGTCTCAAGGTGCGCGACATCTACGAGGTGCCGGCGGCGGCGATCGTCCTCGCCGCCCACGAGGAGCTCGAGCGCCTGGTCGGGACGATCCACCAGAACCAGTTCAAGCCGGCGCTCGACCAGAAGTGGGGCTACCTCGTCTACGCGGGGCTCTGGTGGGAGCCCCTGCGCAGCGATCTCGACGCCTACATGGATGCGGTCAACCGGCAGGTGAGCGGGGAGATCGGGCTGCGGCTGTTCAAGGGCTCGGTCCGCGTCGTCACCCGCTCCTCGCCGAACGCCGTCTACGACGCCCAGCTGGCGACCTTCTCGGAGTCCGGCGGCCTCTTCGACCAGAACGCCTCACCCGGCTTCATCGAGCTCTGGTCGCTGCAGTCGCGGATGGCGCACCGGTTGCGCCAGCGGGCGAGCGGGGGGGCGGAGGACTGATGTACAACCGCCTGGGCAAGGCTTCGATCAGGTTCGCCTTCCGCTATATGCGGCGGCGCTACCGCCGCGAGGCACGAATCGCCCTCGGGCTCGGAATCGCTATCGCCGCTGTCGCCGCCTACCTGGCAAGCCGCGAAGTCCCCGAAGGCTGAATCGCAAGCTTTCTTGCGGTTTATCGGCAACTTGCAGGACTTTTGAGGGCCGCTCGCTAGCCTCAGCCGCCTCGTGCGGCCGCCCGGGTCAAGAACAGATCTCCTCCGGATCGGCGTCGCCGCGTCGCTCTGCGCACTGCTCGCGGTCCTCGTCGCCGCCGGCAGCGCCGGCGCAACCAAGGCCGGCGCCCTGGAAGCGAAGCTGTCGCACGCACGCGACGAGGCCGGCGCGCTTTCCTCCCAGCTGCAGGGCACGACGGCCGAGCTGGGCGCCGCCGAAGCCGAAGCGGCGAAGGCCCAGGCGCACGAGGAAAGGCTCGACGGCATGCTGCGGGAAGGCCGCGAACGCGCCGCCGAGCTGGCTCGCAAGCTGCGGGCGACGCGCCACCGCCTCGCGCTCGAGAAGGCGCGCCTGCTGCGGGCGCGGGCGGTGCTCGCCGACCGTCTCGTCGCGATCTACGAGAGCGGCACTCCCGACACCGCCGACCTCGTCCTCGAATCGAGCGACTACCAGGACTTCGTCGCCCGCAACGACTACCTGCGGGCGATCTCCGAAGCCGACAGCGCCCTCGCCAACCGCGTCGCGGAAGTGCGCGCCTCGGTCCACCGCGAGGTGCTGAGGGTGGACGACCTGCGGGCGGAAGCGCTCGCCTACGACGAACAGCTGGAAGCCGCCCGGGCCGAAATCGCCGCAGTGCGGGCGGCCGCCGAGGCTTCGGCGGCGCGGCTGGAGGAACTCGAGGGCAGCCGGGAAGCTTCGCTGGCGAAGCTGAAAGGCGACATCGCCGAATGGGTCGAGGAGGTCCAGGAAGCCCGCCTGGCCGAATCGGAAGCCGAGGCCGAAGAAGAGGTCGGCCGCTGGCTCGGCGGCCCCTACTCGATCCCGACCTACATCGTGATGTGCGAGTCGGGTGGCAACTACAGCGCCCTCAACCCCTCCAGCGGAGCCGGCGGCGCTTACCAGATCCTGCCTTCGACCTGGGAACTCTACGGCGGCCAGGGCGAACCGCAGAACGCCCCGAAGGCCGAACAGGACCGGATCGCCGGCGAAATCTGGGCCGACTCCGGCCCCAGCGCCTGGGTCTGCGGCTGACCCCCGTTGCTTCCTCGCGTAGTGCGTGATTCAGTCTCGCTGAAGTAGCGCGGAAATCGCGCGGAAGTGTCACGCAGCCCGGGCTTGCCATCTGCCCGGATTGACATCATCGACGGACCCCGTGAGCTCCGCCTCGGCCGTACACCTCCATGCCCACAGCGAGTACTCGCTGCTTGACGGCGCCTGCAAGATCGAGGCGATGGCGGCGCGGGCCGCCGAGCTCGACCAGCCCGCCCTCGGGCTGACCGATCACGGCGTCATGAACGGCGCCGTCGACCTCTACAAGGCCTGCCGCAAGCACGGGATCAAACCGATCGCCGGGCTCGAGGCCTACCTCGTCGACGACCGCATCGCGATCAAGGAGCAGGCGCGCTACGAGCGCAACCACCTGACCCTCCTCGCCGAGACCAACCAGGGCTTTTCCAACCTGGTCAAGCTCACGTCCGCCGGTTTCCTCGAAGGCTTCTCCCGCGGCAAGGCCAACGTCGACATGGAGCTGCTCTCCCGGCACTCCGAGGGCGTGATCGTCCTCACGGGCTGCCTGCAGTCCCGCTTCTGTCGCCGCCTGGTCGAAGAGCGCGAGGACGACGCCCGCGCCCACCTCGACGACCTGATCCAGGCCTTCGGCCCCGAGCAGGTCTACTTCGAGGTGCAGAAGAACGGGATCGAAGAGCAGGACAAGGCCAATGCGGGGATCGTCCGCTTCGCCCGCGAGCTGAACCGGCCGCTGGTCGGGACCGCCGACGTCCACTACCTCCGCCGCGAGGACTTCGACAACCACGCGGCGCTGCTCTGCGTGCAGACGAAGTCGACGCTGCAGATGCCGAAGATGAGCTTCGACACCAACGAGTTCTACATCAAGGACAACGCCGAAATGGCCGACTCGTTCGCCGAGTGGCCGGAGGCGGTGCCGACGACGCTGGAGATCGCCGAGCGCTGCGAGATCGAGATCGAGCTGGGCAAGCTGCTGCTGCCCCGCTATCCCGCCCCCGACGGCGAGGAGCCGGAGGCGATGCTGCGGCGGATCGCCGCCGAGGGGCTGCGCGCCCGCTACGGCGACCCGCCGCCGGCCGAGGCGGTCGAGCGGCTCGAGTTCGAGCTCGGGGTGATCGAGGAGATGGGCTTCTCCTCCTACTTCCTGATCGTCTGGGACTTCGTCACCTACGCGAAGGAGAACGGGATCGCGGTCGGTCCGGGCCGCGGCTCGGCCGCCGGCTCGATTGTCTCCTACTGCCTCAACATCACCGACCTCGATCCGCTGGCGGAGGGGCTGATCTTCGAGCGCTTCCTCAACCCGGGGCGCAAATCGATGCCGGACATCGACATCGACTTCTCGGTCCGCGGCCGCGAGCGGATGATCCGCTACGTCGGCGACAAATACGGCCGCGAGTCGGTCGCCCAGATCATCACCTTCGGCAAGATGGCGCCGCGCGCCGCCACCCGCGACGCCGCCCGGGTCCTCGGCTTCGACTACGCCACCGGCGACCGGCTGGCGAAGCAGATCCCGGAGCCGATCATGGGCCGCAGCCCCTCCTTCGCCGAATGCCTCAAGCCCGGCGAAGAGCTGAAGAAGACCTACGACGCCGACGCCGATGCGAGGAAGGTCATCGACGTCGCCCGGGGCCTCGAGGGGATCGTCCGCAACAACTCGATTCACGCCGCCGCCGTCGTGATCGCAGACCGGCCGCTGCACGAGGTCGTGCCCCTGCAGCTGGCCGAGGACAAGAGCGCCCCCGCCGCCACCAACGAGAAGGGCAAGCCGGAGCGCCAGTACAAGATCGTCACCCAGTACTCGATGAACCCGATCGAGGAGATCGGGCTGCTGAAGATGGACTTCCTCGGCCTCCGCAACCTCGACGTGATCGAGGACGCGATCGACATCATCGAGCGCTCGCGCGGCGAGCGGATCGACATCGCCGAGATCCCGCTCGACGACGCCAAGACCTACTCGATGCTCGCCGAGGGCGACTCGACCGGCGTCTTCCAGTTCGAGTCGGAGGGGATGCGCGACGCCCTGCGCAAGGTGAAGCCGACCGAGTTCGCCGACCTGGTCGCGCTCGGCGCCCTCTACCGGCCCGGGGCGATGGCCTACATCCCGACCTACGCCAAAGGCAAGCGCAACCCCGCCAGCGTCCGCTACCCGGACCCGCGGCTGCAGGAGATCACCGCCGAGACCTACGGCTGCGTCATCTACCAGGAGCAGCTGATGGCGATCGCCCGCGAGCTGGCGGGCTTCTCCGGCGCCCAGGCGGACGATCTGCGCAAGGCGGTTGGCAAGAAGAAGCGCGACCTGATGGCGACGATGAAGGACAAGTTCATGCAGGGCTTGGCCGAATCGAACACCGATCCGAAGGTCGCCGCCGACCTCTGGAAGCTGAACGAAGCGGCCGCCGACTATTCCTTCAACAAGTCCCACGCCGCCTGTTACGCGCTGATCTCCTACCGCACCGCCTACCTCAAGGCCAACTTCCCGGCCGAGTACATGGCGGCGGTGATCTCCTCGGTGATGAACACCAAAGACAAGGTGCCGTTCTTCGTCAACCGCTGCGCGGAGATGGGGATCGACGTGCTGCCGCCCGACGTCAACTCCTCCGGCCACTCCTTCGTCGTCTCCGAAAACGCGATCCGCTTCGGGCTCGACGCGGTGAAGAACGTCGGCCATTCGGCGGTCGAGGCGATCCTGCGGGCGCGCGAGGACAAGCCGATCGAGTCGATCTGGGACTTCTGCGAGCGGGTCGACAGCCGCGCGGTGAACAAAAGGGCGATCGAATGCCTGGTCAAGTGCGGCGCCCTCGACTCCACCGGCGCCACCCGCAAGGGGATGCTGGAGACGCTGCCGGCGGCCCAGTCGTCGGGGCAGAAGGCGCAGGAAGACGCGCAGCTGGGACAGGGTTCCATCTTCGACTTCGGCGACGGCGCCGGCGAGGCGCAGCCGCAGGCCCACCACCGACCGCCGATCCCCGCCGCCGAGTTCGACCGGGCGGAGATGCTGGCGATGGAGAAGGAGGTCCTCGGCACCTATCTCTCCTCGCACCCGCTGACCGAAGTGGGGCCGGCGTTGCGGGCGCGGGTCGATTGCAGCCTCGCGCAGCTCGGGGGCAAGCCCGACGGCGCCTGGGTGACCGTCGGCGGGATCGTCGTCGAGTGCAAGAAGATCCGCACCAAGAGCGGCAACCAGATGATGTTCGCCACCCTCGACGACGTCGAGGGGCAGGTGGAGATGCTGGTCTTCAAGGCAGACCAGGCCGAGAGCGCCGAGGTGATCCAGCCCGACGCGATCGTCCTCGTCCGCGGCCGCCTCGATCACAAGGACCGCGGCGAGACGAAGCTGGTGGTGCAGGAGGCGCAGCGCTTCCAGCCTGACGAGGCGGAGATCGCGAAGGCGAGCAAGCTGGCGCCGGCGCCAGCCGCCGCGGGGCCGTTCGAGGTGCCGATCGACCTCGCGCGGTGGAGCGACGAGCTCTGCGAGGAGCTGAAGGCCGTGTTCGAGCACCACAGGGGCGACCAGGAGGTGCACCTCCTGGTCGGCGGGCGCCGCTACCGGATCGGCGAGCGCTACCGGGTCAAGCCCTCGGGTCTGCTGCGCTCCGATCTGGACGAGCTGCTGAGCGCAACCGCGCTGGCGGCCTGAGGCCGCCTGACCGCTTGGTTCCGCGGTCTGGCATCCCTAAGCTTTGCCAATGACCGCAACGCGCACCACGGTCGGCGAGTGCCGCCAATGCCGCTCCTTCTGCGACAAGATGGTCGAGCCGCGGGGCTGCATCGAACTCGGCTGCCGCTTCCTCTACAGCTACGTCGACCGGCTCACCGGCGAGCAGTACGTCGGCTGCATGCAGGAGGTCTACGGGGCGGAGGTGGAGTTGGCCGCGGTGCTGGAGCCCGGCGGCTTCGGCGGCGTGAAGATGACCGGCGAGCCGCTGCCCCACTGCCAGTTCTCGGTCGAGCGTGCCTACGAGGGCCAGGGCGAGTCCTACGGCTGCGTCAACCGCCGCTTCTTCGACTGCACCGACGAGGGCAGCGAGGGGCTGCGGGCCTTCGATCTGCGCGACGTCTGAGCCGCCGCCGGGACCCCTGCGCGCTTTCGTGACACGACATCGTTCCGTGTAGACTTCGTGTCCATGGCCGATTCCTCCGTCGCCGACGTCGACGCGAACGCGCTGCTCGACGAGGCCAACTCCACCTCCGCCGAGGGCGAGCCGCAGTTCACGCTCGAGCTCAACCAGGACCAGAAGGACATCCGCGAGTGGGTGCACGGTTTCGCCGAGGGCGTCGTCCGGCCGGCCGCGGAGGAGTGGGACGAGCGCGAGGAAACGCCGTGGCCGGTGATCCAGGAGGCCGCCAAGATCGGCCTCTACAGCTTCGAAGCGATGGGCCAGTTCTGGGCCGACCCGACCGGGCTGACGCTGCCGGTCGCCAACGAGGAGCTGTTCTGGGGCGACGCCGGTATCGGCATGGCGATCATGGGCACGACCCTCGCCGTCGCCGCGATCTTCGGGCAGGGCACCCCGGAGCAGATGGGGGAGTGGATCCCGCAGTGCTTCGGCACCGCGGACGACGTCAAGCTCGCCGCCTTCTGCGCCTCCGAGCCCGATGCCGGCTCCGACGTCTCCGGCATCCGCACCAGCGCCAAGTACGACGAGGCCAAGGACGAATGGGTGCTCAACGGCCAGAAGGCCTGGGCGACCAACGGCGGCATCGCCAACGTCCACGTCGTCATCGCCTCGGTCGACCGCGAGCTTGGCTCGCGCGGCCATGCCGCCTTCGTCATCCCTCCGGGGACCCCCGGTTGCGAGCAGGGCGCCAAGGTGAAGAAGCACGGCCTGCGCGCCTCCCACACGGCCGACGTCCACCTCGACGACTGCCGCGTTCCTGGCTCCTGCCTGCTGGGTGGCAAAGAGAAGCTCGACGAACGCCTCGCCCGCGTCCGCGAGGGCAAGAAAGCGAAATCGCAGGCGGCGATGCAGACTTTCGAGGCCAGCCGGCCGACCGTCGGCGCCCAGGCTCTAGGCATCGCCCGCGCCGCCTACGAGTACGCGCTCGACTACGCCAAAGAGCGCGAACAGTTCGGCCGCAAGATCGTCGAGAACCAGTCGATCGCCTTCGACCTGGCGAACATGAAGCTCGAGATCGACGCCGCCCGGCTGCTCGTCTGGCGGGCTGCCTGGATGGGCCGCAACGGCCACAAATTCGAAAACGCCGAGGGTTCGATGTCGAAGCTGAAGGCCGGCGAGGTCGCCGTCTGGGTGACCGAGCGGGCGATCCAGATCCTCGGTGGCAACGGCTACACCCGGGAGTTCCCGGTCGAGCGCATGCACCGCGACTCGAAGATCTACACGATCTTCGAGGGCACCTCCGAGATCCAGCGCCTGGTCATCTCGCGCGCCATTTCAGGCTTCCACATCAAATAACTCAGACGGCGGGAGAAGCGAGGGCCGGTTTCCAGGGGAGCCGGCCCTCGTCGCCATTCATTTTCCGCGGCGTTTGAGCCCTTCACGCCGCAGGCGCTTGGCGGCGGTCACTTCGGCCTTCGAGGTGCCTTTCTTTTCCGGGCCCGGGGTCTCGAGGGTGGCTGGGAGGCCCTCGAAGCGGGGCTCGGAGAGGAAGGCGGAAAGTCCACGCTTCCCCATCTCGCCTTTGCCGATGTTGGCGTGGCGGTCGCGGCAGGAGCCGAGGGGGGCGGCGGCGTCGTTGACGTGGACGGCGCCGAGGCGCTCGAGGCCGACCTTCTCGTCGGCTTCGTCGAGGACGGCGCCGAGGTGGGTCTCGTCGGTGATGTCGTAGCCCTGGACGAAGAGGTGGCAGGAATCGAGGCAGAGGCCGAGGCGCTCGCCACCGCCGGCGAGCTCGATCAGCTGCGCGGTCTCGTCGAAGTTGCGGCCGAGCAGGCCTTTGTGGCCGGCGGTCTGCTCGAGCAGGAGGCGGCAGTGCTCACTCTCCTTCAGTGCCTCGGCGATGACCTTCCCCGCCCGCTTCATCGAGGGTCCGTGCGGCTCGCCTTTCTGCGCCCCCGGGTGGAGGACGACGCCGGCGGCACCGATCTCGTCACCGATCCGCAGCGCGTGGGTCAGTGAGGCAAGCGATTTCCCCCGCAGCTCTCTGTCTTTGGTCGCGCAGTTGATCAGGTAGACCGCGTGGATGATCACGGCTTCGACCGGCGAGGCCTCCATCGCCTCGCGGAAAGCGGCGAAATCGTCGCGGCCGTATTTCGTCGGCCGCCACATCCGCGGGCTCTGGTGGAAGATCTGGATAGATTCGCAGCCGCGTTCCCTGCCACGCTGGATTGCGTTCGGCAGGCCGCCGCCGGTTGAAACATGCGCTCCGATCAACATGCCAAGCGATAACTCCCGTCTCAGGTTTGCCCCCTCGCCGACCGGTGCGCTGCACATCGGCGGAGCGAGGACGGCACTCTACAACTGGCTCGCCGCCCGCCACGACGGAGGTGAGCTGGTGCTGCGGATCGAGGACACCGACCGCGAGCGCTCGACCCAGGAGAACTGGGACCAGATCATCGACGCGATGCGTTGGCTCGGCCTCGACTGGGACATCGGCCCGGTTTCCCAGGCCGGGCGGGCGGACCGCCATGCCGAGGCGCTGAAGCGGCTGCTCGATTTCGGCCACGCCTACCGCGATCACGCGACCGCCAAGGAGGTCGAGGCCTGGAAGGCCGAGCACGGCGCCGGTCGCGGCTACCGCGGCGCGCCGAGCGACGATCCGGGGGCGGCGATCCGCCTCCGCGTCCCCGACGAGGGTGAGACCGTCGTCCACGACCTGATCCACGGGCCGGTCGCCTTTCCCAATCGCAGCTACGACGACTTCGTGATCGCCCGCGCCGACGGCTCGGTCCTCTACAACTTCGCGGTCGCGGTCGACGACGCCGAGATGGGGATAACCGAGGTCGTCCGCGGCGACGACCACCTCTCCAACACTCCCAAGCAGCTGCTGGTGCTGGAGGCGCTCGGCGTCGAGCCGCCCCGCTACGCCCACCTGCCGCTCCTCCACGGCCCCGACGGCAAGAAGCTCTCCAAGCGCCACGGCGCCGCCTCGGTCCAGGAGCTCCGGGATTCCGGCTACCTGCCCGCCGCCGTGCGCAACTACCTGGCGCTGCTCGGCTGGGGCGCCGACGACGACACGACGATCATGTCGACCGAGGAGCTGATCCGTCGCTTCCGCGTCGAGGACGTGGGCAGAGCGGCGGCGATCTTCGACGAGAAGAAGCTGCGATGGTTGAACGGCCGCTTCATGCGCGAGCTGCCCCTCGACGACTACGTCGAGGCCGTCGCCCGTCACCTCGGCCGCGAACCCGACGCACAGCTCCGCGCCGGCTGCGAGATCGCCCAGGAGAAAGCGCAGACGCTGGAGGAGGTCTGGCCGCTTGTGCGCTTTCTGTTCGAGGAGCCGGTCCGCGACGACGAGGCCTGGGGCAAGGTGATGAAAGAGGGCAGCGGTGAGGTCCTGCTCGCCGCTGCCGAGGCCCTGGAAGGCGCCGCGCCCTTTCAGCCGGAGCCGATCGAGACCGCGCTGGCGCCGCTGCTGGAGCGGTTCGAGCTCAAGCCGGGAAGGCTCTACCAGCCGATCCGGGTGGCGATCACCGGTACCTCGGTCTCGCCGGGGATCTTCGAATCGCTCGCGGTGCTGGGCCAGGAGCGCTCGCTGCAGCGGATCCGCGCCGCCGCGGACCGCCTCGCCGCAGCCCAGTAGTCGCTTCAGGGACTCCCGAATTTTGGGGTTAGCGGTTACCCGAGGCTAAACCCGCAGCCATTTGGTGCCGATGTGTTGTGCCAATGAGCGTTACCACCGCGCAGAGCAGCAGCAAGGTGCCCCTGCACGAGAGCGCCAAAGCCGGATCCCGCCCCGCAGCCGCGCCGGGAAGCCGGCTCGCCGAGGCTTTTGAAGCCGTCGAGCGCTTTCCGGTTCTGGTCGCTTCGCGCGAGCGCGTGATTACCGCCGCGACGGCCGAGACGGCGCGCAACGGTGACATCGTCGAAGCGGTGGAGAGCGACGTCGCCCTGGCGATCTCGGTCCTGCGCCAAGCCAACCGCGGCGGCCTCAGCAACGGCGGCGTGGCCGGGATCCCCACCGCGGTCGAAGCGCTGAAGCCCGCCGGGGTCCTCGCTCTCGCCGGCACCGCGCCCAGCTTCGACTTCTTCGAGCCGAGCCCCGGCTGGGAGCTGAAGCCCGAGCGCTTCCGCGTCCACGCGCTGGCGACCCAGCGGGCCGCCGACCGGATCGGCCGCGTGGTCGGCTGGGCCGAACGCGACGAGCTTGCGGTCGCGGCGCTGCTGCACGACATCGGCCGCCTGGTGATCTCGCGCCTGCACCCCGGCTACAAGGTCTACTTCGACGCCGTCTCCCGCACTCCCGAGCAGCGCCTGCGCGAGGAACGCGAGCAGCTCGGCATCGACCACACCCTCGTCGGCGGCGTTCTCGCCCGGCGCTGGAACCTGCCGCAGCGGATCGCGGTTGCGATCGAGCGCCACCACGCCGACGATGCCGAAGGCCTGGCGGCGATGGTGGGGACGGCCGACATGGTCGCCCATTACTGCCAGGGCGAGTCGATCGCCCCGGAGCGGCTTCGCTCGGCGGCCGAGCGCTGCGGCCTCGGCAACGAGGCGCTGCGCGACCTTCTCTACGAGCTGCCGCAGCCGACCCAGGACAGCAGCCGCATCAGCGAGCCCTGCCCCCTTTCCAGCCGCGAGCTCGACGTCCTCCGTCACCTCTCCGAAGGCATGGTCTACAAGCAGATCGCCGGCGAGATGCACCTGTCCGTCTCGACCATCCGCACCCACCTCCACAACGTCTACGGCAAGATCGGCGCCGTCGACCGGGCGCAGGCGGTTCTCCTCGCCCGCGATCGCGGCTGGATCTAGGAGGGATCGGCGAACCGCCGCGCGCTCCTCTGGCGGCGGACGCTCCGTGGAGCGGCGTCCTCGGCCCCCTGACATCTCCGCTCCTGAGCATCCGGCTCACCCAGGCCCCGGTTCTTCTGTTCCTTATGCCTGTAGGACAGGCATAAGGAACAGAAGAGGGAGGCACGCCAAGTAGCTGTTCCTTTTGGCTGCTATGCGGGCAAAAGGAACAGAAGAGATGGATCCGGGGCTCGGCCACGGTCCGGACGTGAGGCCCGAGCGAGCCGGATGCTTAGGAGCGCCGACCCCTCAATCGATCAGGCACTCGCGCACCGCGATCGCCACGGCGTGGGTGCGGTTCCGCGCCTCGAGGCGAGCGAGGGCGTTCTTGGTGTGCGTCTTCACCGTCTCCTCGCTGAGGTCGAGCTCGCGGGCGGCGAAGGTGATCGACTCGCCGTTGGCGAGCAGCTGCAGGATCTGCCGCTGGCGACGGGTCAGCTTGCCGCGGCTGCCTTTCGGCGGCACCGCCGGGTCGACGAACGGCTTCTCCGCGATCGCCGCCTCGACCGCCCGGCGCAGATCAGCGGGGCCGGCGACGCGGGAGACGTAGGCGCAGGCGCCGGCCTGCAGGGCGGCGCTGGCGAGATGGCGCTCCGGGAGCTCCCCGTGGGCGACGATGCCGAGGCCGGGGGCGCTGCGGTGCATCAGCCGGATCGCTTCGGGGCCGGTGATCGGGCTGGCGCTGCCGTTGCCGCGCCAGCGCATGTCGACGATCGCGACGTCGAAGTCGCCGACGTCGCGAACCAGGTCGATCGCTTCCTCGCGGGTAGGCGACTCGTGGACGACGAAGCCGTCGTCGAGCGTCTCCCGGATCCCGAGGCGGATGAGCGGGTGACCGTCGATCACGAGGCAGTGCGGGCGCTGGCTCAGGGCTGCTTTCCGATCACTCGTTTCTACGGCGCGGGCAAAGGGTGCCTCCCGGTGCCCACCGCGGCCGATCCTAGCCCAGCGCCGCGCCTCTGCGGTACAAAGACCGGGTGATCTCCGTTACTTCGAAGTCGAGATACGCGGTAGTTGCGCTCGCCGAGTTGGCCCGGGCCGGCGAGCGGCCGGTTCCGATCAAGGAGCTGGCCGAAAGGAGAGAGATCCCTGAGCAATTCCTCGAGCAGCTCTTCTCCACCCTGCGCCGCGCCGGCCTCCTGACCAGCCACCGCGGTATGCGCGGCGGCTACACCCTGGCGCGCCCGGCCGAAGAGATCACCGTGCTCGAGGTCGTCCAGGCCCTCGACGGCAAGGTCGGCGCCGAGGCCGACGAGGCCGGCGGCATCTGGGCTGAGGGAGTCACCGCCCTGCGCAAAGTGTTCGGCGAGACCACGATCGCCGAAGTCGCCCGCCGCGAGGCCGAAGAGGCGAACTCGGGCATGTACTTCATCTGAATCCCGACGAAGCGGCCGGACTAGACTCCGCGCGATGCGAATCGGCGCCGAGGCTTCAGCGGTTGTCGGCAACACGCCGATGGTGCGGCTCGACCGGCTGGGAGAGGGGGTCGGGGGCGAGCTCTGCGCGAAGCTGGAGTACTTCAATCCAGGCGGGTCGGTGAAGGACCGGATCGGGGTGGCGATGATCGACGCCGCCGAGGAGGGTGGGCTGATCGAGCCGGGCCGCGCGGTGGTGGTGGAGCCGACCAGCGGCAACACGGGGATCGCCCTGGCGATGGTCTGCGCGGCGCGGGGATACGAGTTGATCCTCACCCTGCCGGAGGGGATGAGCCGGGAGCGGGCGAAGCTGCTGCGCGCCTACGGCGCAGAGGTGAGGGAGACGCCGTCGCTGGGGGGGATGAACGAGGCGGTGGCGCTGGCGGAGGAGATCCGCGATCAGCGCAAGGGCTTCATGCCGATGCAGTTCTCCAACCCCGCTAACGCGGAAGCCCACCGGCGCACCACCGCCGAGGAGATCTGGACCGACGCCGACGGCCAGATCGGCGCCTTCGTTGCCGGGGTCGGCACCGGTGGCACGATCACCGGCGTCGGTCAGATGCTGCGGGAACGGGCGCCCGAGGCCCTGGTGGTGGCGGTCGAGCCGGCGAGCTCGCCGATCCTCTCCGGCGGCAAGCCCGGGCCGCACAAGATCCAGGGGATCGGCGCCGGCTTCGTCCCCGAGGTGCTCGACCGCAGCGTCATCGACGAGGTGATTCCGGTCAACGACGAGGACGCGCTCGAGACCGCGCGGCGGGTGGCGAAAGAGGAGGGCGTGCTGTCGGGCATCTCCTCCGGCGCCAACATCTGGGCGGCGCTGGAGGTGGCGGCGCGCCCGGAGATGGCGGGGAAGAGGGTGGTGACGATCGTCTGCGACTCGGGCGAGCGCTACATGTCCCTACCCTTCTTCTCACCATGAACCGCTGGAAACGGCTGCTCAAGGAGATTCGCGCGGATGTCAAGGCCGCGCGCGAGCGCGACCCTGCCGCCCAGGGCGTCTCCAGCTTCGAGATCCTCACCAGCTGGGCGGGGGTGCAGGCGCTGCTGGCGCACCGGGCGGCGCACGCGCTGATCGAGGCCGGAGTGCCGCTGCTGCCGCGGACGATCGCCTACCTGACCCGCGCGATCACCGGGATCGAGATCCACCCGGCGGCACAGATCGGCAACGCGCTCTTCATCGACCACGGCTCCGGCGTCGTGATCGGCGAGACGGTGACGATCGGCGACTGCGTCACCCTCTACCAGGGGGTCACCCTCGGCGGTACCGGCTTCCAGCGCGGCAAGCGCCATCCGAGCCTCGGCGACAACGTCACCGTCGGCTCCGGCGCCAAGCTGCTGGGGCCGATCGCGGTCGGCGACGGCGCCAAGATCGGCGCCAACACCGTCGTCGTCGAGGACGTGCCGCCCGGCGCCACCGTCGTCGGCAACCCCGGCCACCCGGTGAAGCTGGAAGGCAAACGAGTGGAAGGCCCTGACGCCGACTGGATCCACCTGCCCGATCCGATCGCCGACGCGATCAAAGCGCTCTCCGAGCGGATCGTCGAGCTCGAGCAGCGCCTGGCGCGTCTCGACGGCGGCAACGGTCCCTCGGCCGAGGTGGCGAAGATCGAGCCGCGCCAGGGTCGTTCATCGGCGGGCGGCTGAGGCCGGTGGGGCCCGCCGAGCCCATGGCTATGCTCGGCGGGTGAGCCTGCAGGAGCAGTTCGACACCTCGCCGGAAGCGGCTCCGCAGCCAGCAGCGGCGCCGACCGAGCCGGGCAGCGACCGGGTCGAGCGGCTGCTCGCGGGGCTCAACGGCCCGCAGCGCGAAGCGGTCGAGCACAGCGAGGGGCCGCTGCTGGTCCTGGCCGGCGCCGGCTCGGGCAAGACGCGGGTCCTCACCCACCGAATCGCCTACCTGCTGGCGACCGGCGAGGCGCGGCCGGGGGAGATCCTCGCGATCACCTTCACCAACAAGGCGGCGGCCGAGATGCGCGAGCGGGTCGGGCAGCTGATCGGCCGCTCGGTGCGGGCGATGTGGGTCACCACCTTCCACTCCGCCTGCGCGCGGATGCTGCGCGTCGACGCCGAGCGCCTCGGCTACTCGAAGGGCTTCACGATCTACGACCAGGCCGACTCGCTGCGGATGCTGAAACGCTGCCTGGGCGAGCTCGGGGTCGACCCGAAACGGTTCCCGCCGCGGGCGGTCCAGGCGAAGATTTCCGGTGCTAAGAACCAGCTGATCGACTCCGACTCCTACAACGACGCCGCCCGCGGCGAATTCGAGGAGATCGTCGCCGAAGCCTTCCCGCTCTACGAGAAGCGGATGCGCGAGGCAAACGCGATGGACTTCGACGATCTGCTCGTCCGCACCGTCAACGTGATCGAGCTCTTCGAGGAGGCCCGCGAGCGCTGGCGCCGCAGCTTCCGCCACGTCCTCGTCGACGAGTACCAGGACACCAACCACGCCCAGTACCGGCTGCTGCAGCTGCTGGCCTCCGAGCACGGCAACCTGATGGTCGTGGGCGACGAGGACCAGTCGATCTACGGCTTCCGCCACGCCGACGTCTCCAACATCCTCGACTTCGACCGCGACTTCCCCGGCGCCGAGATCGTCAAGCTCGAGCAGAACTACCGCTCGACGCAGACCATCCTCTCGGCCGCCAACGCGGTGGTCGAACGCAACCGGGAGCGGCGGCCGAAGGAGCTGTGGAGCGAAGGCGACGAGGGCGTGAAGGTCCAGCTCAACGAGCTGACCGACGAGCACGAGGAGGCGCGCTGGGTTGCCGGGGAGATCGAACGGCTGGACGAGGAGGACGGCATCAGCCGGGCCGAGGTCGCGGTCTTCTACCGGACCAACGCGATGAGCCGGGTGCTGGAGGACACGCTGCAGCGCTTCGACGTCTCCTACCAGGTGATCGGCGGCACCAAGTTCTACGAGCGGGCCGAGATCAAGGACGCGATCGCCTACCTCAGCCTGCTGGCGAACCCCGCCGACCTCGTCTCCTTCTCGCGAGTGGTGAACTCGCCGCGGCGCGGGATCGGCAATACGACCCAGGGGCGGATCGCCTCCCACGTCAACACCACCGGGCTGACCGTCTGGGAGGTGATCGAGCGGGTCGAGGAGGTGCCCGGATTGAGCGGCGCCGCGATCAAGGCCGTCTCCCGCTTCTACGAGACGATGGCCGGGCTGCGCGAACGGGCCGAGGAAGAAGGGCCCGTGGCGACCCTGATGGAGGCGGTTCTGCACGAGAGCGGCTACTTCGACGCCCTGGCGGCGGAGCGGACGATCGAGGCCGAGGGCCGGGGAGAAAACCTGGAAACGCTGATCGGCGGCGCCGCCGAGTTCGACATCGAGCGCGAACGCGAGGGCGAGAGCGAAGTCCCGCCGCTGGACGAGTACCTGCAGCAGATCTCCCTCTACACCGAGCAGGACGCGCTTGCCTCCGAGCAGGAGCTGGTGACGCTGATGACCCTGCACAACGCCAAGGGCCTCGAGTACGACACGGTCTTCATCGTCGGCTGCGAGGAGGGCGCCTTCCCCCACATGCGGGCGCTCGAAGAGGGGGGAGAAGAAGAGGAGCGGCGGCTCTGTTACGTCGGCATCACGCGCGCCCGCAAGCGCCTCTACATGACCTGGGCGCGGGAGCGGCGCCTGTTCGGCCGGGCCGAGCACAACCTGCCCTCGCGCTTCGTCGACGAGCTGCCGGGGGAGCTGACCGAGAGCCACTCGACCGCCGCCCGCAGCCTCGGCACCAGCTGGAGCACCTCGGTCTCGAACGAGGTGACGCCGGCGCAGTCGCTCGACTCCGGGCCGGCGCTGGAGCTGCAGACCGGCGACGACGTCGTCCACGCCAGCTTCGGCGACGGAGTGGTCACCGCGGTCGAGCCGGGCGGCGTGATCGTCGTCCGCTTCTCCGGCGACGGCTCCGAGCGCAAGCTGATGGCCGACTACGCGCCGATCCGGAGGCGGTGAGCGGTGGCGGCGCGGGTGATCGACGGCAAGGCGGTTGCCGCGACGGTGCGCGAGCGGGTCAAGGTCGACGTCGCCGCCTACAGGGAGGAGAGCGACCGCACGCCGGGCCTGGCCACGGTGCTGGTCGGCGAGGACCCGGCCTCGCAGGTCTACGTGGGGATGAAGCGGCGCAACACTGAGGAGGTCGGGATGCGCTCGCTCCACCACGAGCCCGATGCTTCGATCCGCGAGGACGAGCTGCTCGACCTGATCCACGAGCTGAACGAGGACGACGGTGTCGACGGCATCCTCGTCCAGCTGCCGCTGCCCGCCCACATCGACGAGGACGCGATCGTCGCCGCGATCGACCCGGAGAAGGACGTCGACGGCCTGACTCCGATCAGCGCCGGGATGCTGGCGCACGGCTCGCCCGGACTGGTGCCGTGCACGCCGCGCGGGGTGATGGAGCTGCTCGCCCACGAGGGGGTCGAGCTGGAGGGGGCCGAGGCCGTGGTCGTCGGACGCTCGAAGCTGGTCGGGGTGCCGGTGGCGCGGCTGCTGCTGGCGGCGAACGCGACCGTGACCATGTGCCATTCGCGCACCCGCGATCTCGACGCCGTCTGTCGTCGCGCCGACGTTCTCGTCGCCGCGGTCGGGGTGCCGCGCCTGCTCGGGGCCGAGGCGGTCAAGCCGGGCGCGGTGGTCATCGACGTGGGCGTGAACCGGCTCGAGCAGGGCCTGGTCGGCGACGTCGACTACGAGCCCGCGGCGGAGGTGGCCTCGGCGATCACCCCGGTCCCGGGAGGGGTCGGACCGATGACGATCGCGATGCTGCTCTCGAACACGTTGCAGGCCGCGCGGATGCGGACCACCAGCTAGGAGGAGGAAGCGATGGATCTGGACAGGCTCAGCATGGGGGAGAAGATCGCCGGCCTCTCGGCCGTCCTGCTCTTCATCTTCATGTTCTTCGATTGGTTCACTGCGGAAGTCTCGGTCAACAGCGGCGCCTTCGCCGGCAGCGCGAGCGCCGGTGGCAGCGCCTGGGACGCGCTCGAAGTGATCCCGATCTTCCTGATGCTGGCTGTGATCGCCGCCGTCGCGGTGGCGGTGATCAGACTCACCGATGCGGTCTTCGAGCCGGCGATCTCGATCAACGCGGTTGTCGCCGTGCTCGGCGCGGTCGCGGCGATCCTGATCCTCTACCGGATCATCGACCCGCCCGGCGGCGGCAGCATCGCCGGTGTCTCGGTCGACGTCAGCCCGGCGCTGGGCGCCTTCCTCGGTCTGATCGGGGCAGCCGGGATCGCCTACGGCGGCTACCGGGCGATGGATGAAGAAGGAGCGAGCTTCGGCGAGATCGGCGACCGCCTCGGTTCACGGTAGGCGATTCCCCGCGAGACCTGCTTGGCGAAGGCGATGATCGTCATCATCGGGTTGACGCCGACCGAGGTGGGGAAGAGCGAGGCATCGGCGACGTAGAGGTCTTCCGTGCCCCTGACGGAGCCGTCGGGGGCGCAGGCGCCCTGGCGCGGGTCGGCGGCAAGCCTCGCCGTCCCCATCGGGTGGAAGGCCTCGAGCCGCAGCTCCGAGGGCTTCACCCGCGTCGCCTCGAAGGCGGCGAGGTCGCCAGGCTCGAGGACCCCGAAGCGCGCGATGTTGGGGTAGGCCTCGGTCGCCCCGGCGGCGAAGTGGACTTCGGCGGCGCGGGCGATCCCGTAGTGGATGCGGTCGGCGTCATCGCGGGTCAGCCTGTAGCTGGCGCGGATGGCGCCGTCGTTGCCGAGGCCGATGCGGCCCGCGGAACGGTCCGAGAGGTGGACGCCGATCGACCCGACGTGGCCGAACCCGAGCAGTGAGCGCTGGTGCTCGGCGCCGGTTCCCACCAGCCAGGCGCCACCGAAGGCAAGCGGGGTGAAGGTCGCCTCCAGCAGCACTCCCCGCGGCTCCCACTGGTCGATGTAGAAGCTCTGCATCACCCCCTCCCAGCCGCGCACCTCCTCCGCGTAGCGGGCGCCGACCCAGCAGGCGGGGTGGATGTGGAAGTTGCGTCCCACCTGCGGGCCGCCGAGGCCGGAGCGGAGCAGCAGCTCGGGGGTGCCGAGGGCGCCGGCGGCGGCGACCACGGCGCGGCGGGCGCGGACCGTGAAGGGGCGGGCGCGGCCGCTTGCCTCGCGGGCCGAGCAGGCGAGGCCGACGGCGCGCCCGTCCTCGACCATGACGCGCTGCGCTTCGACCCCGGCCCGCAGCCGGGCTCCGGCGGCGACCGCGCGGGGCAGGTAGCTGACGTGCATCCCGCGCTTGGCGTCGATCGGACAGCCGTAGGGGCAGGAGCTGCACTGGACGCAGCTGCCGGCGTTGCGGTGGATCGGGGCGCCGCTGGCGCCGATTGCCGCCGCGCCCTCCATCGCCAGCTGGCCGTTGCGGCCCATCCGCTCCGGGTCGAGCTGGGTCACCCGGAGGAACTCCTCCGCCTCGGCGTAGTCCGCGTCGAGCTCCTGGGCCCAGGAGACGCCGTACTCGCTGCTCCAGGCCTCCAGCACCGCTCCGGGGGCGCGGAAGCAGGTGCCGGAGTTGATCACCGTGGTGCCGCCGACCGCCCTCGCGACCGGGACCGGGATCGGTGGGCGCCCTGCGGCGATCGTCAGCCCGGCGTCGCGGTAGAGCTCGGTGATCGCTTCGAGGCGGTCCGCAGGGTAGTTGTCGCGGTTGTGGTGGCCGCCGGCCTCGAGTACGAGCACGTCGAGTCCGGCCTCGGCCAGGGTTGCCGCCGCGACCGCGCCGCCGGCGCCGGAGCCGACGATCGCGACGTCGCATTCCTCCCCCTCGCCGCGGGGGGTGAGGTCGCCGAGCGAGCCGGCCGGCTCGGGCATGGAGCCGTCGGCGAGGGCGCAGCCGATCTCGGTGCCGACCCTCGCTTCCACCGCCGGAGCGGCGGCGTAGCCCAGGGTCGAGAGCAGCTTCGCCATCAGCAGCAGGTCGTGGTGGAGAGGGAACCGCGAGCGCTCGAGCTTGCCCAGGAAGTCGCCGGCGGCCTCCGGATCGAGCCTGCTGAAGCGCCAGGGAAACGGCAGCCACTCGAAGGCGCGCAGGCCAAGTCGCAATCGCAGCAGGACCGGGGGCGAGAGCGAGCGCAGGAACCCGGCGACGGGTCCGGAGACGTCGATGTCGCGCTCCGCCGCCGGCAGGCCGTCGATTCCCGGGGCCATCGCCGCGCAGATCGCGCTCAGGGTGCGCTGCTCAGCGGCCGAGAGCCCTGGCGCGCGCCTTCAGCCGGGGGCGGCGGGGCGGCCGATCCGGCCCGCCAGCGCCCAAAGATAGAGCGAGAGGAGTGCGAGGAAGCCGTCGACGAGGAAGTTCAGCAGGTAGGCGAAGACCTGTTCGTCGATGACGAAGAAGGCGAGCGAGCCGAGCGAGGAGGCGGTCTTGCCGGCGGCGAGGACCAACAGCAGGGGCCGGTAGCGGACGACGTCGGCCTGGGCGACGAGGCAGATCCCGGTGATCACGACCATGTAGGCGAAGCCCAGCGCCAGCCAGAGCTCCTCCTGCGTGTGGGGGGCGCGGTCGTGGTTGCCGAGCCATTCGCCGACGTCGGAGATCACGTCGAGGACCCCGCTGGGGACGGCGATGAAGAGGATGCCGACGACGGCGAAGGTCAGCGCGAGCAGGCGCACGCTGAAGACGACGAATCGCTCGGCCCGCGGTCCCTCCATCGGTGGAAGAAGATACTGGCTGACCAGCCAAAGTGGCGCGGCGGGTCCTGTCACCCCCCGCGAGGTCTGTCTGCGGCTGACGACCTAGACTCCGCGGCCATGATCGAGCGGGAGCAGGTGTTGCACGTAGCGAGGCTCGCCCGTCTTCGTCTTTCAGATGAAGAAGTCGAGCAGATGGTCGGCGAGCTGTCGGGGATCCTCGAGCATGTCGACCGGATCGGGAATTTGGATCTGGAGGGGGTCGAGGCGACCTCACACGTGGTTGCGCTCGAGAACGTGCTGCGCGCCGACGAGCCGCACCGGAGCCTGCCGCAGGGCGTCGCCCTGGCGCCTGCGCCCGAACCGGAGGACGGGGCCTTTCGGGTGCCCTCACCGCAGGCGGAATAGATGTCGGACCTGCTCGACCTGACGGCCCTCGCGGCTCACGAAGCGATGGTCGCCGGCGACCTCGGGGCTGCCGAGTACACCGCCGCCTGGCGTGAGGCGGCCGCCGGCGACGAGCTGAACGCCTACCTCTGGCGCGACGAGGGCGACGGCGGGGCAAGCGCGATCGCGGTCGAGCGCGACTCGATCGCCCCGATCGCCGTCAAGGACATCTTCACCACGGAGGGGGTGCCGACCACCGCCGGCTCCCGCATCCTCGAGGGCTACCGCCCGCCCTACACGGCGACGGCGGTCCGCAGGCTGATCGAGGCCGGCTCGCCGATCCTCGGCAAGACCAACATGGACGAGTTCGCGATGGGCTCCTCGAACGAGAACTCCGCCTACGGGCCGGTGCTCAACCCGTGGGACCGCCAGCGCGTCCCCGGCGGCTCCTCCGGCGGCTCGGCCGCGGTCGTCGCCGGGCGCCTGGCGCCGTGGTCGATCGGCACCGACACCGGCGGCTCGATCCGCCAGCCGGCGGCCTTCTGCGGCATCGTCGGCCTCAAGCCCACCTACGGCGCGATCTCGCGCTACGGGATGATCGCCTTCGCCTCCTCGCTCGACCAGTGCGGGCCGCTGACCAGGACCGTCAGCGACGCGGCGCTGCTGCTGGGCATCCTCCAGGGCAGGGACCCCTGCGACTCGACCTCGGTCGGCCTCGACGGCGGCGTCTCGCTGCCCGACCGCGAGGACCTCTCGGGCCTGCGCTTCGGCGTCCCGGCCGAGCTGGCGCGCGACGCGGTCGACGCCGGCGTGCGCGAGGTCTTCGAGGCGACGCTGGCGAAGATCGAGGCCCTGGGCGGAGAGATCGCCGAGGTCTCGCTGCCGAACGCCGAGCACGGCATCTCCGCCTATTACGTGATCGCCCCCGCCGAGGCCTCCTCCAACCTCGCCCGCTACGACGGCGTCCGCTACGGGATGCGCAGGGGCGGCGACGGCGACCTGATCGAGATGTACGAGGCGACCCGCTCGGAGGGCTTCGGCGCCGAGGTGAAGCGGCGGATCATGCTCGGCACCTACGCGCTGTCGGCCGGCTACTACGAGGCCTACTACGGCCAGGCGCAGAAGGTGCGGACGCGGATCGCCGAGGACTTCGACGCCGCTTTCGCCGCCGTCGACTTCGTCGTCACCCCGACCGCGCCCTCGGTCGCCTTCAAGCTGGGGGAGAAGACCGACGACCCGCTCGCGATGTACCTGAACGACTTCTTCACCGTGCCGATGAGCCTCGCCGGCATCCCGGCGATCTCGATCCCCGCCGGCCTCGCCGAGCCCGAGGGCGGCGGCCCGCGGCTGCCGGTCGGCTTCCAGATCGCCGCCCCCGCCTTCGCCGAGCAGCGCCTGCTCGACGCCGCCCACGCGCTCGAGCAGGGGATCGGGTTCGACGCCGATCCTTCCGCTGTGCCTTTTCCCCCTATAGCGGGGGAAAGGCACAGCGGAAGCGGAGGTGCGGACGATGGCTGAGCTCGAGGCGGTGATCGGGCTGGAGATCCACGTCCAGCTGGCGACCAGGACGAAGATGTTCTGCGGCTGCGAGCTCTCCTTCGGCGACGAGCCGAACGTCCACACCTGCCCGGTCTGCCTCGCCCACCCCGGCGTGCTGCCGGTGCCCAACGAGCAGGCGATCCGCTACGCGCTGCAGATCGGCCTCGCGCTCGGGTGCGAGATCGCGCCGCGCTCGATCTTCCACCGCAAGAACTACTTCTATCCCGACAGCCCGAAGGCCTACCAGATCAGCCAGTACGACATCCCGATCTGCGGCCCCGGCCGGCTCGGCGAGATTCGCATCCACCGCGCCCACCTCGAGGAGGACGCGGCGAAGATGGTCCACGTCGGCGCCTCGGGCCGGATTCACGGCTCCGGCGCCTCGCTGGTCGACTTCAACCGCGGCGGCACGCCGCTGGTGGAGATCGTCACCGAGCCCGACCTGCGCGGCAGCGCCGAAGCGGCCGAATGGGCGCGGCTCCTGCGCGAGACCGTCCGCCAGCTCGGCGTCTCCGACGTCAACATGGAGGAGGGGAGCCTGCGGGTCGACGCCAACGTCTCGGTGCGCCCGGCCGGGAGCGACGAGCTCGGCACCAAGACCGAGCTGAAGAACATGAACAGCTTCCGCTTCCTCCAGCGCGGGATCGAGGCCGAGCTGGCGCGCCAGCGCGAGCTGGTCGAAGCGGGCGGGACGGTGACCCAGGAGACCCTTCATTTCGACCCGGCGACCGGGACCCTGACGCCGCTGCGCTCGAAGGAGGAGGCGCACGACTACCGCTACTTCCCCGAGCCCGACCTGGTGCCGCTGGCGCCCACCGAGGAGATGCTGCGGGAGGCCCGCGAGGCGCTGCCGGAGCTGCCGGCGGCGCGGATCGGGCGCTACCGGAGCGAGCTGGGGCTGGCGCCCGACGTGGCGCTGACGCTGGCGACCGATCCGGAGACGGCGAGCTACTTCGAGGCGACGCTGGCGGCGGCCGACGGCACCGAGCCAAAAGTGATTGCCAACTGGGTGACCGGCGAGCTGGCCGCGGCTCTGCGCCAGGCCGAGGTCGAGGGCGGCGCCACGGCCTCCAGGGTCACTCCGGACTCGCTCGCGTCGCTGGTCTCCCTGGTCCAGGAGAAGAAGATCTCCCACGGCAGCGCCAAGACCGTCCTCGCCGCGCTCGTCGAGGAGGGCGGCGACCCCGCCGCGATCGTCGAGCGCGAGGGCCTGGCCCAGCTGTCGGACTCCGGCGAGTTGGAAGCGATTGTCGAGAGGGCGATGGCCGACAACGCCGACGCCGTCGAGCGGATCCGCGCAGGCAACAACAAGGCGATCGGCGCCGTCGTCGGCGCCGTCATGCGCGAGACCCAAGGCCGCGCCGACGGCGGCGAGGTCAACCGCCTGATCCGCGAGCGGCTCTAGGCGCCTCGGATAGGCTCGGCCCGATGGGCGGGCATCTCTCGACGGAACGGCAGCTTGGCGAGATCACCGGGCAGTACGACCGGGTCGCCCGCTTCTACAAAGCCTTCGAGCCCCTCTACCTGATTTTTCCGATCGCCCGCCGCAAAGCGGTGGCGGCGCTCGGGCTGAAGTCCGGGGACACCGTGCTGGAGGTGGGCGCTGGCACCGGTCGCAACTTTCCTTATCTGGCTGAGGCGGTCGGTTCCGGCGGAAGCGTGATCGCCATCGACGCGTCGGCGGGGATGCTGCGGGAGGCCGGCAAGCTGGTTGCGCAGCGCGGCTGGTCGAACGTGCTCCTGCAGCATCAGGACGCCGCGCAACTCGAGATCGACCGGGACGTGGACGCCGTCCTCTTCAGCCTCAGCTACTCCGCGATGCCGGAACCGAAACGTGCCCTGGCGCGAGCCTGGGAGCACCTGCGACCAGGCGGTTGCCTGGCGGTGATGGACGCGGGTCTCACCCGGACCCGGCTTCGCCCCGTTCTCGATCCACTCGCTCGCCTTCTGATCAGGCTCGGCCCCGGCAATCCCTACTCGCGCCCCTGGGACGACCTGTCCGAGTACGGGCAGGTCGCGATCGAAAGGTTCATGTGGATCTACTACATCTGCACCTTGGTCAAGCCGGGCGACGGGAAAGTGGCGGTAGATACTTTGTAACAACGTGTTACAAGCGTGCTAGGTTGAGGGCATGGCCTGGAATGTGGTGATCGCTGGCGGCGGTTTCGGCGGCGCGGCGGCGGCGCATGAGCTGGAGCGGGCGATGCCGAAGCAATCGGCGCGGCTGGTGCTCGTCAACGAGACGAACTTCGCGCTCTACACGCCGTTCTTGCCGGAGGCGGCCGCCGGGACCTTGGAGCCGCGGCACGTGGTGACGCCGCTGCGGGACATCCTGAAGCGGACCTACCTGCGGCTCGGGGCGATCGTCGCTCACGATCCCGAGCGCAAGACGGTGACCCTGCGGGCCAAGTACGGCGAAACCGAGGAGCTCGCCTACGACCAGCTGCTGCTGGCGCTCGGCTCGGTCTCGCGGGTGCTGCCGGTTCCGGGCCTGGCCCAGCACGCCGTCGGCTTCAAGAGCCTGGCCGACGCGATCTACCTGCGCAATCACGTGATCGAGACCCTCGAGGAAGCGAACGCGACCGAGGACCCGGCGCGGCGCGAAGCGCTGCTCACCTACGTCTTCGTCGGCGGCGGCTACGCCGGCCTCGAGGCGCTGGCCGAGCTGCAGGATTTCGCCGCCGACGCGATGGACAACTACCCGCGCGCCCGCCTGCAAGGCATGCGCTGGGTCCTGGTCGAGGCGACCGACCGGGTCCTGCCGGAGATCGACCGCGAGCTGGCTGACTACGCGCTGCGGGAGCTGCGCGGGCGCGGCATCGACATCCGCCTGCAGACGACGCTGGAGGAGGTCGGCGCCGACAGCGCCCGCCTCTCCAGCGGTGAGGTCCTGGCGACCCGCACCGTCGTCTGGACCGCCGGGGTGAAGGCGCAGCCGATCCTCTCGCAGCTGAGCCTGCCGCTCGACGAGCGCGGCCGGGTGCCGGTCGACTCCCACCTGCGGGTGCAGGGGATGGACTCGGTCTGGGCGATCGGCGACTGCGCCGCGGCGCCCGACCCGCGCGGCGGCACCTGCCCGCCGACCGCCCAGCACGCGGTGCGGCAGGGACCGGTCGCCGCCCGCAACATCGCCGCCGAGCTGGGGATCGGCTCGCCGCACCCCTTCGACTACCGCAGCGAAGCCTCCTTCGTGAACCTCGGCCGCTACAAGGCCGTCGGCCGGATCGGCGAGCGAACCTTCCGCGGCTTTCCCGCCTGGTGGATGGCGCGGACCTACCACATGAGCCAGATCCCCGGCACCGCCCGCAAGGTGCGCGCCGTGCTCGACTGGACCGCCGGCCTGCCGTTCAGCCGCGACACCGCCGAGGTCGGCTCGATCGGCCACCCGAAACCTCTGGCCTGAGGACGGGCGCGCCACAATGCCTACGTGGAATACCTAGTCATCGCCTTCTTCTTCGGGCTTGCGACCGCGCTGATCGGCCGCGCCAAGGGCAGCTCCTTCTTCATCTGGCTGGTGATCGGGACGGTGATCCCGCCCCTTGGCCTGATCGCGGTGATCCTCTACCGCTTCGACAAGGACGAACCCGAACGCCAGTGCCCCACCTGCGGCAAAGCCCTCAAGCTCTACGTCCAGGTCTGCCCTCGCTGCGGCACCGACCTCTACCTCCCGGACCCGGCGGCGGTCCGGCATCCCGGCGTTCGCTGAGTTAACCCGGCCAGAGCCGGGTCAACTCAGCGCAGCCAGGTCCTGACGATCGCGTTGGCGAAGCCGGCGCCGTAGCGGAAGGCGGCGGGCTTCTTCGAGTGGCCGTGGAGGCGCTGGTCGACGGTGATCGGAATCTCCCTGGCGGGGATGTTGCGCTTGATCGCCTCGATCATGAACTCGGAGGTGTGGAACTGCTCCTGGCGCAGGACCAGCTGCGGGAGGACGCTGGTGCGGACGGCGCGGTAGCCGTTGGAGCAGTCGGTGACGTGGGTGCGCGTGATGAAGGAGACGAGGCGGTTGAAGAAGACGATCCCGAGCTCGCGGGCGAAGTGGTTGCGGTCGGCGTGGCCGAGGACGCGCGAGCCGTGGGCCATCTCGACTTCTCCGTCGATGATCGGCTTGACCAGGCGCTCCATCTCGTCGGGCCGGTGCTGGCCGTCGGCGTCGAGGGTGACGACGATCTCGGCGCCCGATTCGACCATCAGCCGGTAGCCGGTCCGCAGCGCCGCGCCGCCGCCGCGGTTGGTGACGTGGCGGGCGACCAGGGCGCCGTGCTCGGCGGCGACGTCGCCGGTGCCGTCGCGGGAGCCGTCGTCGACGACCAGGACCTCGGTGCGCACGCCGCAGACCGCGGGCGGGATCCTGTCGAGGACGGTGCCGATGTTCTCGGCCTCGTTGTAAGCGGGGATCAGGATCGCGATCCTGCCCTCGAAGCGGTCGGGCAGGCCGGCCTGGCGGAACTCCTCCCAGGCCAGGCCCTCGAGGGCGGCCGCGAGTTGGCGCTGGTTGCGCGCGGTCTGCGAGAGCGCCCGCAGGATGAGGATGAAGAGGACGAAGATCGCGAAGACGGCGAGGCCGAGGATGCGGCCGCCGTTGCCCTTCTCGAAGGAGAAGGCGGAGAGGAGGCCGTTGACGATTTCGGTCCCGGTGACCACCAGCAGGCCGGTGCCGGCGAGGACCAGGATCAGGACGTCGGCGTTGCGCAGCGAGCGGCGGCGGGCGACCGCGTAGCCGATCGTCGCCAGCGCGATCAGCACGCCGGCGGCGCGCAGCGCCGTCAGTTCGGCCGGGAAGATGCCTGCAAGCGGGACCATTCGCGACCCGAGGATATGGCCGCGAGGCCGGATGAGAGGGCGAGCCCCACCAGTGGAAAGACGAGCGTCATCAGCACCTCGTTGCGCCGCGGGGCGGCGAGGGAGACGGCGCCGACCGCGGTGACGAGGAGGATCGGAGTTGCCAAGGCGACAAGATCCCACCAGCGCCGCCGCCTCGCCAGCAGGGCGAGGCCGGCGAGGCCGGCGAAGACGAGGAGGATCTGGACGATGCGCCCCGCGGTGGTGTCCATCGCTGCGCCGACGCCGCTGCTCCACATCCGGCCGACCTTGCGCGCGGTCATCGCCAGGTAGCCGAACGGGTCTTCGCCGAAGTACTTGGAGAGGTTTTCCTTGCCGCGCCTGCCGAGGGCTTCGTCACGGGTCAGGCCCGGGTGTTCGGCGATCACTTCGCTTGCGACCCGGTTGAAGAGCGGCGTCGGGTCGATTTCGTTGAGGGCTTCGGAGCTCGGGTCCAGGTGCCGGTGTTCGTAACGTTCCACGAGGATCGCCTTGACCCGCTGGTATTCGCCGTCGGCCGGGAGGTAGGTGCCGGTGTAGAGCGCCTTGCCGCCGCCGGTCGAGATCGGGACGAGCCGTTCGAGGACGACGATGTTGCGGACCGTCCAGGGGACGATCGGCAGGACGAGGGCGACGAGGAGGACCGCGGCCGCAGCGAGGCCGCCGGTCCAGTTGCGCCGGCGGCCCGGGCCTGCCCCCATCCAGGCGACTCGGACGAATGCGAGGACGACGAAGGCGGCGCCGACCAGCAGGTACTCGGGCCGGAACATTGCGGTCAGGCCGAAGAGGACGCCCGGTACGGCCCAGACCCACTGAGAACGCACTTGTCTCCGCATAGCGGGAACAACAGCGTTCTCGCCGCATGAGCCGGCCCAGAGGAAGGCGAGGATCGCCGCCGGCAGGGTCAGCATCGCCGGCGGCTCGCTCATCAGCTCGCCGGTGGTGTGGAGGAAGGGGGGGTAGACCGCGACGGCAAAGGCGGCGAAAAGGCCGACCCAGCGCCCGAGCTGGCGGCCGCCCAGCCGCCAGCCGAGGGCGAAGACGACGAGGATCGTCGCCACCCCGAGCAGCGCCTCGACGATCCGCGCCGTGCCTTCGCGGGCGCCGCCGGTGACGTAGAAGGCGGCGGCATAGAGGAACGGCGCTCCAGGGGACCAGTCGCTGGAGTCGTGGAATTCCGGCCCGCCGAAGCTGCCTTCCTTGGAGAGCGCCTTGGAGATCGCGTAGTAGGCGTGCGAGTCGTCGGCCGGGTTCGAGACCGGGTTGACGACCACGTAGGCGCGGACGACGAGGCCGAGAGCCGCGATCAGGGCGAGCGCGACCAGCGTTCGCTTCCCGTATCGCTCAGGCAGTGCGCGGATCCAGGCGGCGAGGGTCTTCAAGGGCGCGGTCAGGCTATCCGGGGTTGCGCGTGGTGAGCCCATCCGCTGCCCGCCCCGGCTTTGTGAGGCGGGCAGCGGATGGGCTTCCGCGCGAGGCGGTGAGGTAGGTGAGGGCGACGGCGGCGAGAGGGGCGAGGAGGGGGACCAGGACCAGGACGCGACGGGGGGAGGCGACGAGGAGGGCGCTGATCAAGGTGATCGCCAGGAAGATGGAGGCGAGCAGCAGCGCTTCCCAGCGGCGCCGCCAGGCGAGGATCGCGAGGCCGAGTAGGCCGAGGGCGACCAAGAGCCAGTGCAGCACCTGCCAAACCGGCTCGCGCATCACGGCGCGGGGCCCGTGGGACCAGATGCGGGCGATCTTGGTGGCGACGAAGCCCGCGTATTCGCCGGGCGATTCCGAGACGTCGTCCCATAGCTGTTCCCTACCCAGCTTCGAGAGCGCCTGGTCGGGTGCCACTGCGGGATAGCGGGCGTGCGCCAACCGGGCGAGGATCTGCTCGAGGCGCAGACGTTCGACCGCACCGGGCCCGAATAGGTGCGGGTTTTCCGCGACTACTTCTGCGCCGACCTTTTCCGGGTCGCCGTCGGAGGGCAGGTAGGTGCCCGCATAGATCACTTGTCCGCCGCCGGTGGAGATCGGGACGAAGCGGTCCAGCGCGACCCCGTTGCGGATCGTCCAGGGGGCTACCGCAACAAGGGCCGCACCGAGGAAAACAGCAGCACGCAGAAGGGAGCCGCGCAAGTCGATCCGCACCCGTCGCACGAGCACCACAAGCGCCACGAGAGCGGTAATGCCGAGGTACTCCGGCCGGACCATCGCCAGCGCTCCGAACAGCACGCCCGGCAGCAACCACCGCACCCAGTTCCCATCCCAAGCCCAGAGCGCCGCCAGCACGCCTCCCGACAGGAGCGCTGCCGCCAGCGGCTCGCTCATCAGCATCCCCTGGTACTCCAACAGCGCCGGGTACACCGCCACCGCCACCGCCCCAACCAGCGCCGGCCAGACGTTCGCTGAGCTGACCCGCCTATAGCCGGAATAACTCAGCGAGGGCTCCGGGGCGGCGACCTGACTTGCCTTGGGTCGCTGGAGTGGCCGCCCCAGGCGCCTCGCGATCGCGTACGCGAACAGCACGCTCAGCGCCCCGATCGCCGCCAGCACGACCCGCGCCAGCCGTTCGTGCACCCCGCCCGTCGCCTCGTAGACCCCCGCCACGAACAGCGGCAGGCCCGGCGAGTAGTTGCTCGACGGCTGCGTCGCGCCGGGCCCCACCGTGAACCCGTTCCCCTCGTCCAGGTTCCTGGCAATCGCCGCGTAGGCCTGGGCGTCGTAGACCGGCGCCCGCCCGTCCCAGGCTTCGCCGACTCGCAGCCCCAGCCCGAGCAGCAGGACCGCGACCAGCGCCCCGAGCCCGATCCAGCCGCCGTTTCGCGCTGCGAGTCCGCTCACCATCCCGGGATTCAACTAGGACACGCGGTCGCCGGGGAACCGACTAGAGTCCCGCCCTCATGCGAATCCTCATCCTCGGGGGCGACGGCTACCTCGGCTGGCCGACCGCACTCCGCTTTTCGGCCCGCGGCCACGAAGTCTCCGTCGTCGACAACTTCTCGCGTCGCCGCTGGCACACCGAACATGGCACCGCCTCGCTGACTCCGGTCCGCGAGCTCGACGAGCGCATCGCCGCCTGGCGGGAGGTCTCCGGCGAGCAGATCCGCAGCTACGTCGGCGCCGTCGAGGACGGCGACTTCCTCGACGAGGTCGTCGCCGAGACCAAGCCCGAGGCGGTCGTCCACTACGGCCAGCAGGCCTCGGCGCCGTTCTCGATGCTCTCGCGCGAGCGGGCGGTCGAAACCCAGCACGCGAACGTGATCGGCAACCTCAACCTGCTCTTCGCGATGCGCGACCACGTCCCCGACGCGCACCTGGTCAAGCTGGGCACGATGGGCGAGTACGGCCAGCCCGACATCGACATCGAGGAGGGCTACATCACGGTCCAGCACAAGGGCCGCGAAGACACCCTGCCCTATCCGAAGCTGCCGGGCTCGCTCTACCACTGCTCCAAGGTCCACGACTCGACCAACATCCACTTCGCCTGCCGCACCTGGGGCCTGCGCGCCACCGACCTCAACCAGGGCGTCGTCTACGGCGTCGAGACCGAGGAGACGGCCCGCGACGAGCGCCTCGTCACCCGCTTCGACTACGACGAGCTGTTCGGCACCGTCCTCAACCGCTTCTGCGTGCAGGCGGTGATCGGCCATCCGCTGACCGTCTACGGCGCCGGCCACCAGACCCGCGGCTTCCTCAACATCCGCGACACCCTCGCCTGCGTCGAACTGGCGGCGCTGAACCCGGCCGAGCGCGGTGAGTTCCGCGTCTTCAACCAGTTCACGGAGCAGTTCTCGGTGATGGAGCTGGCCGAGCTGGTGAAGGAAGCCGGCGATCACCTCGGCTACAGCGTCGAGGTCCAGCACTACGACAACCCGCGGGTCGAGAAGGAAGAGCACTACTACAACGCGATCCACACCAAGCTGCTCGACCTCGGCCTGCAGCCGACGCTGCTGGGCGAGGAGCTCGTCGAGTCGATCCTCCACGCGATCGAGCGCCACAAAGGCCGCGTGATCGACAGCGCGATCGAGCCGAAGACGCGCTGGAATCCGGCCAAGTCGCCGGCTGGCCAAGCCTAGAGTCGCGGGCGCTACCCGGCAGGCGAGGTCGCTGCCCGTGGGCAAGGCCGCGCTGTTAGTACCATCGCCTTTCTCATGCGCGCCGCCGACACGTTGATGGAATCCCTCAAGGCCGAGGGCGTCAAGGACGTCTTCGGGATTCCCGGGGGAGCCAACCTGCCCACCTATGACGCCCTGGTCGACGCGGACTTCCGCCACGTCCAGGTGCGCCACGAGCAGGGCGGCGGCCACGCCGCCGAGGGCTACGCGAAAGCCTCGGGGAAAGTCGGCGTCGCCTTCGCAACCTCGGGGCCGGGCGCCACCAACCTCGTCACCGCGATCGCCGACGCGATGATGGATTCGACGCCGACCGTCTTCATCACCGGCCAGGTGCGGACCGAGCTGATCGGCACCGACGGCTTCCAGGAGGCCGACATCCTCGGCGCGACGCTGCCCTTCGTGAAGCACTCCTTCGCGGTCACCGACCCGCGCCAGATCCCCGAGTACGTCCACCAGGCCTTCCACGTCGCCTCGACCGGGCGCCCGGGGCCGGTCCTGCTCGACATCCCGCAGGACCTCTCGCGCGCCGAGATCGACTACGAGCCGCGCACCGAGCCGGTCGAGCTGCCCGGCTACAAGCCCTCGACCGAGGGCAACATCAAGCAGATCCGGATCGCCGCCAAAGCGCTGGCGAGCGCGCGGCGGCCGATCTTCTACACCGGCGGCGGCGTGATCAACGGCAACGCCTCCGAGGAGCTGCGCGAGCTCGCCGGCTCCGACCGCTTCCCGGTCACCTCGACCCTGATGGGCCTGGGCGCCTTCCCGGCCTCCAGCGACCGCTTCCTCGGGATGCTCGGGATGCACGGCACCTGGACCGCCAACCACGCGATGGACAAAGCCGACCTGATCGTCGCCATCGGCGCCCGCTTCGACGACCGCATCACCGGCAAGCTCGACGAGTTCGCGCCCAACGCCAAGGTCATCCACATCGACATCGACCCGGCGGAGATCTCGAAGAACGTGGGAGCGCATATCCCGATAGTCGGCGACGTCAAGCAGGTGCTGCCGAAGCTGACCCGCGAGTACCGGGCGCTGCAGACCGACCCCTCGCGGCTCGACGAGTGGTGGAACACGCTGCGCGGCTGGCAGGAGGCGCACCCGCTCTACTACGAGCCCGGCAAGGACGGTGAGATCAAGCCGCAGTTCATGATCGAGGCGATGCACCGCGCCACCCAGGGCGACGCGATCATCACCTCCGACGTCGGTCAGCACCAGATGTGGGCGGCGCAGTACTACGGCTTCGAGGAGCCGCGGCGCTGGATCAACTCCGGCGGCCTCGGGACGATGGGCTTCGGCCTGCCGAGCGCTGTCGGCGCCAAGGTCGCCTGTCCGGGCGAGCAGGTCGTCTGCATCGCCGGCGACGGCAGCCTGATCATGAACGTCCAGGAGCTGGCGACCTGCGTGACCGAGAACGTCCCGGTCAAGGTCTTCCTGATGAACAACGGCTACATGGGCATGGTCCGCCAGTGGCAGGAGCTGTTCTGGGACCGCCGCTACAGCTCGGTCGAGATGGGCGCCAGCCCCGACTGGGTGAAGCTGGCGGAGGCCTTCGGGGCCAAAGGCATGCGCTGCGACGACAGCGCTGACCTCGAGGAGCAGATGGTCGCAGCGCTCGAGCACGACGGCCCGGTCCTGCTCGACGTGCGCGTCGCCGCCGAGGAGAACTGCTACCCGATGATCCCGCCGGGCAACGCCGCCCGGGACATGGTCGAGGCACCGCGCGGAAGCCAGGTGAGCTAGTGGAGGCAGGGACTTCGCAGCCGGTCAAACTCGAGGACCTGCACGTCCCCGGGCAGCTCAGCGGCCGCAAGCACATCCTCTCGATCCTGGTCGAGAACAAGCCCGGCGTGCTGGCGCGCGTCGCCGGGCTCTTCTCCCGTCGCGGCTTCAACATCGACACGCTGGCGGTCGGCCCGACCGACGACCCGACGGTCTCGCGGGTCACCCTCACCCTCGACGGCGCGGTCCACCCGATCGACCAGGTGACCAAGCAGCTGCACAAGCTCGTCAACGTCCTGAAAATCCGCGACATGGAGCCGGAGGAGACGGTGGCGCGGGAGATGGCGCTGTTCAAGGTCTCCTCGGCGGTCGAGAACCGGGCCGAGATCATCCAGTTCGCCGAGATCTTCCGAGCGAAAATCGTTGACGTGGCGCGGCGGACGATGACGATCGAGGTGACCGGCTCGGCCGACAAGATCGAGGCCTTCGAGCGGATGGTCCGCCCCCACGGGCTGGTCGAAATGGTGAGGACCGGCGAGATTGCCATCGGCAGAGGACACGACTGAGCTTCTCCTCGGCGCCCTCGCGAAGGGGGTCGAGCGGGGCAGGCGCACCCTCGTAAGCGTCACCACGGAGGTCGAGGTCGCCGATCCCTGCGCGACTGCGTTTGCCTCGCGCCTGGCGAGCGAGAGGTGGTTCTGTTGGGAGCAGCCGGATCGCGAGTTCGCGCTGATCGGGCTGGGGGTTGCGCATGAGGCGAGCTCGCGGGGAGAGGGCCGCTTCCGCGACGTCGCCGAGGAGTGCCTGCGGCTCGGCGATCACCCCGTCCTGGAAGAGCCGCGAGGCTTGCCGGCCGGCGCCGGCCCGGTCTGGCTCGGCGGCTTTGCCTTCGATCCCGAGGGCGGATCGAGCTCGACCTGGAGCTCGCTGGCGCCCGCCTCGCTGGTGCTGCCGCAGATCTCGATCTGCCGGCGCGGCGGGCGCGCCTTCCTCACCGTCAACGCGGTGGTGCATCCGGGGGACCGGGTCGAGCGGATCGCCAACGAACTGAGCGCCCGGCTGGCCGCGCTGCGGGTGGACGCGCCGCTGCCGCTGCTGGACCCGCACCCGACCACCCGCGCCGAGATCCGCAGCGCCCGCCCGCCCTCCGAGTTCGAGGCCGCGGTGGAGGGCGCGACCCGGCGCATCGATGCCAGCGATCTGAGCAAGGTGGTGCTCGCCCGCGAGGTGATCGTCACCACCGCCGCCGCCCACGATCCGGCGGCGGTCTTCGGCGCGATGCGCGAGCAGTTCCCGGCCTGTTTCTGCTTCTGCTGCGGCACCCCCGAGGCCGCCTTCATCGGCGCCAGCCCCGAGCTCCTGATCCGCCGCGCCGGCGCCAGCGTCTCCACCGTCGCCCTCGCCGGATCCACCCGCCGCAGCTCCGATCCCGCCGTCGACGACCACCTCGGCGAGCAGCTGCTGCGCAGCGACAAGAACCGGCGCGAGCAGCGGATCGTCACCGAGCGGATCGTCCGCGCCCTGCGCCCCCACGCGGTCTGGGTCGAGGCGGCGCCGGAGCCGGAGATCGTCAAGATCGCCAACATCCAACACCTGGCGACGCCGGTGATCGCCCAGCTCGCCGAGCCGCACTCGGCGATCGAGATGGCCGGCCTGCTGCACCCGACCCCGGCGGTCGGCGGCGAGCCCTGGCCCGCCGCGGGCTCGGTGATCACAGAGCTCGAGGGCATGGATCGCGGCTGGTACGCCGCCCCGGTGGGCTGGATGGACGCCACCGAAGACGGCGAATTCTGCGTCGCCCTCCGCAGCGCCCTGCTGCGCGACCGCGACGCCCACCTCTTCGCCGGCGTCGGCGTCGTCGCCGGCTCCGACCCGGAAGCCGAGCTGGCCGAGACCGAGGTCAAGCTGCAGGCCCTGCTGCCGCTGGTCGCCGAGTAGGCTCGCATGAGCCGCGCTTTCGTCCTGCTGACCGCGATATGCATCGCTGTCCTTGCGGGGATGCCTTTACCTGGGTGGGCAGCTGTCCCGGAAGGCCCGCAAATCACGGCCTTGACCGACGTTGAGGGCACCCGGGACATCGTCACGATGGGCCCCAGTGGGAATCTCATCAGGCTTCCGCGACCCCGACCACTTCCCCCCTCCAATCTCCATAGGCCCGGAACGTCGGCATTGGCTGGGGAGGCAGCATTGCGGTTGCCCGTCGACCTGCGTACCGGCCACGTCTCGCTGCTGGCGCGGGAAGCGTCGGACCCGGTCTATTCGCCCGACGGATCGGAGGTGGCGTTCATCCGCTGGAAGAACTGGAGGGCGAGCGCGGTCGATGATGGCTCGCCGCCGATCGACGAGCTGCGGGTCACCCGGGGTCGGCACCTTCCCCCGATCCAGGCTGCTGCGGCGCAGCGGGAAGTTGCTCCTCTGGCCCAGCTGGGATCCGTCCGGAGGGCGGATCGGGTTCACTCGCACCCGCGTCCACGAAAACGGTTACGACGACCCGATGAAAGGCGATGCGCTGATGGCGATCAACGCCGACGGGACCTGCCTGAAGAGGGTCTACGCCGACCGGGAAACCACGCTCTACGGTGCCGTCTGGCAGCCCGGGGCAGGCCGAGAGGCCGGGCCGATCGCCTGTTAGCGCGGGAGGGCGTCGTGCACCCGTGCGGTCAGCGCGCGGTGCGCTTCGACGGTGGTGCTGCGGTCGGTCCTGACCTCGATCAGGGCGGTGCCGGCGGCCAGCGCTTCGGGTAGCTCGGCGAGCGATTCGAGGCGGCGGTGGGGGAGGTCGAACAGCGCCGCCGCCTTTGCTGCATCCACGCCGCGCGGGGTGCCGAGCAGGGCCTCGAATTCGTCCTCGGGCATCGCCGCCTCCTGCGGCAGGAAGTGGAAGATGCCGCCGCCGCCGTTGTCGATGACGACGATGCGGACCGGGGTGGTGACGTCGCGGAGGGCGGCGAGGCTGCCGAGGTCGTGGAGGAGGCCGAGGTCGCCGACGACGATCGTGGTCGGGCGGCCGCTGGCGTGGGCGGCGCCGATGCCGGAGGAGATCAGGCCGTCGATGCCGTTGGCGCCGCGATTGGAGAGGAAGTGAACGTCGGTGGCGGAGGGGGCGAGGAAGGTCTCCTGGTCGCGGATCGGCATCGAGGAGCCGGTGTAGACGAGGTCGCCGTCGCGGTGGGCGGCGCCGAGGGCGCGGTGGAGGGCGGGCTCGGTGACATCGCCGGGCTCGCCGCAGGCGCGCGCGAGAGCCTCCTGCGCCGACCTCTCGGCTTCCAGCCAGCGGTCGGGCAGCGGCCGTTCGCGGCCCTCCAGCCCTTCCAGACGCGTGGCCCATCCCGAGGCGCACTCGGTCGGGTCGGCGCGCAGGATCGCCGCGGCCCGGTTGGTCGGCTCGTTCCAGCCTCCGGAGGGGTCGACGACGATCTGGTCGGCGCCGCTCTCGGTCAGCCAGGCGCGCAGCGGCTTGCTGGTCGGCATCTCGCCGAAGCGGAGGATCAGCTCGGGCACGACCGAGCGGGCGAAGTGCTCGTCGCGGAGCAGCAGGTCGTAGGCGGCGACGACGTGGGAGCGGTCGTGGGGGCCGCAGCGCAGCTGCGAGGTCGGCTCAGCGAGGACCGGGAAGCCCGAGACCCGGGCGAGGTGGGCGAGCGGCTCGCGCAGCTCGGGGTCGAGCTGGCGCCCGGCGACGATCACGCCGGAGATCGCGTCGCCGATGTGGCCGGCGATCTCGTCGAGGAGGAAGACGGAGGGCTCGAGGTCGATACGGGTGACGGCGGTCAGCGGCCGCCCGTCGCGGCCCTCCAGCGCCAGCGGATCGGTGGCGCTGACAGCGCCCTCGACCGGCACCGGCGCCAGCGGCTCGCGCCACGGCAGGTTGAGGTGCACCGGCCCCGGCCGCACCTCGCCGCGCGCGCTCGCCAGCGCCCGGCAGGCCACGGAGCGGTAGTGCAGCAGCCCGCTGTCGTCCGCCTCGTGGGTCCCGACTTCGCAGAACCAGCGCACCGAGGAGCCGAAGCTCTTGATCTGGTCGATCGTCTGCCCGGCGCCGATCCCCCGCAGCTCCGGCGGCCGGTCGGCGCTCAGCACCAGCAGCGGCAGCGCCGATTCGTCGGCCTCGCAGACGGCCGGGTGGTAGTTGGCGAGCGCCGTTCCGGAGGTGCAGAGCAGCGCCGCCGGCTCCCCGCTCGCCTGCGCCGCGCCCAGGGCGAAGAAAGCGGCCGAGCGCTCGTCGACGATCACGCTCACCTCGATCTCAGGCTGCCGCCAGAGCGCCACCGCCAGCGGCGTCGACCGGGACCCCGGAGAAATCACCGCGCGCCGCAGCCCCGAGCGCGCAAGCTCCTCCGCGAAGGCGGAGGCAAGAGCGGTGTTGGCGTTGGTGGGGTCCATCGGCGGTGGCGTGTCGCTTTATGCGTCCATATGGACGCATAAAGCGACACATGCAGGCTAAATGCGGTGCGCCTGCAGCGCCTCCTCGTCGATCTCAACCCCGAGGCCGGGGCCGGGGGGGAGGTGGAGCATCCCGTCCCGCAGCTCGCACTCGACCGCGGCGATCGTCTCCGCGAAGAGGCGCTGGGTGGCGAGGCCGTGGGCGAGGTGGAGGCGTTCGGGATGGGTGGTCTCCGCCAGGCTCAGCGCCACCTGTGCGGCGGCGGCTATTCCCACGGGACCGTCGAGGGCGCTGGTGATGTAGGCGGGGAGCACGTCGGCGATGGCGAGGGCCGCTTCGGGTCCACCGACCTTGGAGAGCTTGATCCCGGTGTAGGTGCAGGCGCCCATCCTCACCGCCCGCTCCGCCTCGTCGAGGTTCGTGACGCTCTCGTCGGCGGCGAGAGGAATCGACGTCGACGCGGCAAGCTCCGCCATCGCCTCGAGTCCCGCGACGGGCTGCTCCGCCAGCTCGATCCCGTACGGCTCCAGCTCCGCCAGCGTCCGCTTCGCGGTCTCGAGGTCCCAGGCCTCGTTCGCGTCCACCCGAATCCGCGCTCGGGGCCCGACCGCCTCCCGCACCGCCCGCACCTGCTCCACGTCAGCGCGAGTCCGTGCAATTCCCTGCTCTGCAAGGTTTTTCACGGACTCGGCACCGAGCTTCAGCTTGAAGGTCGTGAACCCGTCCGCCGCCCAACGCCTCGCCTCAGCCGCGACGGCCTCGGGCGCCCCAACCACAAGCGTCGCATTGCACGGCACCGCTTCGTCTCCGTCGCCACCTTGGCCCGCCGCCCTCCTACCAAGCAGATCCGCCCGCGCCGTCGCCACCGCACACCTCGCTGGCCCGGACAGTCTCTCGTCCACCTGCCTCTCCGCCCACTCCTCGAGTTCGCTCACGACCTCCGTCAGCCCCACGCCACCCCGCAACGTCAGCGGCACCGCTTCCCCCAGTCCGACGACCCCGTCCACATCCCGTAGCCGCAGCAGCACCATCTCGCGTCGCTCCAACGCACCGCGCGCGGTCACGTACGGCTGCTCGAATGGCAGCGCGTAAGGGATGACCTCGACCGACGCGATCTGCACCGCCCTACCCTCGCACTTGGCAACTATTTGGCGAACTCAAATTTCGCGATGCTCAAATTGTGAGCTCATCAGGGGGTTAGCTGGAGATCAGCAGGCCGGCCGTCACCAGCAGGCTGAAGATCCCCAGCAGGGCGCCCGTTCCCGCCAGCACACCGTTCAGCGCCGCGCCGTCGCGCCGGTCGCGCAGCGTCCGAAACGGTTTCAGCGCCAGCGGCGCCGCCAGCCAGCCGATCAGCGGCAGGGCGCTTGCTTCGCCCGCCCAAAGGGCGATCGGCAGCACCACGAACGCCCCAGTCACCAGCAGCGCGTACAGCCGCACCGCCGCATCGCGGCCGATCCGTACCGCCAGCGTGTTCTTGCCCGCCCGGCGGTCGGTCTCGACGTCGCGGACGTTGTTGACGACGATGATCGCCGTCGCCAGGAAGCCGATCGAGATCGAGAGGCCGAGCGGCAGCGCGTCCAGTTCCTCCAGCTGCACGTAGTAGGAGCCGTTGACGGCGACGAGGCCGAAGAACAGGAAGACGAAGACCTCGCCGAAACCGGCGTAGCCGTAGGGTCGCGGACCCCCCGTGTACAGCACTCCGGCGGCGATCGAGAGGATGCCGATGACGAGGATCACCCAGCCCGCGATGAAGGTCAGGTAGATCCCGCAGGCGACCGCGACGGCGAAGGCGATCCAGGTCGCCGTCAGCACCCGCTGCGGCGTGATCATCCCGCTTGCCGTCACCCGCACCGGCCCCAGCCGGTCGGCGGTGTCGGCGCCGCGCTTGGCGTCGGAGTAGTCGTTGGCGAGGTTGGTCCCGATCTGGATGAAGATCGAGCCGACGAGCGCGGCGAAGAACGCCCCCCAGCGCGGCAGGTGCCCGAGGAACTGCACCGCCGCCGCGGTCCCGACCAGCACCGGCGCGATCGCCGCCGGCAGCGTCCGCGGCCGCGCCGCCATGATCCAGATCCTCATGCGCGGCGGGGGAACTTCTCGAACTCGGGCCGCCGCTTCTGCTTGAACGCCTCGCGCCCCTCGGCCGCCTCGTCGGAGCCGTAGAAGAGGAGGTTGGCGTCGTGGGCGAGCTGCTGGATGCCCGCGTAGCCGTCCTCGTGCGCGTTGAAGCTGGCCTTGACCAGGCGCAGCGCGAAGGGGGAGAGGGCGAGCATCTCCCTGCACCAGGCGACCGTCTCGCGCTCGAGCTCCGCCAGCGGCGCGACGGTGTTCACCAGCCCCATCTCGACCGCCTCCTCGGCGCTGTACTGGCGGCAGAGCAGCCAGACCTCCTTCGCCTTCTTGGTCCCGACCAGGTCACGGAGCAGGGAGGCGCCGTAGCCGCCGTCCCAGGAGCCGACCCGGGGTCCGTTCTGGCCGAAGACCGCGTTGTCGGCGGCGATCGTCAGGTCGCAGCAGAGGTGGAGGATGTGGCCGCCGCCGATCGCGTAGCCGGCGACCATCGCCACGATCGGCTTCGGCAGCCGCCGCATCTGGATCTGCAGGTCGGTGACGTGGAAGCGCCCGACCGCCGCCCCCTCGGGCATGTAGCCGGTGCTTCCCCGCACGGACTGGTCGCCGCCCGAGCAGAAGGCGCGCTCGCCCTCGCCGGTGAGCACGATCGCCCCGACCTCCGGGTCCTCGCGCGCCAGCTCCAGCGCCGCCGATACCTCGATCAGCGTCTGCGGCCGGAAGGCGTTCAGGACCTCGGGCCGGGCGATCGTCACCTTGGCGATCCCGCCGCCGGTCTCGTAGCGGATGTCTTCGTATTCGCCGCCGCCGGGCGACCACGCGATCGGCGCGTAGAGTTCGTCCTCTGACGGGGCTCCTTTGTGGCGTTTGGGCATGATGGGGACGATATCCCGATGAAGCTCGACGACTGGCTCTCGCAGAGATCGCAGAGCTGTCCGGACCGGACAGCGCTCGTTGCCGACGGCGCTGAGATGACTTACGCCGAGCTCGAGGCGGAGGCGACCTGGGTGGCGCGCAGGCTCGCCGCCCACGGCGTTCGCCGCGGCTCGACCGCGGCCCTGACCATGCACCCGCGCCGCGAGCAGGTCGTCCTCCTGCACGCGCTGCTCAAGGTCGGCGCGGCGCTGCTGCCGCTGGGACCCCGGCTGACCCCCGCCGAGCGGGAAGCGATCGTCACGGCCGAGGAGCCGATCATCGACCTCGACGACCCCGGACAGCTGACCCAGACCGAGGCCGACCTGCCGCTGCTCGGTGAGCACGACATGGACGACGTCTGCTGCCGGGTCCTCACCAGCGGCAGCACCGGCAACCCCAAGCCGGTCGCCCTCAGCTACGGCAACTTCCTCTGGAGCGCGGTCGGCTCCGCCTTCAACATCGGCGTCATGCCCGATGACCGCTGGCTCTGCTGCGTCCCGCTCAGCCACATCGCCGGCCTCGGAATCGTCATGCGCTCGGTCATCTACGGCACCACCGCCGTGGTCCACGACGGCTTCGACGTCGAGCGGGTGGGGGAGGCGCTGGAGCGCGACGGGATCACGATCGTCTCGCTGGTGACGACGATGCTGACGCGGCTGCTGGAGGCCGGGGTCGACCTCTCCGCTCCGCGGGCGATCCTCGTCGGCGGCGGCCCCGTTCCCGAGGAACCGCTGGAAGAGGCGATCGCCAAGGGCGCGACCGTGGTCCAGACCTACGGCCTGACCGAGACCTGCTCGCAGGTGACGACGCTGGCTCCCGCCGACGCCAAGCGCAAGCTCGGCTCCGCCGGCCGGCCGCTGCTGACCACCCACCTGCGGATCCGCAACGGCGAGATCCTGATCCAGGGCCCGACCGTCGCCCCTGGCGCCGCCGACGCCGACGGCTGGCTCCACACCGGCGACCTCGGCCACATCGACGAGGAGGGATTCCTCTACGTCGACGACCGCATCGACGACATGATCGTCAGCGGCGGCGAGAACGTCGTCCCCTCCGAGGTGGAGGAGGTGCTGCTGCGCCACGCCGAGGTCGCCGACGCGGCGGTGATCGGCCGCGAGGACCCCGAGTGGCAGCAGGCCGTGACCGCGGTCGTCGTGCTGGAGGCCGGCTCCGAGGTGACGCCCGACGACCTGCGCCGCCACTGCGCCCAGTCGCTGGCCGGCTTCAAAGTGCCGAAGCGGGTCGAGCTCGCCTCGGCCCTGCCGCGCACCCCCTCCGGGAAGCTGATGCGCAGGGCGCTCCGCTAGCCTGCCGCCCCATGCGAACCGACGACATCTTCACCGACAAAGACGCTGACCTGGGCAAGCTCGACGGCAAGACCGTCGCCATCCTCGGCTACGGCTCCCAGGGCCACGCCCACGCCCTCAACCTCAAGGACTCCGGCGCCCGGGTGGTCGTCGGCCTGCGGCCGGACTCCTCCAGCCGCGCCAAGGCCGAAGCGGCCGGGCTCGAGGTGCTCGACGTCGCCGAAGCCGCCAGCCACGGCGATCTGGTGATGGTCCTGCTGCCCGACGAGAAACAGGCGCAGGTCTGGCGCGAGGAGATCGCCGACGGGATCGCCCCCGGCAACCTGCTGCTCTTCGCCCACGGCTTCGCGATCCACTTCGGCGAGATCGAGCCGCCCCCGGGGGTCGACGTCGGCATGGTCGCGCCGAAGGGCCCCGGCCACCTGGTCCGCCGCCAGTACGAGGAAGGCAGCGGCGTCCCCTGCCTGATGGCCGTCCACCAGGACGCCACCGGCAACGCCCACGACCTCGTCCTCGCCTACGCGGCCGGGATCGGCGGCGGCCGCGCCGCGGTGATCGAGACGAGCTTCAAGGACGAGTGCGAGACCGACCTCTTCGGCGAGCAGGCTGTCCTCTGCGGCGGCGCCTCCGAGCTCGTCCGCGCCGGCTACGAGACCCTGGTCGAGGCCGGCTACGACCCGCGCCTCGCCTACTTCGAGTGCCTGCACGAGCTGAAGCTGATCGCCGACCTGATGTACGAAAAGGGGATCCAGGGCATGCGCTACTCGATCTCCAACACCGCCGAGTACGGCGACATGACCCGCGGCAAGCGCGTCATCGGCGAGGAGTCCCGGGCGGCGATGAAGCAGATCCTCTCCGAGATCCAGTCGGGCGAGTTCGCCAGGGAGTGGATCGGCGAGAACCGCGCCGGGGGCGAGAGCTTCGACCGCATGCGCAGCGAGGCCTCCGGCCACGAGATCGAGTCGGTCGGCCACGACCTTCGCGACCTGATGCCCTGGATCGATCAGGGCTTCAAAGACACGAAATAGGGCTTGGTGGGGGAGGGGATCGGTACCCCTCCTCCGGAATTGACCTCCCCTCCGCTTCGCTCCGGGGAGAACCTGGCGCGCGGCTTCGCCGCGCAAAAGACAGATTGCATATCGCCGAACATTCCTGCGGAGGGGTACCGACCCCCTCCCAACCAAAGCGTTCGCTGAAGTACCCCTATCTGCGAGCGGAGGAGGTGCGGCGCTCTCTCTTCGTCAGCTGTCCGACCTTGTGCCGTCCTGGCGGTGTGGATCGGTGGAGGGAGTCCGGGGGTCCTCCGAGGGAATGTTCGGGCGAAATGCAATCCGGTTCCTGTCCTCCATAGGAGGACAGGATCTCCGGGAGCCAGGCCCGACAGGGCCGCGACAAATTCCCTCGGAGGACCCCCGGACTCCCAGCGCTAGGGGTCAGCCTTTGATCGGTCCGCGGGGGTCGGTCTCGCCCTCGGGCAGCTTGCCGTCGCGGCCGACGTAGCCGTCCTTGCCGCCGACGACGAAGTAGATCGCGTCCTCGTCCTCGCTGAGGTTCTTGAAGCCGCGGACGACGGGCGCGTCCACCCAGGCGACGCCGCCCGGGCCCAGCTCGAACCTCGCGCCGTCGAGCTCGATCTCGAGCCGCCCCTTGTGAACGAAGTAGAGCTCCTCCTGCACCTCGTGGAGATGGCGACCGGACTCGTAACCGGGCGGCATCACGATCGCGTTGGCGCCGAAGGCACCGACGCCGAGGCCCTTGCGGACCTTGCGGAAGCCCCAGCCCTCACCGAGGTCGTCGAGGCTGGAGACCGCGTAGCCCTCGCCTTTCGTCACTTTCGGCTCCGCCGCCATCTCTCTCCTCCTCGGTTGCGTCCTGCAGATCCGCTCGCAGCCTAGCCGCAGCGACCGGCGCTCGCCCGGAGAGCCTTGGTCAATAACCTGTCGATCCGGATGGCGCCCGAGACGACCCTGCAGATTCCCGCCGAGATCAAGCCCGCCGACGGCCGCTTCGGCTGCGGGCCCTCGAAGGTGCGCCCGGAGGCGCTTGCGCGCCTGGCGGAACGCTCGGACCTGATGGGGACCTCCCATCGCCAGGCGCCGGTCCGCGACCTGGTGCGCGAGGTGCGAACCGGCCTCGGCGAGCTCTTCTCGCTGCCGGCCGGCTACGAGATCGCGCTCGGCAACGGCGGCACCACCGCCTTCTGGGAGGCGGCCTGCGGCTGGCTCGTGCGCGAGCGGGCACTCCACCTCGCCTACGGGGAGTTCTCCTCGAAGTTCGCGAAGTCGACCGCGGCGGCGCCGTTCCTGCAAGATCCGATCGTGGTCGAGGCGGATCCTGGCGACGCCCCCGAGCCGACCGCCGACTCCGCCGCCGACGCGATCGGCTGGGCCCACAACGAGACCTCGACCGGCGTCATGGTCCCGGTCGAGCGGCCCGAGGGCGCGGCCGAGTCCCTCGTCCTGATCGACGCCACCTCGGGCGCCGGCGGCCTGCCGGTCGAGCTCGAGCAGTGCGACGCCTACTACTTCGCCCCGCAGAAGGGCTTCGCCTCCGACGGCGGCCTCTGGCTCGCGGTGCTGAGCCCGGCCGCGATCGCCCGGGTCGAAGAGCTCGACGGCGCCGGCGACCGCTGGCAGCCCGCCTTCCTCTCGCTGCAGACCGCGCTCGACAACTCGCGCAAGGAGCAGACCTACAACACCCCGGCGCTGGCGACCCTGCTGCTGCTGGGCGATCAGGTCGAGTGGATGCTCGGGCTCGGCGGCCTCGCCGGCTGCGTCGAGCGCACCTCCGACTCCTCCGGCCGCCTCTACGGCTGGGCCGAGCGCAGCGAGTACGCGAGCTGCTTCGTCGCCGACCCGGCCAAGCGCTCGCTGGTCGTCGGCACGATCGACTTCGACGACTCGGTCGACGCCGCCGCGCTCGCGAAGGCGCTGCGCGCCGGCGGCATCGTCGACGTCGAGCCCTACCGCAAGCTCGGCCGCAATCAGCTGCGGATCGGGATGTTCCCCGCGGTCGACCCGGACGACGTCGAGGCGCTCACCGCCTGCATCGACTGGGTCGTCGAGAACGTGGACGGCGTCAGGGCGGCATGAGGGTCCTGGTCAAGGAGAAGATCGCCGACTCCGGCGTCGAGCTGCTGCGCTCGCAGTTCGACGTCGACCTCGGGCTGGAGATGTCCGACGAGGAGCTGCGCGAGAGGATCGGCTCCTACGACGCGATCCTGATCCGCTCGGCGACGAAGATGACGCCCGAGCTGATCGAGGCGGCCACGAGCCTGAAGGTGATCGGGCGCGCCGGCACCGGCGTCGACAACGTCGACATCCCGGCCGCGACCCGGCGCGGGATCATCGTCGCCAACGCGCCCGAATCCAACTCCGTCGCCGCCGCCGAGCACACGCTGGCGCTGGCGCTCGGCCTATTTCGCAACGTCCCGCAGGCGCACCGCTCGCTGGTCGAAGGCCGCTGGGACCGCTCCAAGTTCAAGGGCTCCGAGCTCTACGGGAAGACCCTCGGCGTGATCGGCTTCGGCCGCATCGGCCAGCTGGTCGCCAAGCGGGCGCAGAGCTTCGAGATGGAGGTCGTCGCCTTCGACAAGTTCGTCTCCGCCGAGCGCTTCCGCGACCTCGGGGTGGAGGGGGCTGAGACCGTCGAGGAGTTGCTGGCCAAGGCCGACCTCGTCACCCTGCACACGCCGAAGACGCCGGAGACGATCGGGATGATCAACGCCGGGACGGTCGCGGCGATGAAGGACGGCGCCCGCCTCGTCAACTGCGCCCGCGGCGAGCTGGTCGACCTCGACGCGCTGCTGGCGGGCCTCGAGTCGGGCAAGCTCGGCGGCGCCGCCCTCGACGTCTTCCCCGACGAGCCTTTCACCGATCACCCGATCTTCGAGCGCGGCGACGTCGTCGTCACCCCGCACCTCGGCGCCTCGACCGCCGAGGCTCAGGACCGCGCCGGCGTCGTCACCGCCGAACAGGTGACCGCGGCGCTGAACGGCGGCGTCGTCACCAACGCGGTCAACATCGCCGCGGTGCGGCCGGAGGCGATGGAGGCGCTGGCCCCCTTCGTCCCGCTCTGCGAAAAGCTCGGCCGGCTCGCCCAGGGGCTCGGCGACGGCTCGGTCGGGCGCGTCAGCGCCGAATTCCGCGGCCGCATCGCCGCTCACGACACGCGCCTGCTGGGAATCGCGGTGATGGCCGGCGTCCTCTCCGGCCACACCGAGGAGCCGGTCAACCTCGTCAACGCGCCGCAGATGGCGGAGGAGCGGGGGATCGAGCTGGCGGCGACCACCGACGCCAACGCCGAGGATTTCACCGAGCTGGTGCGGGTCCGGATCCAGGCCGGCGACACCGAGGTCGAGGTCGCCGGAACCAGCGTCGGGCCCCGCAACGAGCCCTACCTCGTCTCCGCCTGGGGCGAGAGCTTCTACCTGCCGTTCGCCGAGCACATCACCGTCTTCCGCTACGCCGACCAGCCGGGGATGATCGGCCGCGTCGGCAGCCTCTTCGGCGAAGAGGGCGTCAACATCGTCTCCGCCGCCGTCGGCGCCGAAAGCGGCGGCGAGCGGGCGGTGATGGCGCTGACCACCGACGCCCCGGTGCGCCGGGAGACGATCGAGAAGATCCTCGCCCTCGAGGGCTTTTCCAACGGCCGCTCGGTCAACCTCTAGCCAGAGCGCAACGTCTGGCGAAACCGGTTGTTTCTGTGGGAGGCTCCGTCGAGCCGCAGGGCCATGAAGAAGTCGATCCTCATCGCATCGCTGCTTTTCGTGGGCGTCTTCGCCACGCCGGCCCCTGCGGAAACCGGGCCGGTGACGTTGCTGATCAACGGCAACCGTGACGACAACGTCTTCCACATCTCGCTTTCAGCCGACGGGCGGCTGTACGAGATCAGGACCGCCACGCTCGCGCTCGAAGTCGGCGGCGACACCTGCTCGCATCCGCGGGAAGCTGCGACCGAAATCGTCTGCAAGGCGCCCGCGATAGCCGGCTTCGAAGTCAACGGCCTCGCCGGTTCGGACATCGTCGAATTCAGCAGCGGCATCCCGGTTCCGGCAACGGTTCGCGGCGGCGCCGGCGACGACCGCCTGATCGGCGGCGGCGCTTCGGACAAGCTCGTCGGCGGTCCCGGCGACGATGTGCTGGCTGGGCGCAGTGGCGGCGACTGGCTGGAAGGCGGGCCGGGTGCCGACCGCCTCCTCGGCGGGCCCGGAGACGATCAGCTGCGGGGCGGACCGGGCAGGGACCGGCTAATCGGCGGGCCCGGGCAGAACACGCTGGTTCAGTAGCCGCCCCCCGACGAAGCCGATCGCGACCAGCAGCCCGATCAGCGCGAGGGCGGCGTCGAGGCGCATCGCCGCCTGGATCCCGTCGACGAAGGGCGGGATCGCCGCCGAGAAGACGGTCGTGGTCAGGCCCAGGCCGATCGAGCCGCCGGCGATCTGGAACATGTAGACGATGCCGCCGGCGAGGCTGGCCTGCGATTGGTCGACCGAGGTGACGCCCGCGGTGGTCGCGGTGGGGACGAAGCTGCCGGCGCCGATCCCGAGCACGACCATGCCGGGGACGAGCGCCGCATAGCCGGAGCCTTCGTCCAGGGTCGAGAAGAGGATCGGGCCGAGGGTGATCAGGGCGGCGCCGATCACGGCCAGCTTCTTCGCCCCGAGCCGGTTGTAGAGCGGCCCGGCGGCGAACGAGGAGAGGGCGAAGACGGCGAGGAAGGGCAGCATCCCGACCCCGGCTTCCAGGGCCGAGTAGCCGAGCTGTTTCTGCATGAACTGGGGCAGGTAGAGGAGGGCGGCGAAGAAGGTGGCGGCCATGAAGAGGACCGCGATGCAGGAGGCGGTGAAGTTCTCGTTGCGGATCACCTCGCGCGGGACCAGCGCATGGGTCCCGGCCCGGCGCTCGATCGGCAGGAACGAGGCGACGCCGGCGACGGCGACGGCGAAGAGCGCGATCACCCGCGGGTCGCTCCAGCCCCAGTCGTCGACCTGGTCGAGGCCGACCAGCAGCGAGACCAGGCCGACCGAGAGGGCGGTGATCCCGGCGTAGTCGATTCGGCGTTCGTCCGACACCGGCTCCTTGACGTGGACGAGCAGGTAGGTGACCCCGACGGCGAAGGCGGCGATCGGGACGTTGAGGAAGAAGATCCAGCGCCAGCTGAGCTCGTCGGTGAGGACGCCGCCGAGCAGCGGGCCGATCGCGTTGCCGAGGCCGGCGGCGCCGATGATGATCCCGCCCGCCAGGCCCGCCTTCTCCTCCGGCAGGATCGCGTAGGTCATCCCCAGGATCGCCGGCCACATCAACGCACCGCCGATCCCCATCAGGACCCGGGCGAAGATCAGCGCCGTCTCGGTCGGGGCGGCGCCGCCGAGGGCCGACATCGAGGCGAAGATCGCGGCGCCGAGGAAGAAGGTGTTGCGGCGGCCGAACATGTCGGCGAGGCGGCCGCCGGTGACGATCATCACCCCGAAGGTGAGCGCGTAGGCGTTGATCACCCACTGGACCGTGTTGATGTTGGTGTGGAAGCCGCTCTCCATCGTCGGCAGGGCGACGTTGACGGCGGTGAAGTCGTTGGCGATGACGACCACGGCCATGCCCATCGCGAAGAGGGCGAGCCAGTTGGTGCGGGCCGGCGCATCGGTGCTTGCCAAGGTTGCGATTCGCGCAGCCTACGCTAAGGTTCGGGGTCGAATGGAGCACCGGCTCGACAGCCTCGCGCTACTCCTTCTCCTCCCCCTCCGGGGGGAATAGCGCTGGGCGGCGCGATAGCCGCGAGAGACAAGAGGCCATTCGATTCAAAGAGAGAAGGAGAGGTCCCATGGGTTCCGGACCGCAAACTGAGAGCAGATCCGACGCCGACCGCGTCCACATCTTCGACACCACCCTGCGAGATGGCGAGCAGTCGCCCGGGATCTCGCTGAACACCGCCGAGAAGGTCGAGATCGCCCAGCAGCTGGCGCGGCTGGGAGTCGACGTGATCGAGGCCGGCTTCCCGATCACCTCGCCCGGCGATTTCGAGGCGGTGCAGGAGATCGGCCGCAAGGTCGAGGGGCCGGTGATCTGCGGCCTCGCCCGCACCCACAAGGCCGACATCGACGCCGCCTGGGGGGCGGTGAAGGAGGCGGGGCGCCCGCGCATCCACACCTTCATCTCGACCTCCGACATCCACATCGAGCACCAGCTGCAGACCGATCGCGAGGACGTCAAGGGCCAGGCCCGGGCGGCGGTGGCGCTGGCCAGGTCCTACTGCGAGGACGTCGAGTTCTCGCCGATGGACGCGACCCGCGCCGACATCGAGTTCACCGCCGAAGTCTGTGCGATCGCGGTCGAGGAGGGCGCCACCGTCGTCAACATCCCCGACACGGTCGGCTACACGACCCCCGAGGAGTACGCCGACTACTTCCGGCGCCTGTACGAGCTGGTGCCGGCGCTGCGCGGGGTCGAGATGTCGGTCCATTGCCACGACGACCTGGGGATGGCGGTCGCCAACTCCTACGCCGGGGTGCTGGCGGGGGCGCGGCAGGTCGAGTGCGCCGTCAACGGGATCGGCGAGCGGGCGGGCAACTGCTCCCTGGAGGAGATCGCGATGCTGATCGGCGTCCGCGAGGACGTGCACGGGCTCTGGACCGGGACCAACACTCGGGAGATCGCCCGCACCAGCCGCATGGTCAGCCGCCTCACCGGCTACCCGGTGCAGCCGAACAAGGCGGTGGTCGGGCGCAACGCCTTCGCCCACGAGTCCGGCATCCACCAGGACGGTGTGCTGAAGGAGCGCAGCACCTACGAGATCATGGACGCGACCGAGGTCGGCCTGGAGTCGAACTCGATCGTCCTCGGCAAGCACTCAGGGCGCCACGCCCTGCGCGACGCGCTGGAGCAGCTGGGTTTCAAGGTCGAGGGCCAGGCGCTGAACAACGCCTTCAAGGCGTTCAAGGAGGTCGCCGACCGCAAGAAGCAGGTGACCGCGCTCGACCTGGAGGCGATCGTCTCCGACGAGATGCGCGAGCGCGCCGACGCTCACGAGCTGGCCTGGTTCGAGGTCGAAGCCGGGACCCGCAAGCCGCCGCTGGCGAAAGTCGCCGTCGTCCGTCCCTCGGGCGAGGAGGCGGTGGGCGAAGCCAGCGGCGACGGGCCGGTCGACGCGATCTTCCACGCGATCCAGGCCGCCGTCGACACCGCCTGCGACCTGGTCGAGTACAAGGTCGAGGCGGTGACCGGGGGCGAGGACGCGCTCGGCGAAGTGACCGTGCAGCTGCGAGCGGCGGGACGCCTGGCGACGGGCCAGGGGGTGGCCACGGACATCCTCGAGGCGAGCGCCCGCGCCTACGTGCGAGCGATCTCCAACGCCCTGGAAGGCGCGGCGACGCGCGAGGCCGAGGCGGTGGCAGCCGAGGCCGCGGTGGAGCGGACGCCGGGGCCTTAGGGCCCGACGTTTGCTGCGGTCCTAGAACCCCCGGCGCTTGGGCTGGAAGTCACGCCCCCGCCACACGGTCGCGACCGAATCAGCTCACAGTGCCCGCCACCCGCGCGCCTTTGCCCGCCACGATCGGGGCGTGGGAACCGAGTCTGCAAGAACCCCTCCTCAAGAACGCTTTTCGCGGACTCGCGATGACGACCGGGAGCTCTCGGCCCTCGCCCGGCACCAGCACGGCCTCGTGGGACGGCGGCAGCTGCTGGCTTGCGGCTGGAGCGGGACCGCTGGAGCGCCATCCCGGCCGACGGGGCTCGCGCAGGCTCTGGCTCGCCCTGCGGCGCATCGGCGAAGAGCCCGCCGGGCGCAAGCGCAGCAGGCTCGAGGAGCGCTTCGCGCCCTTCCTGCGCCGGTACCGCCTGCCGCTGCCCCGCTTCAACGACTGGATCCTCCTCGGCCCCAAGCGCTTGCAGGCCGACTGCCACTGGCCCGGGCATCGCCTGATCGTCGAGCTCGACGGCTGGGAGGGCCACTGCTCCCGCTCGGCCTTCCAGGAGGACCGGGCCAGAGACCGGGCGCTCAGGGTGGCGGGCTACTCGGTGATTCGTCTCACCTGGGCGCAGCTCCACTCGGAACCCGCCCAAGTCGCCGCCGATCTACGCCAGCTCCTGGGCGAGGGCACATCCACCTCTACTGGCTAGTGGGAGGTGGATGTGCCCCGGCAGAAGCAGCTCTGAAGCACGCTCATATACAAACGTCTGTGATAACGTACAGCGCGATGGCAACTGCAATCGCCCCTACGGCCGAACCCGCAAGCTCCGTCGGCCCACGCGTCCGGGCGCTGCGGGACGCGATGGGCCTCAGCCTTCGCGACCTCGCTGAGCGCTCCGGCGTCTCGGCGCCGATGCTCTCGCAGGTCGAGCGCGGGGAGACGTCGCCTACGCTCGCCGTCGCCGGCAAGATCGCCTCCGGCCTGGAGCTGACGCTCTCGCAGCTGCTGCGCCTCGACGAGGGCCAGCACGCGGTCGTCAGTCGCGCCGCCGGGCGTCGCCGTTCCGAGCGCGGGGGCCATCGCTTCGAGGAGCTGACGCCGCCGCTGCCGGGGCAGCGGGCTGACGTCTCGCTGCACGTGCTGGAACCGGGCGCCACCACCGGCGGCCGCGAGGACCCGCCGATGCACGAGCCGGGCAGCCGCGAGACCGCGGTCGTCCTCGCCGGCACCCTGGTGCTGGTCGTCGACGGCGCCCGACACGAGCTTCAGGAGGGGGACAGCGTCACCTTCGACGCCGACCTGCCACACCACTTCGAGAACGAAGGCGCGGAGGCGACCCGCTTCCTCGCCGTGATCGCCGCCGGCCTCAGGAGGAGCTGACGCATATGCCGAAAACGATGTTCGACAAGATCTGGGAGCAGCACGAGGTATCGCCGGGGCTGATCTACATCGACCTGCACCTGGTCCACGAGGTCACCTCGCCGCAGGCCTTCGACGGCCTGCGCCTGGCCGAACGGCCGGTCCGCCGGCCGGACAAGACCCTCGCCACCGCCGACCACAACACCCCGACCGACGGGACCATGGCGGCGCGCCTGATCGCCGACCAGCTCTCCCGCGTCCAGGTCGAAACTTTGGAGCGCAACTGCGAGGAGTTCGGCATCCCGGTCTACTCGCTGGGCTCCGACCGCCAGGGCATCGTCCACGTGATCGGCCCCGAGCTCGGCGTCACCCAGCCGGGGATGACGATCGTCTGCGGCGACAGCCACACCTCCACCCACGGCGCCTTCGGCGCGCTGGCGTTCGGCATCGGCACCTCCGAGGTCGAGCACGTCCTCGCCACCCAGTGCCTGGTCCAGAAGCGGCCGAAGACGATGCGGATCTCCTACGCCGGCGAGCTGCGCCACGGGGTCACGCCCAAGGACCTGATCCTGGCGACGATCGGCCGCCTCGGCACCGGCGGCATGACCGGCTACGCGGTCGAGTACGCCGGCCCCGCGATCGAGGCGCTCTCGATGCCCGGCCGGATGACGATCTGCAACATGACGATCGAGGGCGGCGGCCGCGCCGGGATGATCGCCCCCGACGAGACCACCTTCGAGTGGGTGAAGGGCCGCCCCGCCGCCCCCGCTGACCTCGATGCGGCGATGGCGCGCTGGCGCGAGCTGCCGACCGAGCCGGGCGCCGGCTTCGACAACGAGGTCGAGATCGACGCCTCCGGCATCTCGCCGATGGTCACCTGGGGCACCAACCCCGGCCAGGTGGCCGAGGTCACCGACAGCGTCCCCGACCCCGCCGGGCTCGACTCGCCCGCCGACCGCGAGGCGGCCGAGCGCGCCCTCGCCTACATGGGCCTCGCCGCCGGCACGCCGATGACCGAGATCGCCCCCGAACGCGTCTTCATCGGCTCCTGCACCAACTCGCGGATCGAGGACCTGCGCGAGGCGGCGGCGATCGTCGAGGGCCGCAAGGTGGCCGGCGGCGTCAACGCGATGGTCGTGCCCGGCTCCCAGCAGGTGAAGAAGGCGGCCGAGGAGGAGGGCCTCGACGAGGTCTTCAAGAGCGCCGGCTTCGACTGGCGCGTCGCCGGCTGCTCGATGTGCCTGGGGATGAACCCGGACACCCTCTCCGAAGGCGAGCGCTGCGCCTCGACCTCGAACCGCAACTTCGAGGGGCGCCAGGGCAAGGGCGGCCGCACCCACCTCGTCAGCCCGAAGATGGCCGCCGCCGCGGCCGTCGAAGGCCATTTCGTCGACATCCGAGACTGGAGCTGAGCATGCGACCGATTGACGTGATCGAGGGCAAGGTGTCGGTGCTGGACCGCGCCGACGTCGACACCGACCAGATCATCCCCAAGCAGTTCCTCAAGCGGGTGGAGCGGACCGGCTTCGGCGAGTTCCTCTTCTACGACTGGCTGCGCGACGGCGAGATCGAGCTGGCGCCGAACCCGATCCTCGTCACCGGGGCCAACTTCGGCTGCGGGTCCTCCCGCGAGCACGCTCCCTGGGCGCTGGAGGACTTCGGCTTCCAGGCGATCCTGGCCCCGTCCTTCGCCGACATCTTCTACTCGAACTGCACCAAGATCGGGCTGCTGCCGGCGATCCTCGACGAGCAGCACTGCCGGGCGGTCGCCGAGGCGGGGGAGGCCCGCATCGACCTCGACGACGAGACGGTCAACTGCGCCGCCGGCGTCTTCCAGTTCCAGATCGAGCACGACGTCAAGCACCGGCTCCTCAACGGGCTGGACGACATCGGGATCACGCTCGAAAACGAAGGGGCGATCGACCAGTTCGAGGGCGGCCCCGCGGCTTCCTGGGGACCGGTCACGACCAGCCTGTAGGGCGAAGAGGAGGGCGGCGATGGCCGACCAGTTCAAGCAGCCGATGAACACCGGCGCCCGTGAGTGGGACGCCAAGACCTACGACGAGGTCTCCGATCCCCAGCTCGAATGGGGGAAGGAGGTGCTCGACCGGCTCGAGCTGCGCGGCGACGAGACCGTCGTCGACGCCGGCTGCGGCTCGGGCCGGGTCACCGAGCAACTGCTCGAGCGGCTGCCGGACGGGCGCGTGATCGCCGTCGACGGCTCCCAGGCGATGGTCGACCAGGCCGAGGAGCGGCTCGGCGACAGGGCCGATTACCTGGTCAGCGACCTGGTCGAGCTGGAGCTGCCCGAGCTGGTCGACCTGGTCTTCTCGACCGCGACCTTCCACTGGATTCCCGACCACGATCGGCTCTTTCGTCAGCTGCGGCGGGTCCTGCGGCCAGGTGGTCGACTGGTTGCCCAGTGCGGCGGCAAGGGCAACGTCGCCAGGCACGCCGAAGCGATCGCGACGGTCGCCGCCGACCCGGAGTACGGGCAGCACCTGACTGCGGCAAGGGGGCTCTGGAACTTCGCCTCCCCGGAGGAGACCGAACCGCGCCTGGACCGCGCTGGCTTCACCGGCGTGCGCTGCTGGCTGCAGCCGAAGCCGGTCCAGCCCCCGCGGCCGCTCGAGTTCGTCTCGACCGTCACCCTGGGGCCGATCCTCGACCAGCTGCCGGAGGAGAAACGCCGGCCCTTCGCCGAAGCGGTCCTCGCCGAGCACGAGGAGCCGCTCGTCCTCGACTACGTCCGCCTCAACATCGAGGCCGACGCCGCCCAGGACTGAGAAACCATCCGCCTGTTCCTTTTGCCTGTCATGCGAGCAAAAGGAACAGGTGAGTGGAGGGTGACTAGAGTGGCGACCTCATGAATGACGCCCCGCGCATAGTCGTCCTCCCGGGAGACGGGATCGGCCCGGAAATCGTCGCCGCGGCCCGCGAGGTCCTCGACGCTCTCGGCGAGTTCAGCTACGACGAGCGGCTGATGGGCGGCTGCTCGATCGACGAGCACGGCGCCGCCCTCACCGAATCGGTCCTCGACGCCTGCCGCAGCGCCGATGCGGTCCTGCTCGGCGCCGTCGGCGGCCCGAAGTGGGATACCACGGATCCGGACGCGCCTCGACCCGAGCAGGGGCTGCTCGGCCTGCGCAAGGGGATGGGGCTCTACGCCAACCTGCGCCCGGTGCGGCCGAGCCCGGCCCTGGTCGGCGCCAGCCCCCTGCGGGAGGAGCGGATCGCCGGCACCGACCTGCTGGTCGTCCGCGAGCTGACCGGCGGCATCTACTTCGGCGATTCCGGGCGCGATGGCGACGTCGCCCACGACACCTGCGAGTACTCGGTCGAGGAGATCGACCGGATCGCCCGCACCGCTTTCGAGGCCGCCCGCCGCCGCGCCGACGGTCCCGCCCGCAAGCCCAGGGTCACCTCGGTTGACAAGGCGAACGTGCTGGAGACCTCACGCCTCTGGCGCGAGGTCGTCGGCCGGGTCGCCGGCGACTACGGCGACGTCGAGCTCGAGCACCTGCTGGTCGACAACGCCGCGATGCAGCTCGTCTCCCGGCCCGCCGACTTCGACGTCGTCCTCGCCGAGAACCTCTTCGGCGACATCCTCAGCGACGAGGCGGCGATGCTGACCGGCTCGCTGGGAATGCTGCCCTCCGCCAGCCTCGGCGCCGACGGCGCTCCGGGCCTCTTCGAGCCGGTCCACGGCTCCGCTCCCGACATCGCCGGCAATGGCATCGCGAACCCCCTCGCGACCTTCCTCTCGGCGGCGATGATGCTCCGCCATGGTTTCGGTCGCGGCGAGGACGCGGCGCGGATCGAGGACGCCGTCGACGCCGTCCTCGAGCGCGGCCTCCGCACGCCCGACCTCGCCTCCGGGACCGTGGTCCAGCCCCCGACCAGCGAGAGCCCGACGCCGGTTCAGGAAGTCGGGACGGCAGAGATGACCGCCGCGGTCCTGGCGGAGCTCTCCGCCTAGGACCGCCGCGGCCGCCGCGCTAGGGCGCGGTCACCGCCCAGGTGCCGTAGGCGGCGAAGCCCTCACCCGCGTCTCGGGCCTCGAGCGCCAGTCCGACGCCCTGCTTGGTGTCGTTCAGCGTGGTCAGGGGATTGGCTGCCGGTTCGATGTTCTGCCAGCCCATGATGTAGATGCAGGTATGGCCGGCGGCCGCCTGCGGCGTCTGGTGGTCGCCGCTGAGGCCGGGGCAGCTAGATGACGTTTCATCCATCTGCAGCACCGTCGACGTCGACTGTTTCTGCAACGGGAACTGGTACGTGATCGAGCCGTAGGCCTCGTCGCCGGGTTCGGTTTTGGTGCCGCCGCCGCCGATCGCGAACTCGCCCCGCAGCGTCTGGCCGCTTTCGAGCTGACCCGTCTGAACCTGCCCGAGCAGGCCGTTGGCCAGCTTCGCCAGGCTCACCGCGCCGTCGGCGAGTTTGAGGACGTTGACCGCGCCGTTGTCCAGCTTGGCCGAGGTCACCGCTTCGCCGTTCAGCCTGTTGGTCGTGACCGCGCCTTCGTCGAGCTTCGCCGTCGTCACCGCCCCATTGTTCAGTTTGCTGGTGGTGACCGAGCCGTTCCTGATCTTCCTGGCGATCACCGCGCCGTCGCTGAGCTTTGCGGTCGAGATGACGCCGTTGCCGAGGTTGCCCGGCAGCACCGCATTGGCGCCGAGCTTGCCGGCGGTCACGGCCTTGGGGCCGATCTTGCCGGCGGTCACGGCCTTGTTGCGCAGGGCCCTCTTGGTCACGGCGCCCTTCTTCAGCTGCCTGGGGCCGACGCTGTTCTTCGGCAGCCCGGCGGCGACGGCGGCGCCGCCCAGCGCCACGAAGAGGGCGACCGTCGCGATCACGTTCGCGTAGTTCAACCTGGGACGGGGAATGTGCATCAATTGCCTCCTAGCTTCGGTTCCTGGGGACCATTCGAGGTGTCTGCCCTGAAGCCCTTTGAGCCATCGGGCATACTTCCCCAACATGGACAGGGCCGAGTTGATTTGGCAGAACGGCGAGTTCGTCCCCTGGGATGAGGCGAAGACGCACGTCCTCAGTCACGGTCTCCACTACGGGACCGGCGTTTTCGAGGGCATCCGCTGTTACGACACCGAGCGCGGCCCAGCCGTCTTCCGCCACAGGGAGCACCTTGCCCGGCTCGAGAAGTCGGCCGAGCTCTACTACTTCCAGCTCCCCTACAGCGCCACGGAGCTGCAGGAAGCGACGAAGGAGTTGCTGCGCCGGATCGGCCTGCGCTCCGGCTACATCCGCCCGCTCGCCTACCGCGGCTACGGCGAGATGGGGTTGTACGCGAAAAGCGCCCCGATCGACGTGATCGTCGCCGCCTGGCCCTGGGGCAGCTACCTCGGCGACGAGGGCAAGAAGCACGGCATCCGCGCCAAGGTCTCATCCTGGCGGACGATCTCCGGCGACAGCCTGATTCCGCACGCGAAGGCCTCCGGCCAGTACCTGAACTCGATCCTGGCCAAGACCGAGGCGACCGAAGCCGGCTACGAGGAGGCGATCCTGCTCGACCAGCACGGCCACGTCTCCGAGGGCTCCGGCGAGAACATCTTCGTCGTCCGCGACGGCACCCTGATCACCCCGGGTCACACCTCGGCGATCCTCGACGGCATCACCCGCAGCGCGATCGTCCAGATCGCCGGCGACCTCGGCTACAGGGTCGAGGAGCGGGCGATCGCCCGCGCCGAGCTGTACCTCGCCGACGAGGTCTTCCTCACCGGCACCGCCGCCGAGCTGGTCCCGGTCCGCGAGGTCGACGACCACCCGCTGGGCGAGCCCGGCGAGGTCACCCGCGTGATCCAGGCCAAATTCGAGGATGCCCTCCACGGCCGCGCCGAGGAGTACCAGGAGTGGCTCGACTTCGTCGACGCTCCCGCGGAGTCTGATTCCGAGTCGATCGGGCGAATTACCCCTGCCGCCTAGCGGCCGGCGCGGCACCCCCGCGCACGCGGGCCTTCGCGGCCCATCCCGATCTTCCGACTCGAAAGGCAGTAACCAATGGAACAGGCGATGGAACAGGTGAAGCTATACGACACGACCTTGCGCGACGGCATGGGCGGCCGCGGCATGTCCCTCTCGGTGGGCGAGAAGCTGAAGGTGGCGCAGGCGCTCGACGCCCTCGGCGTGCACTTCATCGAGGCGGGATTCCCCAGCAGCAACCCCAAGGAAGCCGAGCTGTTCGACCGCCTCGCCGGAGTCGAGCTGGAGAACGCGACGATCGTCGCCTTCGGGATGACCCGGCGTCGCGACCGGGCCGCCGCCGAGGACGAGGCCCTGGCGGTGCTGGTCGACTCGTTCGCGCCGGCGATCTGCCTCGTCGGCAAGAGCTCGCCCCTGCACGTCGACAAGGTGATCCGGGTGACCCGCGAGGAGAACCTGGCGATGATCGCCGACTCGATCGCCTTCTGCCGCGAGCGGGGCAAGCGCCCCTTCTTCGACGCCGAGCACTTCTTCGACGGCTACCGGGAAGACAGCGCCTACGCGCTCGAATGCGTGGCGGCGGCGGCCGAGGCCGGGGCTGAGAACGTCACCCTCTGCGACACCAACGGCGGCAGCCTGCCGAGCTTCGTCGCCGCGGCCACCGCGGTCGCCGTCGACGCTTTCGGCGACGCCGTCGAGATCGGCATCCACACCCACGACGACTCCGGTTGCGGCGTCGCCAACTCGCTGGCGGCGGTGGAAGCGGGGGCCCGCCTCGTGCAGGGCTGCGTCAACGGCTACGGCGAGCGCTGCGGCAACGCAAACCTCGCCTCGATCCTGCCGGCGCTGCAGCTGAAGCTCGGCTTCGGCGTCGTCACGGCCGAGCAGCTGGCGACGCTGACGCCGACCGCGCACTACCTGGACGAGCTCTGCAATCTCGCCTCCGACCCCGACCGGCCCTACGTCGGCCGCAACGCCTTCGCCCACAAGGCGGGAATGCACGCCGCCGGCGTCGCCGCCGATGCCAGCACCTTCGAGCACCTCGACCCGGCCTCGGTCGGCAACGAGCGCGACATCGTCGCCTCCGAGCTGGCCGGCAAGGCCACGGTGCGCAGCCAGGCGGAGCGGGCGGGAATCGAGCTCGACGACGAGGGGGCGAGCCGAGCCGTGCAGGAGCTGAAGGAGCGAGAGCACCGCGGCTACCACTACGAGGCCGCACCTGCCTCGTTCGAGCTGCTGCTGCGGCGCGAGGCGGGCAGCTACAAGCCGCTGTTCAGGCTGCAGAGCTTCCGCGTCGCGGTCGAAAAGCACGCCGACGGCGAGGTGACCACCGAGGCGACGGTCAAGGTCGAGGTCGACGGCGAGCGCTACTTCGAGGCGGCCGAGGGCAACGGGCCGGTCAACGCCCTCGACAAGGCGCTGCGGGCGGCGATCGCCGGCAAGTACCCCCACCTCGCCGACGTCGAGCTGACCAACTACAAGGTGCGGATCCTCGACGAAGCCCACGGCACCGGCGCCGTCACCCGCGTCCTGCTCGACTCCTCCGACCACGAGCGGGAGTGGGGGACCACCGGCGTCTCGGAGAACATCATCGAGGCCTCCTGGGAGGCGCTGGTCGACTCGCTGGAGTACGCCTTCCAGTGAGCTTCGACGCACAGCAGAGCCGGGAGCAGATCCCGCTCGCCCAGCCCGAGATCGGCTCGCGCGAGGAGGAGCTGGTGCTCGAGGTGCTGCGCTCCGGCCGGCTCTCGCTGGGGCCGATGGGGGAGCGCTTCGAGCGCGAGTTCGCCGCCTGGCTCGGGGTCCCCGACGCGGTGATGGTCTCCAGCGGCACGACGGCGCTGCACCTCGGGGTGCGGGCGCTCGGCTGGGGGGAGGGGGACGAGGTGGTGACGAGCCCGTTCAGCTTCGTCGCCTCGGCCAACTGCCTGCTCTACGAGCGGGCCCGGCCGGTCTTCGTCGACGTCGATCCCGAGACGCTCGACGTCGATCCCGCGGCGGCGGCGGATGCAATCGGCGAGCGCACCGCCGGCCTGCTGCCGGTCCACATCTTCGGCTACCCGGCGGCGATGCCGGAGCTGGAGGCGCTCGCCCGGCGCCACGGCCTCGGCATCCTCGAGGACGCCTGCGAGGCGCTGGGCGCCGCCGACTCGGAGGGCCGCGGGGTGGGGGCCCGCGGCAACCTCGCCACCTTCGCCTTCTACGCCAACAAGCAGATGACGACGGGGGAGGGGGGCATGATCGTCCCCCGCGACTCCGCGGAGGCCGCGCGCCTGCGCTCGGAGCGCAACCAGGGCCGCGCCGTCGACATGGGCTGGCTCGACCACGACCGGCTCGGCTTCAACTACCGCCTCTCCGACCTCGCCGCCGCGCTCGGCGTCGCCCAGGTCGAGAGGCTCGACTCGCTGCTGGCGCGGCGCGCAGCGGTGGCGCGGATGTACGAGGAGCGCCTCGCCGCGATCGAGGGCCTGCGCACGCCGGCAGCCGGCCGCGGCCGCGAGGTCCGCAGCTGGTTCGTCTACACCGTCCGCCTGCCGCAGGGCGCTGACCGCGACGCGACGATCGCCCGCCTCGCCGAGCGGGGCGTGGCGTCCAAGGCCTACCTGCCCTGCATCCACCTCTTCCCGCACCTGCGCCAGCTCGGCTACCGCGAGGGTCAGTTCCCGGTCGCCGAAGCCGCCGCGCGCGACTCGCTGGCGCTGCCGTTCTTCCCGGCGATGGGCGAGGCACAGGTGGACCGCGTCTGCCAGGAGCTCGCCGCGGCCCTCGACCGGGCCTGATCCCGGCATAATCGCCGGCCCGATGGGACGCTTCCGCAAAGAACCCGATCCGCGCTTCTGGCGGCTCAACCGCTCGCTGCCGTTCGACTGGCAGCTGGCGATCTACGACATCGACCAGTCGGTCGCTCACGCCCGCGGCCTGGAGGGAATCGGCGTCCTCGACATGGGGGAGCTGGCGCAGATCGAATCCGGCCTGGAGCGGGTCCGTGTCCGCATGGGCACGCACGGGTTCGCGTTCGAGGAGGCCGACGAGGACATCCACATGGCGATCGAGCGCCTGCTCGGGGAGGAGATCGGCCCGCTGGCCGGCAAGCTCCACACCGGCCGCTCGCGAAACGACCAGGTCGCCACCGACGTCGCGATGGTCGTCCAGAACCACTCGCTGAGCGCGATCGAGCTCTGCGGGGCCGTGATGCAGCGCCTGCTCGGCCTCGCCGAGTCGCACCGGGACTGGGCGATGCCGGGCTACACCCATCTGCAGCGGGCCCAGCCGGTCTACCTCGGCCACCACCTGCTCGCTTACTTCTGGATGCTCGCCCGCGACGTGCTGCGCTTCCAGCTCGCCCTCGACAGCGCCAGCGTGATGCCGCTCGGCTCCGGCGCCCTGGCCGGCGTCAACTGGGAGATCGACCGGGGCTCGGTCGCCGAGGACCTCGGCTTCGCCCATGTCAGCCACAACTCGATCGACGGTTCCTCCAACCGCGACTTCGTCCTCGACTACCTCAGCGCCGCCGCGATCTGTGCGATGCACCTCTCGCGCCTGGGCTCGGAAATCGTCATCTGGTCGAGCAGCGAGTTCGGCTTCTGCGAGCTCGACGAGTCCTTCTCCTCGGGCTCCTCGATCATGCCGCAGAAGAAGAACCCCGATTCGGCCGAGCTGCTGCGGGCGAAGAGCCCGCGCGTCGCCGCCTCCCTCCAGACCCTGCTCGGGGTGATGCACGCGCTGCCGCTCACCTACGGCAAGGACATGCAGGAGGACAAGGAGCCGCTCTTCGACGCGATCGACACGATCGAGGCCTGCCTCGACCTCACCGCCGGGATGCTCGCGGGGATCGAGTTCGACCGCGAGCGGATGGAGGAGGCCTCGGGCGACGAGATGCTGGCGGCGACCGAGGTCGCCGACCTGCTGGTCCGCCGCGGGGTGCCGTTCCGCGAGGCGCACGGTGTCGTCGGCGGCCTCGTCCGCGACGCGGTCGAGCGCGGCAAGTCGCTCTCCGAGCTCACCCCGGAGGAGCTGCGCGAGCGCTCCGAGCACCTCGACGACTCCTACTACGAGGTGCTGCAGCGAAGCAGCTGGCTGGAGTCGAAGCGGATCGCCGGCGGCACCAGCTCGGCGGCGCTGGCGGTGCAGCTCGAAGAGGCGCGGGAGACGCTCGCCGCGGTTCAGGCGCGGGTCGAGGAGGAGCGTTCCTGACGGCCGCTCCTGCCGATCGCCTGCAGCGCGACTTTTTCGACCGGTCGGTTCACGAGGTCGCCCGCGAGCTGATCGGCTGCACGCTGCTCTACGAAGGCTGCGGCGGCACGATCGTCGAGACCGAGAGCTACGAGGCCGACGACCCGGCCTGCCACGCCTACGTCGGCCTGACCGCGCGGACCAGGATCCTCTTCGGACCGCCCGGCTACGCCTACGTCTACCTCTCCTACGGAATCCACAGCCTGCTGAACGCGGTTGCCGAACCGGAGGGGGAGGCGGCGGCGGTGCTGATCCGGGCACTCGAGCCGACGCACGCGGTCGAGCGGATGCGCGAGCGGCGAGGGGTGAAAAGCGACCTCGATCTCTGCTCGGGACCTGGCAAGCTGACGGCGGCGCTGGGGGTCGACCTCGGCGACAACGGAGCCGACCTCAGCCGCGAGCCGTTCCTGATCGCACCGCCGCGGGGAAGGCCGCCGCGGGTCGTCACCGGCCCCCGGATCGGCATCACCAAAGCCGTCGAGCGCCCCTGGCGCTTCTGCGCCGCCGGCAGCCGCTACGTCTCGCGGCCGCGGCCTTAGCCGGCGGTGACGCCGCCGCCCCCGCCGGCCGGGGCAACTTCTTCGGGCGCCGCTTCCGGCGCGGCTTCGGGCGCTTCTTCTTCGGGCGCCGGCGTTTCTTCGGGCGCCGGTTCGGCTTCGCCGCCCGTTTCGGGTTCCGGTGCCGGGGCTTCGTATTCGCTTTCGCCTTCGCCTTCCGGCGCTTCGTAAGGTTCGTATTCGCGCGGTTCGCCGCCGCCGGATCCGCCTTCTTCGTCGGCTTCCTTGGCCGCCCTGCGCGCCGCCCTTTCAGTTTTGCGTTCGGCCTGGATTTCGCGCCAAGCGGAGATCACGCTCGCCCAGATCAGCGCCGGGAAGGTGCCGCCCATCACTGGACCGCCGTTGTAGAGCGTCGTCATCGGCGTCGTCGTGTCGGGATAGCCGACCCAGACGCAGGCCGTGATTTCGTCGCCCACCCCGCCGCAGAACCAGGCGTCGCCGTTGTTCTCGGTCGTCCCGGTCTTGCCCCACTGGCCGGAGGCGCCGATCTGGGCGTTGGTGCCGGTGCCCTCGGCGACGACGGTTTCGAGGATGCTCTTCGCCGTCCTGACGTTTTCTTCGTCGAAGACCTGTTCGTGGGTCGAGTCGTTGTCGCCGCCCTTGATCGTGCCGCCGTCTTTGTTCGTCACCTGGGTGAAGGCGACCGGGCTTTCCCCCGGCCGCGGCGCCAGGGTGCCGCTGACCCGGTCGCCGTCGTTGCCGATCGTGCTGTAGGCGTAGGCCCAGCCGAGCGGGGTGACGCCCTCTCTGAGGCCGCCGAGCACCATCGCCGGGTTGGTCGAGATCGGGTCCTCGTAGCCGGCCTTGTGGATCGTGCTGGCGATCGACCGGGTCCGGTCCTCGACCGTCCTGCCCTTCAGCCCTTCGAGAGCGAGCGCGGCGAAGATCGAGTTGTCCGAGTAGGTCGTCGCGCAGACGATGTCGCAGGAGCCGAGGTAGGAGTCCTCGTCGTTGGAGACTTCGAAGACTTCCTGGCCCTTTTTGCCGAAGTGGAAGGTGCGGTGTTCGGAGGGGTAGACGGTGTAGGGGGAGATGCCCTCTTCCAGCGCGGTGATCAGCGTGAAGGGCTTGATCGAAGAGCCCGGCTGGCGGTGCCCCTGGGTCGCCAGGTTGAAGGGCTTCGTCTGGAAATCAGGGCCGCCGACCATCGCCTTGATCCCGGCATTGCGGTTGTCGATGACGACCACCGAGGCGGTCGCCGGCGTGTAGCCGAGGTAGTTGCCGACGGCTTCTTCGGCCGCTTCCTGCAGCTGCAGGTCCAGCGTCGACTTGACTTTGAGGCCGCCGAAGAAGGCCTTCGAGGCGCCGTAGCGTTCGACCAGCTGCTGGCGCAGGTAGGCGGTGAAGTAGGGGGCCTTGGAGTCGAGGGTCGGTGGTTCGATGCTGCTCGGCGGCGGCAGCGCTTTCTGCTGCCCTTCGACCATCTGTTCTTCGGAGACGTAGCCGTACTGCTCCATTTTTTCCAGCACCAGGTTGCGGCGGCCGAGCGCGTTTTCCGGGTAGACCTTGGGGTCGAAGGCCGAGGGCGAGGCGATGATCCCGGCCAGCGTCGCCGCCTCCCAGGGGTCCAGCACCGAGGCGCAGGGTTCTTCCGGGGTGCCGCAGCCGGGGTGGGCGGCGCCGAAGTAGGTGCGGGCGGCGGCCTCGATTCCGTAGGCGCCCTCGCCGAAGTAGATCGTGTTCAGGTACTCGGTGAGGATTTTTTCCTTGCTCCAGTGTTTCTCGAGCCGGTAGGCGAGCGCCGCCTCGCGGAACTTCTCCAGGACGGTGCGGCTGCCTTCGGCTTCGAGCGCGTTCTTGACGAACTGCTCGGTGATGGTCGAGGCGCCCTGCTGGGCGCTCTGGCTGAGGATGTCGCTGACCAGGGCGCGGCCGATCCCCTTGAAGTCGACGCCGTTGTGTTCGTAGAAGCGAGCGTCCTCGATCGAGACCACCGCGTTCTTGATGTTGGGCGAGATTTGCGAGGAGTTGAGGAGGATTTTGTTCTGGTCGCTGGTCAGCGTCCCGATCGGTTCCCCGTTGTCGCCGTAGACCTCGCTGTTCTTCGAGGCCTTGTACTCGGCGAAGTCGTAGATCGCCGGCAGATCCTGGGAGATCGCGGCCATCATCCCGAAGATCATCGAGACGACCGCGAGGACGCCGAGTCCGAGCAGGACGAAGAGGACCCGCAGCTTCTTCAGGCGCGGTTTCGATTTCGGCGGCGGCGCGGAGCCACCCGGGGGGGTAACCGAGGTCGGAGGCGGGGGCGGCGGCGGGATCTCACCGCCGTCGCTGCGCCGGCGTTTCAGTCCTAGGACAGCCATCGAGAGGGCGCTACACAAAAAGGGCTCGAGGTCCATCGCGGACCGCCGAGCGAAGGCGGCAGTCTAGCATTGCCGCCGTGCCCGACCTGACCCGAAACGCGGTCGACGTGCTGCCCGAGGGGCGGCTCGCGGAACAGCTGCAGAGCGGCCGGCCGCTGCGGGTCAAGCTCGGGATCGACCCGACCACGGCGGACATCCACCTCGGCCACACGGTCGTGCTCGAGAAGCTGGCCGAGTTCCAGCGCGCCGGCCACACCGTGGTTCTGATCATCGGCGACTTCACCGCCCGGGTCGGCGACCCCAGCGGCCGCTCGGCGACCCGGCCGGTGCCAGGCGCCGAGGAGATCGAGGGCAACGCCGCTACCTACCAGGAGCAGGCCTTCAAGATCCTCGACCCTGGGCGGACCGAGGTGCGCCGCAACAGCGAGTGGCTGCGGATGGAGCCCGAGGCGCTGCTCGGCCTGCTGGCGCAGACGACGGTGGCCCGGCTGCTGGAGCGCGACGACTTCCAGAAGCGGATGGCCGAGAACCGGCCGGTCGCGGCGCTGGAGCTGCTCTACCCGCTGCTGCAGGGATACGACTCGGTCGCGGTCGAGGCAGACGTCGAGCTCGGCGGCACCGACCAGAAGTTCAACCTGCTGTTCGGCCGCGACGTCCAGAACGCCTACGGGCAGCCGCCGCAGTCGATCATGACCCTGCCGATCCTGGTCGGCACCGACGGGGTGCAGAAGATGAGCAAGTCGCTCGGCAACTACGTCGGAGTCACCGATCCGCCGGAGGAGATGTTCGGGAGGCTGATGAGCATCCCCGATGCGGCGATGGGGGAGTACTACCGGCTGCTGCTGGGGATGGAGCTCCCCGACGGCGCCCCGAACGAGGCCAAGCGCGAGCTGGGCCGGCGGATCGTCGATCGCTTCCATGGCGAGGGGGCCGGGGCCGAGGCCGAGGAGCACTTCAACCGCGTCTTCGTCCGGCGCGACGCGCCGGAGGAGATGCCGGAGGTGGACCCGGGCGATTACCGGGCCGACGGCAACGGTCTCGTCCACCTGCCGCGCCTGATCGCCGGCGCCTTCGACGTCAGCAGCAGCGAGGGACGGAGGCTGATTCAGCAAGGAGGGGTCAAGCTCGACGGCAAGCCGGTACCCGCTGAGCCCCTGGACCTCGATGTTGATAGCCTCGCCGGGCACGTGCTGCAGGTGGGGAAGCGACGCTTCTGCCGCCTGAGGACCACCCCCTAGGCAAGCAGCCTCGGCAGTGCTATATTTCTTTGCCCTCTTGGGGCTGCCTCGGCGGCCCCAAGCGCTGAGAGCGGCGAGACCCGCCGCGGAGGCGCAGTGGTCTTTGAAAACTGAGCAGCGTGCACTCCGCGGATCTGAGCAACGATCTGCGGAATGTTTGAAGCCCGACCCATTCGGTGCGCCAGCGTGCCGGATGGTCTTGATTTACCTCGTCATGTCGGTCGCCGTACTTGTGTACTCGGCGGCCAACTGAGATATGACAGGCTCTCTGTAGAAGTACATTTCACGGAGAGTTTGATCCTGGCTCAGGACGAACGCTGGCGGCGTGCTTAACACATGCAAGTGGTGCGACGAACCAGGGCTTGCCCTGGGGCAAAGCCGCGAACGGGTGAGTAACACGTGAGTAACCTGCCCCGATGACCGGGACAACCCGAGGAAACTCGGGCTAATACCGGATGTTGCGCACAGGCATGAGCCTGTTCGCTAAAGGAAGCTTCGGCCTCCGCATTGGGAGGGGCTCGCGGCCCATTAGCTTGTTGGTGGGGTAACGGCCTACCAAGGCAACGATGGGTAGCTGGTCTGAGAGGACGATCAGCCACACTGGGACTGAGACACGGCCCAGACTCCTACGGGAGGCAGCAGTGGGGAATCTTGCACAATGGGCGAAAGCCTGATGCAGCGACGCCGCGTGGGGGACGAATGCCTTCGGGTTGTAAACCCCTTTCGGCAGGGAAGAAGCGCAAGTGACGGTACCTGCAGAAGAAGCTCCGGCTAACTACGTGCCAGCAGCCGCGGTAAGACGTAGGGAGCGAGCGTTGTCCGGATTCATTGGGCGTAAAGCGCGCGTAGGCGGTTTGGTAAGTCGGATGTGAAAGCCCCGGGCTTAACCTGGGAATTGCATTCGATACTGCCTGACTCGAGTATGGTAGAGGGAAGTGGAATTTCCGGTGTAGCGGTGAAATGCGTAGATATCGGAAGGAACACCAGTGGCGAAGGCGACTTCCTGGGCCAATACTGACGCTGAGGCGCGAAAGCGTGGGGAGCAAACAGGATTAGATACCCTGGTAGTCCACGCCGTAAACGATGAGAACTAGATGTCGCGAGGGTTTGCCTCGTGGTGTCGCAGCTAACGCGTTAAGTTCTCCGCCTGGGGAGTACGCCGGCAACGGTAAAACTCAAAGGAATTGACGGGGACCCGCACAAGCGGTGGAGCATGTGGTTTAATTCGATGCAACGCGAAGAACCTTACCTGCTCTTGACATCTGCGGAACCTTCCAGAGATGGGAGGGTGCCTTCGGGAGCCGCAAGACAGGTGCTGCATGGCTGTCGTCAGCTCGTGTCGTGAGATGTTGGGTTAAGTCCCGCAACGAGCGCAACCCTTGTCCCTAGTTGCCAGCGGTTCGGCCGGGAACTCTAGGGAGACTGCCGGTGACAAACCGG
>DASSOC010000029.1:0-9139 GCA_035700965.1 Solirubrobacterales bacterium
CGCGGCGAGGCGGGCATGCTGCCGTTCACGGTCTCGGGCGAAGCGGGCGGCGTCGTCCGCATCGGTGTCGCCGACCGCGAGCTCACGCCGCCGGAGATCTCGGCGTTCGTGCTGCGCGAGCTGAAGCACCGCGCCGAAGAGCACTTCCGCGAACAGGGCGCCTTCGACGTCGAGGTCGACCGCGCGGTCATTACCGTGCCCGCCTATTTCAACGACGCGCAGCGCACGGCGACGCGCGACGCCGGCCGGCTCGCGGGCCTCGAGGTCCTGCGGATCATCAACGAGCCGACCGCCGCCTCGCTCGCCTACGGGCTCGAGAAAGAGGACTCCGACCACGCGATCCTCGTCTTCGACCTCGGCGGCGGCACCTTCGACGTCTCGGTGCTGGAAATCGGCGACGGCGTCTTCGAGGTGAAGGCGACCGCCGGCGACAACCACCTCGGCGGCGACAACTGGGACAAAGCGATCGTCGAGTGGCTGGTGGCGGAGTTCAAACGCGACCAGGGCGTCGACCTCTCGCAGGACAAGAACTCGCTGCAGCGCCTCTACGAGGCGGCGGAGAAGGCGAAGATCGAGCTCTCCTCGACGCAGGAGACGCAGATCAACCTGCCCTTCATCACCGCCGTCGAGGGGCAGCCCAAGCACCTCGACCTGAAGCTGACCCGCTCGAAGCTGAACGAGCTGACGAGCGACCTGCTCGACCGCGTCGTCGGGCCGGTCAAACAGGCGCTGAAAGACGCCGACACCGAGGTCGACCACGTCGTCCTGGTCGGCGGCATGACCCGGATGCCGGCGGTCCGCGACCGGGTCAAGGAGCTGACCGGCAAGGAGCCCCACCAGGGCGTCAACCCGGACGAGGTCGTCGCCGTCGGCGCCGCGATCCAGGCGGGTGTGCTCGGTGGCGAGGTCAAGGACGTGCTGCTGCTCGACGTCACCCCGCTGACGCTGGGGATCGAGACCAAAGGCGGCGTGATGACGAAGCTGATCGAGCGCAACACGACGATCCCGACGAAGAAGTCGGAGGTCTTCTCAACCGCCGAGGACAACCAGCCGAGCGTCGAGATCCACGTGCTCCAGGGCGAGCGCGAGATGGCCAGCGGCAACAAGAGCCTGGGCAAATTCCAGCTCACCGGCATCCCGCCGGCGCCGCGCGGCATGCCGCAGATCGAGGTCGCCTTCGACATCGACGCCAACGGCATCATCAACGTCACCGCGACCGACAAAGGGACCGGCAAAGAGCAGAAGATCGAGATCAAATCCGGCTCCGGCCTCTCGGACGAGGAAATCAACCAGATGGTCTCCGACGCCGAGTCGCATGCCGAGGAGGACCGCGCGCAGCGGGAGCTGGCCGAGACCAGGAACCTCGCCGAGAACGCCTCCTACCAGGCGGAGAAGGCGGTCGACGAGGCCGGCGACAAAGTCGACGAGGCGGCGAAGGAGCAGGTGCGCTCGGCCGTCAAGGACGTGCGCGACTCGCTCGAGTCGGGCTCGAAAGAGGAGCTGGACTCGAAGGTCGAGGCCCTGAACGCGGCGATGACCAAGGTCTCGGAGCAGATCTACGCGGCCGCCTCGGCCGAGCAGGCTGCGGCGGACGGCGGCTCCGAGGACGCCGCCGCCTCCGACGAGGAGGAGGTCGTCGACGCCGAGGTGGTCGACGAGGAGGGCAAATGAGTCCTCTCTCGGAGGAGCGGGAACCGAGGCAGGACGCGGTCGGGACGGAGGGGTCCCGGCCCGCGGGTCCTGTCGGGGCAGGGGACCCACCTCCCCCTCCGGTAGCTAAAGCTTCCTCAGGGGAGGTCCCCCCTGCCCCGCCCCCCGCGGGAGAGGCGCCGGCGGCAGACGCCGCAGGCGCGGAGGCGGTCGAGGAGGACTTCGCGAAGCTGCTTCAGGACGCTCACAAGGAGCGAGACGAGTACCTCGAACTGGCGCGGCGGACGAAAGCCGACTTCGAGAACTTCCGCAAGCGGGTTGCCGGCGACGTGCAGGCGGCGCAGACGCGGGGGAAGGTCGAGGTTGCGCGGGAAGTGATCGAGGCGGTCGACAACCTCGAGCGGGCCTTGGAGGCTGCGGACGGTGATGGGGCCGGGCTGCGGTCCGGGGTCGAGATGGTGCTCGGCGGCCTTCGCGAGACCCTGCAGCGGAACGGGATCGAGGCTGTCGACCCGAGCGGCGAGAAGTTCGACCCGAACCTGCACGAGGCGCTCTCGACGATGCCGGTCGAGGGGACCGAGTCGGGAACGGTCGTCGAGGTGATGCAGAAGGGCTACCGGCTGGATGACCAGCTGGTCCGGCCGGCGCGAGTCGTGGTGAGCGCGTAAGGAGAAAGTTGGCTGACGAGCTCTACAAGACGCTGGGCGTCTCGAAGAAGGCGTCCGAGGACGAGATCAAGAAGGCCTACCGCAAGCTCGCCCGGAAATACCACCCTGACCGCAACCCGGGCGACTCCGAGGCGGAGGAGAGGTTCAAGGAGATCTCCGCCGCCTACGACGTCCTCGGCGATGCCGAGAAGCGCAAGGAGTACGACGCCGGGCCGGCCTTCGGCGGCTTCGGCGGCGGCCAGGCCGGACCGTTCCCCGGCGGCGGCCAGGCCGGCGGCTTCGACTTCGGCGACATCCTCGGCTCGATGGGCTCGATGTTCGGGCGCAGCGGGCGCGGCGGCCGCCCCGAAGCGGTGCGCGGCCGCGATCTGGAGACCGAAGTCCAGCTGAGCTTCGACCAGGCGATCAACGGCGCCCAGATCAGCGTCACCGTGCCGAAGCAGAGCCGCTGCCGGACCTGCCACGGCAGCGGCGCCAAACCGGGCACCTCTCCCACCACCTGCCCGCGCTGCGGAGGTCGCGGCGTCGAGGTCCAGGGGCAGGGCCTGTTCTCGATCAGCCAGCCCTGCTCGCAGTGCGGCGGCTCGGGCCAGGTCATTGAAGACCCCTGCCCGACCTGCGGCGGCTCCGGCCTCACCCAGCAGAGCAAGCGCTACAGGGTCAACGTCCCAGCCGGGGTCAGGAACGGCAGCCGGATCCGGCTCGCCGGCAAGGGCGAGGACGGCCCCCGCGGCGGCCCGCCCGGCGACCTCTACGTGACCACCCGCGTGCAACCGTCCCCGGTCTTCGAGCGGCTCGACGACGGCAACCTCGAGGTGACGGTGCCGATCACCGTGCCCGAGGCCCTGCGCGGTGGCACGATCGAGGTGCCGACGCTGAGCGGGACGAAGAGGATCAAGGTCGCGCCGGGGACCAGGCACGGCTCGGTTCAGCGGCTGCGCGGCGAGGGCCCGCGGCGCAAAGGCGGTGGCAACGGCGACATCCGCTACCGGCTCGAGATCCAGATGCCGGGCGAGCTGAGCGAGGAGCAGCGCGAGGCCGTCGACAAGCTCGCCGAGACGCTGAACGGCGGCGACCCGCGGGCCGAGCTGCTGCGAAAGGCGGCACGATGAACGCAACCGGTTTTCGGCACACCAGGGTGGGTCAAGAATCGGCAGCGGCGCGAAAGGCGGCGCGCTGATGGCCACCTACCGGCGCCAGGTGAAAGCGACCTTCGACCGCGACCAGGGCGTGTTCATGATCTCGGTCGCCGCCGAGCTGGCGGAGATGCACCCGCAGACGCTGCGGATGTACGAGCAGCGCGGGCTGATCGCGCCGAAGCGCTCGCCGAAAAACACCCGCCTCTACTCGCAGCGCGACGTGGAGCGGCTGCGGCGGATCCAGCAGATGACCGCCGAAGGGCTGAACCTCGCCGGGGTGGAAATGGTGCTGGCCCTGGAAGCGCAGGTGCAGCGGCTGCAGTCCGAGCTGAAACGGGCGCGCAGCCGAATCGACCAGCTGACTGAGGGAAGCGAGGGAGTGAGGCACTGATGCAGGCGGATCGATTCACGGTGAAATCGCAGGAAGCCGTGGCGACGGCCCAGGAGCTGGCGCGGACCCGGCGCAACCCGGAGATCGCCTCCGCCCACCTGCTGCTGGCGCTGCTCGACCAGGCCGAGGGGATGGCGATCCCGGTCCTGCAGCGGGTCGGCGCCGACCCGGCGAGCGTGCGGGCGCAGGCCAACGAGGCGATCGCTTCGCTGCCGACGGTGAGCGGGGGCGAGGAGCCGCGGATGTCCTCGAACCTGGTCCGGGCGATCCGCGACGCCGAGCAGGTGATGGCCAGGTTCGGCGACGGCTACATCACGGTCGGCCACCTGCTGCTGGCGCTGGCGCAGGACGGCTCGGGTGTCTCCGACCTGCTGCCCGACCGCGAGGAGCTGGAGCGGGCGGTGAAGGCGGTGCAGGGCCCGGCGAAAGTCAACTCCCCCAACGCCGAGGACAACGCCCAGGCGCTGGAGAAATTCGGCCGCGACCTCACCGCCGAGGCCGAGAGCGGCAAGCTCGATCCGGTGATCGGCCGCGACGAGGAGATCCGCCGGGTGATCCAGGTGCTCTCGCGGCGGACCAAGAACAACCCGGTGCTGATCGGCGACCCCGGCGTCGGCAAGACCGCGATCGTCGAGGGGCTGGCGCAGCGGATCGTCCACGGCGACGTGCCCGAGAGCCTGCGCGACCGGCGCGTGATCGCGCTCGACATCGGCTCGCTGCTGGCCGGCTCCAAATACCGCGGCGAGTTCGAGGAGCGGCTGAAAGCGGTGCTGAACGAGGTGCAGCAGGCCGAGGGGCAGATCGTCCTCTTCCTCGACGAGCTGCACACGATCGTCGGCGCCGGCGCCGCCGAAGGCGCGGTCGACGCCGCCAACCTGCTGAAGCCGATGCTGGCGCGGGGCGAGCTGCGGGCGGTCGGGGCGACCACGCTCGACGAGTACCGCAAGCACATCGAGAAAGACGCGGCGCTGGAGCGGCGCTTCCAGCCGGTGCTGGTCGGCGAGCCCGACATGAACGACACGATCGCGATCCTGCGCGGGCTGAAACCGCGCTACGAACAGCACCACGGGGTGCGGATCGCCGACTCGGCGGTCGTCGCCGCGGCGACGCTCTCGGAGCGCTACATCGCCGACCGCTTCCTCCCCGACAAGGCGATCGACCTGATCGACGAGGCCGCCTCGCGACTGAAGATCGAGATCGACTCGGTGCCGACCGAGATCGACGAGGTCGAGCGGCGCATCCAGCAGCTGGAGATCGAGCGCGAGGCGCTGAAGAAGGAGACCGACGAGGCCTCCAGGCAGCGGCTGGCCGCGCTCGAGGAGGACCTGGCGAACCTGCGCGAGGAGGCGGCCGAGCTGCGCACGCGCTGGCAGAACGAGAAGGAGCCGCTGGAGGCGATCAAGCAGGCGAAGGCGGAACTGGAGGGAGCCCAGCTGGAGGTCGAGCGAGCAGAACGGGAGGCCGACCTCGAGCGCGCCGCCGAACTGAAATTCGGCCGCATCCCCGAGCTCGAGGCGAAGGTCGAAGAGCAGGAGGCGCGGCTGGAGGAGCTTCACGCCGGCGGCGAAGTCCTGCTCGCCGACGAAGTGACCGAGGAAGACGTCGCCGAGGTCGTCGCCAAATGGACCGGGATCCCGGTCAGCCGCCTGATGGAGGGCGAGGTGCAGAAGCTCATACATATGGAGGAGCGGCTGCACGACCGGGTGATCGGCCAGGACGAGGCGATCTCCGCTGTCTCCAACGCCCTGCGGCGCTCGCGGGCCGGCCTCTCGGACCCGAGCCGGCCGATCGGCAGCTTCCTCTTCCTCGGCCCGACGGGGGTCGGCAAGACCGAGCTGGCAAAGGCGCTGGCGGAGTTCATGTTCGACTCCGAGCAGGCGATCGTCCGCCTCGACATGTCCGAGTACATGGAGAAGCACACGGTGGCGCGGCTGATCGGCGCGCCCCCCGGCTACGTCGGCTACGAGGAGGGAGGCCAGCTGACCGAGGCGGTGCGGCGCCGCCCCTACGCGGTGGTCCTGCTCGACGAGATCGAGAAGGCCCACCCCGACGTCTTCAACACCCTGCTGCAGATCATGGACGACGGGCGGCTGACCGACGGCCAGGGCCGCACCGTCAGCTTCACCAACACGGTCCTGATCATGACCTCGAACGTCGGCTCGGACCGGATCGTCGGCGAGGCGGTCGACGAGAAGATCCGCGAGGGGATCGAAGAGGTGCTGGCGGCGACCTTCAAGCCCGAGTTCCTCAACCGGATCGACGACACGGTGATCTTCCACCGGCTCTCGAAGGCCGACATCGGCCGCATCGTCGAGCTGCAGGTGAACCAGCTGATCGGCCGGGTCCGCGAGCGCGGGATCGAGATCGAGTTGACCGACGAGGCACGGACGCTGCTCGGCAACCTCGGCTACGACCCGACCTACGGGGCGCGGCCGCTGAAGCGGGTGATCCAGAAGCAGTTGGTCGACAAGCTGGCGCTGAAGATCCTCGAGGGCGAGTTCGGCGAGGGCGACCTGGTGCGGGTCGACGCCGCCGCCGGCGAGATCGTCTTCGAGCGGGCCGGGGCGCCCGCTGCCAGCGCCGCCTAAGCGGCTGCCCTACCGCGTTTCAGGGCTCATTTTTCCGGAGCTTTCTGCCGAAACTACAAGGGTCCCAAGGTGCTCTTTAATTGTCCTGTCCATCTTTAGGAGAGGGAGAGCTCCAGAAGCAGCCGATGAACGACGATCAGAACCCGATCAACGCGCACCCGAAGCGGCGTCCCCCCGAGGCGTTTGAAGACGTCTCGCTCGCCCTGCGCGAGCACCTGGTCTGGCCGATCGAGGATCGGCTGCTGGGACTGAGCGACCGCGGGCGGGCCGCCCTCGCCGGCGGCGCCGTCGTCCTGGTGCTGGGCATCGGCATCGGCGCCACCTCGCTGGGCGGCGGGTCTGCCGGCACCGAACCGGCCTCGGCGCCGGTCGCGGCCGCACCGGTGGATGCGCCCCACGCGCAGCTGCCCTCGCACCCGGCGGCGAAGCCCGAGCCGACCCTGCACGGGGCGGCTCCCGTCTTCAAGCCGGCGCCGGAAGCGAAGCAGGCGAAGGACGGCGGCGGCGAAGGAGTTAGGAGCGCCGCACCTGCCGCCGCCAACACCGGCAACCCCGCCACCGACAAGATCTCCTCCTCCCCGGCCGCGCGTCCGGCCGATGCTTCGAGCGCCGCTGCAGCCTCGGCTTCCACCTCGGCCGCCCCGGTGAAGGGACCGCCGGCCGGGCCGGCGGCGATCGCCGTCGCCCGCAAATTCGCCGAAGGGTTCGTCGTCTATGAGACCGGCGGCGAGGCGAGCGCCTTCCGCCGGGCCTTCGCCGCAACCGCGACCCCCGAGCTGAAGAAGGCGCTGCTGCGCCGGCCGCCGCACCAGCCCGCGGGGTTGAAGGTGCCCAAGGCGAAGGTCCTGAACATCGTCGCGGCACCCTCGCACGGGACGATCTACCCGCTCAGCGTCTCGCTGCTGCGGGTTGGCGTGACCAGCGAGCTGCGGCTGGAAATGGAACAGCGCAAACACCAGGGCTGGCGCGTCAGCAACGTCCTCGGCTGATGGAGCGGACGGGCAAGATCAAGACGCTCGCCGCGGCCGCGGCGGCCACCGCGGCGCTGGCGGTGCCGGTCGCCGCCCGGGCCGAAGCCGAACCCGCCGCAACGCCGAGCGCGAGCGCAACCCTGGAAGCGCCTTCCACGACCACGACGCCGGAGGAATCGGGCGCCCAGGCGACGCCGACCGCCCCCGAACCGGCTGAACACTTCGTCCCGCCGCCGCAGGAAGAACCAAGCGTCAAGCACGGGGCGACCCTGGTCGCGCCCCCTCCCCCCGCGACCCACACGCCGCCGCCGAGCGGCGGCGTCAACGCCGGCAGGGACACGGGCGCGGCGAGCACCGGGAGCGGGGACGAAACCGAAGCGCCGGCCGGCACGGCCACGGCGGCGCCGGTGCCCGGGACCTTCGCGATCCCCTCGCTGCCGGCCTCGAGCTGCGCGATCAGCGGCGTGCCGCCGGTGCTGATCCCGATCTACCAGCGCGCCTCCGACCAGTACGGCCTCGGGCCGCAGGGGCCGGCCATCCTCGCCGGCATCAACGCGGTGGAGACCGCCTTCGGCACCAACCTCGGCCCCTCCTCGGCCGGCGCGGTCGGCTGGATGCAGTTCATGCCCTCGACCTGGGCGACCTACGGAGTCGACGCCAACGGGGACGGCGTCGCCGATCCGAACAACCCCGAAGACGCGATCTTCGCGGCGGCGAGCTACCTGAAAGCGGCCGGGATGCCGGCCGACACCTACGGGGCGATCTTCGCCTACAACCACGCCGACTGGTACGTCCAGGAGGTGCTGCTCTACGCACGCGCCTACGGCCGGCTCCCCTCTGATCTGGTCGGCTCGCTGACCGGCCTGACCGAGGGCGCCCACTTCCCGATCGCCGCCAATGCCCGCTACGCCGACGACATCTCCGCCCGCGAAGCGATCAAGAAGGGGGACTCCCTGGGCAGCGCCGCCGAAGTCATCTCCTCCTCTCCCACCGCCCGCGGGATCAACATCTTCACCAACGAGGGCGCACCGGTGGTCGCCGTCAACGACGGGGTCGTCCGCAAGCTCGGACGCTCCGCCAAGCTCGGCAACTACATCGTCCTCGAAGACACCTACGGCAACCGCTACACCTACGCCGAGCTCGGCAAGCTCGTCCGCAATCACCGCCTGGTGGTCGAGCCGACCGGCAAGGAGAAGCGGGTCCCGGTCGAAAGCGAGAACCTGCGGCCGCGGCTGCGCGCCTACCCGGGCCGGTCCGGGGACGGCAAGGAAACGAGCAAGAACGTCGAAGCGGCGCTGGCGGCCAGCGGTGAGGGTTCGATCCGGGTCGGCTCGAAGGTGATCGCCGGGACGATGCTGGCGCGGGTCGCAGCCGGCTCCGAGGGGATCGACCCGCACATCAACTTCTCGATCCGCCCCGCCGGCAAGGGGGCGCCGCGGATCGACCCGAAGCCGATCCTCGACGGCTGGAAGCTGCTGGAGGCGACGGCGATCTACCGGGCCAAGGGCAAGAGCCCCTTCGCGGAGAAGCTCGGCAGCGCCGGCGTCCTCCTCCTTCCCAAGGAGGCATTGCAGCGGCGGGTGCTCGCCGACGAGCGCCTCTCGATCTACGACTGCGGCCGCACCGACATCGCCACCGGTCAGATCGACCGCCGGGTCCTGGCAGCCCTGGAGTACCTGGCCGAGAAGGGCTACGAGCTGACGGTCACCTCGCTCAAGTGCGGCCACGGCTT
>DASSOC010000030.1:0-33658 GCA_035700965.1 Solirubrobacterales bacterium
CCGCGGCGAGACCCACTCCGGGGAGCCCCAGAGGAAGGGAAACGTGCGGATGCGCTGCTCCGCCGCGAGCCTCACCATTTCGTCGAATTCGGACCAGTTCGGGTCGAGGCGGTCGGAGGCACGGGGGACGATCACGTGCCACTGAAGGGGCAGGCGCATGCTCTTGATTCCCGCGCGCGCCATCAGCGCGTAATCGGCTTTGCCGTCGGTCCCCTGCGGCGAGATGCCGATGAATCCCGGCGGCGGTCCGCTCAGCGATCCAGCCATGGCTGGAGTCAGCGCCAGCAGCGCCGCGGCCAGCGGGATTATCAGGAGTCTGCGCATGCGTCCCAACATTGACCCTCTGCGCAGACGAAAGTCGCGGTCACCCGCGCAGGGGCAACTTCATCGGGGCGCCCGGATTTGAACCGGGGACCTCACCGACCCGAACGGTGCGCGCTACCAGGCTGCGCCACGCCCCGAGAGTGGGCGATTATCCCAGACGGGCGAGGCGACTACCGGACCGCCTCGATCGCCGCTTCGATCCTGGCCAGGCTGGGGCCGTCCTGCAGGGTGCGGGTGCCGCCGGGACCGTTGACGATCGCCGCCTGGCGCGTGCGGATGCCGAGCTCGACGCCGAGCAGGTCATAGCTCTCAAGCCGCCGCGTGACCGGTCCGTCGGAATCGAGTTCGCTTTCGAGCGTGCGTTCCCAGGCGGGGACGTCGAGTTCGCCGATCGAACCGGCCAGAGATGACATGAACTCATCGCCGACCCCGAAGCGCTCGGCTTCTTCCTGGTTGCGGAAGAAGAGGTAGGTGTACTGCCAGCCGTATCCCTGCTCGGCCGCCGCTTCAGCGCCGTAGAAGCCCAGCTCGATCGGGTTCTCGGCAACCGAGTAGTGACGCATCAGCAGCTTCGCGTCTCCCGGCCGCGCGTAGCGTTCGGCCAGGCCGGGAATCGTGGTGAGGAAATCGTCGCGGCAGCTTGAGCACTGCAGGTCGTTGAAGACCTGGACCGAGACCGGCGCATCGGCCGAGCCAAGCCGGTCGCCCGCCTGCGGGATCCCGCCAAAGGCAGCCTGCGCATCGCCGATCCCAGCCACCCGGACCGCATCCCGCCCCGCCGGGCGGGTGGCGATCTCGACCACGACGTAGCCGAGCGCGAAAAGCGCCAGGCCGAGCGCAAGCACGACCCAGATCCGGCCCCGCCGGGGAATCGGCACGGCGCCAGGCGTCGCTTCGCGGTGCTCGGTGGCGGCGGGCATCCGTTCATTATCGCGACTCTCCGTGGAATCGATCCGCGCAACTTGCGCCGACTCGTTTGACACGTCCGGCCGCAGGGGTAAATATGGCTCTACCCAGTTTCAACGACAAAGGGAGGTCCGCCGTGGCCAATCACCTCACCCCGTCAGAGCTTGCCGAAGAGCTTCATATGAAGCGGCAGGAGGTGATCGGCAAGTGCATGCAGATGGGCATCCCCATCTTTCACGGCCGTATCGACAAGACTCTCTTCCAGACCTCGCTGCGCAGCATGGCACGGCAGAGCGGGCGCCGCGAAGCCCGCGCCGGCTAACCGTTAACTAGACTCCTTCCCCGCATGGAGCGGGGAACCAAATCGTCGACGCTGGCCGACCTGCTACCGCTGGCGGCCGAGCTCTACGGCAGCGCGCCCGCCGTCTGCTTCAAGGAGGACGGCAGCTGGGTAAATCGCAGTTTCAATGAGGTGCTCGAGGTCGTGCGTTCGCTCTCGCTCGGCCTGATCGATCTCGGCGTGGCCAAGGGCGACAAGGTCTCGATCCTCGCCAACACCCGCCCGGAGTGGACCTACTTCGACTTCGCCGCGCTCTCGGCCGGCGCCGTCGTCGTGCCGATCTACCAGACCAACTCCCCCGAGGAGTGCCAGTACGTGCTGGAGAACTCCGACGCCAAGATCGTCGTCGTCGAGGACGACGAGCAGATGGAGAAGATCCGCGCCGTTCGCGACAGCCTGCCGAAGCTTGAGCACGTCGTGCGGATGACCGGCGCCAGCGAGGACGCAATATCGATGGAGGATCTCGCCAGCCGTGGAGGGGCGCGCGACGCGGCCGAGTGGGAGACGCGCTGGAGGTCGGTGACCCGCGAGGACATCTGCACCTTCATCTACACGTCGGGCACGACCGGCCCGCCCAAGGGCTGCATCATCAGCCACGGCAACTACCGGGCGATGCTCGACATGGTCAACGAGAACAGCGTCATCGAGACCGATGACGTCACCTACCTCTACCTGCCGCTGGCCCACTCCTTCGCCCTGCTGATCCAGCTCGGCAGCTTCGACCTCGGCGCAACCCTCGCCTACTGGGAGCGCGACCCGCTGAAGATCCTGCCCAACCTGGCCGAGCTGAAGCCGACCTACTTCCCCTCGGTGCCCCGCATCTTCGAGAAGATCTACACCGCCGCGACCAGCGGCATCGAGAAAGAGGGCGGCCTCAAGAAGGCGATCTTCAACTGGGCGATCGGGGTCGGCAAGAAGATGCGCGAGACCGAGCGCGCCGGCCGCAAACCGGGATTCCTCCTGCGCAAGCAGTACGGCTTCGCCGACAAGCAGGTGCTCTCCAAGATCCGCGGCCTCTTCGGCGGCAACCTGCGGCTCGCCGTTTCCGGCGCCGCCCCCATCAACCCGGAGATCCTCAGCTTCTTCGACGCCGGCGGCGTGCTCGTCCTGGAGGGCTGGGGGATGACCGAGACCTCGACCGCGGCGACGATCTCCACTCCCGAGGACTTCAAGATCGGCACGATCGGAAAACCGTTCCCGGGCTGCGAGGTGAAGATCGCCGAGGACGGCGAGATCCTGGTCAAGGGCCCCAACGTCTTCCAGGGCTACTACAAGAACGAGGAGGCGACCCGCGAGACGATCGTCGACGGCTGGCTGCATACCGGCGACCTCGGCGAGATCGACGAGGACGGCTTCATCAAGATCACCGGCCGCAAGAAGGACATCATCATCACCGCAGGCGGCAAGAACATCACTCCGGCCAACCTGGAGAACGAAATCAAGCAGCACCCGCTCGTCTCCCAGTGCGTCGTCGTCGGCGACCGCAGGCCCTACCTCGTCGCCCTCGTCACCCTCGACCCCGAAGAAGCGGTCGCCTACGCCAAGGAGCACGGCCTCCCCCAGGACCCCGCCCAGCTCGCCGTCAACGAGGACGTGCGCAAGGGGATCGAGGACCACGTGGAGAAGATCAACCAGAAATTCGCCCGGGTCGAGCAGGTCAAGAAGGTCGCGATCCTGCCCCGCGACCTCTCGCAGGAAAGCGGCGAGCTGACGCCGACGCTGAAGGTCAAGCGCGCGGTGGTCGCCAGCAAGCACGAGAGCGAGATTGAGAAGCTCTACGCGGGCTGAGCTGGTGTTGGGGGTGGGGGAGCCGGTGACCCCTCTGGGCGAATTGATGTCGCACGCGCGCTGCGCGCGCTTAGCGACTGAGATTGAGCGCGGCTTCGCCGCGCAACATCGGATTGCATTTCCGCCGCCTTCGGCGACATTCGCCCAGAGGGACCACCGGCTCCCATCCCACAGTCTCTGCTCCACGCAAGGGGGCCCTCTCGCTGTCAAGGCGACTGGGGTGCGAGTCGGGCGCTTGTGCCCTCTGGTCTTGCTGGTGCTTGGGGGAGGGCTGTTGGCCCCTCGCCGGGAATGTCGCGAAGCGGCCTATGCAATCCGGTTTCTGCGCGCGGCGTCAGCCGCGCTCCAAATTCGTCGCTAAGCGCGAAGCGCGTGCGACATCAATTCACGGCGAGGGGCCGACAGCCCTCCCCCACGCCTCGAAACTAAGACGCCTCGCCACTTTGGCGGAGCAGTGCCGAGGTGGTCTGCTCTAGGACGCGCCTCCACGCGGAGGTCTGCTCGGGCTCCTCTTCGGCGGCGCGCTCGACGACGCGGCGCACCCGGCGCTCGGAGATCTCGAGGCCGTGGCGGTCGGAAATCTCCTTGTAGCGGTCGTAGTCCTGGGCCAGCGCCGCGGTGACCGATTCGAAGCCGTGACGGGCGATCTTGAGGCGCCGCGAGTAGTCCATGATCGGCGTGCCGAACATCAGCTCGTCGTTGGGCTCGGGCTCGACCAGGATGATGTCGACGCCGGGGTAGCGCTCCTGCCACATCTCGACCGCCTGGTGCAGCCGGGCGTGGGCGATCAGGCGGAAGGTCTGGTTGGCGATCGCCGGCAGGCCCATGTCAGAGACACGGCGCACCCGCGTGCCAAAGACGGTCGGGATCGTCTTCTCGAAATCGTTGACGAAGGGGACGAGGGGATTGACGACAACGATGAACTTGGCCCCCTTCTCGACCGCGATGTCGACGTTGGTGGTCGAGCGGATGCCGCCGTCGACGAACTGGCGGCCCTTGAGGTCGACCGGCTTGTAGACGAGCGGCAGGCAGGTCGAGCACTCGACCGCCTTGGAGATCGGCACGTCGCTCCAGCCCTCTTCGCCGAAGACGATCCGCTCGCAGGTGTCCAGGTCCGTCGCGGTCAGGTAGAGCTCGTTCTCGAGCAGGCGGAAGTCGTTCACCCGCTCGGGGGCGCCGAGCGCCTCGGCGACGTAATCGGACAGACCGGAGCCGGAGTAGAGGCCGGTCGGCAGGGCCTCGGCCAGACCGACGCCGATGTCGATCATCGAGAGCTCGCCGAGCTGCGTCAGCCGGCCCAGCAACTGCGCCGTGCGCAGCGGCAGCGCCGCCGCTTTCGCCAGGAAGCCCAGGTAGTTGGGTTTCAGGACCCGGTTGAGGTCGAGGTCCTCGAGCTCGGAGGGGATGCGGGAGTTGATCACCTGCATCATCTCCTCGGGCGAGACCCCGTTGGCCAGCATCGAGGCGACGAAGGACCCGGCGCTGGTGCCGACGTAGACGTCGAAGTTGTTGACGGTGCTGTTGACCGCCAGCAGGTCGAGCGCGCGCAGCGCCCCGATCTCGTAGACGCCGCCGGTGAAGCCGCCGCCGCCGAGCACCAACGCCGTCTTCGAGGGCTTTTTCCGCCGTTTGACCCGCCGCCTCGAGCTGGACTCGATGTCTACGACCTTGCCCACGATCTATGCAGTATTCCAGGGCGAACGGTCGGGCATGACCGCTACCTTCCACGTCTCCCGTGTTGGAAATCCCGATGAGACGCTGGCTCGCCCTTTTTGCCGCCGCCGCGGCGCTCGTCCTGCTGCTGGCGGCGACCGCGCAGGCCAGCCGCACCTGCAACCGGATGCGCTCCTGGCTGCACCAGGGAGGCGGCGGCGCCAGCGGCCTGCTCGTCGTCGAGGCCGAAACCGGCAAGGTGGTTTGCGCCAGCGCTCCGGGCCGGCCCCGCTCGCTGGCCTCGAACATGAAGCTGTTCACGACCTCGAGCGTGCTTTCACGGCTCGGGCCCCAGGCTCGGATTCCGACCAAGGTCTTCAGCGCGGGCAAGGTCGACGCCCACGGCGTCCTTCACGGCAGCCTCTACCTGCAAGGCGGCGGCGACCCGACGCTCGGGACGCCCAACTTCTACGACAGCTACCTCGCCGGCCTCGGCACCAACCTCTTCGCCTTGACGCCGCAGGTCAAGGCGGCCGGCATCAGCTCGATCACCGGCCGCCTCTACGCCGACGACACGATCTTCGACCGCCTGCGTGGCGTCGCCGACTCCGGCTACGCGACCAGCTCCTACATCGGCCCGCTCTCCGGGCTCGCCTTCAACTCCGGCTTCAGCGGCGCCACCAGCTCCAGCGGCTTCTCCTCGGACCCGGCCAAGCTCGCCGCCTCGAAGCTGGCGCGCTCACTGCAGCGTGCGGGGGTCTCCGTGCCATCGCAGGTGGCGCTCGGCGCGACCCCGCTGAACGCAGAGCGTGTGGCGATAATCCGCTCTCCGACCCTGACCCGGATCGTCAACACCACCGACGTCTGGTCCGACAACTTCTTCGCCGAGATGCTGATCAAGCTGCTCGGCGCGAAGCTCGGCGCTGCCGGCACCACCACCGCGGGCGCCTCGGTCGTCGAGTCCTTCGCCCGCTCCCACGGCTCCGGCGTCCACGCGGTGGACGGCTCCGGCCTCACCCGCTCCAACCGCGCCAGTCCCAGGCAGGTGGTCAGCCTGCTGCTGGCGATGCGCGAAGACGCGGCCGGCGAAGACTTCATCCAGGACCTGGCGATCGCCGGCAAGGAAGGAACCGTCGCCGAACGGATGCACGGCACCGCCGCCTACGGTCGCTGCCGGACCAAGACCGGCACCCTGACCGGGGTCAGCAACCTCTCCGGCTACTGCTTCAACAGGAGCGGCCGGATCATGGCCTTCTCGGTCCTGATGAACGGCGTCGGCAACCTCACCCTCGCCCACCTCGACCAGGACCGGATCGCCGGCGCCGTCGCCGGCTACTGAGCGACCAGCGCCCGCAGGCCCTCTCCGTCGAGGATCTCGGTGCCGAATTTCTCGGCTTTGGCGAGCTTCGAGCCGGGGTTGTCGCCGGCGACGACGTAATCCGTTTTCTTCGAGACCGAGTTGGTCACCTTGCCCCCCGCTGCCTTCACCAGCGCCGCCGCTTCCTCGCGGGTCAGCTCGGGCAGGGTGCCGGTGAGGACGACGGTCTTGCCTTCCAGCGGTCCCCCCTGGCGGCGGCGTTCGGACGGGTCGGCCTCCAACCGCACCCCCTTTTCCCGCAGCTTGCAGACCAGCGACCAGGTCGCCTCCTCGGTCAGCGACTCGCTGATCTGCACCGCCATGATCGGCCCCACTCCCTCGACCTCCTCGATCGCCTCCGGGTCGGCCTCGTGCAGGGCGTCGATCGAGCCGAAGTGGTCGGCGAGGGCCTCGGCGGTGACGAACCCCACCCCGGGCAGCCCGAGCGCGTAGAGGACGCGTTTGAAGGGGCGCTGCCGGGAGCCGTCGATCGCCGCCAGCAGGTTCTCCGCCGAGGTCTCGCCGAAGCGGTCGAGCGCCACCAGCTGCTCCTTGGTCAGGTCGTAGATGTCGGCGACGTCCTCGATCAGCCCCTCGCCGAGGAAGCGCGAGGCCTGCTTTTCGCCGAAGCCGTCGATGTCCATCGCGCCCTTGCTGACGAAGTGTTTGACGTGCTGGAAGGACTGCCCGGGACAGCCGCGGCGGTTGGGGCAGATCGTGAAGACCGATTCGGGGGGTTTGACCGTCGGCGTGCCGCAGGCGGGGCACTTCTTCGGCGGCTTCGGCTTCCTCGTCCCCTTCGGCCGTTTCTGCACCAGCGGCGAGACCACCTGCGGGATCACGTCACCGGCCCGCATCACCACCACCTCGTCGCCTTCGCGCACCTCCTTGCGCGCCAGGTCCTCCTCGTTGTGGAGGGTGGCGGTGCTGACCGTGACCCCGCCGACGTGGACCGGCTCCAGCATCGCGAACGGCACGAGGTGACCGGTGCGGCCGACGTTCCAGACGACCTTCTTCAGCTTCGTCGTCGCCGTCGTCGGCGGGAACTTCCAGGCGATCGCCCAGCGCGGCTCGCGGCCGACGACGCCGAGCTCGCGCCAGAGCGCCTTCTCGTCGACCTTGACGACGACGCCGTCGATCTCGTAATCGAGCTCGTCGCGCCGCTCCTCCCACCAGTGGCATCGCTTGACGACTCCCTCGACCCCCTGGTGGTGGTCGGTGTCCGGATTGACCTTGAAGCCCTGTCCCTGCAGCCATTCGACCTCGGCCATGTGGGTCGGAAGGTCCAGCCCGCGGACGGCGCCGATGCCGTAGAACCAGGTCGAGAGCGGGCGTTCCGCCGCCAGCTTCGGGTCGAGCTGGCGGATCGACCCGGCGGCGGAGTTGCGGGGGTTGGCGAAGGTCGGCTCGCCCGCCTCGGCGCGGCGCTCGTTCAGCCTTTTGAAGGCGGCGATCGGCATGTAGGCCTCGCCGCGGACTTCGACCAGCTCTGGCGCGTCCTTGATCCGCAGCGGCACCGAGCCAATCGTGCGCAGGTTCTGGGTCACGTCCTCGCCGATGCGGCCGTCGCCGCGGGTGGCGCCGCGGACCAGCACGCCGTCCTCGTAGGTGAGGGTGATGGCGAGGCCATCGATCTTCGGCTCGGTCGTGTAGCTGAACTCCGAGGCGGAGATGTCGAGGCGCTTGAGGTAGTTGGCGATCCGGCTCTCCCAGCCGCGCAGCTCCTCCTCGTTGCGGGCGTTGCCGAGCGAGAGCATCGCCTCCGAGTGCTCCACCTGCTCGAAATGGGAGAGCGGCGGCGCCCCCACCCGCTGCGTCGGGGAGTCCAGCGTGCGCAGCTCGGGGTGCTCGGCCTCGATCGCCCGCAGCTCGTCCAGCAGCGCGTCGTATTCGTCGTCGCCGATCTCCGGTTCGTCGAGGACGTAGTAGAGGTGGTTGTGGCGGTCGAGGACCTCCCGCAGCTCCGCGGCCCGCTGCTCGGGAGAAGGGCTCACGCCGTCGCCGCGCTGGCGGCCAGCATCTCCTCGAAGCCCCATCCGCGCAGGCGCTCGAGGCCGCCGTGGTCGGTGAGGTCGAAGTGGACCGGGGTGACGGCGATCCGCCCCTCGCCGACAGCGTGCAGGTCGGTCCCCTCGATCTCCTCGTAGCCGGGTTGCCAGCCGTAGATCTCGTAGTGGCGGCGGCCGTCCTTCTCGTCGACCAGCTTCAGCTCGTCGTTGTAGATCCGTTTGCCGAGCCTGGTGACCTCGATCCCCTGCGGCTCGCAGGCGGGGCAGTTGACGTTGATCAGCGTCGCCTCCGGCATCGACTCTTCCCGCAGCCGGGAGACCAGCTGGGCGGTGAAGGGGCCGGCGACGGTGAAGTCGAAGCGGCCGCTGACATAGCCGAGGCCGCCGGCCGAGGACTGCTGGGAGACGGCGATCGCCGGGATGCCGAGGACGATCCCCTCCAGCGCCGCCGCCACCGTGCCCGAGTAGGTGATGTCGTCGCCGAGGTTGGCGCCGTGGTTGATCCCGGAGACGATCAGGTCGGGCCGGCCGCCGACCAGGCCGAGCTCGGCGAAGCGGACGCAGTCGACCGGCGTGCCGTCGGTGGCGTAACCGACTCGGCCGTCGTCGAAGGCGACCTCCTCGACGGTGAGCGGCGAGCGGGTCGTGATGCCGCGCCCGATGGCGCTGCGGTTGGAGTCGGGGGCGATGACGTCGACCTCGACGTCATCGAGCTCGACCAGGGCGCGGCGGGCAGCCTGCAGCCCCGGCGCCGAGATGCCGTCGTCGTTGGTGAGAAGGATGCGCACCGACCCGATTCTAGGAGGGATCGGCTCGGCCCCGCGCCCGCTTCCCCTTCGCCTGTTCCTTTCGCCCGCATAGCAACGAAAAGGAACAGGCGAACCGCCAACCCCTCCTTTTTCTGTTCCTTTTCGTTGCCTCACAGCGATAAGGAACAGCTTTCGCCGAGGCCTGGCTGCGGTGGGCGATACTGCCCGCCGTGCCCTCGGTGAGGCTGGACATCGAATACGACGGCGGCGGATTCCGCGGCTGGGCCCGGCAGCCTGGCCTGCGCACGGTGCAGGGGGAGCTGGAGACGGCGCTGACGACGGTCCTGCGCGAACCGATCGAGTTGACCGTCGCCGGCCGCACCGACACCGGCGTCCATGCGCTGGGACAGGTGGCGAGCTTCCAGACGGCTGCCGAGGTCCCCGGCGACCTGTTGCGCCGCCTCAACGGCCTCGGCCCCGACGACGTCGCCATCACCGCCGCCGCCGTAGTTGCCGACGGCTTCAACGCCCGCCGCGACGCCAAGTCCCGCAGCTACCGCTATCGCCTCTTGGCCCGTTCCGCCCCGAGCCCCTTCGAGCAGGGCAAAGCCCTCTGGTGGCCCCACCGAGTCGACCGCGAAGCCCTGCAGGCCTGCGCTGTCGCCCTCGAGGGCAGCCACGACTTCACCGCCTTCACCCCCACCCAGACCGACCACGTCCGCTTTGACCGCGACATCCACGCCGCCTCCTGGACCACCGAAGGCGACATCCTCTCCTTCCGCATCACCGCCGACGCCTTCATGCGCAACATGGTCAGGGTCCTGGTAGGCACCCAGCTGGAGGTAGCCAGCGGCCGCCGCACCGTCGACAGCTTCATCTCCCTCCTCAGTGGCGCCCCCCGCACCGCCGCAGGCGACACGGCCCCACCCCACGGCCTCTACCTGGAGTCAGTCTCCTACTGACCGTCCCTCTCCAGCTCTTGTAGCCGGGGTGGGGACACCCTCGGGCTGGCGGATACTCAAAAAGCCGGTCTAATTAGACCGGCTTTTGTCAGAACGAGGGTGTCCCCACCCCGGCCCTCAGACCAGCTCGAGAAACACCATCTCGGTCGAGTCAGACTTCCTCGGACCGAGCTTGACGATCCGGGTGTACCCACCCGGCCTGGTGGCATAACGCGGCGCCACCTCGTCGAACAGCTTGTGGACGATGAACTTGTCGTTGTGCAGGCTCGCGAGCGCCTGGCGCCGGGCGTGCAGGTCGCCGCGCTTGGCGAGGGTGATCAGCTTCTCCACTTCGGGCTTGACCGCCTTGGCCTTGGCCTGGCTGGTCTGGATCCGCTCGTGCTCGATCAGCTGCTTGGAGAGGTTGGAGAGCAGCGCCGAGCGATGGGCCTTGTCGCGGCTCAACTTGTTCCGCTTCTTTTTGTGCCGCATCGCTCCCGCTCCGTCCCTCGCCCGCGGTTCCCTAGTCTGCCTGAAGGTCCAGGCCGCGGGAGTGCAGGGTCTCGATCACTTCCTCGATCGACTTCTGACCGAAGTTCGGGATCGCGTTCAGTTCCGCCCGCGACTTACGCACGAGGTCGCCGACGGTCTGCACGCCGGCGCGCTTGAGGCAGTTGTAGGAGCGGACGCCCAGTTCGAGCTCCTCGATCAGGATCTCGTCGAGGCCGTTGGCGGCGGCGGCCCCGTTGTCGCCGCTGGAGGAGAAGCCGTCGCTGGCAACCGGGGGGGCCGGTTCGCGGGCGGTCAGTTCCTCCACCCGGTCGGCATCGGTGAAGATCGCCAGGCTCTTGATCAGGATCTCCGAGGCCTCGCGCAAGGCGGCGCCGGGCTCGATCGAGCCGTCGGTCTCGAGGTCGAGCGTCAGTTTGTCGAAGTCGGTCCGCTGGCCGACACGGGCGGTGGCGACCGAGTAGGACGCACGCCGAATCGGCGAGAAGATCGAGTCGATCGGGATCACGCCGATCGGCTGCTCGTCGGACTTGTTCTCTTCAGCCGCCGAGTAGCCGCGGCCGCGGCCGATCGTCAGGTAGACCTCGAGTTTGGTTTTTTTCTCGAGCGTCGCGATCGGCGCGTCGGGGTTGAGGATCTCGACGCCGGAAGGCAGGTCGATGTCCTTCGCCTTCACCTCGCCGGGGCCGGTGGCGACCAGCGGCGCTTCGACCTCATCGGCGTCGGTGTGCATGCGGACGACGAGGTCCTTGAGGTTGAGGACGATGTCGGTGACGTCCTCTTTGACGCCGGGCACGGTCGAGAACTCGTGCGCCACCCCCTCGATACGGACGCTGGTGATGGCCGCGCCGCCGAGCGAGGAGAGCAGGACGCGGCGGAGGCTGTTGCCGAAGGTGTAGCCGAAGCCCTTGTCGAGCGGCTCAATCGTGAAGGTGCCGCGGCGGTCGTCGACTTTTTCAGCGGTGATGCGGGGAACCTGGAAATCAGTGGTCATGAGTTCCTTGCGTTGCGTGTTTCGAAAATGGGGTCCGGACTACTTCGAGTACAGCTCGACGATGAGCTGCTCCTGAACCGGCGCCGAGATCTCGGAGCGCTCCGGGTAGCGCAGGACCTTGGCGGTGAGGGCATCGTGATCGGCCTGCAGCCAGGCCGGAACCGTCGAAACGAGTTCGGTGGCTCGCCGGACCGTATCGCTGGCGTTCGACCCGGCTTTGATCGAGATGATGTCCTCAGGACGTACCTGGTAAGAGGGAATGTTGACCCGGCGGCCGTTGATCTGCCAGTGGCCGTGGGTGATCAGCTGTCGCGCCTGGCGCCGGGAAGCGGCGAAGCCGAGGCGGACGAGGACGTTGTCGAAGCGGGACTCGAGCAGTCGCAGCAGGTTCTCGCCGGTGACGCCGTCCTGGCGGGCGGCCTTTTCGTAGTAGGCGCGGAACTGTTTCTCCAGCACCTGGTAGTAGCGGCGGGTCTTCTGCTTCTCGCGCAACTGCACGCGGTACTCGGACTGCCGCAGACGACCGCGACCGTGGTCTCCGGGCGGGTAGGAGCGGCGCTCGACCCCGCACTTGTCGGTGAAGCAGCGCTCGCCCTTGAGAAAGAGTTTCTGCCCCTCGCGGCGGCACTGCTTGCACTGCGGGGCGGTGTCGCGAGCCACTAGACCCTCCTCCGCTTCTTCGGCCGGCAGCCGTTGTGCGCCTGCGGTGAGACGTCCTTTACGGTGGTCACGTCGAGGCCGGCGGCCTGCAGCGAGCGGATCGCGGTCTCACGGCCCGAGCCGGCGCCCTTGGCGAATACCTCGACCTTTTCGAGACCATGTTCCATGCCTTTTTTGGCGGCGGCGTCGGCGGTCACCTGGGCGGCGAACGGGGTCGACTTGCGCGAGCCTTTGAAACCGGCGGAACCGGCCGACTCCCAGGCGATCACGTTGCCGTCGGTGTCGGTCAGGGTGACGATCGTGTTGTTGAAGGAAGTCTTGATGTGCGCCTGCCCGTAGGCGACGTTCTTTTTGACGCGGCGGCGGGTGCGCCCTTTGCCGGGTTTTTTCTCAGCCATCGGTCTCCCTGCCTATGCCTTGCGCTTGCCGGCGACGCTGAGGCGCCGGGGGCCCTTGCGGCCGCGCGCGTTGGTCTTCGTCCGCTGGCCCCGGACCGGCAGGCCGCGACGGTGGCGCAGGCCCCGGTAGGAGCCGATCTCCATCAGCCGTTTGACGTTCTGCGAGCGCTCGCGGCGCAGGTCGCCCTCGACCTCGCGGTTCTCGACCGCCTCGCGCAGCTTCATCACCTCGTCCTCGGTCAGATCCTTGACCGCGGTGTCGGGGTCGACCCCCGTCTCCTTGAGGAGCTGCTGGGCCGTCGAGCGGCCGATCCCGAAGATGTAGGTGAGCCCGATTTCGGTCCGTTTGTTGACCGGAATGTTGATGCCCGCGATTCGTGCCACTGCCTAGCCCTGCCTCTGCTTGTGGCGCGGGTTTTGGCAGATCACGAGGACCGCCCCGTTGCGGCGGATTACCTTGCACTTCTCGCACATCGGCTTAACGGAAGCTCGAACCTTCATCGCTCCGGATCTCGTCTTGACAACAGGATTCCTGCACGCCCCATGAATCGGACGGCAGGGTGCACCAACCGGCCAACTAGGCCGACGAAGAAAGATAGCAGGGGCGGGGACGCGGGGACGCCTCGTCAGGCGCCCTCGACGAGGGCGATCAAGAAGCCGTCGTAGCTCTTCGCCCCGACCGTTTGAATGGTAGTGGCGCTGACCCTGGAATCGGTGGCGAGGTCTTCGTGCAGGCGGCGCTGGGCCCTGGTCGCCTCGTCGGGATCGGCTGCATCGGCGAGGGTGCCCTTGCGGACGACGTTGTCGGCGATGATCAGGCCGCCTGGGCGAGTGCGCTCGAGCGACCAGAAGAAGTAGTTCGGCGTGTTCACCTTGTCGGCGTCGATGAAGACGAGGTCGAAAGGCCCGGCGTCCTTTTCCTCCAGCACCGGCAGCGTCTCCAGCGCCGGCCCGACACGGATCTCGACCTTCTCCCCCACGCCCGCGCGCTCGATGCTCCGCCGCGCCACCTCCGCGTACTCCGGCCTCGCCTCCAGCGTCGTCAGTCGTCCGTCCGCGGGCAGCGCCCGTGCCATCAGGATCGCGCTGTAGCCGCCGAGGGTGCCGAACTCGAGAACCCGCGTCGCGCCGAGCAGCCGAACCAGCAGCTGCAGCAGCTTCCCCTGCGGCGGCGAGACCTGGATCGAGGGCAGCCCCGCCGCCTCGGCCGCCTCCACCGCCGCCCGCAGCCCCTCGTCCTCGCTGACGATCGTCTCGCCGACGAAGCGGTCGACTTCCGCAAAGACCTCTGCTTCCACGGGTTGGATTCTGTCGGAGTGCCGTGCCAGAGTGTCTCCACGATGGGTTTCGACGCGAAAGTGCTCGCCGATTCGGTCTCTCCGGCCGGGCACCGGCTGACCACGCTCGAGGCGACCTTCCCGCGCTTCGTCCTCGCCGAGTTCAACACCCACCGCGTCTTCTCGCGCAACAGCGCCAGCTCGCGGGCGATCCCGGTCGCCAAACAGCTGCGCCGCGTCCTCGACGACCCCTACGTGCCGATCGAGTTCGGCTCCAACAAGCCCGGAATGCAGGCGGGGCCCGCGCTGGCGGGGTCTGCCCGCGACGCCGCCGAAGCCGAGTGGCTGAAGGCTCGTGACGACGCCGTTCGCCACGTGCTCGGGCTGATCACCAGCCCCGGGAACGTCGCCGGCTTCGAGGATCTGCACGAGTGCCTGGCGGCGGCCGAACCGTCGCTGAAAGAACCGCCGGCCGGATGGTTGAACGTCCACAAGCAGGTCGCCAACCGCCTGCTGGAGCCGTTCATGTGGCATACCGTGATCGTCTCCTCGACCGCCTGGGACAACTTCTTCAACCTCCGCTGCCACCCCGACGCCCAGCCGGAGATCCGTCTGATCGCGACGAAAATCCGCGAGGCGCTCGAGCGTTCGGTCCCGACCCGGCTCGAGCCAGGGGAATGGCACCTGCCTCTGGTCGGCGAGGCCGAGCGCGAGGAGGCATCCTCACCCGAGGAACTGGCGAAGATCTCGATCGGCCGCTGCGCCCGGGTCAGTTACCTCACCCACGCCGGCACCCGCGACCTCGCCGCCGACGTCGCCCTCTATCACCGCCTGCTGGAAAGCGGCCACATGTCGCCGATGGAGCACGTAGCGCGGCCGATGAGCGCCGAGGAGCTCGAGCGCGGCGAGTGGAGCGGCAACTTCCAGGGCTGGATCGCCCATCGCAAGCTGATCCCGGGTGAGTCGAACCCGCTCGCCGCCGGCGCCGCGACGTCCGCCTGAGCGTCGACTGGCGCGGCGGCTAGTCCGCTTCGTGCCAGGGAGTGAGGATCCGTGGGCCCTCCGGCGTCACCGCCACCGTGAACTCGAAGTGAGCGGCGAGCGAGCCGTCTTCGGAGTAGACCGACCAGCCGTCGTCCCCCATCCGCACCAGCGGGCCGCCGACGTTGACCATCGGCTCGATCGCCAGCACCATTCCCTCCTCGAGCTCGGGCCCGCGGCCAGGCTCGCCGAAGTTCGGCACCTGCGGTTCCTCGTGCATGTCGCGGCCGATCCCGTGGCCGACCAGGGTGCGGATGATCGAGAGCCCTTCGATCTCCACCGCTCGCTGGATCGCCGCCGAGACGTCGCCGAGGTGGTTGCCGGGCCGCATCTCCTCGACCCCGGCGAAAAGCGAGGCCTTGGTGACGTCGAGGAGCTTCTGCGCCTCCGGGCTGACCACGCCAACCGGAACCGTGATCGCCGCGTCGGAGACCCAGCCGTCCTTGATCACGCCGGCGTCGATCGACAGCAGGTCGCCGCGCTTCAGCTCGTAATCCCCGGGGATCCCGTGCACGACCATCGAGTTCGGCGAGGCGCAGATCGAGCCGGGGAAGCCACGGTAGCCCTTGAAGGCGGGCTCGGCTCCCTGGGAGCGGATGAACTTCTCAGCCGCGGCATCGAGCTCCCCCGTCGTGGTGCCTGCCCGCGTCTTGGCGGCGAGCATCTTCAGGCAGCGGACGAGGATCTCCCCCGAGGCAGCCATCTTGTCGACCTCGGCCGGCGTCTTCTTGATGATCATCCGATACACGCTAGTGATCCTGCCCGGCAATCCCGACCGGAAACCGGCTAAACGGCTTCGTCCTGCTCCATCCGCAGAGTCGCGAGCGTGCGGCGGACCTTCTCCGCCACCTCGTCCGGCGACGCCTCGCCCTCGATCCGGCGCAGAACGCTGCGCTGGTCGTAGTAGGAGACCAGCGGCTCGGTCTTCTCGTGGTAGGTCTCGAGCCGCTTGCGGATCACCTCGGGCTTGTCGTCGTCGCGGACGATCAGCTCCGAGCCGTCGATGTCGCAGACGCCCTCCTTCTCGGGCGGGTCGAACTCGACGTGGAAGACGTGGCCGTTCTCGGTGCAGGTGCGGCGGCCGCCGAGGCGGCGGACGACCTCGTCGTCGGAGACGTCGATCAGCAGCACCGCGCTCACCGCCCGCCCCAGCTCCGTGAGCTTCGCGTCGAGGGTCTCGGCCTGGGGCGTGGTGCGGGGAAAGCCGTCGAGGATGAAGCCGTCGAGCGCCTCGCTCGAGTCGATCCGCTCGGCGATCACCCCGACGATCACCTCGTCGGGCACCAGATCGCCGCGATCCATGTACCCCTTCGCGGTCCGCCCCAGCTCGGTTTCGTCCCGAACCGCACCCCGCAGGATGTCCCCCGTCGCGTAATAGGGCAGGCGCAGATCTTCGTTGAGGCGCTCCCCCTGGGTTCCCTTGCCAGACCCCGGAGGGCCGAGGAGGACGAGGTTCAGCTCAGCCATCGAGCAGGAAGCCTATTTGAGGAACCCCTCGTAGTTCCTCATCATGAGTTGAGCCTCCAATTGCTTGACCGTTTCCAGCGCAACGCCGATCACGATCAGGATCGAGGTGCCGCCGAAGTAGAAGTTGGCCGAGGTCTGGCTGATCAGGATCGTCGGCAACGCCGCCACCGCACCCAGGTAGAGGGCCCCGGGGAAGGTCAGCCGGGAGAGGATCCGGTCCAGGTACTCGGCGGTCGGGCGGCCGGGTCGCACGCCGGGGATGAAGCCGCCGTATTTCTTCAGGTTGTCGGCCTGGTCGACCGGGTTGAAGGTGACCGCGGTGTAGAAGTAGGTGAAGACGATGATGAAGAAGACCTCGCCGATCACGTAGGGCCACTTGTTGGGCCCGAAGAAGCTCGAGAAGTCGAGCGCGGCGTTGGTGTTCAGCATCTGGCCGACCGTCGAGGGAAAGGCCATGATCGAGGCCGCAAAGATGACCGGGATGACGCCGGCCATGTTGACCCGCAGCGGCAGGTAGGTCGAGCCGCCCGAGGTCATTTTCCGCCCGACCATCCGTTTCGCGTACTGGACCGGGATTCGCCGCTGCCCCTCCTGGACGAAGACGATCGCGACGATCACCGCCAGGGCGATGAAGGGCATCATCACGACGAAGACCTGGTCCGGGTTGTTCCACCACTTGGAGAGCCCGGGCACGATGCTGGAGGCGATCGAGGCGAAGATCATCAGCGAGATGCCGTTGCCGATACCACGCTGGGTGATCAGCTCGCCCAGCCACATCAGCAGGGTGCAGCCGGCGGTCAGGCACATCACGATCAGGATCAGCTTCGGGAAGGTGAGGGTCCCGACGACGCTGGTGCCGGCCTGGTTGCCGAAGGAGCGGAAGAGGAAGACGTAGCCGAGCGACTGGGCGAAGGAGAGGCCGACGGTGAGGTAGCGGGTGTACTGGGTGATTTTCTGCTGCCCGACTTCGCCCTCTTTCTGCAGGCGCTCCAGCGAGGGAACGACGACGGTCAGCAGCTGCAGGATGATCGATGCCGTGATGTAGGGCATGATCCCCAGCGCGAACAGGCTCAACCGCGAGAGGCCCCCGCCCGAGAACATGTTGAGGAAGCCGAGGACGCCGGAGCCGCCGAAGTTGCTCTGGATTTCCTTGACGGCGTTGACGTCGACGCCGGGAGCCGGGATGTAGGCGCCGAGGCGGTACAGCGCCAGCATCGCCGCGGTGAACGCAAGTTTCTTGCGAATCTCCGCAACGCCGAAAGCGTTGATAATCGTCCTGAGCATTACGGCTCCAGAGTGTGACAGGAACCGCCGGCCGCTTCTATCTGCTCCTTTGCGGCCGCGCTGAACGCATGCGCGTGAACCTCGAGTTTCTTCTTGATCTCGCCCCGGGCGAGGACCTTGACCGGGTCCTTGCGCTTCGCCAGCCCCTTCTCGCGCAGGCTCGCGGGGGTGACTTCGGCACCGCTGTCGAAGCGCGCCTCGAGGTCGGAGAGGTTGACCGGCTGGGTCTTGGTACGGAAGTTCTCGAAGGGCATCGACTTCTTCATGTGGGGGCCGCGCAGCTTTCGCATCCGCATGTGGATCGGGTTCTGGCCGCCCTCGTAGCCGGCCTTGCGCTTACGGCCGGAGCGGGCCCCGGCGCCCTTGTGGCCGCGGCCGGAGGTCTTGCCCAGGCCGCTGCCCTCGCCGCGGCCGATCCGCTTGCGCGGCTTTTTCGAGCCCGGCTTCGGCTTCAGGTTGTGCAGCCCGATCTGTTCCGTGCGCTCGGAAGCCTTGGCCTCTTTATCGGCCTTTTTCTCCTCAGCCACCGTCGACCTCCACCAGGTGCGAGACGACCCGCAGCTGACCCTGCAGCTGCTCGGAGTCCTTGAGCTCGGCAGTCTTCCCGATCCGCCCCAGCTTCAGCGCCTTCAAAGTCGCTTTCTGGTTCGGATTGGTCCCCGCGGCCGAGCGAATCTGCGAGACCTTGACTTTGCTCACGACCCGCTCTCCTGCTTCTCAGCCTCCGCACCCTCCGAGGCTTTCTCTTCCGCAGCCTCAGCACCAGCAACCGGCGCCGCCTCTTGGTCGTCAGCCGACCCGGCTTCTGCCGCGGGTGGCGACGATGCGGGATCCTCGCCAGTTGGCGAGGAAGTCGTATCGGAGACAGGACCCGCGGCCCCATTGCCCCCGTTGCCGTCCATCCCCAACACCTGAGAGATCGTCAACCCGCGCAGCTCGGCAACCTCCTCAGGCCTCCTCAGCCGGACCAACCCGTCCATCGTCGCCTTCACCAGGTTGATCGGGTTCTGCGTCCCGATGCTCTTGGTCAAGACGTCGCGCACCCCGCCGAGCTCGAGCACGGCGCGGACGCCGCCGCCGGCGATGACGCCGGTACCGGGGCTGGCCGGGCGCAGGACGACGTGGCCGGCGCCGAAGCGACCGATGATGCGATGGGTGATGGTGTTCCCGTATTTGGGCACCCGGATCAAGTTCTTGCGGGCGTCCTCGACGCCCTTCTGGATCGCCAGCGGCACCTCGCGCGCCTTGCCGTAGCCGATCCCGACCACGCCCTCCTCGTCGCCGACGGCGACGAGCGCGGTGAAGGAGAAGCGACGGCCGCCCTTGACCACCTTGGCGACGCGGTTGATCTCGATCACCCGCTCCTGCAGGTCCAGCCCGCGGGGGCTGACGGTTTCGACGTTCTTCGTGTTCATACCCTTCATAAGCAGCGGCCCACCGTAGCGAAACTACGGCCCTAGAAGGCCAGGCCCCCCTCTCGCGCGCCCTCGGCGAGCGCCTTGACACGGCCGTGGTACTGGTAGCCGCCGCGATCGAAGACGCAGGTCTCCACCCCGGCGGCCTTGGCGCGCTGGGCCAGCAGTTCGCCCGCCTTCTTCGCCTGCTCGCCGGCGTTGAGCTCGCGCAGCTCCGGCTCGATCCAGTTGACCGCGGCCACGGTATGCCCTTTGGCGTCGTCGATGAGCTGGGCGAAGACGCCCTTGTTGGAGCGGTAGACCGAGAGCCGCGGCCGCTCGGCCGTGCCCTTGATCCGCGCGCGAACCCGGCGGCGACGTTTTTGCCGGCGCTGGCGGTTGGTGAGGACGGTCATGCGCGCTTACCGACCTTTCGCAGGACCTGCTCGTCCTTGTAGCGGATGCCCTTGCCCTTGTAGGGCTCCGGCGGGCGGCGCTTGCGGATGTCCGCCGCGACCTGGCCGACGAGCTGCTTGTCGATGCCTCTGATGATGATTTCGGTCGGCTGCGGGACTTCGAAGTCGATGCCTTCGGGCGCGTCGATCGCGACCGGGTGCGAGAAGCCGAGCGCCAGCTCCAGTTTCTTTCCTTTCAGCGCGGCGCGGTAGCCGACTCCCTGGATCTCCAGGCGCTTCTCGAAGCCGTCGGTGACGCCCTCGACCATGTTCGCGATCAGGCTGCGGGTGAGGCCGTGGAGGGCGCGGTGCTCGCCGCGGTCGGTGGGGCGGGCGACGGTGACGGCGCCGTCCTCCTGCTTCACGGTCATGTCCGCCGAGAAGCTCTGGCGCAGCTCGCCCTTCGGGCCTTTGACGGCGATGTCGCCGCTGCCGATCTCGACCGAGACGGCGTCGGGAACGGGCACGGGTTTTCTTCCGATTCGGCTCATCTCAGATCCTCTGACTCACCAGACGTAGGCGACTACCTCGCCGCCGACTCCCTTGGTGCGGGCTTCGTGGCCGGTCATCACCCCGGAGGAGGTGCTGACGATCGCGGTGCCGGTCCCGCCGTCGACGCGGGGGACGTTTTTGTGATCGACGTAGCGACGGCGACCCGGGCGCGAGACCCGTTCGATCCCGAGGATCACCGGCCGACGGTCCTCGGTGTACTTGAGCTCGACGTTGATCGCCTCGCCGACCGCAGCCGGCTTGCGGCTGAAGTCCTTGATGTAGCCCTGCTCCTTGAGGATCCGGGACATCTCCAGCTTGAGGCCGTTGAGGGGGATTTCCACCTCGTCGTGGCCGGCGCGGATCGCGTTGCGGATCCGGGTCAGGTAATCGGCGATCGGGTCAGTGTGCATGCTCTCGTCCTACCAGCTCGACTTGGTCATGCCGGGGATGTACCCCTCATGGGCGGCGTCGCGCAGGCAAATTCGGCAGAGGCCGAATTTGCGGAAGTAGGCGCGCGGGCGGCCGCAGCGGCGGCAGCGGTTGTAGCCGCGCGATTTGAACTTCGGCTCGCGCGCCTGCTTCACCTTCATCGAAGTCTTAGCCATTCTCAGAACTCTCCTCGGCCGGTTTGTCGGCCTGATCGTCGTCTCCGCCCTCGGCAGCACCCTCGTCGTCGCCTTCCGGCTTGGCGTAGGCCTCGGGGTTCTCCTCTTTCAGCTGCTCCAGGGCCGCCTGCTCGACCTCGGCCTTCTGGCGGGCTTCCTCTTTGCGCTGCTCCTCTTCGGCCTCTCGTTCTTCGGCTTCGCGCTCGGCCTGTCCCGGACGGCCCTCCTGGGCGAACGGCATGCCGAGGCCGAGCAGCAGCTCGAAGGCCTCGAGGTCAGTTTTAGCGGAAGTCGTGATCGTCACGTCCAGACCCCGCACCACGTCGATCGAGTCGTAGTCGATTTCCGGGAAGATCAGCTGCTCTTTGACGCCCATCGAGTAGTTGCCGCGGCCGTCGAAGGAACGGGGGTTGAGACCGCGGAAGTCGCGGATCCGCGGCACCGCGATCGAAACCAGACGGTCGAGGAACTCCCACATGCGAGCGCGGCGCAGCGTCACCGAGACGCCGACCGGCATCCCCTCGCGCAGCTTGAACGAAGCGACCGACTTGCGGGCTCGGCGCACGTTGGGGTACTGGCCGGCGATCGTCGCCAGCTGCTGCTGGGCGGCTTCGAAGGAGCGTTTGTCCTGTTTCTCGGTCCCGAGCCCCATGTTGAGGGTGATCTTCTCCAGGCGCGGGGCCTCCATCGGCGTCGAGTAGCCGAATTTTTTGGTCAGAGCCGGCAGGATGTCCTGCTCGTAGCGCTCGCGCAGGCGCGGCGGCGGCGCTGCCTGTGAAGTCGCTGCCACGGTCGCCTCCATCAGCCGATCTCGTTCCCGGTCCGCTTCGCGTAGCGGACGCGCTTGCCGCCTTTGTCGACGCGGACGCCGATGCGGGTCGGTTTGTTGTCTTTGGGGTCGAGCAGCATCACGTTGGAGATGTCGATCGGACCCTCCTTCTCGATGATGCCGCCGGCCTGGGCGTTTTTGAGGTCGCCCTGCGAGCGAGGCCTTTCGGCGCGCTTGACCATGTTCAAGCCCTCGACGTAGACGCGGCGCTTTTTCGGGTCGGTGCGGACGACGCGGCCTTTCTTGCCGGCGTCCTTGCCGCTGATCAGGAGCACCTGGTCGTCGGTGCGGATGCGCATCCTCTTCGCCATCAGAGGACCTCCGGCGCCAGCGAGATGATTTTCATGAAGTTGCGGTCGCGGAGTTCGCGGGCGACGGGGCCGAAGATGCGGGTGCCGCGGGGGTTGTTGCTGGCCGGGTCGATCAGCACCGCGGCGTTCTCGTCGAAGGAGATGTAGGTGCCGTCGGGGCGGCTCAGCGGCTTGCGGGTGCGCACGACGACGGCCTGCACGACCTCGCCCTTGCGGACGCCGCCCTGCGGGCTGGCCGATTTCACGGTCGCCGTGATGACGTCGCCGACGCTCGCGTAGCGGCGGTGCGACCCGCCTTTGACGCGGATGCAGAGGATCTCGCGGGCGCCCGAGTTGTCAGCGACCTTCAGCCTCGACTCCTGCTGGATCATCGTGCCTTCTCCACCACGTCGACCAGGCGCCAGCGCTTGCTCTTGGAGAGCGGCCGGGTCTCGACCACGCGGACGATGTCGCCCTCGCCGGCCTCGTTGCGCTCGTCGTGGGCGTGCAGCTTGGTCGAGCTGCGGACGATCTTCTCGTAGGTGCGGTGGCGACGGGCGGTGTCGATGCGGACCGTGATCGACTTGTCGCCTTTGCTGGAGACGACGACGCCCTGGCGCACCTTGGCGGCGTTCGACTCGCGCTCCACCGACGGGCTGCCGGTGCCAGCGGTATGCGCGGCTTTCGCCGCGGCCCGCTGCTTGCGCCGCAGCTCCGCCTTGCGCTTACGCTCGGCGGCGCGTTCGGACTTGCGCTCCTCCGGATCGGCGGCGCGAGCCTTGCGCGGGCGGCGTGATTTCGCCAGGCGACGCCGCTCCTTCCAGGGAAGGTCGTCCTCCGGGTTCGGCTCGGCCGGAGCCTCCGCGGCCTCCGCGGGGGTCTCCTCAGCGGCGGGAGCCTCAGCCGTCTCCTCGGCCTGGGGCTCCTCGGTCGTCTCGTCTTTTTTCGTCTCGTCGTCGCTCATATCCGTCGCGTCTCTTTCTCCACGTCGATGCCTCGTGCCTTGGCCACCGTCAGCAGGCGCGCGATGTCCCTCTTCGCCTGCCCGAGGCGGGCGGTGTTCTCGAGCTCGCCGGTGGCGTGCCGGAAGCGGAGGTTGAAGGCCTCCTCTTTGGCGTCGATCAGCTTCGCCACCAGCTCGTCGTCTTTGAAATTGTGCACCTCGGCGGCCTTCATCACTCTCCGGCCCCTTCGCGCATCACGAATTTCGTTTTCACCGGGAGCTTGTGCCCCGCCAGGCGCAGCGCTTCGCGCGCCAAATCCTCGGGGACGCCGGCCAGCTCGAACATCACCTTGCCCGGCTTGACCACGGCGACCCACCCCTCCGGGTTGCCCTTGCCGGATCCCATCCGCGTCTCGGCCGGCTTCTTCGTGTACGGCTTGTCGGGGAAGACGTTGATCCAAACCTTGCCGCCGCGTTTGATCTTGCGGGTCATCGCCACGCGGGCGGCCTCGATCTGGCGGTTGGTGATCCAGCCGCGCTCGAGCGCCTTGATCCCGTACTCGCCGAAGGCGACGGTGCTGCCGCCCTTGGTGTTGCCGCGCATGCGGCCGCGGAACTGTTTGCGGTGCTTGACCCGTTTCGGCATCAACATGAGTGATGGCTCCTTCCGGCGCGGTGCGTCTCAGCCGAGCGAAAACCAAGCTGGGCGAGGACGCAGGGTGCAGCCTTTGGTGGTGCCAAAGGCAAACCCGAGGACGAAGATCCAGCGCCGGTTTGCAGCCGGCTGAGGCGTGCTGCGTTGGGAGGAGCCATCACTAACGACCACCTCCACGCTGGCCGCCGCGGCCGCCGCCGGGCCCACGCCCGCCGCCGCCACGCCCGCCGCGGTCTCCACCCGGTCCGCGTCCGCCGCCACCGCGGCCGCCTCTGTCGCCGCCGGGGCCGCGCCCGCGTCCGCCGCCGCCGCGGTCGTCACGACGGCCACCGCCGCGGCCCGGGGCCTGGCTGTCGCCGTCGCCGGAGATGAGGTCGGAGCGGAAGCCCTCGGGCATCACTTCGCCCTTGTTGATCCAGCATTTGACGCCGATCCTGCCGGTCGTGGTGCGGGCCTCGAAGAAGCCGTAGTCGATGTCGGCGCGCAGCGTGTGCAGCGGCACGCGACCGTCGGAATACTGTTCAGTCCGCGCCATCTCGGCGCCGCCGAGGCGGCCGGAGACCTGGACCTTCACGCCCTTGGCGCCGGAGCGCATCGCCGAGGTCAGCGCCCGTTTCATCGCCCGCCGGAAGGCGACCCGGTTCTGCAGCTGCTCGGCGATCGACTGGGCGACCAGTTTGGCATCGAGCTCGGGGCGTTTCACCTCGCGGATGTTCACTTTCACCGGGCTGCCGGTGAGCTTGTGCAGTTCCTTGCGCAGGGCGTCGACTTCGCTGCCGGACTTGCCGATGACGATGCCCGGCCGGGCCGTGTGGATGTCGACCGCGACCTCGCCGCGGCGCTCGATCGTGATGCTCGAGAGCCCCGCGTGGGCGAGCTTGCCTTCGATGTGGTCGCGGATCGCCAGGTCTTCCTGGAGGACGTCGGCGAAGTTTTTGTCCTCGTACCAGTTCGACTTCCAGTCGTGGATGTAGCCGACGCGGAAACCCTCGGGGTGGATCTTCTGTCCCATCAGGCCTCTCCTAGTCTTCGGCTGGGGTCAAAGCCACACGGATGTGGCTGGTTCGCTTGTTGATCGGGGTGGCTCGACCCATCGCCCGCGGGCGGTAGCGGCGCAGGGTCGGCCCCTCGTCGACGGTGATCGAGGCGACGCGCATCTCGTCGCCGATCAGGTCGTGGTTGTTTTCCGCGTTTGCCGCTGCGGAGTTGATCAGCTTGTGGATCGGGTGGGCGGCGCCGCGGGGCGAGAACTGCAGCAGCGCCCGGGCGCTTTCGATGTGCATCCCGCGCACCTGGTCGGCGATCAGCCGCGCCTTGCGCGGGGCGACGCGGACGTAGCGAGCGCTGGCCTTGACGACCGGCGGGGCGGCGGGGGCTTTGGCGGCTTTTTTCGCCGGCTCTTTTTTCGCCTCTCCGCCTTTTTTGGCAGCGGCTTTGCCCTCGGGTTTTTTCGCTTTGCCTTTGGCCTCTTTTTTGGCTTTCGGCTCTTTTTTCGCAGTCGATTTCGACTCTTTTTTTGCCTCTTTGGCGGCTTTTTTCTGCGTTGCTTTTTTCGCCTCGGCTTTGTCGCCCGAGGCTTTCGCCGCGCCGGCTTTTTTCGTCGCCTTTTTCTGCTCGTCAGCCATCGCTAGTCCTTCCCGCCGTGCGAGCGGAAGGTGCGGGTCGGCGCGAACTCGCCGAGCTTGTGCCCGACCATCGACTCCGAGATGAAGACCGGGACGTGTTTTTTGCCGTCGTGGACGGCGATCGTGTGGCCGACCATCTCCGGGAAGATCGTCGAGGTCCGCGACCAGGTTTTCACCATCTGTTTTTTGTTGGCCTCGTTCAGCGCCGTGATCCGCCCCATCAGGCGCTCTTCGACCCACGGGCCCTTTTTCGTCGAACGTCCCATCTAGCGATGCCTCCTTCCGGCACGGTGCGCCTCAGCCGAGCGAAAACCAAGCTGGGCGAGGACGCAGGGCGCAGCCTTTGCTGGTTGCAAAGGCAAGTCCGAGGACGAAGATCCAGCGCCGGTTTGCAGCCGGCTGAGGTGTGCCGTGTTGGGAGGAGTCATCGCCTCAACGGCCCTTCTTCTTGCCGCGGCGGCGGCCGCGGACGATGTAGCGGTCGGACTGCTTGCCCTTCTTGCGGGTGCGGTACCCGAGCGTCGGCTTGCCCCAGGGGGTGACCGGGTGGCCACCGGGCGTGTGGTGCGCCTCGCCACCGCCGTGCGGGTGGTCGACGGGGTTCATCGCGACGCCGCGGGTCTGCGGGCGCTTGCCCTTGTGGCGGCTGCGACCGGCCTTGCCGACCTTCAGGTTCTGGTGCTCGGCGTTGGAGAGAACGCCGACGGTCGCCCGGCACTCGGCCCGGACCAGCCGCATCTCCGAGGAAGGCAGCCGCAGGGTGACCATCTCCCCCTCCTTGGCTACCAGCTGGATCGAGGTGCCGGCGGAGCGGCCGAGCTTGCCGCCCTGGCCGGGGATCAGCTCCACGTTGTGGACGATGGTGCCGGTCGGCATCTGGCCCAGCGCCATCGCGTGGCCCGGTTTGATGTCGGCCTCGGGGCCCGATTTGACGACGTCGCCGACGGCGAGCTGCGCCGGGGCGAGGATGTAGTCCTTGTGCCCGTCGGCGTAGTGGAGCAGGGCGATGTAGCAGGTGCGGTTGGGGTCGTACTCGATCGAGGCGACCTTCGCGGGAACGCCGTCCTTCAGCCGCTTGAAGTCGATCTTGCGGTAGCGCCGTTTGGCGCCGCCGCCGCGGTGACGGGCGGTGACCCGGCCGTTGGCGTTGCGGCCACCGGACTTTTTCAGCCCTTCGGTCAGCTTCCGCTCCGGCTCGGAGGCGGTCACCTGCTCGCGCAGCGGGTAGGTCGCGAAGCGGCGTCCGGGGCTGGTCGGTTTCGTTTTGCGGTTGGGCATAAAGGTCTCCTACTAGGCGGTCTCGGCGCCCTCGAACAACTCGATCCGCTCGCCGGGAGCGAGCTGGACGATCGCCTTCTTCCAGGCGCGGGTCTTGCCTTTGGTCAGCCCGCGGCGCTTCGGCTTCGAACGCACCTGGGCGGTCCGGACCCCGGCCACGTTGACGCCGAAGACCTCTTCCACGGCCTGGGCGATCTGCGTCTTGTGAGCGCGGTCGTCGACGCGGAAGGTGTACTTGCCCTCGGCGATCAGGGCGTAGCTCTTCTCTGAGATCACCGGGCGGATCAGGATCGTGCGCGCGTCCATCAGCCGAGCCTCTCCTTCAGCGCCTCGAGCGCGGTTTCGGAGATGACGACGGAGGCGGCGCCGATCACGTCGGCGACCCCGGCGGCGCCCACCTCGAGCACCTGGGTCCGCTTCAAGTTGCGAAAGCTCTTCATCGCCCCGATCTCCTCGGCGGTGACGATCACCAGCAGCGAGCCCTTGGCTCCCCATTTCTCCAGCGCCTGCGCGGCGGTCTTGGTCGAGGGGGTGTCGAAGGTGGAGGCGTCGAGGACGGCGACCGAGCCGCGCTCGGCGTGGACCGAGAGGGCGGAGCGCATCGCCCGCCGGCGCGCTTTGCGGTTGACCTTGACCGTGTACTTGCGCGGCTTCGGACCGAAGGCGACGCCGCCGCCGAAGCGGTTGGGGACGCCGAGCGTGCCGACGCGGGCGCGGCCGGTGCCCTTCTGGCGCCAGGCCTTGGCGGTGGTGAAGGCGACCTCGCCGCGGGTCAGGGTGGAGGCGGTGCCGCGGCGGCGGGCGTTGAGATCCGCGCGCGCGGACTCGTGCACCAGCGACTGGTGGAAGGGCTCGGTGAAGAGCTCGGCCGGCAGGTCGGCTTTGCCGCTTTTGCCGAGGATGGCGGCTTTGGCGCTAGCCATCGGTCCTCACCTCGACGATGCCGTTGCGGGCGCCGGGAACCGAGCCCTTGATCAGCAGCAGGTTGCGCTCGGCGTCGACGTCGGCGATTTCGAGCCCCTTTTGGGTGACCCGCTTGTTGCCCATCTGGCCGGGCATCCGCATCCCTTTGAAGACGCGGGCGGGGAAGGCGCTGGCGCCGATCGAACCGGGGGCGCGGACATTGTGGGAGCCGTGGCTGACCGGTCCGCGGCTGAAGTTGTGGCGCTTGATCCCGCCCTGGAAGCCCTTGCCGATCGAGATCCCGGCGACCTTGACCTTCTGGCCCGGCTCGAAGCCGGCGACGGTGACGTCGTCGCCCACCTTCGGGCCCTCCTCGACGCCGAGGTCCTCGTTGCGGAACTCGACCAGGTGGCGCATCGGCGCCGCGCCGGCCTTCTTCAGATGGCCTTCCTCGGCCTTGCTCAGCTTGCCCTGCTTGACCTCGCCGAAGGCGAGCTGGACGGCCCGGTAGCCGTCGCGGTCAGAGTCGCGGACGGCGGTGACCTTGCAGGGACCGGCCTCGACCACGGTCACGGGGACGACGCTGCCGTCGTCCTTGAAGACCTGCGTCATGCCGAGCTTCTTGCCGAGGATCGCCGCCACCAGACACTCCTACAGCTTGATCTCGATGTCGACCCCGGCCGGCAGCGAGTCCAGCCGCTGCAGCGAGTCGACGGTTTTCGGTGAGGGCTGGAGGATGTCGATCAGCCGCTTGTGGGTGCGGATCTCGAAGTGCTCGCGCGAGTCCTTGTCCTTGAACGGCGAGCGGATCACGCAGTAGACGTTTTTCTCGGTCGGCAGCGGCACCGGACCCGAGACGGTGGCGCCGGTTCGCTCCGCGGTCTCGACGATCTCACGGGCAGCCCGATCGATGGCGTCGTGGTCGTACGCCTTCAGTCGGATTCGAATTTTCTGTGCCGCAATGGTGGCCACTTCGCTGCTGTCTCTCTCTTCTTCTCTCTTGCTTTTACCGCGCAAAGAGGGCGGGGCCCCTGGGAATATGGGGCGCCGCCCCGGTCGTATGTCTTTGCAGTTGTCCCGCCCGTGGGCGGTTCGGGGCGGGCCTCGCCCGCCCCTGGTGGCGTCGCTACTCGATGATCTCGGAGACGACCCCCGAGCCGACGGTGCGGCCACCCTCGCGGATGGCGAACCGCAGGCCCTGGTCCATCGCGATCGGCTGGATCAGCTCGATCGTCATCTCGACGTTGTCGCCCGGCATCACCATCTCGGTCCCCTCGGGGAGGTTGGCGATCCCGGTCACGTCGGTGGTCCGGAAGTAGAACTGAGGCCGGTAGCCCGAGAAGAACGGGGTGTGACGACCGCCCTCCTCCTTTTTCAGGCAGTAGACCTCGGCTTTGAACTTGGTGTGCGGCGTGATCGAGCCCGGCTTGCAGAGGACCTGGCCGCGCTCGATCTCCTCGCGCTTAGTGCCGCGCAGGAGGCAGCCGACGTTGTCGCCCGCTTGGCCCTCGTCGAGGATCTTGCGGAACATCTCGACCCCGGTAACGGTCGTTTTCGAGGTCTCCGGGTGGATGCCGACGATTTCGACCTCGTCGCCGGTGTTGACGACGCCCTGCTCGATGCGGCCGGTGGCGACGGTGCCGCGGCCGGTGATCGAGAAGATGTCCTCGATCGGCATCAGGAACGGCTTGTCGAGCTCGCGGACCGGCTCCGGGATGTAGGAGTCGAGCGCCGCGGCGAGGTCGAAGACCGCTTTCTGGGCCTCCTCGTCGCCTTCCAGCGCCTTCAGCGCCGAGCCTTTGATGATCGGGGTCTCGTCGCCCGGGAAGTCGTACTCGTTGAGCAGGTCCTTGACCTCCTCCTCGACCAGCTCGATCAGCTCCTCGTCGTCGACCTGGTCGGTCTTGTTGAGGAAGACGACGACGTGCGGGACGTTCACCTGGCGGGCGAGCAGGATGTGCTCGCGGGTCTGCGGCATGACGCCGTCAGCGGCGGAGACGACCAGGATCGCGCCGTCCATCTGCGCCGCGCCGGTGATCATGTTCTTCACGTAGTCGGCGTGGCCGGGGCAGTCGACGTGGGCGTAGTGCCGGTTGTCGGTCTCGTACTCGACGTGGGAGGTCGCGATCGTGATGCCGCGTTCCTTCTCCTCGGGAGCGTTGTCGATCTCCTCGAAGCTATGCGCCTCGGCACCGCCCACGGTGGAGAGCGTTTTCGTGATCGCGGCCGTCAGCGTCGTCTTCCCGTGGTCGATGTGACCGATGGTGCCGACGTTCACGTGCGGCTTATCGCGCTCGAATTTCTCCTTCGACATTCTCTCCGTTCGCCTTTCGAAAGTTGGTTTTTCTGTCTGTTCTGGTTGCTTGAGTCTGTGGGCGGCTCGGTCGCAGGTGGCTTGCGCCTGCCTGCGGGCAACCCGGGAAATATAGCCAGGTTCAGTGCTTGCCCGCGGTTGGGGTCATGAAGCTGCACCCACCGGGTCACCTGAGCGATGCTCGACGATCTCCTCGGCGATGTTAGAGGGAACCTCCTCGTAGCGCTCGAACTGCATGGTGTAGGTCGCCCGGCCCTGGGTCATCGACCGCAGTTCGGTCGCGTAACCGAACATCTCGCCGAGCGGGACGTAAGCCTGAACGGCGAGGGCGTTGCCGCGCTGGTCCTGGCCCTGGACTTTGCCGCGCCGGCGGGAGAGGTCGCCGATCACGTCGCCGAGGAAGTCCTCGGGCGTGACCACCTCGACCGCCATCACCGGCTCCAGCAGGACCGGGTTCGCCTTCCGGGCCCCCTCCTGGATCGCCATCGAACCGGCGATTTTGAAGGCCATCTCGGAGGAGTCGACGTCGTGGTAGGAGCCGTCGACCAGTTCCGCCTTGACGTCGACCATCGGGTAACCCGCCTTGACGCCGTTTTCAAGCGCCTCGCGCATCCCCTGCTCGGCCGGACCGATGAATTCGCCGGGGATGACGCCGCCCTTGATTTTGTTGTCGAAGACGAAGCCCTCCTCGGGGGCCGGCTCGAGGTTGATGACGACGTGGCCGAACTGGCCGCGACCGCCGGTCTGGCGCACGAACCGCGCCTCGACCTTCTCGACCCGCTTGCGGATCGTCTCGCGGTAGGCGACCTGCGGCTTGCCGACGTTGGCCTCAACTTTGAACTCGCGCAGCATCCGGTCGACGATCACCTCGAGGTGGAGCTCGCCCATCCCGTGGATCAGGGTCTGGCCGGTTTCCTCGTCGGTTTCGATCCGGAAGGTCGGGTCCTCCTCGCCGAGGCGGGCGAGGGCGTTGCCCATCTTCTCCTGATCGGCTTTGGTCTTCGGCTCGATCGCGACCGCGATCACCGTCTCCGGGAATTCGATGCTCTCGAGGGCGATCGGCGCGTCCGGCGCGGCGAGGGTGTCGCCGGTCCCGGTTTCCTTGAGGCCGACGCCGGCGCAGATGTCGCCGGCATAGCACTCGTCGATCTCCTCGCGGCTGTTGGCGTGCATCATCAGCAGCCGGCCGATCCGCTCGGTCTTGCCGGTTTTCACGTTCAGCACCCGGCCGCCTTTCTCGAGCTTGCCGGAGTAGACGCGGAAGTACGTGAGCTTGCCGACGTAGGGGTCGGACATGACCTTGAAGGCGAGAGCGGAGAAGGGAGTGCCGTCGCTCGCCTCGCGCGTCTCCTCGACGTCCTCTGCCTGGCCCTTGCCGGCGGGGACGACGCCGGTGACCGGCGGCACCTCGAGCGGCGAGGGGAGCAGTTCGACGATCGCGTCGAGCAGGGGCTGCACGCCCTTGTTCTTGAAGCTGGTGCCGCAGAGGACCGGGGTCAGGTCGGTCGAGAGGGTCGCCTGGTGCAGCGAGGCGACCAGCTTCTCCTGCGGGATCTCTTCCTCGCCGAGGAAGGCTTCCATCAGCTCTTCGTCGTAGTCGGCGCAGGCTTCGATCAGAGCGGTCCGGTATTCCTCGGCCTGGTCGGCGAGGTCCTCGGGGATCTCGATTTCCTCGTAGGCGGCACCGAGCTCGTCGGTCCAGATCAGGCCTTTCATCTTCACCAGGTCGACGACGCCTTTGAAGTTCTCCTCGGCCCCGATCGGCAGCTGGATCGGCAGCGGGTTGGCGCCGAGCCGGTCCTTCATCGTCTCCACCGAGTTGAAGAAGTCGGCGCCGGTGCGGTCCATCTTGTTGATGTAGGCGAAGCGCGGGACGCCGTACTTGTCGGCCTGGCGCCAGACGGTCTCCGACTGCGGCTCGACCCCGGCAACCGCATCGAAGACGGCGATCGCACCGTCGAGGACGCGCAACGAGCGCTCCACCTCGACCGTGAAGTCGACATGGCCGGGAGTGTCGATGATGTTGATCCGGTGGCTCTTCCACTCGCAGGCGGTCGCGGCCGAGGTGATCGTGATCCCCCGCTCCTGCTCCTGTTCCATCCAGTCCATGACGGCGGCGCCCTCGTGGACCTCGCCCATTTTGTGGGTGCGCCCGGTGTAGTAGAGGATGCGCTCGGTCGTCGTCGTCTTACCGGCGTCGATGTGCGCCATGATCCCGATGTTCCGGGTCTTCTCCAGTGGAAAGCTGCGTGCCATGGTTCCTAAGTCGAGTAGTGGTGATAAGCCGCAAAAAAGGCCCCCGCGGGGCCCGGCGAAGCGTCCTGCGAAAAAACAGCGAAAACTGCCTGAGCGACGGGCGATGATAGCAGCGCTTCGCCGCTGGTCGCGGCAGGTCGATCGGGCGGCGAACCGGGGGCTGGAGCGGGCCTATCCGGGGGTGATGCGGGCGCGGCGCCACGGCGCGCTGGCGGTGCGCCGCGCCTGGACGTTCGTCTGGCCGCTGCTGCGACCGCTGCTCGCTTTCTTCTTCAAGGGCCTTGCCGCGCTCGAGCGAGTCGTCCGCCTGCTCGGCCGGGCGCTTGTGCGGGCGTCGACCGCGGCCAGTGCGGTGGTGACGCCCGCCCGGGCCGCCGCGGTCGTGCTGATCGCCGCCGGCGCCTGCCTCGTCGCCTCGCAGTTCATCGACTACCGCGCGATCGAGATCGGCCAGCCCGGCTACGCGGGCCTGCCGCAGGTCGCGCAGGCGCCGACGGTCGGGGCCCGCACTGCCGGAGCCGCCCACGCCTACCTCCTGGTCCCGCTGGGTGTCGTGGTGGTCCTGCTGGGAGCGCTGGCGCTGGTCCGCGAGCGGCGCCGGCTCGGCCTCCTCGTCGCGGTCCTCGGGCTCCTTGCGGGCGCCGTCGTCCTCCTCGTCGACCTGCCCGCCGGCCTCGACGTCGGCAGCCAGAGCTCGCGGTTCTCCGGAGCCACCGCGGTGCTCGAGGACGGCTTCTTCGCCGAGCTGGCGGCAGCCGGGGGGATGGTTCTGGCCGGACTGCTCTACTATGCGCGGCCGTGCCGAATACGAATCAGCTTGTCAGGAAGGGCCGCAAGCGCCCGAAGAAGAAGACCGCGACCCCGGGCCTCAAGTCGGGCCAAGGTCGCAAGAAGCGCGTAGCCGCCCCGCAGCGGCGCGGCGTCTGCACCCGTGTCGCCACGGTGACGCCGAAGAAGCCGAACTCGGCTCTGCGCAAGATCGCCCGTGTGCGGCTGACCAACGGGATGGAGGTCACCACCTACATCCCGGGCGAGGGCCACAACCTGCAGGAGCACTCGGTGGTCCTGATCAGGGGTGGTCGCGTCAAGGACCTGCCGGGCGTCCGCTACAAGGTCGTGCGCGGCACGCTCGACGCGGCCGGCGTCTCCGACCGCAAGCAGGCGCGCTCCCGCTACGGCGTCAAAGCTTCCTGATGCCCCGCCGCTCCGCAGCACAGATTCGGCCGATCGAGCCGGACGCCAGGCACCGCAACCGCCTCGTCCAGCAGCTGATCAACAAGGTCCTGAGCGACGGCAAGAAGAGCCTCGCCGAGCGGATCGTCTACGACAGCCTCGCGATCGTCGGCGAGCGCAGCGGCGAGGATCCGGTCGAGACGCTCGAAGCGGCGATCAAACAGCTGACCCCGGTCCTCGAGGTGCGCTCCCGCCGGGTCGGCGGCGCCACCTACCAGGTCCCGGTCGAGGTGCCGGCCAGGCGCGCTCGCACCCTCGCCGTCCGCTGGCTCGTCCAGTTCGCCCGCGGGCGCCGCGAGTACTCGATGGCCGAGCGCCTCGCCGCCGAGATCCTCGACGCCAACCAGCAGCAGGGCCTCGCCTGGAAGCGCAAGGACGACATCTACCGCATGGCGCAGGCCAATAAAGCGTTTGCGCACTACCGCTGGTAGACACGTCTACTTCTAAGCCGTTACTGGCCGTCGACATCGACGGCGTGATCAGCCTCTTCGGCTTCGAGGAGCGGCCGGCGCACACGCAGGTGCAGCTGGTCGACGGCGTGCCGCACTGCATTTCGCTGCCCTGCGGGGACCGGCTCGTCCGGCTCTCCGAGCACTTCGAGCTGGTCTGGGCAAGCGGTTGGGAGGACAAAGCCAACTTCTATCTGCCGGGCCTGCTCGGGCTGCCGGACCTCCCCCACGTCGCCTTC
>DASSOC010000031.1:0-12050 GCA_035700965.1 Solirubrobacterales bacterium
CTAGTGACCTGAGTCATTGATCCGCTTGCAGTAGGCCGCAAGGCCGTCGAGGATCTCGTCTGCGCTCTTATGCCAGACGTAGGGCTTGGGTTCCTCGTTCCAGTTCGTGATCCAGGTGCGGATGGAGGCGACGAGGTCGCGGACCGAGCGGTGGGCGCTGCGCTTGAGCCACTTCGTGGTCAGCTCGGCGAACCAGCGCTCGACCAGGTTGAGCCAGGAGCTGTAGGTCGGCGTGAAGTGCAGGGTGAAGCGCGGGTGGCGTTTGAGCCAGCGCTGGATCGAGGGTGTCTTGTGGGTCGAGGAGTTGTCGAGGACGACGTGGACCTCCAAGCCCTCGGGGACCGAGCGCTCGATCAGGTTCAAGAACCGGCGGAACTCCTCGGCCCGGTGACGGGGCGTCATCTCTGAGATCACCTTCCCGGAGGCGACGTCCAGGGCGGCGTAGAGGTTGGTGGTGCCGTGGCGCACGTAGTCGTGGGTGTGGCGCTCTGGCACGCCGGGCATCAACGGCAGAACCGGCGCGGAGCGATCGAGCGCCTGGACTTGGGACTTCTCATCGACGCAGAGCACGACGGCCGCTTCGGGAGGGTTGAGGTAGAGCCCGACGATGTCTCTGACCTTGTCGATGAACTGTGGGTCGGGGGAGAGCTTGAAGTGCTCGGTGCGGTGGGGCTTTAGCCCGAAGGCCCGCCAGATGCGGCTGACGGCGGTTTGGCTCATGCCCGTCGCCTGAGCCATCTGCCGCGTCGACCAGTGGGTCGCGTTGGCCGGCTGCTCCTCGAGCGTCTTGACGATCACCCGCTCGATGTCTTCGTCGGTGATCTGCCTCGGCTTGCCGGGCCTGGGCTCGTCGTGCAGGCCGTCCAGGCCGCGCTCGGCAAAGCGCCCTCGCCACCTGCCCACCGTCGAGCGGGTGCAGCCAAGCCGCTCGGCGATGTCGATGCTCCTCTCCCCGTCGGCCGCCGCCAGGATGATCCGGCACCGCAGAGCCAGAGCCTGGGCGCTGGTGGGACGCCGCGCCCAGCGCTCGAGCACCTCGCGCTCCTCCTCGCTGAGAACGACCTCGGCACGTACCGGCATAACCGCCTCCAATCGTCGCGTGCGATGGCGACGACTTCGACAGGCATGAGGCTATGCCTGCGGACTAACGACTCAGGTCACTAGCTGGCCAGGATCTCGACCTCGACGTCCACCCCAGCGCGAGCGAGCCGCGCGTCGAAGGTCAGCAGGGGTTTTTCGAGCAACTGCGCCAGAGCCACGTAAAGGCCGTCGTAGAAGCTGACGTTGTCGCGCAGCAGCCAGGCGAACTGGGCCAGCCGCTCATGCGAGACCCGGTGAATGGGCAGCTTCCGCAGCTCCCCCAGCGCCTCGGCGGCTCGGTCGGCGTCGATGTTCCGGTGACGAACCGCCCTGCGCAGGGCGCTGCCGACCTCGGCGTCGAGCAGCTCCGGGGCCCAGAAGGCCCTCCGCTCGCCGAGCAAGCGCGCCGCGGCAGCTTCTTCGCGCTCGCCGGCGGCGAGCAGCTCGAAGATCACCGAGGCGTCGACGACGGCCATCAGTCGCCCCGGCCTTCCCGGATCAGCTCGACGACTTCCTGGGTGCTGAGGCCGAGCGGGCCGCGGGCCTTGGCCCGGGCGTAGATCTCCTCCCAGCTGTCCTTCTCGCTTGCCCAGCTGAGCTCTTTCTTTATGTAGTCGGACATCGTCATTCCCGCCGCCGCCGCCCGCATCTTCAGTTCGCGATGGAGATCGTCCGGGACATTTCTGATCTGGATCATTTTGGACATGTGCGGCACATTAGACCGTGCGGAGGACATGTCGAGTATCTCTGCAGTCTTCATGCAACCGATCCTGCCGGGCAAACCCGCAACAGTGGCGCGCAGATCGAGCCAATTCGCCCGCGCCTCTGTGAACTAAGGGACAATTCCAGCCCTGCCCCGATAGCTCAGCTGGATAGAGCGATCCCCTCCTAAGGGATAGGCCGCTGGTTCGAATCCAGCTCGGGGCACTTCGGCTCGCGGCGCCAACCGGGGCTTGGACGGCAGGGCGCGCAGAGCGACGGGCGGCTGGGATCATCAGGAGCATGCTCGGGAAACCCGGATCGCCCGGACACCTGACCTGACCCGCGACGGATGCCCCTGAGCGCCATCCACGGCTTCTTCGACCTCGGCGCCCCCGAGCTCGCCCTGCTGGCGCTCTGCGGCCTGATCGGCGGCATCGGCATCACCGCGCTGGGCCCGGGCGGGGTCCTGGTGACGCTGGGGCTGTTCGCCCTCACGGGCTTGTCGCCGGCGGCGGTCGCCGGGACGGCGATCCTCACCCACATCGGCAGCGGCGCCCTCGGGACCGGCGTCTACCTGCGCTCCGGCCAGCTGCGCGAGCCCGCCACCCGGCAGATCGCCCTCATCCTGATCTTGACCGCGCTCCTCGGCACCCCCCTGGGCGTGCTCGCGAACTCCCAGGTCTCGACGGCGGTGTTCGGGGCGCTGCTCGGGGTCTGCGTGATCGCGATCGGCCTGCTCGTCTACCTGCGCGAGCGCCGCCTCGAGGCCGGCCGAGAGGAGGCCCATAGTCCTCCCCCGCAGGCCCTCGTCGCGGTGATCGGGCTCGGCGTCGCAGCGCTCAGCGGTCTCTTCGGGCTGGGCGGCCCGCTGCTCAGCGTTCCGCTGATGCTGACGGCCGGGGTGCCGATGCTGGCGGCCCTCGGCGCCGCCCAGGCGCAGTCGATCGTGATCGCCGGCACCGGCAGCATCGGCTATCTCCTCCAGGGCGCGATCTCCTGGCCCCTGGCCCTGGTGGTCGGCGTCCCCGAGCTGATCGGCGTGCTGGTCGGCTGGCGCCTCGCCCACAGCCTGCCGACCCATCGCCTCCGCTACGGCTTGGCGGCGGCGCTCGTGGTGCTCGGCCCCTGGCTCATCCTCCACAACGCCTGAGCGACGGTCGACGGCCGCCGCTTTCCGCCTCGGCATCCTGCAGGCGTGCACCCAGGGGGCAGCAACTTTTGACGCCGGGGGTTGCTTGTACGGAAAGTGCAGTCCGTGATCCGGCCCTTCCGCTTCAGCCTGCTCCCGAGCATCCTGCTGCTCCTCGGCCTCGTCGCCTTGGCCCCTCCCCCGGCGGCCGCGACGGCGGCCAGGGGCGGGACGGTGCACTTCGACGGGCGCTCCGTGCGGGTGCCGGCCGGTTGGCCCGTTCTGCGGCTCTCGCAGCACCCGCGAGCCTGCGTGCGGCTCGATCGGCGGGCGGTATATCTCGGGACCCCCTCGTCGCAGCAGGCCTGCCCGGCGGGAGCGATCGGGCGGCGCCGCGCGATTGTGGTCGAACCCCGCTCCGCGGCAACGGCTTCCGCCCTGCCCCGGGCCCGGGCGAGCAGGGGCGCCGCGGCCCGCTCGGGGACCGTCTTCACCGGGCTCGGCTTCGACGCCTGCAGTGCCCCCTCAGCGCGGGCGATGAGCGACTGGAGGGAATCGCCGTACCGTGCGGTGGGCGTCTACATCGGCGGCCTCAACCGGGGCTGCTCGCAACCGAACCTGACCCCGGAATGGGTCGCTGCGCAGACCGCCGCCGGCTGGCACCTGATCCCCACCTACGTCGGCCTGCAGGCGCCGACCAGCGCCTGCTCGAGCTGCGCCAAGCTGAGCGCCGGCCAGGCGACGGCGCAGGGCGTCGCCTCCGCCGAAGACGCGGTCGAACAGGCCGCGGCGGTGGCGATGGGCCCGGGCAGCCCGATCTACTTCGACATGGAGTCCTACAGCCGCACGTCCGCGGCGACTTCGGCCACGCTCGCCTTCCTCGAAGCCTGGACCAGGAAGCTGCACGCGCTCGGCTACGTCTCCGGCGTCTACAGCTCCAGCGCCTCGGGGATCGCCGACCTCGCCGCCCAGGTCGGTACGGGTTACGAACTCCCCGATCAGCTCTGGATCGCCAACTGGAACGGCTCGCAGACGACCACCGACTCGGTCGTCCCCAGCGGCGCCTGGACCCCGCACCAGCGCCTCCACCAGTACCGCGGCGGCCATAACGAGAGCTACGGCGGGACGGCGATCAACATCGACAACGACTACGTCGACGGCGCCACCGTCGGCGCCGCGGCGCTGCCGCCGGTGCCCGAAGACAACCCGCTCGGTTGGCTCGACCTGGCCACCGCGCCCGCGCCCGGCCAGGTGCGCGTGCGCGGCTGGGCCTTCGATCCCGACGCGCCAACCGAGCCGCTCTCGCTGCGGCTCGTCGTCGGCGGCCGCGAAGGAGAACCCGGGGCCGCCGTCTACGAACTCGGACCGGTCGCGAACCGGTCGCGCCGCGACGTCCGCCTCAAGTACCCCGAAGCCGGCGGCCGCCACGGCTTCGACCTCAGCCTGCCGACGGTGAAATCAGGGCGGCAGCGAGTCTGCGCCTATGCGCTCGACATCGAACCCGGCGAAGACACCCTGCTCGGCTGCAAGGGCGTGACGATCCCGGTCCCGCTCCGGCTCTCCGAACCACGGGCTCGTCGCGGCAAGGTGCTGGTCCGGGTCACCTGCCTCTGGCCGGAAGGAACCGAATGCCCGGGGCAGATCGTCCTGCGCACCCGCTTCCGGGTGCCGCTCGCGCACTATCGCGGGCGCGGGCCGCGGACGCGACCGGTGACGAGGATGATCGGGCGCCTGGCCTTCCACCTCAGCGGCGGCCGCGGCCACACCTTCCGGGTTCCGCTCACCGGCGGCGGGCGCAAGCTGCTGCGGCTGCGCGCGCGCCTGAAGACGCACGTGCTGGTCGCGATCCCGGGCGGCCGCCGCACCCGGGTGCTCGAACTGCGGCGGTGACCGCTGCTTCCGCTGTTCCTTTGCTCCGTTATACGGGGGCAAAGGAACAGCGGAGCAAGCCTCAGGTGTCCTCGCCGAGTGCCTGGCGGAGTTCGGCGACCTGGGCGCGGAGCGCGCTGAGCTCGCGCTCGAGCCGCTCGAGCCGCTCCTCGGAGACCGGCGCTGCCTGCTCGGCCGGCCGAGGCATCCCACCCGGCGAGGGGGCTTGCGCTGCCCTCTCGCCGCCTGGGCCGACCTCGCCCTCCGACGGACCGGAAGGCGTCGAAGCCTCGTCCTCCTGCCCGCCCAGCACCTGCTCCCAGCGATCCTCCTTCTGCCCCGGCCGCCGCGGGTGGCGAACGACGTACTCGCGCTCGAGCAGGCGCTCCAGCGTCTCCTGCACGGCCGCCAGACCCTCGAAGCGGTGTAGCCGCTCGCTGCGCTGCTTCAGCTCCCCCGGCGTCTGCGCCCCGCGCAGCATCAGCACCGCCAGCAGCGCCAGCTCGTCGTCGCCGACACCGAGCGCCTCCGGCAGCAGGTGGCGGTACTTGCGGGCGCGGCTGCCGGCGCCGCTCGCCAGCCGGGTCCAGCCGCGCAGGGCCAGGCGCCGCAGGGCGTCGCTGACCGTGGCCTCGTCGTAGTTGACGACGGGATCGCGGTTGGTCGACTGGTTGCAGGCCAGCCGCAGCGCGTTCAGCGAGAGCGGGTAGACGTCGGGCGTCGTCCGCTGCTTCTCCACGAGGCAGCCGACCACCCGGATCTCGACCGCGTCCGGCTCCACCCTCAGCCCCGGTCGGGACGGTCCGGGTAGATCTCGTCGATCGTCACCAGCGCCCGGTAGGGAGCATCCGCAGCGGCTTCGATCCTCTCGCCGCCGCCGGCCAGCCGGTCGACCACCGCGACCACGCCGGCGACGTCGAGCCCCTCCTCGCGCACCCGCTCGATCGCCGCCGCGGTCGAGCCGCCGGTCGTCACCGTGTCCTCGACCACGAGGCAGCGCGCCCCGGCCTCGACCGGGCCCTCGACCCAGCGCTGCAGGCCGTGCTCCTTGCGGGCGCCGCGGACGAAGAAGGCGACCAGGTCCTCGCCGCCCGCCGCCGCGATCGCCGCGCAGGCGGGCGGGATCGCCGCCGTCGCCGGCCCGCCGACCGCCGCAGCGCCGACCTCGTGCGCCATCGCCGCAATCAAATCCCCCGCCGCCCGGAACCCCGCCGGCCGCATCAGAGTCCGTCGCGCGTCGACGTAGTACTGCGCGGTGGCCCCACTCGCCAGAGTGACCTCGCCAAGGATCAGCGAGTGCTCCCGCAGCTCGGCGAGCAACGTCTCCTTGGCGCCGTGCAGATCGTGCACGGGCCGCATCCTATGCACCGCGACCTTAGGTCGATCCTGCCCCCCGTTTGTTCTTTCTGGTCGCTATGCAGCCATAAGGAACAGAAACAATCGGGCACTGGCCATCTTCCAGGCGAGGTGCGTTGCTCGCAGGCAGCCTTGAGCGTACGGATCCGACCGACGCGCGGCTCAATCTAGAAGACGAAGATGCTCTCGCCGTAGTGAAGCTGTTCGTAGATCCGCGGCTGGTCGGCGATGAAGGTGCGGACGCAGCCGTGGCTGGCGGCGTAGTCGGGGACTTCGGCGTAGCCGTGGACCGCGTAGCCGTTGTGCCAGTAGAAGGAGTAGTACATGCCCTCGGAGTTGTAGCCCGGTTCCTGGCGGTAGAAGTGGTAGTGGCCGGTGATCGTCGGGGTCGAGGGCTTGCCGGTCGAGACCGGGTAGATCGCGAACGGCTTGCCCTTCTTGATCAGGACCAGGACCTGCTTGCCCAGCGACACCTCGGCGTGTTCGCCCGCCTTCGGGTACTTGACGTGGTAGCCGCCCTTGCCGCCGAAGACCTTCTTCACCAGGCCGGCGCCGGCCTTCTGGCTGCGGTTCATGTCGTTGACCTTGCGGTAGGCGAGCACCTCGCGGCCGAGCCGGCCGTTGAAGCACTTGCCGCCGCCGGCGACGTAGCCCATCCTCGCCATCGCCCGCTTGAAGCCCTTGACGACGGCGCCGCACTCGCCCGGGTGCAGGGCGGGGAAGCTGACCTTCCAGCTCTTGCGGACGGTGCTGTCGCCGCCGAGCTTGGCGTTGGCGACGTGCTTGGCGGCGACCGCGTACTTGCCGTCCTCCTTGACGACCACGCTCGATTCGAACGTCCCCTCTTCGCCGCTGCCCTTGCCGACCGCGACCTTGTGGCTGACCAGCCGGTGGCCGTCGAGGTAGAAGGTGACTTCGACCCGCTGGCCGGGCACGTAAGGCGAGAGGGTGCCGCGCACCGGCACCGTGTCGTAGATGGCGGCGCGGCGGGCGTGCAGGCCGCCGACCTCGATCTTCACCGTCGCGTCGGGCACCGGGTCCGGTGCCGGCTTCCTCGGCGCCGCAGCCGCCACCGCGGGCAGGGCGAGCGCAGAGGCGATCGCAACCAGTGATGCAAGCCGCTTCACGCGCGGCACTTTACTTGCCGAGTAGTACGACAGCGTTGTTCAGCGCGTGCAGCAGGATCCCCGGCACGATCGATCCGGTCCGCTCGTAGAGCAGGCAGAGAACGAAGCCGAGGAAGATCAGCGGTGGCACCGCGGTGACGCCGGTCGTGGCGTGGAGAGCGCCGAAGACGAGGCCGGCGACGAGCGCCGCCGGGATGCGGGAGAGGTCCCTGCGCAGGCCGCCGAAGAGCATGCCGCGGAAGCAGACCTCCTCGCTGATCGGCGCCGCGATCACGATCAGCAGCACCTGCAGCGGCCAGGAGCCGAAGTCTTCGGCGATGTTCTTCTGGTCGGGCGGGGTGATCAGCGTCGTGTAGAGGACCGTGAAGAGCAGATAGGCGCCGAAGGCGGCGGCCATCCACTTCAGCGCCGAGGGCCGGAAGGATCGCACTCCCAGCCGCCGCAGAATCTCCCCGACGCTCGCCGCTCCGTTCTGTGCCGCGAGCGCCATCGGCACCAGGAGGAACCCGAGCGCCGTGCCCAGCTGGACGCCGACGTTGCCGAGCGTGGTCAGGTCGGTGCTGTGCGGCTCGCGGCCGAGGATCGCGGCCGGAGCGGCAATCGCGACCCCCGCCGCGAGGGAGACGACGACGCCGATGACAGCGGTCCAGCCCCCCCAGCTCGCCCAGGGGAAACGAGCGGGTGGAGGTTGAGGCGACTCGGCGACGGGATCGGCGGTTAACTTGCCCTCCATGTCGCCCGCAGTCTCACAGGTCTCGCGCACGACCCGGACCCGGCTGCGGATCATCCGCCGGCTCGTCCTGCTGGCGGTCTTCGTCGTCCTCGCGATGCTGGCGCTGAGCCAGTTCACGGAGTTCAAGCGGCTGGCGGCGGGCGTCCTCGCCTCGACCGCGGTGATCGGGCTGATCGTCGGCTTCGCCGCTCAGCACACGATCGCCAACATGGTCGCCGGCATCCAGATCGCGGTCTCGCAGCCGATCCGGATCGGCGACCGGGTCAAGTTCGAAGACTGCGAGGGAAGGGTCACCGACATCACCCTCTCCTACACCTACCTCGACCCCGGCGACGGCAGCTCGATCGTGATCCCCAACCAGCTCCTGGTCGAAGGCACCGTCCACAACCGCTCCACCGCCGACACGGTCGAAGAGAGGCCGGGCTGACGCCGCAGGGCGGCGCGCGCGGCGAAGTACCCTCTGCTCGATGACGCAGCGCATCCGGCGACGTCAGCGCCGCCAGGGGGGAATCGGCACCAAGCTCCTGCTCGTCTTCGGCGGCGTCCTCGTTCTGCTCGCGATCGGAGCGATCGCCGTCACCTCCTGGGTGCTCGACGTCGCCGCGGAGGCGCCCTCGCTCGCCACCTGCAAGCGGATCGACAAGGGCGGCAACACCGTCCTCTACGCCGCCGACGGCTCGAAACTCGGGCTGATCCCCTCGCCGGTGGCGCGCTCGCTGGTCTCGATCAAGCGCATCCCCAAAAAGCTGCAGCTGGCGACGGTGGCGATCGAGGACCAGCGCTTCTACCGGCACGGCGGCGTCGACTACGAGGGGATCCTGCGGGCGGCGGTGAAGGACCTGGAAGCGGGCGAACCGGTCGAGGGCGGCTCGACGATCACCCAGCAGCTGGTCCGCAACCTCTGCATCGAGAACCCGAAGCGCAACCTGGAACGCAAGATCGTCGAGGCGAAGCTCGCGGTCGAGTACTCCGAACGCCACAGCCGCCGGGAAATCCTCGGCTCCTACCTCAACATCGCCTCCTACGGGACGATCGAAGGGACGACCGCGGTCGGGGTCGGCGCCGCTGCGGAGATCTTCTTCTCGAAACCGGTCTGGAAGCTGGGCCTGCCCGAAGCGGCGCTCCTGGCAGGCCTGCCGCAGGCGCCCTCGCAGTACAACCCGATCCTCAACCCGGCCGCGGCGCGGGCGCGGCGCAACGAGGTGCTGCGGCAGATGGCGAAGCTCGGCTACGTCAGCTCAGCGCGGGCGCGGCGGGCGATCGCGAGCGGGCTGGGGGTGAACCTCTCCGAGAGCTGGTTCCGCCATCGCCAGCCCTACTTCTTCGACTACGTCGAGAACGAGCTGATCGAAAAGTACGGGGTGAACACGGTGCGGCGCGGCGGCCTCGAGGTGCACACGACGATCGACCCCGAGCTGCAGCGGGTTGGGCTGGAAGCGATGCGCTCGACCCTGCCCTACTCGACCGACCCCGCCTCGGCGCTGGTCTCGATCGACCCCGGCAACGGCCACATCCGGGCGATGGTCAACAGCTCCCACTACGGCCAGAGCCAGTTCAACCTCGCCGCCCAGGGGCACCGCCAGCCCGGCTCGACCTTCAAGGCCTTCGTGCTGACGGCGGCGATCAAGCAGGGCATCGACCCCTACTCGACCTACTACACCTCGAAACCGCTCGACCTCTGGCTGCCGAAGTGGGGTCATTGGGAAGTCCACACCGCCGACGAGGGCTACCAGGGGACGATCAACCTGAAGCAGGCGACGGTCACCTCTGACAACACCGTCTTCGCCCAGCTCGACCTCGACGTCGGGCCCAAGGCGGTGGCGCGGACGGCGGAATCGATGGGGATCACCTCGCCGCTGGACGGGATCCCGGCCGAGGGGATCGGCGGCCTGCGGGTCGGCGTCTCGCCGCTGGAGATGGCCGACGCCTACGCGACGCTCGCCTCCGGCGGCATCCACCACGACCCGGTCGCGATCACCCGGGTCGTCTTCCCGAGCGGGCACGTCGACCGACCCGAGCGGCCGCACCCGCGGCGCGTGCTCTCGCGGGCAGTCGCCTGGGAGGTGACGCGGCTCCTGCACGACAACATTGCCGAAGGCACCGGCACCGCCGCCTACACCGGCTGCCCGGGTCAGGCCGGCAAGACCGGGACGACCGACGAATACACCGACGCCTGGTTCGCCGGCTACCAGCCGAACCTGGCGAGCGTGGTCTGGGTCGGCTACCCGGAATCGAACGAGGTCTCGATGTCGAGCGTGCACGGGATCATCGTCTTCGGCGGCACCTTTCCGGCCGACATCTGGCACTCGCTCTACAGCGACGCCGGCGTCCCCTGCGAGGAATTCCACGAACCGAGCCAGGAGATCAGCTGGGCGCCGTTCTACGGACGCTACGCGCGCTCGAGCCCGAACGGAAACTCGAGCCCGAGCGGGCGGCGGTCGAGGGGCGGAAGCCAAGGCGGCAAACCGCCGCCCGGGACGGCGGCGGTGGGCGGCTACAACCCCAACGCCTACGCCCCCGGGGTCGGACAGGAACCGTACCCGCCGCCGAAGCCTCCCGACGCCGTCGGCGGCGGCGAATCCGCGGGCAGGTAGCCGCGATCGATCCCGGTCTCGCCTATGGCCTGATCTGGGCCGGCTTCCTCGCCTACCTCTACGTCCTGGCGAGGGCGCCGCGGCTGGGGAAGCGGCCCGTCTGGGGACTGATCGTGGTCCTCGTCGCCGCCTTCGCGGTGGCGCCGGTGATCCTCTCGCACGACGTCTACAGCTACGTCGACTACGCGCGGCTGGGGGTGCGGCATGGGCTCGATCCCTACGTCCACGCGCCGCAGGCCGCCCCGACCGACCCTGCCTACTCACAGGTCACCTGGACCGAAGCGACGAGCGCCTACGGGCCGCTCTTCACCCTGCTCACCTACCCGCTCGCCTGGCTGCCGGTCGCTGCCGCGGTGGCCGTCCTCAAGGCCCTCGCCGCCCTCGCGGTCCTCGCGATCGCGTTCCTAGTGGCGCGGATCGCCGCCTGGCGTGGGGTCGATCCGCTCCGCGCCGCCGCCTTCGTCGCCCTCAACCCGCTGGTCCTCGTCCACGTAGTCGGCGGCGCCCACAACGACGCCCTGACGATGCTGCTGGCGACCCTGGCCCTCGCCGCGCTCCTCAGCGGGCGCGAGCTCTCCGCCGGCGCCGCGACCGTCGCCGCCATAGCCACCAAGCTCTCCGCCGCCTTCATCGCCCCCTTCGCCCTCCTCGCCGCAGCAGCCCACCCGCCGACGGGCCGAAATGTCGCCCCAAGCATCGCGACGGGCCGAAAAGTCCAAGCTCTTGAGTCAAATCGGCCCGTCGGCGGATGGGGTTGGACTTTTTGGCCCGTCGTCCGCCTGGTCGGCGGGGCGTTGGGGATGGCCCTCGCGGTCGGGCTCGCCGCCTACCTGGCGTTCGGCTGGGACTGGCTGCACGGGTTCGGGCTGGCGGGGGAGAACCAGAGCCGGACCAGCCACATGAGCATCCCGATCACGATCGCGCGGATCTCGGGGCTGCCGTCCGGCGGCGTCCGCCTTGCCGCCGTGATCCTTTTCGTTGCCCTCGTCGTCTACCTGCTCGCCTGGACCGTCCGCGGCGGCGATTGGGTCCGCGCCGCCGCCTGGGCCGGCTTCGGCCTGCTCCTGGCCACCGCCTGGCTCCTCCCCTGGTACCTGATCTGGCCCCTGCCGCTGGTGGCCATCTCCCGCGACAGAGCGCTGCAGCTATTGCTCTTGGCCCTGACGGCTTACCAGCTCGGCGCCCGCATCCCCCTCTGATGCCGCCGCCTCCTCCTCGGGGGACGCATGAATCACCCCGGTCGGAATCGACCACCCCTCACGCCGCCCCAGCGCCGTCACGATGCCCACGTAGAGGACCTCGACGACTGTCTGCACCCCACGCACGGCGATCGCAATCAGGGAGCCGACAGCGAAGCTGCTGCCGGGGGTCGCCCCCTTCACCGCCCAGGCGAAGGCCGCGTCGCGGACGCCGAGGCCGGCCGGAGCGATCAGGGTGGCCAGCGCCGCCACGTAGCCGAC
>DASSOC010000032.1:0-7743 GCA_035700965.1 Solirubrobacterales bacterium
ACCCGCTCCAAGGTCCGCCGCGAGCGGATGGGGCACGTCGACCTCGCCTCGCCGGTCTCGCACATCTGGTTCTTCAAGGGCGTCCCGAGCCGGATCGGCTACCTGATCGACATGGCTCCGAAAGAGCTCGAGAAGGTCCTCTACTTCGCCGCCTCGATGGTCACCTGGGTCGACGAGGAGGCCCGTGACAAGGACATCGGGAAACTGGAGAAAGAGGTCAAAAAAGTCGTCGAGTCCTATGAGTCCGAAAAGCAGAAACGGACCCAGGAGCTGAGCGAGTCGCTGGAACGCCGGATCGCCTACCTGGAGACCGGGGCCCAGGACAAGTTCGACGACGAAGACCACATCTGGGCCGACTCGCTGAAACTGACTGCTGCGCAGCTGCGGAAACTCAAAGACGAGGACCGCACCAAAATGATCAAAGAACTGCGCAAACAGTTCGACGCGGAGATCTCCGACACCGAGGCCTACCTCGAAGAGGCGGGCGAGCGGATGGAGGAGGTCTGGAAGATCTTCACCGAGATGAAGCCGAAGGACGTCATCAACGACGAGACGGTCTTCCGCGAGCTCAAGGACCGGTTCGGCTCCCCGTTCGGCTGGGGCGAGTACTTCCGCGGCGGCATGGGCGCCGAAGCGGTGCGCGACCTGCTCGAGCAGGTCGACCTCGAGGCCGACTGCGAGGAACTGGAGCAGATCATCAACAGCTCCAAAGGCCAGAAACAGGCCCGCGCGGTGAAGCGGCTGAAAGTCGCCAGCGCCTTCCTCAACTCCGACAACAAGCCGGACTGGATGATCCTCGACGCGGTGCCGGTGATCCCGCCGGAGCTGCGGCCGATGGTGCAGCTGGACGGCGGCCGCTTCGCGACCTCCGACCTCAACGACCTCTACCGCCGGGTGATCAACCGCAACAACCGGCTGAAAAGGCTGCTCGATCTCGGCGCCCCCGAGATCATCGTCAACAACGAGAAGCGGATGCTGCAGGAGGCCGTCGACGCGCTGTTCGACAACGGCCGCCGCGGGCGCCCGGTCACGGGCCCCGGCAACCGGCCGCTGAAGTCGCTCTCGGACATGCTCAAGGGCAAGCAGGGTCGCTTCCGCCAGAACCTGCTCGGTAAGCGCGTCGACTACTCCGGCCGCTCGGTGATCGTCTCCGGACCGAGCCTGCGGCTGCACCAGTGCGGCCTGCCGAAGCTGATGGCGCTGGAGCTGTTCAAGCCGTTCATCATGGCCCAGCTGGTCGAGCGCAAAGCGGTCCAGAACATCAAGGCCGCGAAGAAGATGGTCGAGTCGATGATCCCGGAGGTTTGGGACGTGCTGGAGGAAGTCATCCACCAGCACCCGGTCCTGCTCAACCGGGCACCGACCCTGCACCGTCTCGGCATCCAGGCCTTCGAACCGGTGCTGGTCGAGGGCAAGGCGATCCAGGTTCACCCCCTGGTCTGCCACGCCTTCAACGCCGACTTCGACGGCGACCAGATGGCGGTCCACGTGCCGCTCTCCGCCGAGGCCCAGGCCGAGGCGCGGATCCTCATGCTGTCGGCCAACAACATCCTCTCCCCGGCCCACGGGGCGCCGCTGGCGACCCCGACCCAGGACATGGTGCTCGGCATCTACTACCTGACCTACGGTCCGGAAGCCGACGAGCTGGAGCAGATCGACGAGCAGCTGAAGGCCGGCAAGAGCAGCAACGGCGGCGGGCCGGGCGTGCACGTCTTCCGCTCCGCGCAGGAGGCCGAGCTCGTCTACGAGAACGGCGGCTGCAAGCTGCACGACAAAGCCGAGTTCCGCCGCGCCGGGCACGAGCACTTCCTGACCACGGTCGGCCGCATCATCTTCAACGAAAAGATCGAGCGCGCCCTCGCCGAGGCCCTGGAAGAGGACTTCGACCCGGAGCGCTACGAGTTCGTCAACCGCTCGCTGCGCAAGAAGGACATCAACCAGATGGTGTCCGACCTGGTCGTCGCCTACGGGGCCCCGGCGGTCTCGCAGGTGCTCGACGCGTTCAAGGACCTCGGGTTCCAGTACGCCTCCCAGGCGGGGATCACGGTCTCGAAGAACAACGTCGTCTCGCCGCCCGAGAAGGCGGAAATCCTCGATCGCTACGAGAAGGAGACCGAAGCGATCCAGCAGCAGTACGACGAGGGCTACATCACCGCCGAGGAGCGTCACGAGGCCGTGACCACTCGCTGGAACCGGGCCACCGACGAGGTCGCGCAGGCGATGGAGGACAACCTCGAAGAGCTGAACCCGATCTTCATGATGGCCAACTCGGGGGCTCGCGGATCGTTCAAACAGATCCGCCAGCTGGCCGGGATGCGCGGCCTGATGGCCAACCCGAAAGGGGAGATCATCGAGCGGCCGATCAAGGCCAACTTCATGGAGGGGCTCTCGGTCCTCGAGTACTTCATCTCCACCCACGGTGCTCGAAAGGGCCTCGCCGACACGGCGCTGAGGACGGCCGACTCCGGATACCTCACCCGGCGCCTGGTCGACGTCGCCCAGGACGTGATCGTCCGCGAGGAGGACTGCAAGACCAAAGAACACATCGAGATGGTCCTGCGCAAAGACGACGGCTCGCTCAACGACAACCTGTTCGGGCGGCTGGCGGCAAAGAAGCTCGAGACCAAACGCGGTCGCGAGCTGCTGAAGCGCAACCAGCTGATCACCCAGCAGGACGTCGAAGAGATCGCCGAGGCCTTCGGCGGAGAAGAGGTTTCGGTTCCGGTCCGCTCAGCCCTGAAGTGCGAGGCCGAGTCCGGGGTCTGCCGCTCCTGCTACGGCATCGCCCCGGCAACCGGCTCGATGGTCGACATCGGCGACGCGGTCGGCATCATCGCCGCGCAGTCGATCGGCGAGCCCGGGACCCAGCTGACCATGCGGACCTTCCACACCGGAGGCGTCGCCGGCCAGGACATCACCCAGGGCCTGCCGCGCATCGTCGAGCTTTTCGAGGCTCGTAAACCGAAGGGCTTGGCGCAGATGGCCGAGGCCGCGGGCAAAGTCTCGATCGAAGAAACCGACAAAGCGCTGAAAGTGATCGTCACCGAGTCCAGCGGCGAGGAGCACAGCTACAGCTTCCCGCTGCGGACCCGTTTGCACGTCGCTGACGGCGACCGCGTCGAGGTCGGACAGCCGCTGAACGAGGGTTCGCTCTACCCCGCCGATCTGTTGGCGATTCGCGGCCGTACCGATGTCGAGGTCTACTTGGTGGACGAGGTGCAGAAGGTCTACCGGGCCCAAGGTGTCGACATCAACGACAAGCACATCGAGATCATCGCCCGGCAGATGCTGAAGAAGGTGCGGATCGAGTCGAAGGGCTCGACCAGCCTCCTCCCGGGTCAGCTCGAGGATCGCGGCAGCCTCAAACGGCTGAACAAAAAGATCAAGGAAGAGGGCGGAACCGCGGCCAAAGGCGAGGAGGTCATCCTCGGGATCACCAAGGCCTCGCTGGCGACCGAGTCCTTCCTCTCGGCGGCCTCCTTCCAGGAGACGACCAAGGTGCTCACCGACGCTGCCCTCGAGGGCAAACGGGACCGCCTCGTCGGCTTGAAGGAGAACGTGATCATCGGCAAGCTGATTCCGGCCGCGACCGGCCTCAAGCACTACCGCACGGTCGCGATCGAGCCCGCCGAACCGATCGAACCGCCGGCCGACGACGAGTTGCTCGAAGACGACGAGCTCGCCGCCGAACTCGGCGTCGACGCCGTCGAGGCCCCGGTCGAGGGCTTCGGGACCTCCTTCGCGGAGGAGCTCGAGGAGCTGGCCCAGGAGATCGAGTCGAGCTCCGAAGAGGCCAAGTAACCGCAGTCGCACGCTTGATCCCCGACCCTTCGGCGGCAATGTCTCCGTCACAAAAGGTCTGCATCATCGGCGCCGGGAGCTCGGGGATCGCGGCGGCGCAGGTGCTGAACGCGCGGAAGATCCCCTTCGACTGCTTCGAGAAGGGGTCGCAGGTCGGGGGGAACTGGCGCTACGAAAACGACAACGGGATGTCGTCGGCCTACCGGACCCTGCACATCAACACCTCGCGCCGGGTGATGGCCTTCAAGGGCCTGCCGATGCCCGACCACTACCCCGACTATCCGGACCACTTCCAGATGGCCGCCTACTTCGACGAATTCGTCGACCACTTCGGGTTGCGGGAGAGGATCGGCTTCCGCACCGAGGTGACGAATGTCGAGCCGGCCGACGGCGAGTGGGCGGTGACCGTCAAGCGTGAGGGCGGGGAGGAGGGCACCGAGCGCTACCGCGCGGTCCTCGTCGCCAACGGTCACCACTGGGACCCGCGCTGGCCGGAGCCCGCCTTTCCCGGTTCCGAGGATTTCGAGGGCGAGCAGATCCACGCTCACCACTACCGAGAGCCCGACGTCCTGCGCGGAAAACGGGTCCTCGTTCTCGGGCTCGGCAATTCGGCCACGGACATCGCCGTCGAGTCCTCGCGGATTGCCGAGAAGACCTTCCTCGCTGTGCGCCGCGGTGCCTACGTCCTGCCGAAGTACATGAACGGCAAGCCGATCGACGAGGTGACGACGCCGCTGGTCTCCCGCCTGCCGCTCTCGGTCCAGCGCTTCTTCGCGATGAGAGGCCTGGAGATCGCGGCCGGCGATATGACCGACTACGGCCTTCCCAAGCCCGATCACAAGCTGTTCGAGGCCCACCCGACCGTCTCTTCGGAGCTGCTGCCCCGGCTCGGCCACGGCGACATCACGGTGAAGCCGAACATCGAGCGCTTCGCCGGCGGCCGCAGCGTCCGCTTCGTCGACGGTGGCGAAGAGGAGGTCGACCTCGTCGTCTACTGCACCGGCTACAGGATCACCTTCCCCTTCTTCGACCCGGAGCTGCTGGCGGCGCCCGACAACCGGCTGCCGTTGTTTCGCCGCGTCGTCTCCGTCGAGCGCCCCGGCCTCTACTTCATCGGCTTCATCCAGCCGCTGGGGCCGATCATGCCCCTGGCCGAGGCTCAGTCCGAATGGGTGGCCGACCTGCTCGGCGGCCGGGCGGCGCTACCGCCGGCGGGGGAGATGAGGCGGGAGATCGCGAAGGAGGAACAGCGGCAGGCGAGGCGCTTCGTTGCCTCTAAGCGTCATACCGTCGAGGTCGACTTTCATCCCTACCTGCGCGAGATCCGGCGCGAGCGAAAGCGGGCTGGGCAGCCGGCCTGACGGTGCGGGTGCGTCCGCCGGGCGGACAGTCGGGCGCCGGCAGCGCGGCGCCCCCGCCGTGGGGCCCCCGCCGCGGTCCCCGCGGCAAACGCGGCTGTGGCCGGCGCTGTTTGCCGCTGCCGCCGTCCTCGTCGGTCACGGCCTCCGGTTCGTCGTGCTGCTTGGCCGCCCACCAGATCAGCCAGAGCGAGCCCAGGACCGGGATCTTGAGCACGACGAGCAGGAAGAAGATGGGCCAGAACCCCGTCACCCCAAACAGTGTAGAGGGATGCAGGGCGCATCCGACTTTGGACACAGCGGGGTGTGCTCAAAGTCGGATGCGGCGGGGCGGCAGCGCTTGGGCCCAGCTCTCGAGCGCGGCGACGTGCCCCTCCTCGAGCCCCAGGTGGGGTTCGGTGGGGACGAGCAGGGTGGGGGCGGGACGGCGCTCGGCCCACTCGTAGCAGCTGTCGTCGAAGTTGTCGTCGATCCAGGCGATCGGCCGTTCGCCGCAGAAAGTCTCCATCCCGGCCAGCTTCCAGTGCGCTCCGCCGCTGCGCGGGGCGAGGTCGAAGCTGACGTGGGGCAACTCGGGCAATCCCAGCAGCTGCGGCAGGTAGAAGTTAGCCTTGTCCTCCCAGCCGCTGGCCCAGACCAGCTCGAAGTGCTCGGAGAGCCGCCGGAGCCGGTCACCCACTGCCAGCGAGATGCAGTGCGGCACCCCATCGACCAACTGCAGCTGGGTATGCGCCGGCCGCTCCTCCCACCCGAACAAGCTGATTACCCCATCAATGTCAACTGCCAAAAGCGGCCGCTCGAGGGACGGGGGATGCCCCTCGGGCTGGCGGATACTCAAAACGGCGGCCTAATTAGGCCGCCGTTTGTCAGAACGAGGGGCATCCCCCGTCCCTCGTGCAGTGGAACGAGGGCCATCCCCCGTCCCCCTACCAGCGATAGTGAGCGAAAGCTTTGTTCGCCTGCGCCATGCGGTAGATGTCGTCCTTCCGCTTCCAGGCGCTGCCCTGCTGCTGGTTGGCGTCGAGGATCTCACCGGCGAGCCGCTCGGCCATCGAGTACTCGCGGCGCGCTCGGGCGAACTGGACGAGCCAGCGGACGGCCAGAGTGCGGGCGCGGCGGGCGGGGACCTCGACCGGGACCTGGTAGGTGGCGCCGCCGACCCGGCGGGAGCGGACCTCGAGCACCGGGGTCAGCGTTTTGATCGCCGCCTCCAGCGTCTCCACGGCGTCCTCCCCGCTGCGCTCGCCGACGATCGCCAGGGCGTCGTAGACGATCCGCTCGGCGAGGCTCTTCTTGCCGTCGACCATGACCTTGTTGATCACCTGCTGGACGAGGCGGTTGCGGTGCCTGGCGTCCGGTTCGATCGGCCGGATCTGTGCGGCGGAGCGGCGCGGCATTACGAAGCTTTGACGCCGTAGCGGGAGCGGGCTTGCTTGCGGTCGGAGACCCCGGCCGCATCGAGCGTGCCGCGGACGACCTTGTAGCGGACGCCCGGCAGGTCCTTCACCCGGCCGCCGCGCACGAGCACCACCGAGTGCTCCTGCAGGTTGTGCCCCTCACCCGGAATGTAGGCGGTGACCTCCATCTGGTTCGTGAGGCGCACCCGGGCGACCTTGCGCAGGGCGGAGTTCGGCTTCTTCGGGGTGGTGGTGTACACCCGCGTGCAGACCCCGCGCCGCTGCGGCGCCGCGAGGCGGCGCTTGCCGCCCTGGCTCGACTTCAGGCCGGGGGTGGAAACCTTCTTGCGCGGGCGGTTGCGGCCCTTGCGCACCAGCTGGTTGATGCTCGGCATGCGACGGCGAAGGGTAGCAGCAGGCGCTTTACACGAGGTCGCGCACGCTCGGCCACAGAGCGGGGTCGATCTCGGGCGCGATCTCGACCAGCCGCCTCACGTCCGCGGCGTAGTCGCGGGCCAGCGCGTCGCGCTCGTCATCGCTCAGGCCGCTTCCGGCCGGCGCCCGCGGCGTGGTCTGGCCCTGCGGCGGGCCGAGGGCCGCGTCGAGGCCGAGGAACTCGAACGTGCGCTCGAGCTCATCCTCGAAGTGCGTGAGGCAGCGCTCGTACTGGAGGATCAGGACCTGCTCGCGCGGGAACGCCTCCAGCAGGCCCGTGACCTGCTTCGCATAGAAGCCTCGCCGCCGCTGTTGGCGCACGATCCGCTCCAGGGTCAGCTCGCCGGCCGCCGGCCCCTTCCGGAGCAGCCGGCTCTGCCACCTGACCCCGGACGCATAGCGCTCGACGGGGTCCCGCAGCGACACCAGGACGCGCGTCGAGGGAGCCGCCTGGGCGAGCTGGCGGGCGACCCATGGATACAGGAGATACCGCGGGGTCCACTCGCCGGCGAGCTGTCCGCCGGGCGGACGCGGGAAGTAGCGCGTGTAGCGCTCGATCTGCTCTGGCGTGAGGCGCTCGACCCCGGACAGCGAGTCGAAGTAGTGCACCTCCTTGCGGTGGATGTGCTCCTCGAACGCCACCCGCGGATGAAGGGTGATCTGGCGAAACCACCAGGTGGTGCCGCATCGCTGCGCCCCGACCCCGACGAAGTCGGGCGGGGCCGTCACGTACCCGTCCGGGAAGGCCCGCG
>DASSOC010000033.1:0-2279 GCA_035700965.1 Solirubrobacterales bacterium
GGCGCGTGCACCTTGAAAACTCCATAGCGGCAACAACGGTGTTCTTCATGATCAAGAGACTAAGAGCACACGGTGGATGCCTTGGCGCTAGGAGCCGAAGAAGGACGTGGGCGGCTGCGAAAAGCCCGGGGAAGGAGCTGACCATCCGTTGATCCCGGGATGTCCGAATGGGGAAACCTACGCGTGGTAGTGCGCGCGTGTCCCTGCCTGAACAAAATAGGGCAGGGAAGGCAAGCCGGTGAACTGAAACATCTTAGTAACCGGAGGAAAGGAAAGAAACCTCGACTCCCTGAGTAGTGGCGAGCGAAAGGGGAAGAGCCCAAACCTGAATGATGTGATAGGCGGCAGCCGTTGTCATTCAGGTGTTGTAGGGCCCGTCTTGATCCGTCTGCCGGCGGGTCGGGAAGTTACAAAACCAAGCGTTAGTCGAAGCGGGTGGAAACTCGCGCCACAGAAGGTAATAGCCCTGTAGGCGAAAACGACTTGGACTTCCTGGACGGGTTCCTGAGTACGGCCGGGCACGTGAAACCCGGTCGGAATTCGCGGGGACCACCCCGTAAGGCTAAGTACTCCCTGGCGACCGATAGTGAACTAGTACCGTGAGGGAAAGGTGAAAAGCACCCCGATTAGGGGAGTGAAACAGTACCTGAAACCGGTTGCCTACAAGCAGTGGGAGGATCCTTGAGATCTGACCGCGTACCTCTTGCATAATGGGTCAGTGACTTAATGTATCAAGCAAGCTTAAGCCGTTAGGTGTAGGCGCAGCGAAAGCGAGTCTGAATAGGGCGATTGAGTTTGATGCATTAGACCCGAAACCCGGCGATCTAGGCATGACCAGAGTGAAGGTGCGGTAACACGCACTGGAGGCTCGAACCGATTACCGTTGAAAAGGTACCGGATGAGTTGTGTTTAGGGGTGAAAGGCCAATCAAGCCGGGAAATAGCTGGTTCTCCGCGAAAACTATTGAGGTAGTGCCTCGGATGTTTTCCGATGGGGGTAGAGCACTGGATGGGCTAGGGGGCCGCGAGGTCTACCAAACCTAACCAAACTCCGAATACCATCGAGTATAGTCCGGGAGACAGACGGCGGGTGCTAAGGTCCGTCGTCAAAAGGGAAACAGCCCTAACCTACAGCTAAGGTCCCCAAGTCATCACTAAGTGGGAAAGCATGTGGGAATCCCAAAACAACCAGGAGGTTGGCTTAGAAGCAGCCATCCTTTAAAGAAAGCGTAACAGCTCACTGGTCTAAATAAGGGTTCCTGCGGCGAAGATGTAACGGGGCTCAAGTGATGCACCGAAGCTTAGGGTTGCAGTTTACTGCAGCGGTAGCGGAGCGTTCCGTAAGCCGACGAAGCCGAAGGGTAACCGACGGTGGAGGTATCGGAAGTGCGAATGCTGACATGAGTAGCGATAAAGAGGGTGAGATGCCCTCTCGCCGAAAGCCCAAGGGTTCCTGCGCAAGGCTAATCCGCGCAGGGTAAGTCGGCCCCTAAGACGAGCCCGAAGGGGGTAGTCGATGGGAAGCAGGTTAATATTCCTGCACCTGGTGGAATGTGACGGATCTCGTAAGTCGTCGATCCTTATTGGATTGGTATCGGCGGCGAAGAGGTTCCAGGAAATAGCACCACCGTACAGACCGTACCCGAAACCGACACAGGTGGGCAGGTAGAGTATACCAAGGCGCTTGAGAGAAGGGTGTTGAAGGAACTCGGCAAATTGCCTCCGTACCTTCGGAAGAAGGAGGCCCTCATTGCGGGCAACCGCCTTGAGGGGGCACAGGCCAGGGGGTAGCGACTGTTTAACAAAAACACAGGGCTCTGCTAAGTCGGCTTCAAGACGACGTATAGGGTCTGACGCCTGCCCGGTGCCGGAAGGTTAAGAGGAGGAGTGCAAGCTCCGAATCGAAGCCCCGGTAAACGGCGGCCGTAACTATAACGGTCCTAAGGTAGCGAAATTCCTTGTCGGGTAAGTTCCGACCTGCACGAATGGCGTAACGACTTCCCCACTGTCTCCAACACCTGCTCAGCGAAATTGAATTCTCCGTGAAGATGCGGAGTACCCGCGGTTAGACGGAAAGACCCCGTGCACCTTTACTGCAGCTTCAGAGTGGCAGTGGAAAACAATTGTGTAGAATAGGTGGGAGGCTTTGAAGCCCGGGCGCCAGCTCGGGTGGAGCCACCTGTGAAATACCACCCTGTTGTTTTCTACTGTCTAACCTCGCACCGTTATCCGGTGCAGGGACCCTCTGTGGCGGGTAGTTTGACTGGGGCGGTCGCCTCC
>DASSOC010000034.1:0-10350 GCA_035700965.1 Solirubrobacterales bacterium
GAGGCAGCGGTCTTCGGCCAGCCCGAGATCAAGCTGGGGATCATCCCCGGCTTCGGCGGCACCCAGCGCCTGCCGCGCCTGGTCGGCGCCAACAAGGCGCTGGAGATGAACCTGGTCGGCGACGCGATCCTCGCCGGCGAGGCGCTCCAGTTCGGCCTCGCCAACCGCGTCGTCCCCGACCACGAGCTCTTCGAGACGGCCCTGATGTGGGGCCGCAAGCTCGCCGCCCAGGCGCCGCTGGCGAAGGAGCAGATCAAGCAGGTCTCCGCCAACGGCGACATCGACGCCGGCATCGAGGCCGAGAAGGGCGGCTTTGCCGCCGCCTTCCAGAGCGAGGACGCGAAGGAGGGCATCGGCGCCTTCCTCGACAAGCGCACCCCGAAGTGGAGCGGCAGATAGGCGTCGCCGGGACCGAGGCAAAACGACTCGCGGATCTGATCCGCGAGTCGCGCTGCACGGTTGCGCTGACCGGCGCCGGGATCTCGGTGCCGTCGGGGATCCCCGACTTCCGCACGCCGGAGACGGGGCTCTGGGCAAACGTCGACCCGATGGAGGTCGCCCACATCGACGTCTTCGAACGGGACCCGGCTCGCTTCTGGTCCTACTACCGGCCGCGCTTCCACTCGCTGGGGGACAAGCGGCCGAACGCGGCCCACGTGGCACTGGCGGAGCTGGAGAGCCGTGGGCTGCTGGAGGGCGTGATCACCCAGAACATCGACCGCCTCCACGGCGCCGCCGGCTCCCGCAACGTGGTCGAGGTGCACGGCTCGATTGAGACCTCATCCTGCCGGCGCTGCGCCGCCTCCTACGGAATCGAGCAGGTCGACGCGCTCTTCGACGCGGAGGGCGTCGCGATCTGCTCAGCCTGTGCCGGGCCGGTCAAGCCCGACGTCGTCCTCTTCGGCGAGCTGCTGCCCGAGAGCGCGATGGCGCGCGCGCAGGAGCTGGCCGAGCGGGCCGAGCTGATGCTCTGCGTCGGCTCCTCGCTCGCCGTCTACCCGGTCGCCGGCCTGCCCGCGCTCACCCTCGACCGCGGCGGCAAGCTGGCGATCGTCACCAAGGGCCCGACGCCCTACGACGACGACGCCGTGCTGAGGCTGGAGTCCGAGGTGGACGCCGAGCTCGACGCCGTCCTGGCGGCGCTGGCGTAATGGCCGCCACTCCCGGCGGGGCGGTGTCGGCACCCGACGCGGTCATCTTCGACAACGACGGCCTGCTGCTCGACACCGAGTCGGTCTGGACCAGGGCGGAGCAGGACCTGTTCGAACGGCGCGGGCTCGAGTTCACCCCCGGGCACAAGCGCGAGCTCGTCGGCACTTCGGCCGAGATCGCCGGTGGGATTCTCGAACGGCGCCTGGCCGAGCCCGGTAAAGCGGCGGAGCTGATCGAGGAGCTGAACGAGCTCGTCGTCGCTGAGCTGGAGCACGGAGTGGAGGCGATGGTCGGCGCCCGCGAGCTGCTCCACGCGCTGAAGCTGCGCGGCACCCCGATCGGACTCGTCTCCAACTCGCCGCTCCGCTTCGTGCGGCGCTCGCTGGAGATCGTCGGCTTCGTCGATCGCTTCGATGTCGTCCTCAGCGCGCACGAAGTGGGCGCTCCCAAGCCGGCGCCCGACCCGTACCTGGAGGCGTGTCGCCGGCTCGGCGTCGAGGCGGGGCCCGCCGTGATCGCCCTGGAGGACTCCCCGACCGGGGTGATGGCGGCCCGGGCGGCGGGCTTGACGGTGATCGGCGTGCCCTCCCTGGAGGGAATCGAGCTCGTCGAAGCCCACGAGATCGCCGAGTCCCTGCTCGACGCCGTCGTCGCCCGCCACCTCGCCCTCTGAGGATTCAGCCGCGCAGGACGCGCCGCCGCCGCAGCACCCGCTCGCCGATCCCCAGCAGTTCGCGCAGGCCCTCCGCCTGCTCGGCGTCAAGTTCCCCGCGCAGGGCGGCGTTTGCCAGCTCTCCGACCTCCTGGCGGCGGGACTCGAGGGTCGCCATGTCCTCCTCGTGCCCGGGGTCGGTGAGGGCGCCGCGCAGCTCGACCAGCAGCGCCTCGATCCCGACCCGGAACTGCAGGGCCGCCTCGCGCTCGCGCCCCGCGTCGAGGTCGGCGCGGGCCCGGGTCAGCAGGGTCTCGCAGGCGTCGAGCCGCTCGCGACCGCCCAGCACCGCCGCCAGGCGCTCCTGCGGGCGCAGTTCTTCCGCGCGACTTGCGCGCGGAGAGGAACCCCCGCGCATGTCGACGTCGCGCGCGGCGCTGAAGTCCCCGTGGGCGACCTCTTCGCCGCTGCCGAACCCCAGCCGCACGGCGACGGCCAGCCGCGGGGCCAGCGTCTGCGAGCCGGGTTCGCCGCTCGCCACCGCGTGTATGTGCAGTGCCCGGTTGAGCTGGTCGACGCCCTCGGCGACCACTCGGTCCACCGAGTCCTCCGAGGCGGTTGCCCGATCGAGCCAGAGGCTCGCCTCCGCGGCGGAGTCGAAGGGAGCAAAGGCTCGTACGGCCGTGACCCGGGTGAGCGGCAGGGTCGCCGGGGAGGAATCGCCGTCGACCTCGCGCGGGCGCCGGCGCTTGCGCCGCGGAGGCGCCGGAGCGGCGAGCGTTTCGATCACCAGCACCCGCTCCTCCTCGCCATCGCGGACCACATAGCGGCCGTCGGCGACGGCAAGCGTGCCGGCGAGATCGAACTGGGCGAATCCGAAGAGACGGGTCAAAGACCCAATTCTGCTTGAGGGATCAGTCGCCGCCGGCTTGGCCGGTGCCGCCGTCGCCCTGCGTTGGCTTCTCGTCGGGCACGGAGTAGGGCGAGGGAGAGGTGGCGACCTCCGGGTTCTCGATCTCGCCGAGGCGCTCGGTCAGGCGCTGCCACTGGCCGGGTTTGAGCAGTTCAACGAACTGCGCCTTGCCGACGCCGCCCAGAGGGCTCCAACCGATGTGGACGTGGTCGGCGTGATCGGCCATCGCGAAGCTGGGCCCGCCGAGTGCCTGCAGCGAGATCAGCTCGTCGGGGACCATCGTTCCCTGCAGGCGCAGCACGGCCTTCAGCAGCGCTTCGGTGATCGTCCCCGGCCCCTGGTTGCCGAGCACCGGCACGCCGTTGATCGCGGCGATGTCGACGGCGTTGCCGAAGGAGTGGTTGGAGATGTTGCCGCTGGTGGTGATGCTGCCGTGCCGACCGCAGAGCATCGACGTGACCGTCAGGCGGAAGCCCCGCTCCGAGAGGTAGGCGAGCGTCGCCAGCAGGCGCCGGTCTATCTGCCCCCCGCGGACTTCGATCCGATCGCATTCGGGCAGCTCGATCTGCTCGTCGGCGAGGACGCGCCTCTGCAGCGCCTCCTTGGAGAGCAGCAGCACCCCGGCGCTGCTGAGCTTCGTCGCGAACGGGTTCTTGCCCTCGGCGCGGTAGATCGCCGTTGCCTCCAGGAGCTTCCAGCCGTCGAGGATCGGCTTCGGGTCGATCTGCGGCGCCCCGCGCCCGGCCGGGCGGATCGCGAAGTTGACGTGGGGATCGACCCCGTCCCCGGTGTCGCCGATCCGGGCCAGCACTGTCCCAGCTATAACCTTCGACCCGACCTTTAGGGTTCCGTCGTCGCTGCCGGCGCTGTCGATCTCCTGGACCGGCGCGTCCTCCTGCTCGCCCTCGACGCGACCCGGCAGGGCCGGCAGGCGCGGGCGCAGGTTTTCGCTGTCGACCGGCAGTCGCCGCTCTTTCCCGGTCGGCATCACGACGGTGCGGTCCTCGCGGACGATCCTGCCCAGCTCCGCGTAGGTGTAGTGGTTGCCGTAAGCGTCCTGGAGGACGATGAAGCGGCCGAGCTCCTCCGACTCGCCCATCTTCTCGATCACGCCGTCGTTGACGGCGACCACCGGGGCGCCCTCGGCGGCGAAGATGTTGATCCCCCGCGGCGTCGGCGAAGAGGAGATCACCTCGGAGGCGCCGCCGTAGGCATCCTCGGAGCCCGGCGTGTCACGCTTCAGGGCTTCGCGCGCGGCGAGGTCGTCGGCGTAGCTGGCGTCCGCCGCCACCGGGAAGTGGGCGCCCTCGGTCAGCCCGGTCAGCGAGCCGACCAGGTCGGCGGGCAACTTGCCGTAGGCGCGCGCGTAGGTCAGCACCTCCTGCACGTACCAGTCGGCGTGGTTGTAGGCGAAGATCGCGTCGTAGAGGTTCTCCGAGCCGCCGCTCAGGTCGAGGTAGTTGGCGGCGGCGCAGATCGCGTCGACCGGGTTGTAGGGGTCTTTCTTGCCGTCGCCGTTGGCGTCGAGGCCGAACTGTTCCCAACTGGCCGGCAGGAACTGCATCCAGCCGACCGCGCCGGCGCTGGAGACGTTGAGGTTGGTGCCGAAGCCGGTCTCGATTTTGTTGATCGAGGCGAGGACCTCCCAGGGGATCCCGTATTCGGTGCCGCAGGCCTGGTAGATCGGCAGCAGGAAGGGCGGGATTTCAAAGGAGTCGATGACGAAGTTGGGGACGCCGATCGGCGCCGGACCGAAGGGAGCGATCGTCGTCGTCGGGTTGACGAGCGTCGGCGCACCGCCTTCGGTGAACTGGGCGCCGCCATTTGAACCCTCACCCTTAGGTAGAGGCTGATCACCGCCGCCGTTGGCGCCCGGGGCGGAGGTGCCGCCGCTCGAGCTCGTGCCGGGGGCGGCGATTTCGTCGTTGCGCTGGGCGCCCTTTTCGCCGCCGCCGGAGGGACTGCCGCCGATTTCACTGCCCTGCTTGACGCCGCCACCCGAGCCGCCGCTGCTTTCGGGAGTGGGGGCGGGGGAGGGAGTGGGGCCGGGGACCGCTTCGCCTTCGGTCGGTTCGGCCGGCGGGGCGGCCGGGGGCATCTCGGTCGTGTCTTCCGGCGATTCGCAATCCGGGTCTTCCATATCGAGGAGGCCGTCGCCGTCGTCGTCGATCCCGTTCGAGCAGGCCGGTGCCTGCAGCGACGGGAGCGCGGTGGTGGTCGTGGGGCTCACCGCGGTGCTTTCCGACAGCGGCTCGGCGCCAGCGAGCGCGGCTCCCCCCGCCGTAACCGCGAGGAAGGCCGCGAGGGCGGCGAATATAGATGCAAGCTTGGTTCTCATGCCGAGAGTGCTCTGCCCGCGCTCGATACCCCTCCCCGGGCAGCAACCGAGATCAGGCTACCCACTGGCCCTCACCTCCACAACGGCTGCTGCCGCTCCCAACAAGGGCTTAATCAACAAACGCAACATCGATGGACGGCAGATTTTCAGGCCAGCCGGATGTGCTCGTTAAGCTGCTGTGGCTTTGACGGTCGAGGATTACGAGCAAGATGGCCTGCGGGCGCGGGCCGAGCAGGCACTGGGCGAGCTGGCCCAGGCGCTGATCGACAACCCGACGCTGCACGACGCGATCACCGCGGCGCTGGGGGCGCGGGAGAAGGCGCTGGAGGCCCAGCAGGCGGCGCTGAGCGCCCTCAACCTGCCCTCGGCGACCGACGTCGAACGCTTGGAGCGCCGGCTGCGCTCGTTTTCGCAGCGCTTGGAGGACGTCGAGGAGGCGATCGACGACCTCAGCCGCGAGCTCGGGGCGATGCGGCGGGAAAACGCAAAGAAGAAGGCGAAAAAAGAGCCAGGCAAGGGTGAGTCTAACCCTCAACCTTAGGTTGAGAATACGGCTACGGCGGCCGCTCCAACCCGTTTCGCCGCTTCCTCCAGGTCCTCGTCCCGCAGCTGACCGCCCTCGCCGCGCCCGCTGACGATCAGGACCGCCGCCACGTCCACTCCGAGCCGCGGCCCCGCCGCGAGCAGCGCCGCCGTCTGCATGTCGGCGACCTCGGCGGCCAGCGGCGGCGGTTGCCGCTCGGGATCGTGCAGCGCGTCGAGGCTGACCGCGGTTCCCGCCCGGGCCTCCGCAAGCTCGCCCCGCAGCCGCGCCGTCAGCACCCGGTCGGCCCGCACGGGGTCTCGTGGCTCCTCGGGCGTGTCCGGGTCGACGAAGGAGCCTCGGAACGACTGCGCCTGCTCGACGACCAGGAGCTCGCCCGGGCCGAGGCCGCCGAGCGAGGCGCCGGTCCCGATCCGGATCGCTCGCCGCACCCCGAGCTCGGCGAGGTCGGCGAGGACGACCGAGGCGCTCGGCCCGCCCATCCCGGTCGCCTGGATCGTCAGCTCGCGGCCGCCGGCGGTGAGCCCGCCGTACCCCCACAGCCCCCGCGCGTGGTTGCTCATCTTCGGCTGATCCAGCAGCTCCTGGGCCAGCATCAGCGCCCGGCCGGGATCGCCGACGAGGATCGCGTCGGCGGCGACGGGCGCAGTCGGGCGCAGGCGGGCAGGCATCGTCGCGACCTTAAGCCACCGGGTAGGGGCGCCGTGGCTGGGGCTGCCGTCGTCACCGGGGCGCCGCGGGCTAGCCTCGACCGGATGGCTGACCAGCGGATCTCCCTCAGCGAGGCGGCACGGCGCTCGGGGGTGCCCGTCAGCACGCTCAAACGCTGGGCGGAGGAAAAGATCGTGCCGGTGCGGCGCGGGCGCTGGACCGCGGCGGCGGCGGCGCAGGCGCGGGTGGTGGCGCGGATGCGTGAGCGCGGCTACTCGCTGGAGGACCTGAAGACCGCTGGCCGCGAGGGGCGGCTGGCCTTCGGCTTCACCGAAGAGCTCCTCTCCGGCGCCGAGGAGCGGCTGCCGGTCGAGCAGGTGGCGGCCGAAACGGGGCTGGAGCCGGAGCTGGTCGAGCGGATCCTGGTCATCCTCGGCACCCCGGTCGACCGGCGGCGGGAGATGGGGGAGGAAGACGCGGCGGCGATGCGCCACTGCGCGCGGGTGCTCGCTGCCGGCTTCCCGCTCGTCGCCTTCCTGCAGCTGGTGCGCGTCTACGCGCAGTCGATGCGGCGGATCGCCGACGCGGAGGTGCGCCTCTTCCACCTCTACGTGCACGAGCCGCTGATCCGCGACGCGGTGCCGGAGCTGGAGATGGCCGAGGAGATGGGCGAGCTCGCCGCCGACATCCTGCCGCTGGCGGCGCCGCTGACCGAGTACCTGCACCGCCGCTACCTCGGCTTCTTCGTCGAGCAGGACGTGGTCGGCCACATGGAGGCCGACGCCATCGCCGTCGACACCGCCGAAATCGCCCTCGGTCACGTCCACATCGCCCTCTGCTTCATCGACCTCACCGGCTTCACCCGCTACACCGAGGAGGAGGGCGACATCGAGGCCCTCGACGTGGTGGAGAACTTCGTCGCCACGGTTGAAGAAACGCTGCCCCGTGAGGCGACGATCGTGAAGACGATCGGCGACGAGGTGATGATCGTCTCCCCCGACCCCGCCGCGCTGACCGAGTGGGCGGTCGACTTCCTCTCCCGCTTCGCCGAGCGCCCGCAGCCGCGGGTGGGCATCCACTTCGGCGATGCCGTCTACCGCGACGGCGATTACTTCGGCAGCCAGGTCAACCTCGTCCACAGGGTCGTCAACCGGGCGCTCGCCGGCGAGGTGCTGGTCACCGACAAGGTCTGCGAGACAATCGCCGCCAGCGACCGCCTCAGCTTCGAGGGGATCGGCCGGGTCAGCCTCAAGGGCTTTCCGGCTCCGACCGAGCTCTACGTCGTCCGCGAGGCATGATCGCCGCCGAGCTGCTGGAGCGGGTCGAAGCCGAGGGCCTGCTCGCCGGGCCGGCGCCGCTGCTGGTGATGCTCTCGGGCGGACGGGACTCGGTCTGCGTCCTCGACCTCGCGGTGCGGGCGCGGGGGGCGGAGGCGGTGGCGGCGCTGCACGTCGACTACGGGCTGCGGGAGGAGTCGGCGGAGGACGAGCGCTTCTGCTCGCAGCTGTGCGGGCGGGTCGGGGTGGCCCTGGAGGTCGAGCGAGCGCAGCGGCCGGAGGGGGGAGGGAATCTGCAGGCCTGGGCGCGCGAGGTCCGCTATGCCGCCGCGGAGCGGCTGGCCGTGCCGGGCGGCGCAAACACCGTCACCGGGCACACCGCAGACGACCAGGTCGAGACGATCCTCTATCGGCTCGCCTCCTCGCCGAGCCGGCGAGCGCTGCTGGGAATGCGGCCGCGGGAGGGGCGGCTGCTGCGACCGCTGCTCGGCACCGGCCGGGGGGAGGTCACCGCCTACTGCGAAGAGCGCGGGCTCGGCTGGCGCGAGGACGCTAGCAACGCGGGCGGGGCCTACGCGCGCAACCGGATCCGGCAGGGACTGGTGCCCGAGCTCGAGCGGGTCCATCCGGCGGCCAAGGCCAACGTGCTGCGGACGGCGGCGCTGCTGCGCGGCGAGGCGGAGCTGCTCGACTCGCTGGTCGAGGCCGAGCTCGGCGGCGGCGGGGGGGTCGAGCCGGGGACGATCGCCCACAGCCGCTTCGCCGAGCTGCACCCCGCCCTGCGCCGCCTCGTCCTCCAGCGGATGGCCGACGACGCCGCCGGTAGTCCGGTGGCGGGCGCGGCCCGCTTCGCCGACCAGGTCGCCTCGCTCAGCCGCGGCGGCTCGACCCTCGACCTCGGCGGCGGCGTCCGCGCCATCCTCGAAGCCGGCATCCTCCGCGCCGACGGGCCGAAAAGTCCAGCCTGAGCCGCCGACGGGCCTATCGGTCTACCTATAGGGGACTTTTCGGCCCGTCGGCGGGATCGATTCGACGTATCGGCCCGTCACCTAGACTGCGCGCCGTGTCGGATCCCGCGATCGGCGAGACCCTTGTCGCCCGAGAGGACCTGCAGCGCCGCATCGCCGAGCTGGGCGAGCAGATCAGCCGCGACTACGAGGGCAAGGAGCTGATCCTGGTCGGGGTCCTGAAGGGCGCTGTGCTCTTCCTCGCCGACCTCATGCGCCACGTCGAGCTGCCCTGCGAGATCGACTTCATGGCGGTCTCCAGCTACGGCTCGCAGACCGACTCCTCCGGGGTCGTGCGCATCCTCAAGGACCTCGACGCCTCGATCAAGGAGCGCCACGTGCTCATCGTCGAGGACATCGTCGATTCCGGCCTCACGCTCCAGTACCTGAAACGCAACCTGGAAGCGCGCGATCCGGCCTCGCTTGCCGTCTGCGCGCTGCTGACCAAGCCGGAGCGGCTGCGGGCGGACCTGGAGCCGCCGGAGTACGTCGGGTTCGAGATCCCGAACCGGTTTGCGATCGGCTACGGGCTCGACCGCGCCCAGAAGTACCGAAACCTCGATTTCGTAGCGGCGCTCGCGGAGTAGACCGGAAAATCCGCCCTGGTACGCTGATTTCCGACCGTGAGGCGTTTCTTCAAAAGCGCGGCGTTTCCGATCCTCCTGGTGGTGATCCTTGCCTTCATCGCCCAGAAAGTGATCAGCGGTGGTGGCAGCGGCGAGTCGCACCACTACAACGAACTGATCAACCAGAAGAGCGGGCTGATCGTCAACGAAGAAGTCAAAGAAGTAGACGTCAACACCAAGGACAACACGCTTGACGTCAAGCTGACCAACGAAGAAAGCTTCTCGACCGGCTACCCGCCCGACGGCGAACGCCAGCTGGTCAACCTGCTTGACGAAAACAACGTCGAAACCGACATCCACGGGTCCGGCAGCTCGAGCCTGCTCTCGCTGCTGACGCTGGTCCTGCCGTTCATCCTCTTCTTCGCCTTCTGGATCTTCCTGATGAACCAGATGCAGGGCGGCGGCAGCCGGGTGATGAACTTCGGCAAATCGAAAGCCAAGCGAATGTCGGTCGACGCGCCGAAAATCACCTTCCGCGACGTCGCCGGAGTTGACGAGGCGGTGCAGGAGCTCGAGGAGATCAAGGAATTCCTCGAGAACCCGAAGAAGTTCCAGGCGCTCGGCGCCCGGATCCCCAAGGGCGTTCTCCTCTACGGCCCGCCCGGAACCGGCAAGACGCTGCTCGCCCGCGCCGTCGCCGGCGAGGCCGGCGTCCCCTTCTTCTCGATCTCGGGCTCGGACTTCGTCGAGATGTTCGTCGGCGTCGGCGCCAGCCGCGTCCGCGACCTCTTCGAGCAGGCGAAGCAGAACTCGCCCTGCATCATCTTCATGGACGAGATCGACGCCGTCGGCCGTCACCGCGGCGCCGGCATGGGCGGCGGCCACGACGAGCGCGAGCAGACGCTGAACCAGCTGCTGGTCGAGATGGACGGCTTCGAGATGAAGGACAACATCATCCTCATCGCCGCCACCAACCGTCCCGACATCCTCGACCCGGCGCTGCTGCGCCCGGGCCGCTTCGACCGCCAGGTCGTGGTCGACCGCCCCGACCGCAAGGGCCGCAAGCACATCCTCGAGGTCCACACCCGCGGCAAGCCGCTGGCGCGCGAAATCGACCTCGACACGCTGGCCGGTCAGACGCCGGGCTTCACCGGCGCCGACCTCGCCAACCTGATCAACGAGGCGGCGCTGCTGACCGCCCGCTCGGGCAAACGCGAGATCACGATGCACGAGCTCGAGGAGGGGATCAT
>DASSOC010000035.1:0-14064 GCA_035700965.1 Solirubrobacterales bacterium
GGAGTACCAGGCGCTGTACGGGGAGCTCGGCGGCCGTCCGGCGAACATCGACCTCGCGGCGGAGGCCACGCTGGTCGAGTTCCTCTGGCGGGCGGCGCCGCTTCTCTCCCTCGCCCACGACGCCTCCGCCGGCGGCCTTGCGGTCGCCCTGGCGAAGGCGGCCTTCTGGAGCGGGATCGGCGCCGACCTGGAGCTTCCCGCGGATACGCTCGCGTGGTTCGGCGAGGGCGGCGGCCAGGCGATCGTCGCGTGCGCGCCGGAGGACCTCGAGCGGCTCGGCGGCCTTCCGCTCGTCCAGATCGGCGAAGCGGGCGGCAACCGCGTCCTCGGGTTGAAACTGAGCAAGCTCGGGGAGGCCAGTCGGTAGATGTGCGGCGTCCTCGGCATCTGCGCCCCCGACCGCGACGTCGCTCGGCTCGCCCACTTCGGCCTGCACGCGCTCCAGCACCGCGGCCAGGAGTCGGCCGGGATCGCCACCTGCCAGGGCGGGATGATCACGACGCTGCGCGATTCCGGCCTTGTCTCGCAGGTCTTCGACGAGGAGAAATTGCGGGCGCTGCACGGCGACATGGCGATCGGCCACGTCCGCTACTCGACCACCGGCGGCGGCTCCTGGGAGAACGCGCAGCCGATCTGGCGCGACGACGGCCGCGAGCTCGCCCTCGCCCACAACGGCAACCTGACCAACGCGGTCGAGCTCTGGGGCGAGCTGAAGGAGCGCGGGCTGCAGTTCCGCGGCACCTCCGACTCGGAGATCATCGCCGCCCTGCTCTCCTCCCACGGCGGCAAGATGGTCGAGGACGCGGTCGCCGAGGTGATGCCGCGCCTGCAGGGCGCCTACTCCACCGTGGTGATGACCAAGCGGGCGATCGTCGCCTTCCGCGACCCGCACGGGATCCGGCCGCTCAGCCTCGGGCGCCTCGGCGACCGCTTCGTCGTCGCCTCCGAGAGCTGCGCCTTCGACATCATCGGCGCCAAGCTGATGCGCGAGGTGCACCCGGGCGAGATGGTCTCGCTGACCGAGCGCGGGCTGGAGACGCGCCAGGTGGTCAGGACCGACCGCCGCGCCAGCTGCGTCTTCGAGCACATCTACTTCTCCCGTCCCGACAGCCGGCTTGAGGGCAAGGTCCTGCAGCAGGCGCGCGGGCGGATGGGCGAGATCCTCTGGCGCGAGGCGCCGGTCGAGGCCGACCTGGTGATCTCGGTCCCCGACTCCGGCAATCCGGCCGCGGCCGGGTTCGCGCGCGCCTCCGAGCTGCCGCGCGACGACGGCCTGATCAAGAACCGCTACGTCGCCCGCACCTTCATCCAGCCGGGCCAGGAACTGCGCAAGCACGGGCTGCGAATGAAGTTCAACCCGCTGCCCGAGATTGTCGCCGGCCAGCGCCTGGTCGTCGTCGACGACTCGATCGTGCGCGGCAACACGACGCGGCAGATCATCGGCATGCTGCGCGAGGCGGGCGCCAAGGAGGTCCACCTGCGGATCTCGGCGCCGCCGATCCGCAACCCCTGCCACTACGGCGTCGACATGTCGACCCGCGAGGAGATGATCGCCCACAACCGCTCGGTCGAGGAGATCGCCGACGAGCTCGAAGCCGACTCGCTCGCCTACCTCTCGATCGCCGGCGTCTACGAGGCGATCGGCGGCGATCCTGGAGAGCACTGCGACGCCTGCTTCACCGGGAACTACCCGCTCGGCGACCCCGACGAGGCGGATGGCAAATTCGCTTTAGAGGCCATCGCCACCGGCTCCTGACCAAGCAGTTCAGGGACGCAGGGAGCGTGGCGTGCTCCGCACGCGAGCGACCGAGGACCGAAATGCGCCGGTCAGTAGCCGGTGGCGAGTTCCAGACCCAGCCAGACGATCACGAGCGAGGCGAGCAGGATCGCCCCTTGCAGCGCATGCATTTTCGGGCGGCGCAGGTGGACGAGCGTCAGGACGATCACGGCGACGACGAGCCCCAGCTTCCACTGCAGGGTCGAGCTGTCCCACAATTCGTAGTGCGACGCCATCGCCACCCCGGTGAGGACGAGGACGCCGAGGGCGATCAGCGAGCCGTACCCGAAGCGGCGGGCGACGCCGCGCATCCGCTCCCGCGTCGGGTCGGGGTCGCCGCGCAGCACCGGCACCACGGCGATCCCGAAAACCAGCTGGCCGCCGACGAAGAAGGCCATCGACAGCAGGTGGACGTAGAGGACCGCCTGCCAGAAGTCGCTCACGCGAGAAGCCTATCTGGGTGAGAACGCATTTCTTCCCGCATACCGGAAACAAGTGCGTTCTCACCCTCCCTCCCGATTCGACAAGATGCCCGGGTGAGCGCCTTCCGCATCGTCGTCCTCGCCTCCGGCAGCGGCACCAACCTGCAGGCGATCCTCGACCGGCTGCACGGAGGCGAGGTCGAGGTGGTCGGGGTCGGCTCCGACAAGGCGGAGGCGGGGGCGCTCGAGCGGGGGCGCCGGGCCGGGGTCGAGACCGCCGTCTTCCCCGCTGCCGACTACCCCGACCGCGCCGCCCGGGACGAGGCGATGGCCGACTGGATCGCCGCCCGCGAGCCCGACCTGATCGTCCTCGCCGGCTACATGCAGCTGCTGAGCGCCGCCTTCGTCGAGCGCTTCCGCAACCGCGTGGTCAACGTCCACCCCGCCCTGCTGCCCGCCTTCCCCGGGCTCGACGCGATCGGCCAGGCGCTGGCGGCGGCGGTGGCGACGACCGGCGTCACCGTCCATTTCGTCGACGAGGGGGTCGACACCGGGCCGGTAATCGCCCAGCGCGAGGTGCCGGTGCCGGCGGGGGTCTCGCGCGAGGAGCTGGAAGTGGCGGTGCACGCGGTCGAGCACGAGCTCTACCCGGAGGCGATCCGCATGATCGCGCAGGGCCGGGTTAGGATCGACCCGAGCGAGCCGCGCAGGATCGCGATCGCCTCCCCGATGACCGAGCCCGCCACCGACACCGCCCCCGAGAGCCTCGACGAGGGCCGGGTGCGGGTGCGGCGGGCGCTGATCTCGGTCTCCGACAAGACGGGGGTGGCCGACTTCGCCAAGGGGCTGGCGGCGCTCGGGGTCGAGGTCCTCTCCACCGGCGGCACCGCGACGGCGCTGCGCGAGGCGGGGGTCGAGGTGACCGACGTCTCGCGGTTCACCGGCCAGGAGGAGATCCTCGGCGGCCGGGTGAAGACGCTGCACCCGCGGCTGCACGCGGCGCTGCTGGCGCGGCGGGGAGACCCCGAGCACGTGGCGACGCTGGAGCGCGAGGGGATCGAGCCGATCGACGTCGTCTGCGTCAACCTCTACCCGTTCGAGCAGACCGTCGCGGCCGCCGACGTCGCCCACGAGGTGGCGATCGAGAACATCGACATCGGCGGGCCGACGATGATCCGGGCGGCGGCGAAGAACCACGAGAGCGTCGCCGTCGTCGTCAAGCCGGAGTCCTACGACGCGGTGCTCGCCGAGCTCGAGGAGGGCGGCGGCGAGATCTCCGCCGCGACCCGCCACTGGCTCGCCAACGAGGCCTTCGCGCAGACCGCGCGCTACGACGCCGCGATCAGCCGCTGGTTCTCGATGGAGTACGAGGACTTCCCCGAACACCTGGCGATCGCTTACGAGAAGGTGCTCGACCTCTCCTACGGCGAGAACCCGCACCAGCGGGCGGCGCTCTACTCGGAGGCGGGGCTGCGGACCCACATCCTCGCCCGCACCTCGAAGCTGCACGGCCGCGCGCTCTCCTTCAACAACGTGCTCGACCTCGACTCGGCGCGCAACCTCGTGAACGACTTCGAGCAGCCGGCCTGCGTGATCGTCAAGCACAACAACCCCTGCGGGGTGGCGATCGGCGGCGGCGTGCTCGAGGCCTACCTGAAGGCGCTCGCCTGCGACCCGGTCTCGGCCTACGGCAGCGTGATCGCGGTCAACCGGCCGATCGGCCGCGAGCTGGCCGAGGAGCTGCACAAGAACTTCGTCGAGGTCCTGAGCGCTCCCGGCTACGAGGACGGCGCGCTGGAGGTGCTCACCCAAAAGGAGGCGATCCGGATCCTCTGCGAGGAGGAGCGGCGCGAGCCCGACCCGCGCGAGCGCGACGTCAAGCGGGTGACCGGCGGCCTCCTGATCCAGGACCGCGACGGCGACCCGGAGCCGCGGCAGATCATGGAGGCGGTGACCGGCACCGAGCCGAGCGAGGAGCAGTGGCAGGACATGCTCTTCGCCTGGACCGTCAGCCGCCGCGTCCGCTCCAACGCAATCGTGATCGCCAAGGGCGGCGCCACCCTCGGCATCGGCGCCGGCCAGATGAGCCGCGTCGACTCGGTCCGCCTCGCGGTCGAGAAGTGCCGCGAGGCCCGCGGCGCCGACGCCGCCGACCTATTGACCGGCTCGGCCCTTGCCTCCGACGCCTTCTTCCCCTTCGCCGACGGCCCCGAGCTGGCGATCAAGGCCGGCACCACCTCGGTGATCCAGCCCGGCGGCTCCAAACGCGACGCCGAGGTGATCGAGGCCTGCGAGGCCGCCGGCGTGGCGATGGTCTTCACCAAGCACCGCCACTTTCGGCACTGAGGCCCGGATAGTTGGCCGATCGCTACGTCTTCTCGGACGAGCTGGCAACTTCGATTTCTCGCGCAACTCGGGAGCGAGCCGTTATTTCATCCTCGGCACCGTCACCGCCGACGACTGCCGAATCGGCGACGATCTGCTGCAGCTTCGCCGGGAACTCGGCTGGCGGGGAATGCACCTGGACAGCGTCTTTCACGCAACCGAAGATCCGCAGGACGTCCGGGACGAAGTTTTCGAGGTTCTCAGGAATGGTGAGTTCAGGATCGACGTCACGATCCTCGAGAAGTCGAAAGCACAGACGCACCTGCAGGGCGAACGAGCGCTCTACAAGATGGCCTGGTACCTCCACTTCAAACACGTTGCTCCCAACATCGCCACCAAGGCCGATCGCATGTTCGTCGTTGCCTCGAGTCTCGGGACGAAGAAGAAGCGGGGAACGTTCCACGGCGCGGTGGACGAAGTTGTCGCCCAGGTGTCCCCCTGCGCATCTCACCGGGTCGCGTTCTGGCCAGCCGCAAGCGATCCTTGCCTGCAAGTCGTCGACTACTGCGTCTGGGCGATTCAGCGCAGGTGGGAGCGAGGCGACCGACGTTCCTATGACCTGATCAAGAACAAGATCGAATCTGAGTTCGACGTCTGGTCGATCGGGAGAAAGCACTTCTACTGAAAAGCTTGGCCCCCGGACAGCTAGCCGATGGCAGAGCCCAGGGGCTCTTTCACCATCCGAGAGCCAAGTTCAGTTCAGGGGGTCAGTGTAGCCACCGCCTCGGACGAGCACGAATCTTGGTTCGATCATCCGATCAGCGCCCGCTGGCGCTCGCTGGCCCGCATCACGTGCTTGCAGACCTGCATCGGCTCGTCGGCGACGACCAGCAGCTCTTTGTCACCGGGGGAGATCAGGCCGTGGTCCTCGAGGCCGCGGTCGATCCACTCGAGCATGGGGTCCCAGAACTCGGAGTCGACGAGGATCGTCGGGAAGTGTTCGATGCGGTGGGTCTGGATCAGGGTGAGGGACTCGAACATCTCGTCGAGGGTGCCGAAGCCGCCGGGCATGATCACGTAGGCGCGGGCGAAGCGGACGAACATCAGCTTGCGGGCGAAGAAGTAGTGGAACTGCAGAGAGCGATTGACGTAAGGGTTGACGTGCTGCTCGTGCGGCAGCTCGATGTTGAGGCCGACGGAGAGGCCGCCCTCTTCGGCGGCGCCCTTGTTGGCGGCCTCCATCAGGCCGGGGCCGCCGCCGGTGATCACCGTATAGCCGTGGTGGGCGAGGCAGGCGGCCGTCTCCCGGCAGAGCTCGTACCAGGGGTGCTCGGGCTTGACCCGCGCCGAGCCGAAGATCGAAACTCCCTCCTGGATGTCCCGCAGCGCCTCGAACGAGCTCTCGATCTCTTTGTGGATCCGCTCGACCCGGCGTTGGTCTTCGGCCGCCGGATCGACCGGGACGCGCAGCAGGTGCCGGTCGTGCCGCGCCCCGTTGCCGCCGCCAGGTCCGTCGCTGCCCGCCATCGCTCTAGTAGAGCAGGGAACAGCGCGGCAGCACAATCCCGTCGATGACGAGGTCCGCGCCCGCCGATCGGGCCTGGCCCGCGACGCGTTCGCGAACGCATAATCGCGCGGGTCGAATGACCACGGACCAGCTGTCTGAGATCGCGCCCGCCCCGTGGATCGCCGAGCAGCCGCTCCGCTTTCTCGGCTTTACCCGTGCAGGGTTTCACCGCGGCGCAGCATCTCCACGTATTTCCTCAGGCGGCGGGCACGGGTCTCGGGTCGTTTCGCATCGTTCAGGCGCCAGATGATCGCGTAGCGGTTGCGTGAGTCCAGACCGTCGAAGGCCGCGGCCGTCCTCGGATCGCGATCGAGCTCCTGCTGGAGATCGTCGGGCACCTTCGCCTTGCGCTGCCCCTCGTAAGCGGCGTCCCAGCGTCCGTCGGCTCGCGCGCGTTCGACCTCGGCCAGCCCCGCCGGGCGCATCCGCCCGGAGTCGATGAGGCCTTCGGCTTTGTCGCGGTTGATCCGCGACCAACGGCTCCGGCTCGAGCGCGGCGTGAAGCGCTGGAGCCAGTGCTCCTCGTCCCCGCGCCTCTTCTGCCCGTCGATCCAGCCGAAGCACAGGGCGACCTCGATCGCCTCCGCGTAGCTCACCGTCGGCCGGGCCGAACCGGCCTTGGCGATCGCGAGCCAGACGCCGCCCCCCGCGTGGTTCTCCTCGAGCCAAGCTTCGAAATCGGGCTGCCCCGCGAAGCGGAGGACGGGCTCCTCGGGGCGCGCCGCGTCAGCCATGGCCGGGGAGGCCCGCGACGATCTCTTCGTCACCGGGCGGGGGCGAATCGAAGGCCAGGGCCCATCGGCCCCTCTTTGCTGCGGCTGTAGAGGCTGGGCGCACCGTTACCCGAAGACGTAGCGGGTGTGACTGAACGGGCTCTTGCCGAACGCGAGAACCTTGGCCGGCCGCACCGCGAAGACGTGGACGAGGCCCTCGCCGCCCTCGTGCGAGAAACCCTCGGCGACCGGCTGGAACTGCCACTGACCGTCCCACTTCTCCTCCCAGGCGGCGGCGAGCTCGGCAAGGCGAGCGGCGTCCGTGACCCGCTCGGCCACGCCCTCGACCACCACGTCCAGGCCCCGCTCCCAGCCATTGCAGCCGGTGGTCAGGGCGACCTTTGCGTTCGCTTCGAGATTGACCGCCTTCTGCTCCGCGGGTCCGGTCCCGAAATGCAGCGCGCCGTCGTGCCAGACCGCGACCAGCGGCGTCACATGGGGCCGGCCGTCGCGGCGGACGGTGCTGATCCAGAACAGCTGCGCCGACTCCAGCACCTGCTCGGTCTCCTGCCAGGGCGTCGCCTCCGCCCCGGGGCCGCTGAAGCGCCTATCGAGCTGGCTCTTGACTTGACTCATGGCCTCCCCTCGTTTTAGCCGATCGCATGCTGCAGGTGATCGGCGACCGCTGGTCGCTGCTGGCGATCCGCGACATGAGGTTCGGCAACCGGCACCACTCCGGCGCGCTGCTGGCCGATTCGGAGGAGGGAATCGCCTCGAACCTCCTCGCCGGCCGCCTGCGCCGCCTCACCGAGCAGGGCGGCCCGGAACTGCGGGGAGAATTCATCGACGAGCTGCGCGGTCGGTGGGCGACCGGCTGCGCGCCGCTTACGAAGAGGAGCTGGCGACAGTCGGCTGAGGGCCATCGATGACTGCCGGCAGCTCGGGTCGGCGAGGGTCACGATCAATGCCCCCGGCGGGACTCGAACCCGCGCCGCGCGGCTTAAAAGGCCGCCGCTCTAACCAGCTGAGCTACAGGGGCGAGGTGCCCATGTTAGGGGCAGCGTTCGAATCAGGAGAGGTCGGGCAGGCCCTCGTAGGCAGTCGAGGCCTCGGCGTGGGTGCGGCGGGGGATGCGGCCGGCTTGGCGGGCGAGGTTGCCGGCCTCGACGGCGCGGCGCAGGGCGGTGGCCATCGCGACCGGATCGGCGGCGCCGAAGATGGCGCTGGCGGCGAGGACGGCGTCGCAGCCGAGCTCTAGCGCCTGGGCGGCGTCGGAGGCGGTGCCGATCCCGGCGTCCAGGATCACAGGTACCTCGGCGCGCTCGGTGATGATCGCGACGTTGTAGGGGTTGCGGATGCCGGCGCCGGAGCCGATCGGCGAGCCGAGCGGCATCACGGCGGCGCAGCCGGCCTCCTCGAGGCGGCGGGCGAGGATCGGGTCGTCGTTGGTGTAGGGGAGGACGGTGAAGCCCTCGCCGACGAGCTGCTCGGCGGCATCGAGGAGCTCGACCGCGTCGGGGAAGAGGGTGCGGTCGTCGCCGATCACCTCGAGCTTGATCCAGTCGGTCTGGAAAGCCTCGCGGGCGAGCTTCGCGGTGCGGACCGCGTCGCGGGCCGTGTAGCAGCCGGCGGTGTTGGGAAGGACGAAGAGGCCGAGGCGGTCGATCACGTCGAGGACCGAGCCCTCGGCGGCGGGGTCGATGCGGCGCAGGGCGACGGTGACGATCTCGGTCCCGGCCGCCGCCAGCGCCGCCTCCATCTGCTCGAGCGAGCGGAAGCCGCCGGTGCCGGCGATCAGCCGCGAGGACCACTCGCGCCCGCCCAGCTCCCAGGCGCCGAGGTCGGCTTCCGGCGCGCCACCCTGGATCGCCGCCAGCACCTCGACCGCCTGCCCTCCGCGCAGCGGCGTCCCCTCCCACTCGCCGCGCGGGACGACCTCGCCGTCGAGGGCGACGGCGAGGCCGCGCGCCTCCTCGTCCGCCCCGGTGGCGCGGACCGCCGCGGCGAGGCTCGAACCACTCGGCAGCTCGTGCGGCCGGCCGTTGAGCTCGATCCTCATGAGTCGGGCCCCACTCTCATGACATGGCGTTCGTCCTTTTCCGGGGATATGCCCGTAAAAGGACGAACGCCGCTTAGGAGATCCGCTACCGCTTGAGCCGCCAGCGGCGTCAGGAGGATGCCGTTGCGGAAGTGGCCGGTGGCGAGGACGAGGCCGTCGATTGCGCCTGGGCCGACGAGGGGAAGGTTGTCCGGGGTGCCGGGGCGGAGACCGGCGATCGCGTCGAGGAGCTCCATCTCGGCGACGTCGGGCAGCAGGCGGTAGGCCTCCCGCAGCAACTCGTGGACGCCGCCGGCGGTCACCGCGGTGTCGAAGCCCATCTCTTCGACGGTGGCGCCGACGATCAGGCGTCCGTCGCTGCGCGGGACGAGGTAGGCCCGCTCGGAGGCGAGGATGTGGCGGGCCGGGGGCTCACCGTCGCGGCGGCGCAGCTCGAGGACCTGGCCCTTGACCGGGCGCACCGGGGGCCGCGCCGCCTCGGGCAGCCACTCGGCTGCCCCCGACCAGGCGCCGCTGGCGAGGACGATGGCCCCGCCGAAAACGCAGTTGTCCCCGCTATGCGGAGACAAGTGCGTTTTCACCCTTCCGTCGCTCTTTTCGGCGGCGCGGTATCGCACGCCCGCCAGCCGCTTGGCCTCGAAGATCCCCTCTACGACCTCGCTCCCCGTCAGCACCTCGACGCCCTCGGCCCGCGCCGCCGCCAGCAGCGCCCGCGTCAGCGCCCGCGGGTCGACCGCAGCCTCGCCGGCGGCGAAGACGCCGCCGTGGAACGACGGCGTCAGCCCCGGCTCCAGGTCCCGGCACCGGCGCGGCGGCAGCCACTCGGCCTCGAGCTGCAGCGAGCGCTGCAGGCCGTGGACCCGTCGCAGCTGCGCCGCCTCGTCGCGGTCGAGCGCCACGTGCAGCGCCCCCAGCCGTTCGTAGCCGGTGCTGAACCCGCTCGCCGCCTCCAGCTCGGCGACGAACTCCGGGTACAGCCGCGCACCCTCCAGCGTCAGCTCCAGCAGCTCCGGCTCGCCGAAGGTCAGCTCGCCGACCGGCGCCAGCATTCCGGCCGCGACCCGGCTCGCCCCGCATCCCGGCTCGCCCCGCTCGACGACGGCCGTCCGCGCACCGCGCTGCGCCAGGCGCCAGGCACAAGCGAGGCCGATGGCGCCGCCCCCCACAACCACCACGTCGAAACTGCGCTTCTCGGTCACCGCTTTGCCTCCGCCGGCATTACCCGGATCAGGTCCAGACGGTCGGTGGCCTCGATGCCACCCTCTCAGCCCTCGCGGGCTCCCGTGCACTGTGCACATCGATGCTACCCCTCCGCCGGGGCCGGCAAGCGCCGCTCCCCCATAATCCAGGGCATGAGCTTGTCGCTGCCCGAGGGAGACGGTCCGCTGCGCCGCGAGCGCCTGCGGACCGCCCGCCTCTACTTCGTCTGCGAGGCGCGCCCGCCGGGCGACCTGGAAGCGCTGCTGCGGGCGGCGCTGACCGGCGGCGCCGACATCGTCCAGCTGCGCGAGAAGACGCTGGGGCGGGCCGAGATCGAGCGCGCCGCGCAGACCTTCCGCCGCGTCGCCGACACCTTCAGCGCGCTGTTCATCGTCAACGACGATCCCGAGCTGGCGCGGACCTGCGACGCCGACGGCGTCCACGTCGGCCAGGACGACGTCTCTCCAGAGGAGGCGCGGGATTACCTCGGTCCGAACGCCGTCATCGGCCTCTCCACGCACACCAGAGAGCAGATCGACGCGGCTGGAGGTGTTCCCGCCCAAGCAGATCGAGGACGCGGGGAGCGTGGCGTGCTCCGCCCGCGAGCGACCGAGGACGCCGATATGCGCCGGGCGGGGACGTCGTCCAGCGTGGACTACATCAGCGTCGGGCCGGTATGGGAGACGCCGACGAAGGCGGGCCGCCCGGCGGTCGGTCTCGACCTGATCCGCCACGCCGCCCGGCAGGCGCCGCATCCCTTCTTCGCGATCGGCGGCATCGACGCCGACAACGCCGCCGAGGTCGTCGCCGCCGGCGCCGAGCGGCTCTGCGCGGTGCGGGCGATCCGCGACGCCGCCGACCCCGAAGCCGCCGCGGCCGAGCTGCGCCGCGCCTTCGCCGGCGCCGAGCGGGGGGTGGCCCGCGGTGGCTGAGGAGGGCGGGGCGCCGCCGCAGCGGGTCAAGCGCAAGCAGCGCGGCGCGGCCGAGCGGATGGCGCGCGGCTACGCGCGGGCCGAGCAGCGCAACCGGGAAGCGCGGGAGGCGCTCGAGCCGCTGGCCGAGGGGGAGCGGCCGACCGTCGTCACCGTCGGCGCGATCGTCGCCGCCCTCGTCGCGCTCTCGATCCTCGCCGGCTATCTCGGCGGCGCCCACGTCAACGGCGAGAAACCGAAACTGCCGCAGGTGCTGGCGCCGGCGCTGATCATGGCGATCATGGCCTGGGGAATGTGGCGCGCCCGCTACTGGGCCGTGCTCGGCTTCCAGCTGATCCTCGTCTTCCTCATCTTCAGCGCCTTCTTCGGGCTGCTCGTCGGCGCCACCAGCGTCGGTCAGATCGTCGGCACGCTCGCCCTGCTCGTCGTCGCCGGCGCCTTCTTCTACTTCATGGTCAAGGCGATGGCGCGGATCCAGATGCCGACCCGGGTGCCGCGCGAGTAGCTGGACCGGGCGAGGCGCTTTTCCAAGCCAGCGGCTGGGAAACGCGCCTCTGCCGAGCGCGCTCCTTCTATAGGCTCAGTTTTCGCATGGCGGACTCCTTCGATCAGATCGTCATCGGCGGCGGGCCGGGTGGCTACGTCGCTGCGATCAGGGCGGCGCAACTAGGCCAGAAGACCGCGGTCGTCGAGCGCGACAAGGCCGGTGGGCGCTGCCTCAACTACGCCTGCATCCCGGCCAAGACCCTTCTGCGCACGGCGGAGATCTACGACGACGCCCGCAACGGCGAGCATCTCGGGATCATCGGCGGCGGCGTCGAGCTCGACTGGGAGGCGCTGCAGAAGCGCCGCGAGGAGGTCTCCGCCACCCTCTCCGGCGGCGTCGAAGGCCTCTGGAAGAAAAACAAGGTCGAGTTCATCGAGGGCGACGCCTCCCTGACCGCCGGGGGCGACGTCGCGGTCGGCGGCGAGACCTACGGGGCGAAGGCGGTGACGCTCGCGACCGGGTCGGTGGCGCTGCCGATCCCCGGCGTCGAGTTCGGCGGCCGGGTGCTCGACACCTGGGCCGCCTGGTCGCTGGCCGAGCGGCCGAACCGGATCGCCGTCGTCGGCGCCGGCGCCTCGGGGGCGGAGCTCGCCTCCGCCTACGCCCGCTTCGGCACCGAGGTGCTGCTGATCGAGATGCTCGACCAGATCCTCCCGGCCGAGGACCGCGACATGGCGAAAGTCGTCGAACGGGTCTTCAAGCGGCAGGGGATCGAGATCTCAACCGGGACGCCGGTGCAGAACGTCGAGGCCGGGGACGGTTCCGTCAAGCTCAGCTACGGGGAGACGACGACCGAGGTCGACTACCTGATGATCGCCGGCGGGCGCGCCCCCGACGTCGAGGGGCTGGGCCTGCAGGAGGCCGGGGTCGAGCTGGAGGAGAACGGCAAGATCAAGGTCGACGGGCTGCAGCGGACCAGCAACCAGAAGGTCTTCGCGATCGGCGACCTGGTCAACCGCAAGGCCCTTGCCCACAAGGCCTCCGAGGAGGGCGTGGTCGCGGCCGAGGCGGCGGCCGGAGTCGAGACGCACCCGGTCAACCAGGACCTGATCGCCGGCGCCACCTTCTGCCACCCGCAGGTGGCCAGCGTCGGGCTCAGCGAGGCGGCGGCCAAGGACGTCGGGCACGAGGTCAAGGTCGGCAAACAGAAAATCGCCGGCGAGGGGGCGGGCACCGTGTACGAGGACAAAGACGGCCTCGTCAAGCTCGTCGTCGAGGCCAGGTACGGCGAGATCCTCGGCGCCCACGTCGTCGGCAACCGCGCCTGCGACATGATCGCCGAGCTGGTCGCGGTGATGCAGATCGAGGGCGGCTACCAGGAGGTCGCCCGCACGGTGCACCCGCACCCGACTGTCTCCGAGGCGATCCTGGACGCGGCCCGGGCCGTCGACGGCTGGGCCATCCACGCATAGCCGCCAGTTGTTCCTTTTGCGCGTATAACGACGACAAGGAACAGGCGATAATCACTCGCGTGAGCGCGCGCGCCGTCTTCTACTACGACCTCGGGTCGCCCTACGCCTACCTTTCCGCTGAGCGGATCAGCGGGCTCTTCACCGAAGCGGGGCTGGAGCAGCCGGAGTGGCAGCCGGTCCTGCTCGGGGGGCTGTTTCGCCGCTTCGACCGCGGCTCGTGGGCGGAGACCGAGGCGCGGGCCGAGGGGATGGCGGAGATCGAGCGGCGGGCTGCCGAATACGGGCTGCCGCCGATCGCCTGGCCGAAGCCGTGGCCGGGGAACACTCTGGTGGCGATGCGCGCCGCGACCTTCGCCAAGCAGACCGGGCGCACGATCTCCTTCTCCCTCGCCGCCTTCCGCCAGGCCTTCGCGGCGGGGCGCGACCTCACCGACGTCGACAACGTGACGATCGCCGGCGCCGCCTGCGAGCTGCACCCGCGCTCGCTGCTGAAAGCGGTCGAAACCGAGCTCGTCAAGGGAGCGCTGCGCGAGGCGACCGACGAGGCCGGCGACCGCGGCGTCGAAGGGGTCCCGGCGCTCGTCGTCGGCGAAGAGGTCTTTTGGGGCGACGACCGGCTCGAGGACGCGGTCGAGGCGGCGGCGCGCGCCGCGTAGGCGCCTTTCCGCACCGATGGTTGGGAAAAGCGCCTCACCGAGCCACGCCAGGCAGTGATCTAAGGTGAAAGGCGATGGCAGATCTGCCTGACGCCGCCACCTGTTACGAGCTGCTCGCGCGGATGGCGCTGATCCGCCGCTTCGAGGAGGAGGCGGGGCGCCAGTACCAGCGGGCGAAAGCGGGCGGCTTCCTGCACCTGGCGATCGGCGAGGAGGCGACGATCGTCGGCACCACCTCGGTGATGCGCGACGAAGACTTCCTGATCGGCACCTACCGCACCCACGGCCACGCGATCGCCCGCGGCACCGACCCGAACGCGGTGATGGCCGAGCTCTTCGGCCGCGTCGACGGCACCAGCGGCGGGCGCGGCGGCTCGATGCACATCTTCGACGCCGAGCGGCGCTTCATGGGCGGCTACGGGATCGTCGGCGGCAACCTGCCGATCGCCGCCGG
>DASSOC010000036.1:0-1095 GCA_035700965.1 Solirubrobacterales bacterium
TATTGACAATTGCATAATATAGTGACATTTCACCATAAATCAGCCTGTTTCCAGAAGGCGGTGATCAAAGTTTTCCGGCGGCGCATCCGGGCCAGTGCCTTGCGGGCCTGCGAACTGAGCTGGAAGTAATCTTTCGGACAGAAGTTGGGCAACTCATGCCTCTTCCAGTAGCCCCGGATGTATTCCACCGGATTGAGTTCCGGCGCATACGCCGGCAGCCGCTCCAGCCAGATCCGGCCCTGTTGACTGGCCACAAATTCCTTCACCCGTTTGCTGCGGTGAGCCGGCAGGCCATCCCACACGATCAGCAGTTTGCCCGGCAACTGCCGCAGCAGATGCCCAAGGAAATCCACCACCTGCTCGGCTTTGATCGACCCCGGATACATGCGAAAATAGAAGTTGAGCAGCGTCAACCCGGCAATGGTGGCCAGATTGTCCCAGTTGAAGTGATATTGCAGCACTGGCGTCTGCCCCTTGGGCGCCCAGGTCCTGACCCGACAAGGCTTCTGCGTCAGGCCGCTTTCATCCACAAACACCAGCGTTCGCCCTTCGGTCAGGGCTTTTTTTTAATGCGCGGCCAGTCCTGCTTCTTCCAGCGGGCAATGGCCTTTTCATCCCGTTCCAGGGCGCGGCCGGTTGGACGCTGGGAACTCCAGCCAAAGGATCGCAGCAGCCGCCAGACGTGGCCAGGATGATACCGGCACCCGGTCTGCCGCTCGATGAGCAGCGCCACGCGACCGATGGTCCACAAGCCCGTGGCATAGCCATGAGCTTGTGGACCCTGGAGCAGAGCCTTCTTGATTTGTTCCTTCTGTGTGGCCGAAAGACGGGGCAGCCTCCCGGCCCGGCCCGCTTTGAGCAGTGCTGCTTTGCCCTTGAGCTTGGCTGCTTGGGCCCAGCGGCTCACCGATTGACGATGCACCCCCACCCGGCGGGCCACTTCGGCCTGCGACACTCCGGCCTTCAGCAGTTTGAAGGCTCTGAGGCGGCGCCTTTCCAGCGCGTCGAAGTTCCGTTTGATTCCAGCAGGATTTCCCATGCCCAAATCCTACCAGAAACCCCAAACATTGTCACTATATTATGTGATTATCAATA
>DASSOC010000037.1:0-39074 GCA_035700965.1 Solirubrobacterales bacterium
GTGCAGAAGCTGAGCTACCTCGTCGACAGCGACGACACGGCCAAAGCCGAGGTGGTCATCGTCCCGCCGTTCACGGCGCTTCGTTCGGTCCAGACGTTGATCGACTCCGACAAGCTTCCGTTCGGGCTCGGCGCGCAGGACGTCTACCCCGAGGACAAGGGCGCGTTCACCGGCGAGATCTCCCCGCCGATGCTCGTCGCGCTCAAGACGGAGTACGTGATTGTCGGCCACTCGGAGCGGCGTCAGCTCTTCGGCGAGGACGACCTCATGGTCAACAAGAAGGTGCGCGCCGTGCTCGCGCACGAGATGACGCCGATCGTCTGTGTCGGCGAGACGCTCGAGGAGCGGGACGCCGACGGCACCGAGTCCAAGGTGACGCAGCAGGTGCGCCGCGCGTACGACAACGTCACCGCGGACCAGGCGGCGACCACCGTGATCGCGTACGAGCCGATCTGGGCGATCGGCACCGGCCGCACCGCCACTCCCGAGCAGGCGCAGGAGGCGTGCGGCTTCATCCGCGACGTGCTGCGCGCCCGCGGTGCCGGCGCCGAGCGGGTGCGGGTCCTCTACGGCGGCTCGGTCAAGCCCGGCAACGCCGCCGAGCTGCTCTCGCTGCCCGACGTCGACGGCGCCCTGGTCGGCGGAGCGAGCCTCGATCCGGAGGATTTCGCCGCCATAGTCGAGGCGGCGGGCTAGGCGGATGCCCGAGCCGGCCCCCTCCCTCGCCCTGATCATCCTCGACGGCTGGGGGCTCGCACCGCCGGGTCCCGGCAACGCGATCTCGCTCGCCGAGACGCCGGTCTTCGACCGCCTCTGGAGCGGGTTCCCGCACACCCAGCTCTCCGCCCAGGGCCCCGACGTCGGCCTGCCCGAGGGGCAGATGGGCAACTCCGAGGTCGGCCACCTCAACCTCGGCGCCGGCGCGATCGTCAAGCAGGACCTGGCCCGGATCGACGACGCCGTCGCCGACGGCAGCTTCTTCGACAACGAGGTCCTGCTTGCCGCCTGCGAGCGCGCCCGCAACAGCCCCCGCGGCCGCCTCCACCTGCTCGGGCTCGTCTCCGACGGCGGCGTCCACTCCGGCTGGGAGCACCTCGAGGCGACGATCGAGCTCGCCGCCCAGGAGGGGGTCCCCGACGTCGTCTTCCACGCCTTCACCGACGGCCGCGACACGCTCCCCCACGGCGGCAAGGGCTACCTCGAAGAGCTGGAACGCTGGCTGCAGGCGGCCGGCCGCCTCGCCACCGTCAGCGGCCGCTACTACGCGATGGACCGCGACACGCGCTGGGAGCGGACCAAGCTCGCCTACGACGCGATCGTCCACGGGCGAGGACTGCACGCGCCCAGCGCCCTGGCGGCGATCACAGAGTCCTACGAGCGCGACGAGACCGACGAGTTCGTCAAGCCGACGGTGATCGGCGACTACGACGGCGCCGAGGCGGGCGACGTCGCGATCTTCATCAACTTCCGGCCTGATCGCGCCCGGCAGATGAGCCGCGCCCTCGCCGACCCCGGGTTCGACGAGTTCCCCCGCAACGAAGCGATGCTCGACCTGACGACGATGACCGAGTACCGCAAGGGCTGGCCCTACCCGGTCGCCTTCCCCGAGCAGCGGCCGCAGACGACGCTGGCGGAGCTGGTCGCCGCCGGCGGCGGCGACCAGCTCCACGTCGCCGAGACCGAGAAGTACGCGCACGTCACTTACTTCTTCAACGGCGGCAAGGAGCAGGAGGTGGAGGGGGAAGAGCGGGCGCTGGTCGAATCCCCCCGCGACGTCCCCACCTACGACCACAAGCCCGAGATGAGCGCCGCCGGCGCCGCCGAGGCCTTCGTCTCCCACTGGGAGAAGGGCGACTACCGCTTCGGGATCATCAACTTCGCCAACCCCGACATGGTGGGCCACACCGGCGTGATCCCCGCCGCTGTCAGGGCGGTGGAGACCGTCGACGCCCAGCTCGGCAAGGTCGTCGAGGCGGTCACCGCCAGGGGCGGCGTTTGCATCATCACCGCCGACCACGGCAACTGCGACCACATGCTCGAGCCCGACGGCTCCCCCAACACGGCCCACTCGCTGAACCCGGTGCCGCTGATCGTCACCGAGCACGGCCTCGACCTCCGCGACCGCGGCATCCTCGCCGACGTCGCCCCCACCGCCTTGGCGCTGCTCGGCATCGACCAGCCCGAGGCGATGACCGGGCGCTCGCTGGTGGTGTGAGCGCTGAGTTGACCCGCCCATGACCGGGTTAACTCAGCAGCCGCCGGGATGAGGCAGGACGAGAACAGGCTGCGGTTCGAGATCGAGGCCCGCGACGGCGGCGCCCGGGCGGGCGTCGTCCACACTGCCCACGGGCTGATCGAGACCCCCGCCTTCATCCCGCTGGCGACGAAGGGGACGGTGCGCGGGCTGGAGTCCGCTGAGGTCGCCGGGCTCGGCTACCAGCTGATCCTCGGCAACACCTACCACCTCTTCGTCTCGCCGGGGCCGGAGCGGATCGCGGCCGCCGGCGGGCTGCACGGCTTCATGGGCTGGGAGCGGGCGATCGTCACCGACTCCGGCGGCTTCCAGGTCTTTTCGCTCGCCCACGGCGGCGTCGCCAACGAGGTCAAGGGCAGCGGCCGCTCCGGCGACCACGGCTCGAAGGTCGAGATCAGCGAGGAGGGTGCGCGCTTCCGCTCGCCGCGCGACGGCGCCGAGCTGTTCATCTCGCCCGAGGTCTCGATGAGCGTGCAGGCGGCGCTCGGCTCCGACATCGCCCTCGTCTTCGACGAGTGCACGCCCTTCCACGCCGACCGCGACTACACCGCCCGCTCGACCGAGCGCACCCACCGCTGGCTCGATCGCTGCCTCGCCTGGCACGCGGCCGAGGGGCCGGCGCGGCAGGCGGTCTTCGGGATCGTCCAGGGCGGCACCCACGAGGACCTGCGGCGCGAATCGGCCCAGGCCGTCTCCGAGGCGGGGGTCGACGGGATCGCGATCGGCGGCACCCTCGGCCGCGACAAGGAGGAGATGGCTGGCGTGCTCGCCTACACGGCGCCGCTGCTGCCGGAGGAGGCGCCCAAGCACCTGCTCGGGATCGGCGAGGTCGACGACCTGCTCGGCGGCATCGCCCTCGGCCTCGACGTCTTCGACTGCGCCGTCCCCACCCGGCTGGCCCGGCACGGCGTCGCCCTGGCGCCGAGCCCGGAGACCCGCTGGCGCCTCGACATGCGCAAGGGCAAGTGGGTCGGTAACCGCGAGCCGCTGGTCGAGGGGTGCCCGTGTCCCGCCTGCCAGCGCCACGACCGCGATTACGTCAGCTACCTCTCGAGAGCCGAAGAGCTGACCGCCGTCCGCCTCCTAGTCCAGCACAACCTCACCTACATGCGCGAGCTCACCACCCACGCCCGAGCTGCCATAAAGAGGGGCACCTTCGACGTCTACCGCCAAGCCGTCCTATCCGGCTCCCCTCCCTGGAACACCGAACCAAGCTGACGATCGGAGAGGCGGGTCGGACACCCCCTGAACGGCTTGTACTTCTCGGTCACAAGCGATCTCGGACGGCAGGCGACGCTCCACCCGAGCAAGCTGAGTGAAGGGGGTGTCCGACCCGCCCCCCACCACCAACCCCCTATTCGGTGTTCTTCTTCACCAGTTCCTTGACTTCTTCAACCACCTTGTCGACGGTGTCGCCCGCCACCCTGCTCACCTTGACGCCGGCGGCCTTGTCGGTGGTGACGATCACCGCCGTCGCCACCGCGGCGGCGACCAGCACCAGCGCCACCAGCGCGAGGACGAAGCGCATGAAGCGCGAGAAGGCGCCGCGGCGCTGCGGCTGGGCGGCGCGGGGAGGGGGCGCGGCCGGCGCGGGAGCCGGCGCGCGCCGGCTCGGCGGGGCGGGCCGGTACTCGGTCTGCGCGGTCTCGCGCCCCAGGTGGCGGGTTGCGGCGGTCTCGCCGCCGAGCACCCGCGTCGCCGAGGTGCCCCCTTCCATCGGCAGCGTCACATCCTCGCCTTCGAGGCCCAGCCGCAAGCCCTGCGCCAGCTCCTCGGCGCTCGCGTAGCGCCGGCCGGCGTCCCCCTCGAGCGCCCGCAGCACCGCCGCTCCCAGCGTCTCCGGCACCTCGCTGTTGTAGGTGCTCGGCGGCAGCGGCTTCTCGTTCTGCTGGCGCACCGCCAGCTCGGCCAGCGAGGAGCCCTCGTAGGGCAGCCGGCCGGTGAGGAACTGGTAGAGGACGACGCCGAGCGCGTAGACGTCGGTTGCCGGCGTCGCCTCCTCGCCGCGGACCTGCTCGGGCGAGAGGTAGGCGGCGGTCCCGACCACCGAGCCGACCTGGGTGATCCGCGTCTGCTCGATCGCCCGGGCGATCCCGAAGTCGGTCAGCTTGACGATCATCTCGCCGCCGCCGACCGGGCCGCCGACGACCATCAGGTTCCCCGGCTTGACGTCGCGGTGGATGATTCCGCGCCGGTGTGCGTAGTCGAGGCCGGCGCAGGCCTGGATCCCGATCTCGGCCGCGACCCCGGGGTCGACCGCCCCCTGCCGCTGCAGGATCTGAGCCCCCGAGCGCCCCTCGACGTACTCCATGACGATGTAATGGCGGTCGTCGTCGACGCCGGTGTCGTAGACCTGGACGATGTTGGGGTGGATCAGCTTCGCCACCGCCAGCGCCTCGCGTTTGAAGCGGGCGACGAAGCGCTCGTCGTCGGAGAGGTGCTCGGCGAGGACCTTCACCGCGACCGTGCGCTCGAGGATGCGGTCGGTCGCCTTGTAGACGTTCGACATCCCGCCGGTGCCGAGCTTCTCACCGGTCTCGTAGCGGCCCGAAAGCGTTCCGGCCTCCATCATTCGACCCCCACGCCGGGGCTGACCCCACCGGATTCGGATTCCGCCGGCGATTCCGGACCGGGCCCAGGGGGCGGGGCCTCTTCGTGCCCTTTGCCTTTGCCTTTGCCTTCGGCCTGCGGCGGTAGCTCCCCTTCTTCGTTCACGGGGGGTTCCGCCTTTTCTTCTTCCTTTTGCTCCTTCTTTTCGGCCTTTTCCTGAGCCTTCTCGGCCTTTTCTTCGGCTTCGGCTTCTCCCGGTTCCAGTTCTTCTTCAACCGTCTGTTCCGGCGAAGGTTCCGTTTCTTCGGCGGCTTCTTCTTCGCAGCGACCGACGACTTCGCTCAGCTTCGCCGTCCCTTCCTGCAGCGCCGCCTTCAGCTTCGCTGCCACTTCGTTCAGTTCTTCGACTTCGGCGGCGACCGCGGCGACCGCGTCTTCGGCGCCGATGCAGTCGCCGCCGGCGACCAGCTGCTGCACCTGGTCGAGGTTGGCTTCGATCTGACTCGCCTTCGCCCCCGGCAGCAGCTTGGCGTCGCTGCCGCCGCCGCAGGAGACCAGCGCCACCGCGCTGGCTCCACCGAGGACCAAGGCCAGCAGGAGTGCGCTCACGCGGCCCATGGTGCGAGTCTAGAGAACGCCTTGAAATCGAACTTTGTCCTGCATTTTGCGATCAACGGCCGACCTCCAGCCGCTCGGCCAGGGCGCTTGGGAGTCCGGCGGCGCGGATCGCGCTCGCCGCCGCCTCGATGTCATAGGGGACCCGGTGCCAGCGCGCCGTCCAGGCCGTGGTGTCGAGCTCCAGCCAGGCGGCGCGGGGGTCGCCGTCGCGGGGCTGGCCGACGCTGCCGGGGTTCAGCAGCCACTCCCCTTCGGCCAGCCCGATCTCGGCGCCATCGTCGGTCTGCGCGCCCTGTGCCCCACCCAGGCGAGCGCCGGGCGGATGAAAGAAGAAGAGCGCGATATGGGAGTGGCCGATCAGTCCGACCCGCTCCTCCATCGCCTCGAAGCCCGCTTCGGCCTGGTCGCCGGAGAGCACGTACTCCCATACCGGGTCGCGGGGCGAGGCGTGGAAGAGGCCGACCTCCTCGCGCGAGCCGGCCGGTTCGAGCTCGGCGAGGAAACCGAGGGTGTCCTCGCTGACGTTCTCCCGCGTCCATTCGACCGCGCTCGCCGCGCCCTCCGAAAAGGTCTTTATGTCGAGCGCTCCCAGCACCGCCAGGTCGTGGTTACCGACCAGGCAGAGGTTGCAGCGCTCGCGCACGAGCGCCGTGCAGGCGTCGGGGTCGGCGCCGTAGCCGACCATGTCGCCGAGGCACCAGACCTCGTCGAGGCCGGCCTCCTCGATCGCCGCGAGGACGGCCTCCAGGGCCTGCCGGTTGGAATGGATGTCGCTGATCACCGCTGCGCGCAAGGCAGGGCAGCGTAACGCGGCCGTGCCCCGGTCCATACGATTGCCCGGTGACCGCAACCGATTCGATCGCCGCGCTGCGCAGTGCCGTCGAGGGCGCCGCCCGGACTCTGCGCGAGGGCGAGGCGAGCGAGCCCCAGCCGACCCTGGAGCGCCCGCCGAAGCCCGAGCTCGGCGACTACAGCTCCAACGCGGCGATGCTCCTCGCCCGCCACCTCGCCGACAAGCCGCGCGCGGTCGCCGAGCAGCTGCGCGCGCAGCTCGAAGCCGACGCGGCGCTGGCACCGCACCTGGGGCGGATCGAGGTCGCCGGACCCGGCTTCGTCAACTTCTTCCTCGCCGACTCCTGGTACCTGCGGGCGCTCGGCGACCTGGCCGAGGCGGCGGAGGAGCTCGGCCCGGCTGCGGTCGGGGACCCCGAGAAGGTCCTGGTCGAGTTCATCTCCGCCAACCCGACCGGGCCTATCCACGTCGGCACCGGCCGCCACGCCGCCTACGGCGACTCGCTCGTGCGGCTGCTGGCGGCGGCGGGCCACGAGGTCGAGCGCGAGTACTACATCAACGACGCCGGCAGCCAGATCGACCGCTTCGCCGACTCGATCGCGGCGCGGATGCAGGGCTCCGAGCCCCCCGAGGACGGCTACGCCGGCGAGTACGTGACCGAGATCGCCGCGCGGCTGCGGGCCGGCGGGGTGGAGCCGGGCGACCGGGAGCAGGTGAAAGCGCGGGGGATCGAGCTGATGCTGGCGGAGATGCGGGCGACGCTCGAGCGCTTCGGCGTCCGCTTCGACACCTGGTTCTCGGAGCGCAGCGTCTACGAGAAAGGCGAGGTCGACAGCGCGCTCGCCGAGCTCGAGAAGCGCGGCCACACCTACCGCTCCGAAGACGCGCTCTGGCTGCGGACGACCGATTTCGGCGACGACAAGGACCGGGTGCTGATCCGCTCCAGCGGCGAGGCGACCTACCTGACGCCCGACATCGCCTATCACTGGAACAAGCTGCAGCGCGGTTTCGACCGGCTGATCGACGTTCTCGGCGCCGACCACCACGGCTACGTCGCCCGGATCCGCGCCGCGATCGAGGCGCTCGGCGGCGATCCGGCGGCCTTCGAGGCGCTGATCATGAGCCTCGTCCACGTGGTCGAAGGCGGCGAGCGGGTGCAGATGTCGAAGCGGACCGGCGACTTCATCACCCTCGACGATCTGCTCGACGACATCGGCGTCGACGCGACCCGCTGGTTCATGCTCTGGCGCAGCCACGAGACCACCGTCGACCTCGACCTCGAGCTCGCCCGCAGCCAGTCGAGCGAGAACCCGGTCTACTACGTCCAGTACGCGCACGCGCGGATCGCCAGCATCTTGCGCAAAGCCGGGGAGGGGGAGCAGCCGGCGGTGCCGGGCGCGCGGCCGCCGCTGGAGGCGAGCGAGAAGGCCCTCGTCAAGCGCCTGCTCGAATTCCCCGAAGAGGTGCGCTCGGCGGCGGCGCGGCGGGCGCCGCACCGGATCTGCGCCTATTCGACCGCTGTCGCCGCCGACTTCCACGCCTTCTACCGCGATTGCCAGGTGGTCGGCGCCGGGGGCGAGGGGGTCGAAGCTTCGCGGCTGGCGCTCTGCCTGGCGACCAAGCGGACGATCGCCGCCGCGCTGGGACTGCTGGGGATCTCTGCACCCGAGCGGATGTGATGCTGGGGCGCCGCGCCAGGCTCCCCGTGCTGGCCGAGATCGACGGGCCGGCCGAGGGGGCGCGGGCCTGGTCGCTGCGGCGGGAGGATTTCGCCGCCCTCGGACCGGTGCTGCCGCGGCTGGCGGAGCGGCGGGTGACGCTGGTGACGGGGGAGAGGGAGGCGCCGTCGGTGGCGGCGATCGCCCTGGCCGCCGCGGCGAACGCGGCCGGGCGGCGCACGATCCTGGTCGAGTGCGACCTCGCGCGGCCGCGGCTGGCGGCGCAGATCGGCCTCGGCGCCGCGCCGGGCCTGCACGAGTACCTGCGCTGGGAGGCCGAACCGGCCGACGTGATCCAGCCGGTGGTGCTCGGTGGGCCGGCGGCGAGCGGTGCAACCGAGCCGCTGGTCTGCGTCTGCGGCGGCCGCCCGGCCCACAAGGTCGAGACCCTGCTCGGCCTCCACAGCTTCGCCCACATGGTCGAGAAACTGCGCGGCGCCTACGAGCTGGTGCTCCTGTCCGCGCCACCGGCGACGGGCGAAGCCGAGGCCTGCGCAGCGGCGGCCGCCCAGGCGGACGCTGCGGTTGCGGGGCTGCCCGCGGCGGCGGCGGGTGGACGCGCCACCCGCGCCACCCGCGCCGCGATCCGCCGCCTGCCGATCCCGGCGCTGGGCGCCATCGCCCTCCGCTGACCCGCCCGCTCTCTGTTCCTTTCCCGCAATAGATAGGGAAAAGGAACAGCTCAACCACCGGCCAGCTCGTTCACCTGTTCCTTTCCCTCATATGGCGGGGATAAGGAACAGCTGGAGGAGCGCTACAGGTCGTAGCGGGCGAGGTCGGCGTCGAGCCGCTTCGAGTCCTCGTCGCTGGGGCCCGGCGCCGGCTCGCCCCCGCCGCCGTGGTCGCCGGCGCGGCGCCACTTCATCACCCCGATCGCCAGCGCGACCGCGGCGAGGAGGAAGGCGACGATCGGGACGACGTAGGCGGAGAGGCTGAAGCCGGAGCCCTGCGGCAGCGCCAGCACCTCGTCGCCGTACTCGGCGACCAACGCGTCCTTGATCTGCGCTTCGGTCTTGCCTTCGTCGATCAGGCGGCGGATGAAGGCCTTCTCACGCTGGGCCTGCGGCGATTCGGCGAGCTGCAGCAGCGTCCCGCAGACCGGGCACATCACCTGCTTTTCGATTTCGATCAGCGAGGCGCGCGGTTCGGCGCCGGCGGGCCCCGGCGCCAGCGCGCTCAGCGCAACCAACCCCAGCGCCAGCCAGCCGCCGAGGGTTTTCGAGACGGCCCGGCTCACGACTTCCCCGCGGGCAGGAACGGGACGACTTCGTCGCTCAGGTATTCCGCGTCCACCGGCCCGTGCCGCAGCCACCGCACCCGACCCTTCGGGTCGACCAGATAGTTCTCGGGGACCCCCGTGGTCCCGTAGTCGTGGGCGGCGGCGCCGTCGCCGTCGCGCAGCTGCGGGTACTCGAGGCCGTAGCGACGGACGAACTCCCGCCCGTCGTCGCTGAGGTCGCGGCTGTCGATGCCCAGCACGGTGAAGCGGGCGCCGCCGTGCTGCCGCTGGAACTTCTCCAGCGCCGGCGCCTCCTCCTTGCAGGGCACGCACCAGGAGGCCCAGAAGTTGACCAGCACCCACCTCCCCTTGAATTCCGCCAGCGAGCCGTCGCCGGCCCCTTCCAGCCGCGGCAGCGGCGAGCTCGGCGCCGGATCGCCGACGGCGACCCCGGAGGACCCCTTGCTGACCAGCCCGTAGACGAGCAGGCCGACGACGGCCAGCACGGCCAGGACTGCAATGGAAGAGCGCACGCTCACGAGAAGCGGACGACGGGTCTCGAACCCGCGACCTCGAGCTTGGGAAGCTCGCGCTCTACCAGCTGAGCTACGTCCGCGCGGGCTTGATTCTAAGAGGTGGGCGAGGCCTTGGCCCCGATGTAGATGATCTTGTAGTGGCGCTCGTCGTCGGGCGGGGCGGTGAGGACGACCTCGCCACCGACCTCCTCCATGCCGAGGACGGCGAGGCAGTCGACACCGGCGGCGGCCATCGCCGCGCGGATTTCGGGCTCGCTGCGGAAGCGCTCCTGGTGGCGGATCGGCTCCTCGATGCCGTCGCCTTCGATGCGGGACTCGAACATGTTGGGGTCGCCGCCGACTTCGCCGACGCCGCGCCAGACCCAGCGACTCCCTTCGTACTCGACCTCCCGCACTTCGGTCGAGTAGGTGCTCATGTAGGTGGACCAGGAGTTGCAGTCGAAGATCATCAGGCCGCCGTCGGCCAGGTTCGCGCGCATGCCGGCGAAGGCGCGTTCGAGGTCGTCGTCGCCCATCAGGTAGTTCACCGGGTCATTGAGGGCGACCACCAGCTCGAATTCGCCGAAGACGGGCAGCTCGCGCATGTCGGCGACCGAAAGCTCGACCCGGTCTCCAGCCTCGCCCGCCGCCCGCTCCAGCATCGCCGGCGAGAGGTCGCAGCCGCGCACCTGCCAGCCTCGCTGCAGCAGCGGTGCGAAGGCGCGGCCGGTGCCGCAGCCGACGTCGAGGACCCGCCCCTTGCGCAGCCCGTACTTCTCGAGCTCCGGCAGCAGGCAGCGCCCGAGCCACATCTCGTAGTCGTTGAGGTGGTTGAACTCGTTGTAGACCGGCGCGAAGGCTTCGTAGGCTTCGAGGACGGAATCCGCTCCCACGCGCTGGAGCCTAATGCAGCACTAGTGGAACTTCCAGCCGAGCCTCTTCCTCGGCCGCGGGATCCTCTTCCTCGGCGCCCTCGATCGGGAGCCGGTAGAAGTGCTCGGTCGCGCCGCGCACCTGGCGCTCGCGGACCAGTTCGATCAGGTTGGATTTCGCCAGCTCGGTGACGTGGTAGTTGGTGTTGCTGAGGGGGATCTGCAGCTCGTGGCTGAGGTCGCTCGGGGAGAGGATGCGGCCACCGTCGATTCCGAGGAGTTCGAGGATCGAGATCCGCAGCGGGTGGGCGGTCGCCCGCGCCAAGCGCTCCCAGTCGACGGGAATCGATTCGACACCTGGGCCTGGTGGCGTCGAGTGCAAGCGCCCGTCCCGGGGGGCGAGACCGTTGCGTTCGAGGTTTTCCAAAGGGTGGGGGGAGAGACTTCCATTCTCAGTGGCCATGGCAGCATTTTACCCAAAATTGTTGATTCAACTCATTATTTTCGGGTAGTCTTTTCGTCGAGGATGCTTCTTGGGAGGAAAAATCCTTCGCCTGGCAGGCGCTTGTTCGCGCTCGCCCTGATCAGCGCGGCGATCGGACTGGCCGCGGCGTCCACCGCGGCGGCCGACACCGGCGACATCATCGCGCCGAGCGATCCCGCCCATCCCTCGGTCGACTCCGGCTGGCAGGCGGGCACCTGCAACTCCGAACCGTTCGACGGCGGCGAAGTCTGCTCGATCGCCACCCCGGGTCAATTCTTCGAAACGGCGGGAGCTCACCCGAACTGGGGCTTCACCCAGTTCATCATCAAGAACGAACCGCCCGGCGAAACGCCGGTCGACGAACTGAAGACGGTCAGGGTCGACCTGCCGGTCGGCCTCAGCGTCAACCCCGGCGCCACCGAACGCTGCCCGCTGACCACCTTTGAAGCCGGTGCCTCCGGCTGCCCGCCGGAATCGGAAGTCGGCAAGAGCCAGGTGACGGTCTCCTTGCTGGGAATCGCGAAAGAACCGACCGCTCCCCTGACCGAAGTCCCCGTCTACAACGTCGAACCGAAGCCGGGGGAGTCGGCTCGGTTCGGCCTCGAACTCGCCGGCAACGAAGTCTTCCTCGAAGGCGACGTCGACTGGTCCGGCGACTACCACGAGGGCTTCACGATCCATGTTCCGGCGGCCCTGCCCGAAGCCCTCGGCGAATTGCTCGGCCTGCTCGGCGGCGAAAGCGGCCTGATCCTGAAAAACCGCCTGGTCTTCGACGGCCGCTCCGGCGACGGCACCTTCCTGACCACGCCCACCACCTGCTTCGGCCCCGCCTACGCCGCCGACTGGGTGCCGGGGGAGCAGCCCAACGGGCCCTCCGGGCACATCTACTCGACCTTCCTCCGCGCCGACTCGGTTCACGACCCCGATCCGAGCTTCCCCAACGGCTCCTCCTTTTTCGAGTCGCCGATCCCGCCCCACAGTGAAACCTCGGGGCCGGGAACCGAACCCAAGGACTGTGGCTCGATCCCCTACGAACCGACGATCGGGGTCGAACCGGGCACCCGGCAGACCGATTCGCCCGCCGCCCTCGACGTCCACATCCAAGTCCCCCACCTGCTGCCGAACTTCGGCAGCGAAGAAGACGAACAGGACAGCTCCGACACCCGCGCGGCGACGGTGACGCTGCCGGCGGGGATGGGGCTCAACCCCTCTGCCGCCAACGGCCTCGCGACCTGCACCGACGAGCAGTTCGGCAAGGGAACGCGGAACCCGGTTGCCTGCCCGCCGCAGTCGATCATCGGCCGGGCGCGGATCGAATCGCCGCCGCTGATGGACCCCCAGGCACCGCAGCCCGAAGAAGCCCTCGAAGGCAACGTCTACGTCGGTCGGCAGCTGAGCCGGGACCCGGCCTCGGGTGACGAGTACCGGATCTTCATCGAAGCCAAGTCCGACCGCTACGGGATCTCGGTCCGTCTGCTCGGCAACGTCCACGCCGACCCGCGGACCGGGCAGCTGTCGACGACGATCTCCGAAGCGCCGCAGGTTCCCTACAGCTCGTTCGAGCTCGCCTTCAGGGGCGGAGCGCAGGCGGTGCTGACCAGCCCCCCGACCTGCGGGCCGAATCAGACGGGGACGACGATGGTGCCCTGGTCGGGCAACCTTCCCGCGCACCCCGACGATAGCTTTGGCCTGACCGACGCACCGGGCGGTGGCGCCTGCGCGAAGACGCTCGCCGAACGTCCCTTCGGGCCGGGCTTCGGCGCCGCCCCGTCGAGCCCCAAGGCGGGTGCCTACAGTCCCTTCTCGATCCACATCTCCCGGCCCGACGGCCAGCAGGAGTTGAAAGGCGCTGACGTCGTCCTGCCGCCGGGGATGACGGGGAAGCTCGCGGGCATCCCGTACTGCCCTGAGTCCGCGCTGGCGGCGGCGGGCGGGAAGGCCGGCAACGAAGAGAGGGGCAACCCGAGCTGCCCCGCCGCCAGCCAGGTCGGCAGCGCCGCGATCGAGGTGGGCAGCGGCCCCGCGCCCTTCAAGATCGACGACGGCAAGGTCTTCCTCTCGGGCCCCTACCGCGGGGCTCCTCTCTCCCTGGCAGTCGTCACCCCCGCCACGGCCGGCCCCTTCGACCTCGGGACGGTCGTGGTGAGGGTGGCGCTGTTCGTCGATCCCGAAACGGCGCAGATCCACGCCGTCTCGGACCCGATCCCGCACGTCTTCGGCGGCGCCCTGCTGGACATCCGCTCGGTTGACATGACGATGGGCCGCCCCGAATTCACCCTCAACCCGACCAGCTGCGATCCCCTGGCGACGACCGGCGCCCTGCTCGGCGGTGGGGGGGACCCGGACAACCCGGCCGCGTTCAGCGCCGCTGCGCTCAGCGTTCCCTTCCAGACCACGGAATGCGGCGCCCTCAAGTTCCGGCCCAAGCTCTTCACCAGGCTGTTCGGCGGCCGCAAGAAGATGCTGCGCTCCCAGCACCCCGCCCTGCGGGCGGTGCTCGTCGCCCGCGGCGGCGACGCCAATATCAGCCGGGCGGCGCTGACCCTGCCGCACTCGCAGTTCCTCGACCAGAGCCACATCGGCACGATCTGCACCCGGGTCCAGCTGGCCGCGCAGGCTTGCCCGAAGCGCTCGGTGTACGGCTACGCGCGGGCCCGGACCCCGCTGCTCGACGGCCCGCTGAAAGGACCGGTCTACCTCGTCTCCTCCAACCACGAACTGCCCGACATGCTGGTCGACCTGCAGGGTCAGGTGGACGTCCGCCTGCGCGGGGTGATCAGCTCCAGCAAGGCGCGGCTGAAGACCGTCTTCAACGCCGTGCCCGACGTCCCGGTCAGCAAGTTCGTGCTCAAGATGAAGGGCGGCAAGAAGGGGCTCCTGGTCAACTCGCGCGATCTCTGCCGCAGGTCCAACTTCTCCTTCCTCAACTTCAAAGCGCAGAACGGCAAGAAGCTGCGCAAGAAGAAGCTGCCGCTGCGGACGCCCGGCTGCCGGCACGCTCGCCGGCACCACAAGAGGGCGAAGCATCTCCACCGGTAAAGCGGATTAACAAGCCGACGGGCGGGGTACCGGCCTGTCCAGGTGAGGTCACTTTTCGCGAAGATCGGCTTGCTGGTCGCGGTCCTTGCGCTGCTCTTCGCCGGGACGGCCGAGGCGGGCGAAGTGCCCTTCGCCCCCCAGCACACGCCGCCCAGCGACGAAGACGGCTGGCAGGCCGGGACCTGCGTCAACCCGAACTGCGCTCCAGAAGATCCGTCCGGCTCGTTCTACGAAACCGCCGCGGGGCATCCCGACTTCGGAATCACGCAGTTCATCATCAAGCACGGCGAAGCCAGCATTCTCGGCCACGAAGAACCGCTGGTGGATCTGAAGGACCTGCGGGTCGATCTGCCGGTGGGGCTCAGCGTCAACCCGGGGGCGACCCCGCAATGCGCGGCGGAACATCCCAAAGAATGCGCCACCTCCCAGCCCTCGAGCCTGGTGGGGGAAAGCCGTGTCCTCGTCTCCGACGAAGCCGGGCTGCTCCCGCCGGTTCCGATCACCGCGCAGGTCTACAACATGGTGCCGAAGCAGGGTGAACCGGCGCGGTTCGGCTTCACGGTTGAAGCGGTGCCACTCATACCCCTGCTGCCGGCCAGCGACATCTATCTCGAAGCGGGCGTCGCCTCCGACACCGACTACCACGAGTACTTCACGATCAAGGTCCCCAAGGTCTCGCTGGTGAAGCTGCTCGAGAACCGGCTCACCTTCAACGGCCTTGCGCACGCCGGCTCGGGCACCGGCCACTTCCTGACGACGCCGAGCACCTGTTTCGACCCGGCCGATTCCGCCCACGCCCACACCTACTCCACCTACGCCCGCGGCGACTCGCTGCAGAACGAAGACCCGAGCTTCCCTGACAACTCGCCGTTCGTGGAGGCGCCGCTGCCGCCCGGGACCAGCCCGAAAGACTGCGGCTCGATCCCGTTCCACCCCGGCCTCCACGTCGACCCAGTGACCGATCAGGTCGATTCGCCGGCCGGCGCGACCACCGAAGTGACGCTGCCGGTCGAAGAAAGTGCGACGGGGCAGGAAACCTCGACGATGCGGGTGGCGCGGGTGACGCTGCCGAGCGGGCTGAACTTGAACCCGTCCGCGGCGAACGGCCTGCAGGCCTGCACCGAAGCCCAGTTCGGCAAGGGGACGAAGAATGCGATCCAGTGCCCGGCGGCCTCGAAGATCGGCACGGCGACCGTGGCGACGCCGCCGCTGCCGGAAGGGCCGCTGACCGGAAACGTCTACGTCGGCGAGCAGAAGAGCCGCAACCCCGAATCGGGCGAAGAGTTCAGGATCTTCGTCGATGCCGCCTCCTCCAGGTACGGGGTGGACGTCCGCCTGATCGGCAACGTCATCGCCAACGCGCAGACTGGTCAGCTGACCGCCGTCTTCGACGAACCGGCCAAGGCGGTGACCCGCGGCGGCAACAGCGACAACCTGCCGAGCGGCCTGCCGCAGGTTCCGTTCACCACCTTCCGGATCAGCATCGACGGCGGCAACCGAGCGGCCCTCAGCAGCCCGCTCACCTGCGGACCGAACCAGGCGACCAGCCAGCTGACGCCGTGGTCGGGCAACGCGCCGGCGACCCCCGCGAGCGAGTTCTCGCTGGCCAAGCTGCCGGGCGGCGCCGGCTGCCCGCCGCACATGTGGGATCGGCCCTTCTCGCCCGGCTTCGCGGCGAAGCCGAAAAGCGCCGAAGCCGGGGCTTTCACCCCCTTCTCCACCCACATCACCCGGGGCCCCGGACAGCAGGAGCTGAAAGGGATCGACGTCACCCTGCCCGAAGGCGAGACCGCGAAGCTGAAGGGCGTTCCGTACTGCCCGCCGAGCAGCATCGCCGCCGCCGCGGCGCGCTCGGGCAGCGAAGAGAAGAACGACCCGAGCTGCCCCGGCAACAGCAGGATCGGCGTCGCCACCGTCCAGGCGGGAACCGGCGACACGCCGCTGCAGATCCAGGGCAGCGCCTACCTCGCCGGTCCCTACCAGGGTGCAGAGCTCTCCGCCGTGGTCGTCACCCCGGCGCTGGCCGGGCCCTTCGACCTCGGCAACGTCGTCGTCCGCGTGCCGTTCTTCCTCGATCCGGAAACGGCGCAGATCCAGCCGATGACGAACGCGCTGCCCGACGTCTACGGCGGGACCAGGCTCGACATCCGCTCGATCTTCCTCAACGTCAACCGCAAGGAATTCACCCTCAACGGCACCAACTGTCGCCGGGGCACGACCGCCGGCACGATCAGCGGCGGCGGGGCGGACCCGAGCAACCCGGCCGCCTACTCCGCTGCCGGGGTCAGCGACGCCTTCCAGCCGACCAACTGCGGCAAGCTGAAGTTCCGGCCGAAGCTCAACCTCCGCCTCTTCGGCGCCACGCGCCGGGCGAAGAACCCGAGGCTGCGGGCGGTGCTGAGGGCGCGGCCGGGCGACGCCAACATCGCCCGCGCCGCGGTCGGCCTCCCGCACGCGCTCTTCCTCGACCAGGCCAGCCTGGCGAGAATTTGCACCCGGGTCCAGTTCGCCGCGAGCCAGTGCCCGAAGAAATCGATCTACGGCCACGCGCGCGCCTTCACGCCGCTGCTCGGCAAGCCGCTCGAAGGGCCGGTCTACCTGCGCTCCTCGAACAACCCGCTGCCCGACCTAGTCGCCCATCTGCAGGGGCAGGTGACGATCGACCTGGTCGGCAGGATCGACAGCTTCAAGGGCGGCATCCGCACCACCTTCGGCCACGTGCCCGACGTGCCGGTCGAAAAGTTCGTGCTGACGCTCCCGGGCGGCAAGCACGGGCTGCTCGTCAACTCGACCAACCTCTGCGCCAGGCGGATCCACTCCGTGATCCGCTTCAAGGCGCAGAACGGAAAGAAGCGCAACCCGCGCCACACGACGTTGCGCACGCCGTGCAAGCAGAAGAAACACAAGCATCACAACGGGAAGGCTCACAAGAAGTAGACACCAAAAAGTGTCATGTCAGATAACGGTGTAGTGGTTACTGGGGTTGTACTGCGGGTAGGTACTTGAAAGACCCGCACCGCCGTGTAATGTCTTTCGCGGGAGGGTTGTTCAGGGCGCTCACAGGGGGGCGTCCTCGTTAAGGGAAAACGAGGAGGAAATTGATGGCAAAGCGCTCGCTCGCATTGCTTCTACTGTGTCTCGGAGTTCTGCTCGTGGTGCCCGTCCTGGCGCAGGCCGACACGACGGACATCATCGAACCGCAGCACGAACCGCCGACGTCTGCGAACGGGTTCCAGGCGATCACGTGCTGGGAAAACGAACCGGCGCCGGGGGAATATTGCTCTCCGGAAACCCCAGAACTGTTCTTCACGAAGGCTGCAGGGCACCCTCCGGTGGGGTTCACGCAGTACATCATCAAACACGTGAACGGATCCGGTTTCATCACCAATGAAGGCACTCCCATCTTCGAAATCCCGACTTCGGAAATTGAAGAGCCCCGGAGCGACCGCAACATCAAGACGCTGCGGGTCGATCTGCCTCCAGGCTTGACCGTCAACCCGAATGCCACCCCTAAGTGCTCGGTCGAAGACTTCAAAGCCATCGGCGAAATTCCGGGATCGGGAGGGGCGGTCGGCCATGTCCCGGCTTGCGCCCCGACCTCCATCGTCGGGAAAGAGGAAGTCACCCTCGTCACCACGGTGGGTGGAGTCGTACCCGCCGGCGCACCCTTCCCGGCTACCGCGAAACTGCCGAAGGGGACCGTGGTCACGCCGGATCCCACCAAAGGCACGATCGTTCCGGTGTACAACCTGCAGCCGGAAGACGGCGAACCGGCTCTGTTCGGTTTCGTCGTTGCGGCCAAAGAGGTCGTCTTCCTCAAAACGGACGTCGCCTGGCAGAGTGACTTCCACGAGGGGTTCACGATCGAGCTCCCGGAAGAAGAACCGCCTTTCGCAACGCTGAAAAGCCGCCTCGTCCAGAACGGCCGGTCGGGCGATGGCACCTTCATCACCAACCCGACCACCTGCTTCGACCCGAACCAGTACCCGCACCTCTACTCGACCTGGTTCCGCGCTGAGTCCTACGGACAGCCGGATCCGAACTTCCCCGACGGCTCGACTCCGGTCGAGGCCAAGGTGGAGTCCTCGAGTGGCGAGCTGATCCAGCAGGAAGGCTGCGGCACGGTCCCGTTCGACCCGTCGGTCAGCATGGACGCCGGGACGACCAAGGTCGACTCGCCCTCGCCGGCGACCGTTGACGTGAAGCTGCCCTTCGACGCCAGCAAAGAAGGCGGTGAAGGGCAGTCGCAGTCTCACGTCCGCAAGGCGGAAGTGACGCTGCCGAAGTACATGGGTCTCAATCCGTCCGGAGCCCAGGGCCTGGCCGCCTGCACCGACGCCAAGTTCAACAAGGGCCAGCGCACCTATGACAACGCCTGCCCCGGTACCTCGAAGATCGGCACCGCGACGGTGGAATCGCCGCCGCTGGAACGGCCGCTGACGGGCGACGTCTACGTCGGGACCCAGAACAGCCGCGACCCGCAGTCCGGCGAAGAGTTCCGGATCCTGGTCGAAGCCAAGGAAGAAAGGGAGGGCATCGACGCCCGCCTGATCGGCCACGTCAAGGCCGACCCGAACACCGGTCAGCTGACGGCCGTGTTCGACGAACAGCAGAAGCTGGAGCTGACGGGCAGCGAGAGCGACATGCCCGACGGCCTGCCGCAGGTGCCCTTCACTTCGGTGCGGCTGCATTTCGACGGCTCCAACGCGGTGCTGACCAGCCCGCCGATCTGCGCCAGCGAAACGACGAGCAGGCTGGAACCCTGGGCGCGCCCCGGGACCAGCGCCGAACCGAAGAGCACGGTGACGCTGACCAGCGACCCGGGCGGCGGCGACTGCCCGAAGTCGATGGCCGAGCGGAAGTTCGCGCCGACCTACAAGGCCCACACCAACAGCACCAAGGCCGGCTCCTACAGCCCCTTCCACGTGAGCATCACGCGCAAGGACGGCGAACAGGAGCTGAAGGTCGTCGACGTGACCCTGCCGAAGGGGCTCGTCGGCAAGCTGGCAGGCGTTGCGTACTGCCCGCAGAACGTGATCGACGCGGCCGGCGCCAAGAGCGGCCGCGAAGAGATCGGTCAGCCGAGCTGTCCCGACAGCAGCTTCCTCGGGACGGCTGAGACGGTATCCGGGACCGGCGACAACCCGCTGAAGCTGGCTGGGAACGTGTACCTGGCCGGTCCCTACAAGGGCGCGCCGGTCTCGCTGGTGGTGACCACGCCGGCCGTGGCCGGTCCCTTCGACCTCGGCACCGTGGTCGTCCGGGTGGCGCTGAACATCAACCCGGAAACCGCTCAGGTCAATGCGGTGTCCGACGTCATTCCCGACGTCTTCGGCGGGGTGAAGCTCGACCTGCGGTCGATCGACCTCAACATCTACCGCAACCGCTTCATGCTCAACCCGACGAACTGCAATGCGCAGGCGACGACGGGGGCGATCAACGGGGGCGGGGCCGATCCGACCAACTCGGCGACGTTCAGCTCCTATGCGGTCAGCGATCCGTTCCAGGCCAGCCGCTGCCACAAGCTCTCCTTCAAGCCCCACCTGAAGGTGCAGCTGTTCGGCCCGACGAAGCGGGCGAAGAACCCGCGCCTGAAGGCGACGCTGACGTCGAACCAGAAGCAGGCGAACGTGCTCCGCACGGCGCTGACGATGCCGCACTCGCTGTTCCTCGACCAGAGCCACATCGGCACCGTGTGCACCCGGCCGCAGCTGGCCGCGCACAACTGCCCGAAGGCCTCGGTCTACGGCAAGGCCTGGGCGGAATCGGCGCTGCTGGAGCACAAGCTGGCGGGCAAGGTGTACCTCGTGTCCTCCAAGCACAAGTTGCCGGATCTGCTGGTTGACCTGCGCGGCCAGGTGGAGATCTACCTGCGCGGCGTGATCAGCTCCAAGCACGGTGGCCTGAAGACGGTCTTCAACAACGTGCCGGACGTGCCGGTGCGGAAGTTCGTCCTCAAGATGAGGGGCGGCAAGAAGAGCCTGCTCGTCAACTCGACCAACACCTGCGCGAAGACGCAGCGGGCCGTGTTGAACATCAAGGGCCAGAACGGCAAGAAGGTGAAGAACAACAAGTTCAAGTTGAAGGTCGCCTCCTGCGGCAAGCACAAGAAGCACAAGAAGTAGCGGGGTAGCGAAGCCAGCCGGAGCACCGGCGCGGAGGCACCATTAGCCTCCGCGCCGGTGCGGCCGACCCTCTCAGCCCTGATCGTCGCCTACGAGAGCCGCGACGATCTCCAGCAGACCCTTCCCGCCCTGCTCGCCGAACTGGGTGAGGACGACGAGCTGATCGTCGTCGAGAACAAGCCCGGCGACGGCAGCGCCGAGGTCGTGCGCGAGCTGGCGCCGCGGGCGCGGATCGTGCCCATGGGACGGAACAGCGGCTTCGCCGGCGGGGTCAACGCCGGTGCCGAAGTGGCGGAGGGGGAGCTGCTGGTGCTGCTCAACCCCGATGCCGTCCCGCAGCCCGGCTTCGGCGAGGCGATCCGGCGGCCCTGGCGCGAGGGTCGCGGCTGGGCGGCCTGGCAGGCGCTGGTCGCCGACGCGGCGGCCGCGAGGATCAACTCGGCCGGCAACCCGGTCCACTTCACCGGGATCGTCTGGGCCGGCGGGCACGGCAGACCGCTCGGCGAGGCGCCGCCGCCGGGTGAGGTCCCGGCGCTCTCGGGCGCCTGTCTGGCGATCCCGCGGGCGACGTGGGAGGAGGTCGGCGGCTTCCCGGCTGAGTTCTTCATGTACCACGAGGACGTCGACCTCTCGCTGCGGCTGCGGATGGCGGGGGGAGCCGTCGGCATCGAGCCCGCGGCGGTCGTCGCCCACGACTACGACTTCAGCGCCAGCCCCGACAAGTGGCGCTGGCTCGAGCGCAACCGGCTCGCCTTCCTCGTCCGCGCGTATCCCGCGTCGCTGCTGGCGCTGCTGGCGCCGGCCCTGCTGGCGACCGAGCTGGCGCTGCTGGCGGTCTCCGCCGCCGGGGGCTGGGGTGCGCAGAAGCGCCAGGCGAACCGTGAAGTGCTCGGCTGGCTGCCCCGCCTGCTGCGCGAGCGGCGGCAGGTGCAGCGCCGGCGCAGCGTCAGCACCGCCGAGTTCGCCTCCTGGCTCACGCCCGACCTCGACTCCGAGCTGATCTCGCCACTCGTCCGCTCGCGACCGGCCCGGCTCCTCCTGCGCGCCTACTGGCGAGCGGTTCTGCTCCTCCTGCCGCGGTAACCCCCGCCGCCCGCTCCTCCTCTGGTCACTTGAGCACACCATCCTGTGCCGAGGTGACCAGTCGGTCCCGTAGGGCGCCTGCCGGTCCCGAAGGGCGCCTAGTTCGGCTGGGTGACCGGCCGGATCAGGATCTCGTTGACGTCGACGCCCGGCGGCTGTTCGAGCGCGTAGAGGACGGCGCGGGCGATGTCGTCGTCCCCGAGGGCGCGGTCGCCCGGGCGGTTGTCGAAGAACGGCGTGTCGACCATCCCCGGCTCGATCACGGTCACGCGGATGCCCTCGTTGTCGTGCATCTGGCGCAGCTCCTGGCGCAGCGCCTCGCCGATCGCGGTCGCCGCCCACTTGGTCGCCGAGTAGAGCGAGCCCGGCAGCGCCCGCCGTCCTGCCACCGAGCTGGTGACGAGGAAGTGGCCGTCGCCGCGCTCGAGCAGGTGGGGGAGGGTGGCGCGGATCGTCAGGGCGACTCCGTAGACGTTGGTCAGGACCATCGAGCGCCAGTGCTCGACCGACTCCTCGAGGAAGCCGCGGCTGGCGCCGAAGCCGGCGTTGGCGAAAACGGCGTCGATGCGGCCGAAGCGCTCCAGCGCCGTCGCGGCCAGCGCCTGCACCTCGTCCCACTCGGTGACGTCGCAGCGCGCGGCGATCGCCCGCTCGGGGCCGCCGAGCTCCTCGGCCAGCGTTTCAAGCTCCTCCAGTCGCCGCGCCGCCAGCACCAGTCGGTAGTCCCCGGCCGCCGCCCGCGCCGTGGCGGCCCCGATCCCGCTGGAAGCTCCGGTGATGAGCAGCACTGGGTTCTCGGCCATGTGCCGATTCTCGCACCCCGAACCGTCGAGGCCGGTTGTGAGGGGTCGCCGGACACTCAGCCCGAAGGGCGTCCGCCGACCCCCTCACAACCGGCCCCCGACCCAGCTTGCGATAATCCCAACTCCTCGTGGACCCCCAGCGGAAGCGAAAGATCCGGCTCGTCGTCGCGCTCAGCGTCGCGGTGCTGCTCGCGGTGGCCCTGATCTACACCTCGTTCTCGGCCTCGACCGAGGCGAAGGAGCCCTCCGAACTGCTCGGCGCCGCCCCCGGCAGCAGCTACGAGATGACCGGAACGGTGGTCAAGGGCTCGATCCGCCACGTCGGCAACGGCATCGCCTTCCGCGTCGTCGACCGCGAAGGCAGCAGCAAGGCGCTGCCCGTCACCTACCACGGGACCGTCCCGGACCCGTTCCGCGGCGGCCGCGAGATCGTCCTCACCGGCCAGGTCGAGAACGGCACCTTCGTCGGCGAACCGGAAACCCTGATCACCAAGTGTCCGTCGAAGTTCACGACTAAGAGCAATGGCTAGCCTCGGCAGCGTCCTGCTGGCGCTCGCCTTCCTCGCCGCGGTCAGCGCCGCGGTCCTCGCCCTCCTCGGCCGCAACGGCGACGAGCGCCGGGTCGAGATCTCCCGCCGCGTCGTCTACGCCTTCTGCGGCCTGCTCACCGCCTGCGTGGTGATCATCGAGATCGCCTTCGCCAGCGACGACTTCGGCTTCAAAATCGTCCAGGAACACTCCTCGATCGAGACGCCGACCTTCTACAAGCTGGCGGCGATGTGGTCGAGCCAGGAAGGTTCGCTGCTGCTCTGGGCCTGGGTGCTCTCGATCGCCTCCAGCCTCGCCCTCTGGGCGACCCGCCGCAAGCTGCGCGAGATCGTCCCCTACGCGACCGCGGTGCTGATGGGCGTCGCCGCCTTCTTCACCGGGCTGATGCTGTTCGCGCCCGACGTGCAGCCGTTCGCGACGCTCGGGCACGCGCCGAGCGACGGGATCGGCCTCAACCCGCTGCTGCAGCACCCGAGCATGATGATCCACCCGCCGATGCTCTACTCGGGCTACGTTGCCTTCACGGTGCCGTTCGCCTTCGCGGTCGGCGCCCTCGTCACCCGCCGGCTCGACGCCGAGTGGATCCGCGCCACCCGCCGCTTCGCCCTGATCGCCTGGACCTTCCTCGGCTTCGGCCTCCTGCTCGGCGCCCGCTGGTCCTACACCGAGCTCGGCTGGGGCGGCTACTGGGCCTGGGACCCGGTCGAGAACGCCGCCCTGATGCCCTGGCTGCTCGGCACCGCCTTCCTGCACTCGATCATGGTCCAGGAGAAACGGGGGATGCTGAAGGTCTGGAACGCATGTCTCGTGGTTGGAACCTTCGCGATGGCGCTGCTCGGCACCTTCCTGGTCCGCTCCGGGGTCCTGCAGTCGATCCACGCCTTCGGCGACAACACCGTCGGGCCCTACATATTGGGCCTGATCGGCGTCGTCGTGATCGGCTCGACGCTGCTGATCGTCAGCCGCCTCGACGATCTGCGCACGCCGAAGCGGATCGACTCGCTGTTCTCGCGCGAGTCGGTCTTCCTCGTCAACAACCTGCTCCTGGTCGGGCTCACCGCGGTGATCTTCTGGGGGACCTTCTTCCCGCTGATCTCCGAACTGTTCACCGGCAGCAAGTCCTCTCTCGCCGCTCCCTGGTTCGATCGCTACACGACGCCGCTGGCGATCGGGCTGGTGCTGTTTACGGGGGTCGGGCCCCTGCTCGCCTGGCGGCGGGTCAGCTGGGAGTCGGTCAAGCGCGTCTTCCGGGTGCCGCTGGTGGTCGCGGTCGTGGCGACGCTCCTGCTCGTGGCCTTCACCGACGCCGCCCACAAGCCCTGGGCGCTGGCGCTCTTCGCGCTCGCCGCCTTCGCCTTGACCGGCCTGACGCAGGAGTTCTGGACCGGCGCGGCGGCGCGGCGGCGGCTCTCCGGCGAATCGACGCCCGCCGCTCTGGTCGGCCTCGTCACCCGCAACCGGCGGCGCTACGGCGGCTACATCGTCCACATCGGGGTGATCGTCCTGCTGATCGGGATCGCCGCCTCCTCGAGCTTCCAGACCAACCGCGACGTCGACCTCAAGCCGGGCGAAAGCACCGTCGTCGACGGCCGCAAGGTCACCTACGTGAAGCCGATCGTCAAGGTCGACAGCGAGAAGTACACCTTCGCTTTGCTGCTGCGGGTCGAAGAAGGCGGCAAGGTCAGCTACATGGAACCGAGCCAGCGCTTCTTCCGGCCCACCGGGGTCGAAGCGGGGACGATCGAGAGCTACTTCGCCGGCGAGTCGACCAGCGAGGTCGGCCTCGAAGCGGGGCTGAAGGAAGACCTCTGGATCGCGCCGCGGGTCGATGTGGTCGACGTGCAGCGGCGGGCGCGGGCGGCCGACCGCGGCTTCCAGGCCTGCGTCAAAGGCGCGCCCGGGACGCCGCCGCAGTGCAAAGCGCTGGGGACGATGATGCGGGCGGCCGCGGCCAACCCCGCCCTGCGCGCGCAGGCGCTCGGGCAGATCTCGAAACTGCAGTCGATCGCCGCCGAACGCGTCGCCAAGTCCTACCTCGACGACGATGCCACGGTGACCTTCAAGGTGATCGTCAACCCGCTCGTCACCTGGATGTGGATCGGCGGCTTGATCGCCCTGGCCGGGGCGCTGATCGCGATCTGGCCGACGCGCGGGAGGCGGCGCGGCGCCCTCGTGCGGACCGAGGGCGACGCCCGCAAGGAAGCCAAGTACCGCGAGATCCGCGACGCCGAGCTCGACCACGCGGCAGGCAAGCTCTCCGACGAGGACTTCGCCGTCCTCGACGCGGAGCTGCGGCGCGAAGCGCTGACGATCCTCGACGGCGAGGACGGGCCTGAGCTGCCCGCCGCGGTTAACGGCAACGGCGCCGACGGCAACGGCGCCGACGGCAACGGGGCGCACCCCCGGGAGCCTGAAAAAGTCGGGCAAAGCTAGACTTCACCGTTGTGTTCACGCTCTTCGGCATCCTCCAGGTGATCATCTCCGTCGTGCTGATCTTCCTGATCCTGCTCCACTCGGGCAAAGACGCAGGCCTCTCCGGCGCCTTCGGGGTCGGCAGCGGCGGCAGCTCCGTCGGCGGCGGCTCGATGGTCGAGCGCAACCTGGACCGCGCCACGGTCTTCGTCTCGGTGCTGTTCGTCCTCAACACCTTCCTGCTGCTGAAGATCTGAGAGCAGCGCGCCTCCTCCCGCCGCTTCTGCGGAGGGTCGAGGAGTCGCCGGCTGTTCCTTTTCGTCGCAGGACGGCGATAAGGCACAACGCCTGGGCGGCCACCCCTCATCGTCTGTTCCTTTCGCCTCCATGGCGGGCAAAAGGAACAATTGTTTGCGGAGCGTGCCTGACAGGAGGATGGGCTCTGTAACTCCTCTTGACAGACTCCCTCTTTCTGTCAAAATAACCGACCAACGGCGGCTATTTGACAAGGAGGAGGGGGAACCGTGGAGGCACACGCGGAGCACGCGCATCACCATCACCACCACGACGACGTCGAGGTCAACCCGGCGGCTTGGACCGACGCAAAGCGCTACGCCTGGCTGCTGGGGATCATCGTCCCGCTCGGCCCCTTCTTCGCCTACCTCTACTGGCAGCTGACCGGCTTCGGCGGCTTCTGGTTCATCGGCCCTGTCCTCGTCTTCGTGATCTTCCCGATCCTCGACATGGCGATCGGGCTGGACTCGAGCAACCCGCCCGACAGCGTCCTCAAGTTCCTCGAGCAGGACCGCTACTACCGCTGGTGCACCTACGTCTTCATCCCGATCCAGTACGCCGGCCTGATCTTCGCCTGCTGGATGTGGTCGAGCGGTGAGCTGAATATCGTCGAATCGATCGGGCTGGCGCTGACGATGGGCGTCGTCGGCGGAATCGCGATCAACACCGCCCACGAGCTCGGCCACAAGCGCGCCAGCTCCGAGCGCTGGCTCAGCCGCGTCGCTCTCGCGCAGACCGGCTACGGCCACTTCTTCATCGAGCACAACCGCGGCCACCACGTCAAAGTCGCCACCCCCGAGGATCCGGCGAGCTCGCGGCTGGGGGAGAGCTTCTGGGCCTTCCTGCCGCGAACCGTCACCGGCAGCCTGCGCTCGGCCTGGGAGATCGAGGGCAAGCGGCTGGACCGGCTGGAGAAGCCGCGCCTCAGCATCCACAACGACATCCTCACCGCCTGGGCGATGACGGTCGGCCTCTTCGCCGGCCTCGCCCTCGTCTTCGGCCCGGTCGTCCTGCCCTACCTGGTCGCCCAGGCGGTGATCGGCTTCTCGCTGCTGGAGGTCGTCAACTACCTCGAGCACTACGGCCTGCTGCGGCAGAAGAAAGAGGACGGCCGCTACGAGCGCTGCCGTCCCGAGCACAGCTGGAACAGCAACAACGTCGCCTCCAACGTCCTCCTCTACCACCTGCAGCGCCACAGCGACCACCACGCCAACCCGACCCGCCGCTACCAGGCCCTGCGCCACGTCGAAGAGGCGCCGCAGCTGCCGACCGGCTACGCGGGGATGATCGTCCTCGCCTGGTTCCCGCCGCTGTGGCGGCGGGTGATGGACCCGATCCTGCTCGACCACTACGAGGGCGACGTCAGCCGCTGCAACGTCCACCCGCGCAAGCTCGGCCGGGTGCTGGAGCGCTACGGGAAGGCCGCGTGAGCGCCTGGCGCTGCCCCAGCTGCGGCTACGTCTTCGACGAGGCGGAGGGCCACCCCCGCGAGGGCTTTCCCGCGGGGACGCGGTGGAGCGAGGTGCCCGACGACTGGCCCTGTCCCGACTGCGGCGTCCGCGACAAGATCGATTTCGAGCCCGTCTCAGGCGACGCCTGACCGCTTCCGCTGCGACGATAGGGGGGATGCAGAACGGGAAGACCCCCTACCAGGAGGCGGCGCGCGAGCTCCTGCGCAAGACGGTCTTCGACGCCGCCCGCCAGCAGCTGGGGCAGCGGTCCTGGTCGGAGATCACGATGGCCGACGTCGCCGGCAGCGCCGGCGTCAGCCGCCAGACCCTCTACAACGAGTTCGGCAACCGCAACGAGTTCGGCCTCGCCTTCGTCATCCACGAGGGGGAACGCTTCCTCGACGGTGTCGAAACGGCGGCGCTGGAGCACCGCGACGACCCGCGGGCGGCGGTGCTGGCCGCCCTCGAGCGCTTCCTCCGCACCGCCGGCGACGACCCGCTGATCCGGATCCTGCTGAGCGACGACGGCACCGGGGGGATGCTGCCGTTCGTCACCACCCAGGGCCTGCCGGTCGTGCAGTGGGCGACGGCGCGCCTGACCGCCGTGATCGCGGAGGGGTGGCCGGAAGCGCCGAAGGCGGACGTGAAGACCCTGGCCGAGACCCTGGTGCGACTCGCGATCAGCTACGTGACGACGCCGGGGGAGTCGGCCGAGGACACCGCCCAAGCGGTTGCCGAGCTGCTCGGCCCCTTCATCGACAAGGCCCTGGGCACCGCGGTCGACTGAGCACGCGCCGCCGCTTCGATCAGCGGCGGCGCCCACTTCTGGTGCGTCGATCAGCCGAATTCGACGACCGTTACCCGCAGCGAGGCGGTAGTTGCCGAGGTGCAGTCGCTGTCGCCGAAGGCGACGGCCGAGATCGTCTGCTGCTGGCCGGCCTGCTGGAGGCCGATCGCGGTCGAGCTGCTTCCGACCGGTTCCCTGTTGAACGGCGGGGTCCCTTCGTTGCTGTCGTAGATCGAGGTTCCGGTGAACGGCGCGCCGTTCACCAGGATCGAGACGAAGGGGGAGCAGCTGCCGCCTTCTTCTCCGCTGCCGTCGGTCGGCGTTCCCGACAGTTCGGTGAGGATCTCGTAGGACTTTCCGGCAACCGGCGTGAAGGTGGCGGTGCCGGTGAGCGGGACGGCGGTTCCGCCGGCCGATTCCGTCGTCAACCCGGGGACGGCGGAGTTGCTGACGTCGAGCACCTGCAGCCCAGCCAGAGTGCCCGCCGCGAGGTTCGTTCGCGTCAGCGTGCCGGCCTTCACCTTCGTCCCCGTCACGGCGCCGCTCCTGATCTTGGCGGTGGACACCGCGTTGCCGGCGAGGTTGCCGTTCTTTACCGCCTTCCTGGCGAGGTTGCGGTTCTTCACCGCATGTGCCGCGATGTTCTTCGACTTCACCGCGTTACGGCCAAGACCGGATGCGGCGTAGACGACACCGCCGCTGATCGCGAGGAACAGGGCAATCGTCGCAACGACGTTCGCGTAGCTGAACGCACTGGGGAGCTTCTTCATTTGCTGCCTTTCCTGTAGCGAGCCACCGCGGGCTCTTTGCGGCGCGGCAAGCTATCAAGAGGAGAGGCGATTACTCCAGAACACTCGCGTTTGTTTTGCGACTTACCGAAAAGCGGCAGGCCCGGCTGCTGGCTGCTGACGAACCGAACTGCGAGGCAAAGTGCGGCTGAGAGGAGTCGAACCATCACGGGTGTTTCCACCCACAAGGCCCTCAAGCTGAAAACGGACCGCTTGCCAAAGCCGATTCCGCGTTCCAGAGCCAAATCTAGATCGGCTGTCTCCGGCTATCTCCGGTGATTTCGGGGTCTCACTGGCGCACGACTGGCGCACGGGCGCTACCGAATCAGCTTGACCGCGACCGCGACCCTGGGCAAGTTCTGCCAGGCTCGGTCACCCGTTACGACCGGAAGCCCGAGGCAAGTTGCAAGAGCCAAGCAGGAGCGGTCGGCGAGAGAAAGTCCCTGCTCCTTGGTGAGGGGGCGCAAGCGGGCGATCTCGATCGAGTCTTGTTTGGTGACGGCCTCGACGCTGACGACCCCGCCTATCAGGCCGGCGCCTTTCATCTCAGCGGCGGCTAGTTCGGGATCTTCGCCCCGCTCGGCGATTCTGGATAGAACCTCCATCCAATCCACGACGCTGATGGCTGCCCCATCCGCCATGGCCTGCCGAACGACGGGCGCACCCTTCTCTTCGTTGAGATGGGCAAGCAACGCAGAGGCATCGAGAACCGATGCCGCGGCCTTGCTACGTGCCACGGAGACGCCGAGCTTCCTCGGCGGCCTCGCGATCTTCAGCGCGGGCTTCCCGCGCGTCGATCTGCGATCAGCTCATCGGCCAGGCTTTCCCCTGGCGCCAAGTGAGCGAACATGCCTCGGGTCCGCTCTATCGCCGCTCGACGCTCAACGGCGGCTTTATCGGCTTTGGTGGCGTGCGCCATGGCTTGAGGATAAACCTCTCAGGCCAGGTCCTCGACTTTTGTGAGGTTATGAGACACATGGTCGTTGCACTAAAGCCAGTTCCGCCTCGCAATTGCCTAGATTTGAGACGAGATGTGGGAGTCCATACCGACCGCCGGCAGGATCACCGATCCCGACTTGCTTGCTTTCTTCGAGCGTCGCGTCCAGCGAACCGCCGAAGAATTCGAGCTAGATCGCGAGGGGTGGCCGAGCGAAGCGCGCTTGCACTGGCACGATGGTCCGCCTCGGCGCTCAATAATCCCCGGTGATCCCTCTGGTTGTCTGATTTATCTCAGGCGTGGCATCGATTGGCCGCACGCCTGTTTTCAGCTTGCTCACGAGACCACGCACTCCGTTCTCTGTCCGAATCACGTTGTCTTTGAATGGGTGCAGGAGATGTTCGCGATTCATGTCTCCCTCCGTGCTTTGCTGGAAATAGACGCCGGTGATTACGCAGAAGCAGCAATAGAACAGTTTTTGCGCGAAGACCAAGAAGCGAGCTTGACGACCGCTGAAATGATGGAAGCCGACTTGGAACAGGGCTATCCGCCAGGGCTCTACCCGCGGGCCTTCCTCGTTGGCTGTGAGCTGATCGAGGGGGTTGGATGGGAGCGAGTCAGGCCGCTTGGAGGCCTTTTTGATTCTCGTGGAAAGCACGACATGAGCGCGTGGGTCGAAACCCTTGATCTGGATGAGGCAAAGGTCGTGCAGCAGATCTTGGAGCTCTGAATAGCAAGCCCCAGAGGGTTCTGCCTCCGTCCGTTGCGCCCGCGATGCTCATCAAGGTGAGCGGCCAGAGCTATTACGAAGCAATCGTTCAGGTCATCCCGATTCTGCTTCTAACGATGGCTGTCGGCGAGGCTCGACTTCGTGTCCGTGACACGATCTCCATCCGCACCGCGATCCTGGGCGTTCTTTTCATCGGCGCCCTGCTCGTCGCCGGGGAGGTCGCTGCGCTTCATGCACTGGAGGTTGGCCATGGCTCGCGGTTGACCAAAGACTTGACGGTGATAGCCGTTGCGGTCGGACTTGGCTGGGTCGTGCGCAGCCTGGCCCAGTTTGTATACCGCGATCGAAGTGACGGCGAAGAGGAACCGCCACCTGGAATTGCTGTGCTGATCGACTCGGCTTTCGCGGCTACTGCCGTAATCGTTATCTGCGCACTGATCTTCTAAAAGGCGGATCGACTCACTGGGGAAGACATCCCGGCGTGGTCCGCACCTTCCGCCGACCCAAGCGCAAGACTCTTGCCATGTCTCCGCGAGCTATTACGGCCAAAGACGGGCGGATCGTCAACGAGGGCGATCCAGATTTCGACAAGGTGCGCCTCGACAATCTAGAGAGCCAGGTTCGTGACCTTCACACGGCCATCGTTGACGTTCAGCACCGTCTGCGTTGGCTCGATCGCGGAGACCTCCTCTTGCTGCGAAACCGGAGCGAGGAGGAAGGTCGGCAGCGAGGCTGTCTTTTCTAGCTTTTGCTTGTGAACGCCAACGATCCGGCTCGCGTCGCGGCTGAACTGCTCGTCGCGCGGCGTCCCGCGATGGTGGGTGCCGCGGGGGGAGGGCCCGACCACTGCGTCCTGTTTACGCGGATGGCCGTTGACGTTTGCCGGCAACGGGGAGTGCGGGCGAGGCCCCTGCCTGTTGTCGTTGAGATAACGGCGACCGCCGATCCGGAGGTGGAAATCCTCCTCGGCGCGGAAGGTCAGAAACCCGAGGATGCCCCTGACGATTTCTGGGACGGTCACCTTGTTGCGATCCTCGATGGCCGCCTGATGGTCGATCTTTCCATCGACTCCATAGCCCGGCCAGAGTTTGGCGTCGAGCCAGAGCCGTTCGTCGCAGACGTGCCGCCCGAGTTCGCTTCTGGCGGAGCATTTGATCTGCCCGTGCACGGGGGGCGGGCTCGGTACCGCGCTCAACCCACGCGAAGGGACTACCGACATCTGCCTGCCTGGGAGAAGGCCCCGGAGCACGACATTGCGCGGCTAGCCAACGCCTTGCTTTGGCCGGCTGGGCACGGTCCCTAGCGTCATTCGCGGCAAGGAGGCTGCTGGCATCTTTAGGTTCTGACTGGCGCACCGACTGGCGCACCACCCATCGACGGCCACTGACCGAAAGTCCCTGCTAAACGCAGAAAACCCCCGTCTAGCGGGGGTTTTCATGATGCGGCTGAATGGAGTCGAACCATCACGGGTGTTTCCACCCACAAGGCCCTCAACCTTGCGCGTCTACCAGTTCCGCCACAGCCGCTTGAGGGAAGGCGATTCTAGATGTTTGCGTGCAGGGGGAGGGCGGACGTTGCGAGCGTCCGCAGGGGGCGGTACTCTACGAACAGGTGTTCGAAGGCGATTTGCGGTTGTTCGACGTTGGTGACCCGGCTCTGGAGGGAAGCAGAAAGACGATGGATTTGGATCTGACCAAGCGGCAGAAGGAGATCTTCGACTTCATCCGCAAGTACGCGGCCAAGACCGGCTACCCGCCGACGGTGCGGGAGATCGGCAAAGCGGTGGGGCTGCACTCCTCGTCGACCGTGCACGCGCACCTGGCGAATCTGGAGAAGCTGGGGCTGGTCAAAAGGGATCCCTCGAAGCCGCGGGCGATCGAGCTGCTGTTCGACAAGGCCAAGAGCGCGATCAGCTCGGAAAACGGGCTGCCCCTGGTTGGGCAGGTCGCCGCCGGCGCGCCGATCCTCGCCGAAGAGAACATCGAGGAGTACCTCGAAATCCCCGACGTGATCGGCGGCGAGGACGGCGACTACATCCTCCAGATCCGCGGCGAAAGCATGAAGGACGCCGGCATTCTCGAAGGCGACTACGTCGTCGTGCGCCCCAGCGACACCGCAAGCGACGGCGAGATCGTCGTTGCCCTGATCGGTGAGGAGGCGACGGTGAAGCGGATCTTCCGCGAGAAGGATCACGTCCGGCTCCAGCCCGAAAACGAGGAAATGGAGCCGATCCTGACGACCGAGGCGCGGGTGCTGGGGAAGGTCGTCGGAGTCTTCCGGGCGGTCTGAGCGGCGTGTCGACTTGGTTGCCTCAGGGGTAACCAAAGCGACGGCGAGCCGGCTTCAAGGCCAGGTGCCGGCTTCGATCTTCTTCTTGTAAGCCCTTTGACGCCTGCGCGCGTCCCACATGACGAGGGGCAGCAGCTTCAGCCCGAAACGGGGGAATAGGTCGTAGAAGCGCAGGGCTGGGCCGCGCCAGCGCGGGACGATAAGGATCGGGCGCGGGCGCTCGGTCAGCCTGCCGACTTCTGCGGCGACCTCCTCGGCGGTGAGGAGACGGCCGGAGAAGGAGGGGGCGGAGTCGGGATCGTCGAGCTTGTCTTCCAGCATCGGCGTCCAGATCCCGTCCGGGCAGACGGCCGAGAGCTGAATGCCCTTGAAGCCGGCGCGCCGGAGGTCGAAGACCGTGCCGAGCGTGAAAGCCATTGCCGCGTGCTTGCTCGCCGAGTAGGCGACCTCACCCGGCGCCGCGACGATCCCGGCGAGGGAGACGACGTTGACGACGTGGCCGCGGCCGGCCTGCCGCATCGGGCCCAGGGCGGCGATCGTGCCGTTCATCAGGCCGGTGACGTTGACGTCGAGCATCGCCTGCCGGGTCTCGGCGCTCTGCTCCCACGGTGGGCCGGGGAAGAAGACGCCGGCGTTGTTGACCCAGAGGTCGAGGGAGCCGGAGCGCCCGATCGAATCGGCGAGGCCGCTGCAGGCCGCCTCGTCGCGGACGTCGAGGGCGCTGCCGCGGGCATCGCCGCCGAGCTCGGCGGCGACCCGATCGGCGGCGCCGGGGTCGACGTCGGTGACGTGCACCCGGTAGCCGCGGCCGGCCAGCTCGGCGGCGATCGCGGCGCCGAGACCGCTGCCGGCGCCGGTGACGACTGCGGTCCTCATGCGTTGCTCCTATGTCAAGCCACCGCCGCAACTTGCGGCGCCAGCGAGCCTCTCTGAGGATGGACGGGATTGCTCATGGATAGATCAATTTCAGATTTGATCAACAACTGCCAGACCCGGCGGGCGAGGTGGCGTTTGAGGCAGCGCAGCGCCTCCCTGCGCGACTTGCCCTCGGCCTGCTTGCGGGCGAGGTAGGTCCGCGCGGGCGGGTGCATCCGCCCTTGGGTGACGGCGATGCGGTGCAGGGCGCAGTTGAGCTGGCGGTTGCCGCCGCGGTCCAGGCGGTAGCGGACGCGCTTGCCCGAGGAGGCGGGAATCGGGGCGACGCCGGCGAGACGGGCGAACTTGGCGTCGCTTGCAAGCCGGGCGGCGCCGGCGGTCTCGGCAACCAGCTTGGCCGCGGTCAGCGCGCCGCAGCCCTCCAGCTCCAGCAGCTGGGGGGCCTGCTCTTCGACCCGAGTCGCGATCTGCGCTTCGAGCTCCTTTGCCCGGCGGGTGCGGCGGCGGATCTCGGCCACCAGCTCGCGGGCGATCTTGACCCTGGTCACCTGCTCGGCGCGGGAGAGCTTGCGGGCGAGGCGCTCGAGCCAGACGACCCGATCGAGGCAGCGGGCCGGCAGCTCCAGCTCGGGCCAGAGGTCGTGCAGGTGCCAGCGCAGGCGCTGCTGGTCTTCAGAGCGGGCCTTGACGAGGTCCTCGCGGTGGTCGAGCAGGAGCTTCAGCTCAAGCGCCTCGGCGTCGAGGTGGGCTGCGGGCAGGTTCTCTGGGCCCTCGCGCAGGGCTGCGCGGGCGACCGCGAGGGCGTCGATCGCATCGGACTTGCCGGCGGTCCGTTCGCCCCGTCGGCTTTCGCCCATCAGCTTCGGGGGGACGCGGACCACGCGCTCTCCCGCCGCGACCAGGAAGCGCTCCAGGGAGCCGGAGACGTGGCGGCAGTCCTCGATCGCCCAGATCCGCTCTGCGTCGAGGCCTCGCCCCCAGGCGAGCAGCTCGCGGAAGCCCGGCTCGCGGGCGGGGGCGGTCAGCTCGCCGGCGAGCTGGCCGCTGGCCGCAAAGACGGCGCCGCAGGTGTGGGTGGACTTGTGGGTATCCGCTCCGATCACGATCATCTGGCTGTCCCTTCGATTGGTCTTCTGCCTTCGGACGGACCTCCGGCTGACGAACCTCACTTGGGGCGATGCCACGCTCCTATCAAGTCAAGCCGGGGATCCTCGGGCGGCGGCGGGCGACGCAACGCATGGAGGTCAGACCTTCGGGTCGACACCGAGCCTATGAGTCAGCCCGTCGCCGTTCCCGAGAACCAACCGACCCGGTCGGACGCCTGCCGTCGACCGTGGGCCGACAATGACAGTGAGCTGAGCCTACTTCCGCCCGCGGGCCGATCTGTCGATTCTCGAGCGCCGACGGGCCGATCCGACCCGGATGATTGGACTTTTCGGCCCGTCGGCACCAAGGAGGGGCGATTTGTTGGCGGAAGGTCGTGGTCGGGGTACTCTTGGGGGGCGGGCTGAGCGGACCGCGGGGGGAGAGAAAACCCCTCGAGGAAAGTCCGGACACCACAGGGCAGGGCGGTGGGTAACGCCCACCCGGGGAAACCCGCGGGAAAGTGCCACAGAAATGACACGGCCGATGGCGCGACTGCAGCTGCGTCGCGTACAGGCAAAGGTGAAATGGTGCGGTAAGAGCGCACCGGCGTTGCGGTGACGCAGCGGCCAGGCAAACCCCGCCCGGTGCAAGGCCAAGCAGGACCGTCGACCCGGCTCGGCGAGGTCCAGGTAGGCCGCAGAGATAGATGGCCGCTCACGACAGGATCCGGCTTACAGGCCCGCTACGGAAAAGGCTCCCAACTGGGGGCCTTTTCTATGCCAGGCCGACCCTTGCACGGTTTTCTGTCTTAGCGGTTGCTAACATGCCGCCAACTTCCGCTGAATCTTCGCCTACATAACGCGAGGAGCGGGGGGCCCAAGCATTTGGGGCGAGTCGCGGCGATTTGCCGCGTAGCGCAGCTCTTCCAGCGCGAGCCCGTCAGCTAACCCCGCAAGCGTCAGGAAAGAGATGCCGACGATCGATCAAACCACCCTGCGCTGGGCCCTGGCCCTCGCCGCCATCCTCGCGCTGATGGCCGGCGCCGCGACTGGCGCCAAGGCTGAAACCGGCGGCGCTTCCAGCTACACCGCCAGCGCCGCCGAAGGGGGCGAACTCGCCTTCAGCCCGTTCCGCTACGCCGGCGCCAGCTGGTACGGCGGCCCCGGCATGTGGGGGCGGAGCACCGCCTGCGGCCAGACCCTGCGCCCGAACACCCTCGGCGTCGCTCACAAGTCCCTTCCTTGCGGCACCACCGTGAAGCTCGTCTACCACGGCCACGCCCTGGTCACCCAGGTGATCGACCGCGGCCCCTACGTCAAGGGTCGGGCCTTCGACCTGACCAGAGCGGCGAGCGAAGCGCTCGGCTTCGAAGGGGTCGGCCGGCTCCGCTACGCCGTCGCCCTCGACTACGCCAGCGGCCTGCACAGCCGCTGATTGCGGCTTCTCCGGCCGCTCCTCTCAATAGGCTGCCGTGTTCCAGGCAGTGCCAAGCAACGAGAGGAGCAGGGTCCGATGTCGAGGTTTTCATCCGCAGCAGTGCCCGCCGCGAGAGGGAGGGGTCTCCTGTTCGGCCTCGGCCTGCTCGTCTGCGCGCTCGTCCTGCTGGTCAGCCTGGTCGGCAGCAGCGACGCTGCCAAGGCGCCGAAGACGAAGGTGATCCTCGGCAAAACCGCGGTCGAGCCCGACCCCTCCTGCCCCGACCTGCCCTGCCAGGCGATCGGCAGCGTCACCGGTTTCCAGGTCGACAACGGCCAGACGCGGCTGCCGTTCCTGGTGCCGCACGACGGCACGATCAAGTCCTGGACGCTGACCCTGGCGCAGCCGACCAACAGCCAGCGCACCTTCTTCAACGGCTTCTTCGGCACCCCGCCTGAGGCGCGCCTCTCGATCCTTCGCCGCATCCCGGGCACCCAGCCGCCTCGCTACGCCCTGCGCCGCCAGGGCTCGGTCAAGGTGCTCTCGCCCTACCTCGGCCAGACCGTCGAATTCGGCGCCAACCTGAAGGTGGAAAAGGGCGACATCGTCGCCCTCAGCGTCCCCACCTGGGCACCGGCCTTCGCCCAGGAACTGCCGGTCAACAACGTCTGGCGCGCCAGCCGCGAACCCGGCACCTGCAAGAACGCGACCGATATTCGCCAGGGCGAACCCCAGCAAAAGCCCGGCCGCCGCGCGACCTACGGCTGCAAATACACCACCGCCCGCCTCCTCTACACGGCAACCCTGGTCGAGGGGCGCTAGCAGCCGGCGAAGGTTGTGAGGGGCCGGGGGTAGGGGCCTCCAGACAAAAGCGGGGAGTGTCTGGAGGCCCCTGCCCCCGGCCCCGCCCAACTCACCAACAAGCCGCGGCGCGCTTCCCTCACAGGCGATCGGGAATCCGCCCGTCAGCCGGTCGCGGGTACGGGGGAGGGGACCCTCCTCGCCGGACACTCCATGCTTTTGTCCGCCGAGGAGGGTCCCCTCCCCCTAACTGCTTTTTGTCCGCCGAGGAGGGTCCCCTCCCCCTGATTGCTTAAGCCGCTGAAGGAAGAACCCGCGGCCCGGCCTGGTCTTTGGGCAGCGCCGCCGCGCTGGCGATCAGGCTCTGGAACTCGTTCAGGGCCAGGTGCGCGACCGCCTCGAGGATCTCCTCGTCGCTCCAGCCGATCTCCCGCGCCTCCTCGTGGAGGTGCAGGGGCGGCGGGCCTTCGGCGTCGAGGGCCTCCTTCAGGTAGGCGAGCAGGGCCGCCTCCTTGGCATCGCCGGAGGTGAAGCTACGGGCTTTCGAGACCTCGTCCAGTCCGAGGCCGGCCCGGCGGGCCGACTTGGCGTGCTGGGCGATGCTGTAGTCGTCCTCACGGTGCTCCGCCACGGCCAGCGCGATCCGCTCCCTCGTCGCCTGCGGCAGGACTCCGCCGCGCAGCTCCGAGCGCATCCGCGTGTATGCGCGCAGCACAGCCGGTGCCCCGGCGAGCACGCCAACGAACTTCGTCACCGCGCCGCCGGCGGCCTGAATGCTCTTGATGAGAGGTGCGCTCTCATCCGGCGCCGTCAGCTCGTCGTGGATTTGAAATCTGCTCACTGCCGTTTTTACCGTCACTTGGCAACTCGCTTCTGGCTCTGCTTCCGGGGCGGCACTTCGCTTGACAGAGCCGTTACGTGGCCTTTACTTTACTTTTAGCCGCTTACTTACTTGACGTAAGTTATACCTCCTTTCCAGGACGCTTTCAAGCCGCCTGGCCCCCAGCTCAGGAGTCCTTTCTCTACCCGCTGATACGGGTTTCAGCACCGCCTTGGTTCATTGGCTACCGTTGCGGCCCTCGCAAAAGCCAAGGAGGCAATGAGGCATGGCAGAGCAACCCCGCAGCGCCGCTGACGTCATCGAGCTGGTCAAGGAGCACGACGTCCGCTTCATCCGCCTCTGGTTCACCGACGTCCTCGGCCAGCTGAAGAGCTTCTCGGTCAATGCCTCCGAGCTCGAGGACGCCTTCGCAGGCGGGATGGGGTTCGACGGCTCCTCGATTACCGGCTTCAACCCGATCGAGGAGTCCGACATGCTGGCGGTGCCGGACCCGTCGACCTTCGCGCTGATCCCCTGGCGGCCGGAGGACGACGCCGTCGCCCGCATGTTCTGCGACGTCCGCGTGCCCGGCGGCGGCCCCTACGAGGGCGACCCGCGCTGGATCATGCGCCGGGCGCTGAAACGGGCCGAGGAGATGGGCTTCGACGCCTACAACATCGGCCCCGAGCTCGAGTACTTCTACTTCCGCTCGGCCAAGCCGTCGGGCGGCACCCCCGAACCCCTCGACGAGGGGGGCTACTTCGACCTGACCACCCTCGACGCCGGCTCCGACCTGCGGCGCGAGACGGTGCTGGCGCTGGAGCAGCTCGGCATCCACGTCGAGTACACCCACCACGAGGTCGGCCCCTCCCAGCACGAGGTCGACATGCGCTACGCCGACGCGCTGAAGATGGCCGACGACTGCATGACGTACCGGATCACCGTCAAGGAGTACGCCATGAAGTACGGCTGGCATGCGACGTTCATGCCCAAGCCGCTCTTCGGCGAGAACGGCTCGGGCATGCACACGCACATGAGCCTCTTCCGCGGCGAGCAGAACGCGATGTTCGACGCCGACGACCCGTACTACCTCTCCGACATCGGCAAGGCCTTCATCGCCGGCCAGCTCAAGCACGCGCGCGAGGTCTCGTCGATCTTCGCCCAGTGGGTCAACTCCTACAAGCGGCTCGTGCCGGGCTACGAGGCGCCGGTCTACGTCGCGTGGTCGCGGCGCAATCGCAGCGCGCTGGTCCGGGTGCCGCTCTACCACCCGGGCAAGGAGCGCGCGACGCGGATGGAGCTGCGCTGTCCCGACCCTGCGTGCAACCCGTATCTGACGTTCGCGGCGCTGCTCCAGGCCGGCCTCGAGGGCGTCGAGAAGGGCTACGAGCTGCCCGAGCCGATGGAGAAGAACCTGTACCACCTGTCGCCCGACGAGCGCAAGCGGCTGGGCGTCGAGCAGCTCCCGGCGACGCTCGGCGAGGCGATCGAGCTGACCGCCGAGTCCGAGCTCGTCCTGCGTACGCTCGGCGAGCACATGTTCAACCGCTTCGTCGAGATCAAGCGTCAGGAGTGGGAGGACTACCGGGTGCAGGTCAGTGCCTGGGAGCTCGAGCGCTACCTCCCGATCCTCTGACGGAGGCTCGCCCAGAAGATGACCACCGCCACCGCCTCGGGGACCTTCCCGGTCGCCGGCGAGCTCGAGGTCAACCGCCTCGGCTTCGGCGCGATGCGCCTGTCCGGCCCCGGGATCACGGGCCTCCCC
>DASSOC010000038.1:0-38769 GCA_035700965.1 Solirubrobacterales bacterium
CGACATCTCGGGCGTGGTGTGCATCACCGCGAGAACCGATCCCACCCACCCCGACGAGATCTCCAACCTGATCGTCCCCAACGGCACGCCGGGCTACGAGCCGGGCGAGCCGTACCGCAAGATGGGCTGGAACGCATCGGACACGCGCCCGCTCAGCTTCGAGGACTGCCGGGTGCCGGAGGAGAACCTCGTCGGGCCCCGCGGGCAGGGCTTCAAGCAGTTCCTCCAGACGCTCGACGGCGGGCGCATCGGGGTGTCGGCGATGGGCGTGGGCCTTGCCCAGGGCGCGCTCGACGAAGCGCTCGCCTACGCGAAGGAGCGGATGGCGTTCGGCAGGGCGATCTCGAAGTACCAGGCGATCCAGGCGAAGCTCGCCGACATGGCCACCGAGATCGAGGCGGCGCGGCTGCTCACCTACCGCGCGGCGACGCTGAAGGACCGCGGCGAGCCCTTCACGCTGACGGCGGCGCAGGCGAAGCTGAAGACCGGCCGGCTGGCGGTCCGCGCGAGCGAGGAGGCCGTCCAGATCCACGGCGGGTACGGCTACATCGAGGAGTACCCCGTCTGCCGGTTCTACCGCGACGCCAAGATCCTCACGATCGGCGAGGGGACCGACGAGGTCCAGCAGATGGTGATCGCCCGCGCGCTGGGGGCCTAGCCCCGTGATCCCCAAGGCCGTCCGCATCCGCGAGGTCGGGCCGCGCGACGGCTTCCAGAACGAGCCGGAGACGATTCCCACCGAGACCAAGGTGCGGCTGGTCGAGATGCTCGCCCGCACCGGGGTGCGGCGGCTGGAGGTGACGAGCTTCGTCCGCGCCGACGTGGTGCCGCAGCTGGCCGACGGGCGCGAGGTGCTGGAACGGGCCGAGATCCCCGACGAGGTCTCGGTTTCGGTCCTGGTCCCGAACATGCGCGGGCTGGAGGCGGCGCTCGAGGTGCGCGAGAAGATCGACGAGGTCAACGTCTTCCTCTCCGCCTCGGAGACCCACAACCGGCGCAACGTCAACCGCTCGGTCGAGGAGTCGCTGGTGGGATTGGAGCAGGTGCTGGCCCGGGCGAGTGAGGAGGGATTGCGCTGCGAGGGTGTGATCTCCACCAGCTTCGGCTGCCCCTACGAGGGCTACGTCCCGGTCGAGCGGGTCTTCGAGATCGCCCAGCGCCTCGCCGCGGCCGGCGCCGTCGAGATCGGTTTCGGCGACACCACCGGGATGGCGAACCCGATTCAGGTCGGCGAGTTCTTCCGCCGCGCCGCCGAGGAGCTGGGGGAGATCGAGCGCACCGCCCACTTCCACGACACCCGCGGCCAGGCGCTCGCCAACGTGCTGGCGGCGCTGCAGGCCGGGGTCGATTCCTTCGAGTCGAGCTTCGGCGAGCTCGGCGGCTGCCCGGTGCCGCCCGGGGCGACCGGCAACGTCGCCAGCGAGGACCTGGTCTCGATGCTGCACGAGATGGGGATCGAAACCGGGATCGACCTCGGCAAGCTGCTGGAGGCGGCGCGGGTGGCACAGGAGGCGCTGGGCCGGCCGCTCGGCTCCCACACCCTCGTCGCCGGCCCGGTGGACTGGCATGCGCGATAAGCACCTGGAGCTGATCGCCGAGCTCGAGGCCGAGCTGGAGCGGGTCCGCGCCGGCGGCGGCCCGAAGGCGGTCGAGCGCCACCGCGGCCGCGGCAAGCTGACCGCCCGCGAGCGGATCGCGGGGCTCTGCGATCCCGGCACGCCGTTCCTCGAGCTCTCGCCGCTGGCCGCGCACGGGATGTACGACGACGCGGCGCCGGGGGCGGGGATCATCAGCGGCGTCGGCACCGTCAGCGGCCGCCGCTGCGTGATCGCCGCCAACGACGCCACCGTCAAAGGCGGCACCTACTACCCGATCACGGTGAAGAAGCACCTGCGCGCCCAGGAGGTGGCGCTGGCGAACCGGCTGCCCTGCATCTACCTGGTCGACTCCGGCGGCGCCTACCTTCCCCTGCAGGACGAGGTCTTCCCCGACCGCGAGCACTTCGGCCGCATCTTCTTCAACCAGGCGACGATGTCGGCGCGGGGGATCCCGCAGATCGCCGCGGTGATGGGGTCCTGCACGGCCGGCGGCGCCTACGTGCCGGCGATGAGCGACGAGACCGTGATCGTCCGCCACCAGGGGACGATCTTCCTCGGCGGCCCGCCGCTGGTGAAGGCGGCGACCGGGGAGGAGGTGAGCGCGGAGGAGCTCGGCGGGGGCGACGTCCACGCCCGCAAATCCGGCGTTGCCGACCACCTCGCCGCCGACGACGCCGAGGCGCTGCAGATCCTGCGCGAAATCGTCGCCACCCTGCCGCCGAGCCCGGCGCCGCCGTGGGAGCGGCTCGAGCCGCGGCCGCCGGCCGGCGATCCGGAGGAGATCCTCGACGTGGTCCCGATCGGCTCGCGGGCGCCGTGGGACATCCGCGAGGTGATGCGGCGGATCGTCGACGGCGGCGAGCTGCGCGAGTTCAAGGAGAAGTACGGGAAAACTCTCGTCTGCGCCTTCGCCCGCCTCGACGGCCACCCGGTCGGGATCGTCGCCAACAACGGCATCCTCTTCTCCGAGAGCGCGCTCAAGGGCGCCCACTTCGTCGAGCTCTGCGACCAGCGCCGCATCCCCCTCGTCTTCCTCCAGAACGTCAACGGCTTCATGGTCGGCTCCAAGTACGAGCGGGGCGGGATCGCCAAGGACGGGGCGAAGATGGTCGCCGCCGTTTCCACCGCCCGGGTCCCCAAGCTCACCGTGATCGTCGGCGGCTCCTTCGGGGCGGGCAACTACGGCATGTGCGGCCGCGCCTACTCGCCCCGCTTCCTCTTCATGTGGCCCAACGCCAGGATCTCGGTGATGGGCGGCGAGATGGCCGCGGCCGTCATGAACGAGGTCGGCCAGCCCGAGATCGCCGCCGAGCTCCACGACCTCTACGAAGAGCAGGGCAGGCCCTTCTACTCCAGCGCCCGCCTCTGGGACGACGGCGTGATCGACCCCCGCGACACGCGCGAGGTCCTCGCCCAGGCGCTGGCCGCCTGCGCCAACGCCCCGCTTGCGGAGCCGGCGGCGCCGGTGTACAGGATGTGATCCCGCGTGGTTGAGCTTTGACGCGCATACCGCCTCAAAGCTCAACCACGCCGGTGGAGAGGGGCTGCTGCGAAGATCTCCCCTGTGCGGCGGCAATTCAGCCAGGTCGACGTCTTCGGCAGCGGGCTGTGCTCGGGTAACCCGGTGGCGGTGGTGCTGGACGCCGGGGGGCTCTCCGGCGAGGAGATGCAGCGGTTCGCGCGGTGGACGAACCTCTCGGAGACGACCTTCGTGCTGCCGCCGGCCGACCCGGGGGCCGACTACCGCGTCCGCATCTTCACGCCGGCGCTGGAGCTGCCCTTCGCCGGTCACCCGACGCTTGGCACCTGCCACGCCTGGCTCGAGGGCGGGGGAGAGCCGCGCGATCCCGGCGAGATCGTCCAGGAGTGCGATGCCGGTCTGGTACGGATCCGGCGCCAGGAGGGTCGAGAACGCACTTCTTCCCGCATAGCGGAGGCAAGTGCGTTTTCGTTGGCGGCGCCGCCGCTGGTGCGCTCGGGCCCGGCCTCCGAGCAGGAGGCGGCGCGGGTGGCGGCGGCGCTGGGACTCGACCCGGCCGAGATGCTCGCGGTCGAGTGGGTGGACAACGGTCCCGGCTGGATCGCGGTCCTGCTGCAGAGCGCCGAGCGGGTGCTGGAGCTGCAGCCCGGCTCGGTCGATCTCGACATCGGCGTCGCCGGCTTCCACCCGCCGGGGGCGGAGGCGGCGATCGAGGTCCGCGCCTTCTTCCCGGTCAACGGCGTCGCCGCCGAGGACCCGGTCACCGGCAGCCTCAACGCTTCGCTCGCGCAGTGGCTGCTCGGCAGCGGCCGCCTCGCCGCTCCCTACCTCGCCACCCAGGGCAGCGCGATCGGCCGCGCCGGACGGGTGCGGATCGACCAGGACGAGGAGGGGACGATCTGGGTCGGTGGCCGCACCGAGACCCTGATCAGCGGCAGGGTTTCCCTCGCTCAGCAGGGGGATCCCTCCGAGTAGAAGGAATCGGGTAACCGCGCGCCCGGCTGCCCCGTCCCCTCCTTTCCTGTTCCTTTTCTCTGCCATGCAGGCATAAGGAACAGAAACGATGGCCACCCGAGGATTACCTGTTCCTTATGGCTGCTGGACGACCAAAAGGAACAGAAGAGTCAGCCCGTTCGCGACTTGACGGCTGGACATCCTGGAACCGTGTCTGCTCGGGGCCGCGGAACGGAAGCCGAAGGCGGCTGAACTCCCTCGGACGCCCGAGTGCGGCTGAACGCTGTCAGAGCCCCGATGCGGCTGAACGTCCTCAGAGGCCCGATACGGCTGAACGCCGACGTAGGCCCGTTCCCGCTTGGCAGCCGGGGGACGCCGACCAGCCTGACTCTCCCTTGACAGGTGACTATTTAGTCACCTATATTGTCCGCATGGACGAGGTCTTCAAGGCGCTGGCGGATCCGACCCGCCGCGAGCTGCTCGACCGGCTCTTCGAGCGGGACGGGCAGTCGCTGAGCGCGCTTGAAGCCGAGCTGCCGATGTCGCGCTTCGGCGTGATGAAGCACCTGCGGGTGCTCGAGGAGGCGGGCTTGGTGACGACGAGACGGCGCGGCCGCGAGAAGCTGCACTTCCTCAACCCCGTCCCGATCAGGCTCATCCACGACCGCTGGGTGGGCAAGTACGCGGAGCCCTGGGCCTCGGCGCTCAGCGAGCTGAAGAAAGAGTTGGAGGAGGACGAGAGATGACTGAGGAGCAGGCATACGCCGTGGTCGGCGGGCGCGGCTCGATGACCGTGTTCGAGATCTACATCAAGACGACGCCGGAGCGCCTATGGGAGGCGATCACCAGCGAGCAGATGCGCAAGCGCTACAGCTTCGGGGTGGGCACGGTCTCCGCCTGGACCGAGGGCTCGGAGTACAGGTCCGCGGTGCCGGGCGTGATCGACATCGCCTCCGGCGAGAACCTCGAGGTCGAGCCGCCGCGGCGGCTGGTGCAGAGCTTCAACGCGCTCTGGAGCGACGAGGTGAAGCGGGAGGGGACCACCCGGGTGACCTGGGAGATCGTCCCCGTCGGGACCTCGTGCCAGCTCCGCGTCACCCACGACCAGCTGAACGAGGACGCCAACAGCGAACTCTACGGCGGCTGGCCGATGATCCTCTCCGGCCTGAAGACGCTGCTGGAGACCGGCGAGGACCTCGACACGCCGGGGTCGCTGCGCTACTCCGGCGCGGGCGGCTGAGCGACCGCGGCGATTTCCGGCGCCGGCGGGTGCGGCGCCGGCCGCGGCGGCGACGGGTCGGGCGGCGGCGGACCCGGCGGACCCGGGTCGGGCGTCGGCGAAGGCGGCCGCGGCTCGGGTTGCGGCGGCCCCGGAATCGGCGTATCGAGTCGCAGGCCCATGCCCGACACCTACCCCACCGCCCCCTCGCCCGAACTGCATCGACTTCTGCTTCAACCGGGTGTAGAAGCTGATGCAGTTCGGAGGGGGCGGTGGGGTTTTTCCGCGAGGCGCCACGGGGTAGCCGGGGCGCACCCGAGCTAGGAGGATGAGTCGATGAGTCAGCCGTCCCTGCAGGAAGCCCGCGAGGTGAGCGAATGGCGCCCCCGGCTTGGGGTCCTCTCGATCTACCTCGGCTTCGATCCCGCCGACCGCACCGGCGCCTGGCGGACCGAGTTGCGCAACGGGCTCGACGCGATCCTGGAGGCCCACAAGGAAGCCGAGCACGAGCAGCGGGTGGCGCTGCGGGCGACGGCGAAACGGGTGCTGGAGCGCTTCGAGGACGGCGACCTGCGACCGCCGCCCCGCGGCGAAATCGGCTTCGTCGAGGTTGCCGAGAAGGATGGCGGCGAGCGCTGGTGGGGCACCGGCACCCACCCCGTCGCCGACGCCTGCGTCGAGTTCGCCCCGGAGCCGGTGGTGGCGCCGCTGCTCGCCCTCTGCTGCCGCGGCGCCGCCCGCGGCATCGCCCTGCTCTCGTCCGAGCGGGTGCGGCTGCTGCGTTGCGCCGAAGGCGCGCTGGAGGAGCTCGAGGACTGGGAACTGAGCGTCACCAGCCTCGACTGGCGCGAGCGCAAATCGCAGAGCACGAACAACCCGGCGCGGGCTCAGGGCGTCAGCGCCTCCGGGCACGACCAGTACGGCGAACGGCTCGAGCACAACCGCCTGCGCTTCCTCAACGAGTGCGGCGGCCTTGCCGCCCGGACGCTGGAGGAGGGCGGGCTCGAGCAGGTGGTCGTCTTCGGCCCGGCCAAAGACGTCGAGGCCTTCAACGCCGGCTTCGGCTCGGCGAGCGCGAAGCTGGCGCTGGGCGGCGAGACGGACCTGATCTCGACCCCGAAGGGGAAGCTGGGCGAGCTCGTCGCCGACGTGATCGAGCGGCTCGACGGCGAGCGCGACCGGGCGGTGGTCGAGCGGGCGCTGGGGGAGGCCCGCGGCGGCAGCCGCGGCTCGGCCGGGTTGCAGGAGACGCGCGAGGCCCTGCGCGAAGGGCGGGTCGACCACCTCGTCTTCGACGCCGCGATCGACGCCGACGCCGAGGAGCTGATCCGCGGCGCCCTCGCCGGCAGCGCCGAGGTGACGATCGTCCGCGACGAGCTCGCCGAGCCGCTCGCCAGCGCCGATGGCGTCGCCGCGATCCTCCGCTACTAGCCGACCGACCCGCAAAGCCAGCAATGTGACTGCGCGCACGGTTCGCGCGAACCTCCGCTCGGGTAGGTGGAAGGCGACGGAACCGAGAGGACGAAAGCGGAAAGGAGAACGGGCTTGAGCGAGCAAGAGCGGGTCGCCGGCGGTGCCTTGGGCAAGGTGGTCGGCAGGGTGAAGCAGATGGCCGGAGCGGCGCTGGGGCACGAAGACCTGCACCGCGAGGGGCAGCTGCAGGAGGTCCAGGCCGACGCCCGGGCGGAGGCGGCCGAGCAGGCCGCCGAGGCCGGGCGAAAAGAGCGGGAAGCCGAGATCGAGGCCGAGCGGGCGCAGACCCAAGCCGAGCGGCGCGAGGTCGAGCTGCAGGCGCGGGAGATCGCCGCCGAGGAGGAGGCTGAGCGCAAACGCGCCGCCGAAGAGCGCGAGGCGGCGCAGCGGGCGCAGGTCGAGAAGGCCGCGGCCGAGCGCGAGCGGCTGGCCGGGGAACAGCGCGCGCAGGAGAAACGACAGGAAGCAGCGGCCGACAAGGGCGAGGCAAAGCGCGAGGCCGCGGAGCTGGAGCGCGAAGCCGATCGCGCCGAAGAGGCCGCTGCGGCGATCGATCCCAAGGAGGAGAGCTGATGGCGGTGCCCACGATCTCGAAGTCGATCCTCAACTCGTCGATCAAGCTGGCGCGGACGCCGTTCGACGTCGCGATCGGCGCCCTCGGCGGCTCGGATTCGAGCGCCAGGCACCTGCTCGACCGGGCGGAGGCGGGCGCCCGCAGCGCCGCCGGCGTCCTCTTCCGCGACGAGGAGCTGCGCGAAGAAGGCCACACCGTGCTGCTGGCGACGAAGGAGCGCGAGCGGGCGGCAGGGCTGCGCGAGAAGGCCGAGGTGGAGGAGCGCGAGGCCGCCAGGCGCCAGGCGCAAGCGAGCGAAGCCGCCTCGAAAGCGGCGGCCGAAGCGCGGCGCAAGGCCGAGCAGGATCGTCGCAAAGCCGAGAAGCGCCGCCGCGAACGCGAGGCGCGGGCCGCCAAAGCCGAGGCGAACAAGAAGCGGAAAGCGGCGAAATCGACCGCCAAGGCCAAACGCACGGCGAGCAAAGCGAACAAGGCCGCCCGGCTCGAGAAGCTCGAGGCCAAGGAAGAGAGCATCGAGGCCAAGGAGGAGGCCGCGGCGAGCGAGCGCGAGGCCGAGCGCCTGGAGGAAGCTGCGGCGGCCGCCAAGCGGGCGCGGAAAAACGGCGAGGACAGCCAGCGCTCGCCTGGCTGACGATCTCGCCGGCACCCCGGACCCCCGAACCGTGGGGCGAGTCCGAAGAGGGCCGCCGGGGGGCGGTCCTCAATCAGTCCCGGCCGCTGCGCCCGTCCTCGAGGTAGAAGACCTCCGAGCAGATGTCGGCGCCGGCGTCGAGGCCGCTGACGAAGGCGCGCACCTTGCGGCCGGTCAGGCGCTCGATGATCTCGCGGAAGCGGTCCGAGGTGGCCGCCTGGAAGTACATCCTGGTGTCCCGCAGGCGCTGGTGCTCGCCCATCTCGGCGAGGCTGCGCTCGGCCGGGGTGAAGGTGTTCTCCAGCGAGCAGAGGACGATGTCCGGCCCGGCGAACTCGGTGCGGGCCCTGGTCGGGCCGCGCCCGAACAGCTCCTTGTAGAGGCGGACCATTTCGCGCGAGATCTCGGCCCGGATCGACTCGTAGGCGGGGCCGCCATCCGCCTCGGAGTGGTTGGTCTTCAGCTCGTCGCCCATGCCCTCCCGGTACCCCGGGGATCGGGGGATTTACCAGCGCCTTCTTTGGGTATTCGGCTCCAGTGGAGCACGACCCCGTGGACTCGTCCCGAACCCCCCCAACTTCAGCCGCCACCATCACCCCGTATCCCGACGGGCCGTACCTGGTGCGCGGCGACTTCGCGGTCACCGACCAGGAGGGCAACGAGCTGGCGCTCGAGCGGCAGACGATCGCGCTCTGCCGCTGCGGCAGGTCGCGGATGCGCCCGTTCTGCGACGGAACCCACAAGCTGATCGGGTTCGAGGCGCCGAGCGGCCCGGAACGATGGCCGAGCGACTGATCGAGCTGCCGCCCCCGCGCGGCCCGCTCAGCGAGGTGCTGTTCGAGGGGCTGGCCAATCGGCCCGGCGAGCTGGAGCCGCCGCCCGCGGTCGACTGCGCCGATCCGATCGCGGACGAGGATCTGCAGCTGGCGCTGTACGTCAGCTACGAGCTTGCCTACAGCGGCATCCGCGGGGTCGAGGAGTCGTGGGAGTGGGAGCCGTCGCTGATCGCCTTCCGCGCCGCCCTGGAGCGGCCGTTCGAAGCGGCGGTGGCGGAGCTGGTGGCGCCGGCCACCGAGGAGGAGCTGCGTTCGGTCGGGGCCGCGCTGCAGCGGATCGTCGCCGCGGATCCCGGGCCGCCGCTGTCGCGCTACATGGAGACGCAGGGAACGCTCGAGCAGATGCGCGAGCACGTCGTCCACCGCTCGGCCTACCAGCTGAAGGAGGCCGACCCGCACTCGTGGGCGATCCCGCGGCTCTCGCCGAAGCCGAAGGCGGCGCTGCTGGAGGTCCAGGCCGACGAGTACGGCGGCGGCAGCGCCGAGCGCATGCACGCGGTGCTGTTCGCGAAGACGATGAGCGCGCTCGGGCTCGACCCGGCCTACGGCGCCTACGTCGACCGGCTGCCCGGAGTCACCCTGGCGACGGTGAACCTGATGAGCGGCTTCGGTTTGCAGCGCCGCCGCCGCGGCGCGATCGTCGGCCACCTCGCCGCCTTCGAGATGACCTCCTCGATCCCCAACCGCCGCTACGGCAACGCGCTGCGACGGTTCGGCTGCGGCCGCGAGGCGACCCACTTCTACGACGAGCACGTCGAGGCCGACGCCGTGCACGAGAACATCGCCGCCTGGGACCTGGCCGGCGGCCTCGCCGCCGAGGAACCCGCGGTCGCCCCCGACATCCTCTTCGGCGCCAGGGCCCTGCTGCAGGTCGAGGCCCGCTGGGCGCAGCACCTGGCCGATGCCTGGGAGCGCGGCGAGACCTCCCTGCGCTCGCCGCACCTCGCCGCCGCGTGAACGGACCCCTGCCCCGCACCGCGCCGGTCGACGTCTCCTACGTGGTGCCGATCCGGTGGCGGGACGGGGGGCAGCGGCGGGAGCTGGCGAGCTACCTGGCCGCGATCGCGCCGTGGTGCGCGGAGGTGATCGTGGTCGACGGCTCCCCGCCGGAGGTCTTTGCCGCCAACGCCGCCGGCTTCGGCGAGTGCGCGACCCACCTGCCGCCGGGGGAGGGAGAGGAGTGGCTGATGGGCAAGGTCGCCGGGGTGCGGACCGGGGTCGGGCTCGCCTCGCGGGAGCGGGTGGTGATCGCCGACGACGACGTCCGCTACGAGCCGGGGGCGCTGCGGCGGGTCGCCGAGCTGCTCGAGCGCCACGACCTCGTCCGCCCGCAGAACTACTTCGCCCGCCTGCCCTGGCACGCCCGCTGGGACACGGCGCGGACGCTGCTCAACCGCAGCCTCGGCCGCGACTACCCGGGGACGCTGGCGCTGCGGCGCTCGCGGATGCTGGCGATGGGGATGTACGACGGCGACGTCCTCTTCGAGAACCTGGAGCTGATCCGGACCGTGCGTGCGCACGGCGGCAGCGTCGCCTCCCCGCTGGACCTCTACGTGGCCCGGGTGCCGCCCTCGGCCTCGCACTTCTGGGGCCAGCGGACGCGCCAGGCCTACGACGACTTCGCCCTGCCGCTGCGGATGGCGCTCTGGCTGGCGGTCCTTCCGCTGCTGGCCTTGGACCGATACCGCTCCGCTGGCGACGGGACGAAGACGCCCCTGAACGGAGGCAAATCGCCTTGGCGGCGGTGGTATCGGCTCGGGTTCGCGCCTCTCGCCGGCGCACTGGCGGTTGCCGCGGCGGAGGCCGGGCGCCGGCGCGCCGGCGGCCGCGCGGTCTTCCCGGCCAGCTCCTCGCTGCTCGCGCCGGTCTGGGTCCTCGAGCGCGGGGCCTGCGCCTGGCTCGCGGTCCTGCAGCGCTTCCGCTTCGGCGGCGTCCGCTACGGCGACTCGGTCATCCGCACCGCCGCCCACTCCGAGCGGCAGCTGCGCCGGCGCCTGGCGGCCTGCGCGGCTCCCCCGGCTCCCGGCGACGAGGTCAGGCCGGTTTGACGGGCGGGGCGGATCTGAAGCCCAGCCGCTGGTCGAGCCCGGTCAGGCTGAACAGGCGGCAGACCTCGGGCGACTCGCTGGGCCGGAAGCTCAGCCGCTCGGCGTGGGGGCTGCGCAGCGCCATCACCAGCAGGCTGATCCCGGTCGAATCGATGAACTGCAGCTTGCCGAGGTCGACGATGACCTCGTCACCGCGGTGGAGCGCCTCGTGCAGGGTCAGCTCGAGGGTGTGGGCGTTGGCGAGGTCGAGCTCGCCCTCGAGGGCGAGCAGAGTTGAGCCTTCGTCCTGCGTCTGGCGAACGAGCAAGAGCCCGTTCCTGATGTCGGTTTGCGCCTCCGGCATTCCGGAACCTCCTCGGTGGTGGGGCGGGAAGTCCCGGAGGCACCCTCGCTGGGTCCGGCGGTCTTGCCTTGCATGACTGGGAGGTCCGCCGGCTGCCTCGATGCGGTACCCGCTTGACCCCTCCGTCGATGCTAGCGCAGTCTTGCCAGGGTGTCGGGGGAGTTGTGTGGCAGGCGCTTGCCGGCAGCCATCACGCGTTGCAGCAGCCTGTCGCGTTTCAGCGCCGGGCCGAGCTCTGCCTTGCGGATCCCCTTGTCGCCTGCTGCTGCCTTCCTGCTCATAGATGCTGACTGGGCGTTCATTTTCCCCTCCGGCCTCGAAATCGGGTTTGCCTCTCCCAATCTCCGTGCGGGTGCCGTGAGAAGTGAGTGGTCTGCCTCCCGACACAAGCGGCCGTGTGACCGTTGTGCCTGACGTCCCATTACCCCGCGCCTACGTGCGCAAACTCTCGTTTGAACCGATGTCAGTTGGGAAACAGTCCAGCAGGCCCATTTCTATGGAACAAGCCGGTTTCCGACATCAGGCGCTGATCTACGAGGGCGCGGACGAGTACCTGGCAGGGACGGTCCCCTTCCTCTGGGCTGCCCTGGAAGCCGAGGAACCGGTCCTGGTTGCGGTCGGCGGCAAGCGGGCGGAGCTGCTGATGCGCGAGCTGGGCGGCGATGCGCGCTGGGTGCAGTTCGTCGCGATCGACGAGATCGGTCGCAACCCCGCGGCGATCGTTCTGCTCTGGCGCAACTTCGTCGACGAGAACAACGGCCCGGTGCGGGGGATCAGCGAACCGGTGTGGAGCGGTCGCAGCCCCGCGGCGATCGAGGAGTGCCACCGCCAGGAGTCGCTGCTGCCGCTGGTCTTCGCCGAGGACCCCGCTTTCGCCCTGCTCTGCGCCTTCGATGCCGCCCTGCTGCCGGGCGATACGGCGGAGCGGGTCGTCGCCTCGCACCGTTGCGTCAAGCGCCGCGGGCAGACGCAGGAAAACCCCGCTTTCGATCCCGCGGCCGACTTCTTCGCCGGCGACCTGCCCGCGCCGAGCGCGGCCGCCGAGCCGCTCGCCTTCGGCCTGGCCGACCTGGCCGCGGTGCGCGACCGGGTTGCCGCCGCGGGCGCCCAGGCGGGGCTCGACCCGCGCGAAGTCGCCGACCTCGTCACCGCCACCAGCGAGCTTGCGGCCAACAGCGTCATGCACGGCGGCGGCAGCGGCACGCTGCGGTTCTGGCGCGAGCAGGGGACCGTCCTGACCGAGGTCGAGGACAGGGGGCTGATCGAGGACCCGCTGGTCGGGCGGCGGCGGCCGGCGATCACCCAGGAGGGCGGTCGCGGGCTATGGCTGGCAAACCAGCTCTGCGACCTCGTCCAGATCCGCTCCGGTGAGCGGGGGACGGTGGTGCGGCTGCACGTTGCGGTGGCTGATCGCGCGGCGGGCGCGCAGGCCCCGTCCGCGGTCACCGATCCCCGGGCCGAGGCGGGGCAGCACTCGAACGCCTGGAATCCTCGCCCCGAGGCGTGGGGGCGCGGGCGGGCGGGTAGCTGACGGGCATGCCGAACAACGATCCGCAGACCCAGCTCGTCAAGTACCTCACCGACGCCCACTCGATCGAGGAACAGGCGCTCGTGCAGATGCGCCGCGCGCCCGATCTGGTCGAGGGCCCGCTCGCCGAGTCGTTCCGGCGGCACCTGGGGGAGACCGAATCCCAGGAGCAGCGCGTGCGCGAGCGGCTCGAGGCGCACGACGCCTCACCCTCGAAGCTGAAGGACGTCGCGGGGGCGGCCGGCGGCTTCGGCATGGTCCTCTTCGCCAGGTCCCAGCCGGACACGCCGACCAAGCTGGCGCTGCACGCCTTCTCCTACGAGCACATGGAGGTGGCGGCCTACGAGCTGCTGGCACGGGCGGCGCGCGAAGCCGGGGACGCGGAGACCGCGACGATGGCCGAGGCGATCGCCGGCGAGGAGCGCGAGATGGCCGCGCGGGTGGCGGCCGGCTTCGACGAAGCGGTCGAGCAGGCGCTGCGCGCGGTGGAACCCGACGACCTCGACGGGCAGCTCAACTCCTACCTCTCCGACGTGCACGCGCTGGAGGGGCAGTCGAGGAAGCTGCTGGAGAAAAGCAAGGAGATGGACGTGCCGGCGCCGCTGGCCGAAGCCTTCGCCCATCACCTCGGGGAGACCGAAGGCCATCTGGAGAAAATCGAGCGCCGCCTCGACGAGCGGGGCGCCTCCGCCTCGGCGATCAAGGACGCGATGCTGAAGCTCGGGGCGCTGAACTGGGGCATGTTCTTCGCAGCGCAGCCCGACACCCCCGCCAAGCTCGCGGGCTTCGCCTACGCGGTCGAGAACCTCGAGGTCGCGGCCTACGAGCTGCTGAAGCGAGTCGCCCGGCGCGCCGGCGACCAGGAGACGGTCGCCTTGGCCGAAGAGATCCTCAGCGAGGAGGAATCGGCCGCCAAGCAGGTGGCCGACCACTGGTCGGAGTCGATGGCGGTGGCCTGAGCGCCTCCACTCGGCGCCGGCCTGCAGATCGGCTTTTCACGCCGGGCTAGGGGGCGCCTTGGGTATTGCCGGGGGCGCCGGGGAGCGTGCGTTGGGTGGCGGCGAGGTGGAGGTCTTCCAGGCGCCGGCCCTGGGAATCGGCGCGCGCCGCCAGGTCGCCGAAGTCAAAGCCCTCGAGGGTCTCGCCGAAGCTCTGCTCGAGGGCGTTCCAGAGCTGCATCTTGGCGCCGACGAAGCCGGAGAGGATCTCGAGCTCGAGGACGCGGCTGAGCGGGGAATAGCCGAGGAGCCGGCCGTTCAGCTTCAGCCGGCCGATGCGCTCGGCGACCTTGGCGAGGAGGGGTTTGATCTGGTCGCGACCGACCTCGAGGCGCTCCATGACCCGTTCCAGGGCCTCGCGGTCGGCTTCGATCTCCGCGCAGATCTGCGCCAGCGGCCGGCCCATCTCCGGGTCGCCCTGGTTGGAGGAGCGCAGGCGGCGGGCCAGCTCGACGCCGAGCGTGGCCCCCGCCAGGTGGTCGTTGAGGTAGATGGCCAGGAAGCGATCTGCGTCTTGGTTCGAGGCCATCGCCCGGCTCAGGACTCCTCGTAGGGGTCTTTCTCGCCGGCCAGCTCGTTCCGCTTCGCCAGCGACATCCAGCGGCCGACCTCACCGGCCTCGGCCGTCGTCTTGAACTCGAAGCCGTCGAGCCCGCCGGCATCGTCGCCCAGGGTCGCCGTCATCTCGGTCGCCGCGGTGCAGCGGCGCTCGGTCTCCTCGACCCTCTCGGCCGCCTTCCGCGTGGCCTGGGCCAGCCCCAGCACCGCCGCCAGCTTCTCCTCGATAGTCGTCAACTCGGCCATCTATCGCCTCATGGTTGGGGTTCGGATGCGGTCCCCCTACCCGAGCCAGACGTGCTCGAAGCGCAGGCCGGCGGCGGTGGGATGGAGGAGGCCCATCGAGCGCTGCGGCGCGCGGCGGCGCTCGGTGGGGCTGCCGGGATTGAAGATCTGGAAGCCGCCGCGCACCTCGTGCAGCGGCAGGTGGCTGTGGCCGAAGACCACCGCGTCGGCGCGCGGGAAGCGCGCGCGCATGCGCTCCAGCCGGCCGCTCTTCGGGCCCGCGTCGTGGAGGACGGCGACGGTCCGGCCGCCGGCCTCGACCTCCAGCGACTCCGGCAGCCGCCGCCGCAGCTCGGCGTCGTCGACGTTGCCGTGGACGGCGAGGATGACGGGACAGAGCGCTTCCAGCTCCTCGAGGACCGCGGCGGCTGAGAGGTCCCCGGCGTGGATCAGCGCCTCCGCCCCGCGGATCCTCTCCACGCACTCCTCCGGCAGCGCGCGCTCGCCCTTCGGCATGTGGGTGTCGGCGATGACGGCGATCAAGATCCTCAGTGTGCAGTTGCACACCTATACGGTGCTCAACTGCACACTGGAATTCTCAACCGGTCGCGGCGAGCGGCTCGTCGACGTCGTAGCCGAATTCGGCCAGGGCATCGCCCATTTCCTCGTGCATCGCCCGCTGCTCGGCCGCGCTGAGGGTCTCGCGCCAGCTGCCCGGCCGCGCCCGGCGGATGAAGCGGCGCCGCCCGCGCGCCGCCCGCGGCTGGCGCTCGAAGCGATGCCCTTCGACCACCTCCGGCACCCGCTCGGCGTCGATCCCGATCAGCGCGCAGACCTTCTCCAGCCACTCCTCGGTGCCGCCGCGCAGGTCCTCGTAGCGGATCAGGATCCGCTCGCCCTCGCCGCGCGACTCGTACGCCTGCCGGACGGCCCGGCTGCGGTAGGCCCAAACCGCCGAGAGCCACCTGATCAGCGGGAGCCGCCCCTCCGCGCTGACCGGGAAGGCGCCGCCGGGGATCGCCCAGGAGCCCTCGCTGTAGGCGTCGAGCCAGGAGTCGACGACGTCGCGGCCGTCGCGCAGCAGGAAGACCACCTTCGAGGCGGGGAAGAGGTCGGCAAGCAGCGGCGCCACGTGCGAGCCCGGCTCCTTGACGACGAAGGCGCTGGCGTCCGCCGGGTCGCGCAGGCCGGCGTCCGCCGCCTGCGCCTCGAACCGCGCCGCGATCAGCGCCCGCAGCGGCTCCCACCACGCGTCGCGGTGGCGCTCGGCGAAGAAGTAGCCGGACTCCCCGGCCTTGAGGTCGAGCAGGGTGCTGAGCTCCGGCGGGTCCTCGCAGGCCGCCCAGGCGAGCGGGATCGGCCGCCAGACCCCGAGGTGGTGGCCGAGGTGGGGGTCGTCGACCGGCACCACCCCCTCGAGATCGGAGAGCATCTTCAACAGCCAGGTGCTGCCGCTCCGAGACGATCCGAAGATCCAGGCGAGACGGGTCTCCTGCACGGTGGAGGGACGGTACCCTCGCTTTCGGCCTCCAAAACCTCAAGAGTTCCTCTTCGCAAGGCCGCCGAGCGCGCCCCGGGCGGCGGCGAGGAAGGCGCGCCGCAGCGACCCGCGCCGCCGCGTCCGCCAGCCGCCTTCGACCTGGTGGGGGCCGGTGCTCTCGAGGACGTTGCCGGGAGCGGGATCGGCCGCCACCTCACCCCAGGTGCCCGCGACGAAGGCCGGATTGGCGAGGCGGCGGTAGAGCGGCGGCGCCGTCGCGTGCATCACCTCGAGCGCCCGCCCGGCCCGCCCGTAGCTGATCTCGCGCCTGGGGTCCTCGGCGCAGGCCTCGATCCCCCGCGCCACCTCCTCGGCGTCGAGGACCGGCGGGATCGGCCGAACCTGCCGGCCGGTGTAGTTGCCGGCGTGCTCGAAGATCGGCGTGTCGACCGCCTCCGGGACGACGGTGGCGACGTGGATGTCGGGCTCGTCGCGCAGTTCGCCGTGCAGGCATTCGGAGAAGGCGCGGACCGCGTGCTTGCTGGTCACGTACGGCGCCACCTGCGGCGAGGGCACCCGTCCCCAGACCGAGGACATGTTGATCAGCACCCCCGAGCCCTGGCGGCGGAAGCGCGGCAGCGCCGCCCGCGCCCCGTGCACCTGCCCCATCAGGTTGGTCTCGACGATCCGCCGGAAGACCTCGGAGGGGATCTCCTCGAAGCCGCCGTAGGCCATCGTCGCGGCGTTGTTGACCCAGACGTCGAGGCGGCCGAAGCGCTCCTCGACCGCCTCGGCGAAGCCCCGCACCGCCTCCTCGTCGGCGACGTCGAGCGCCCGCTGCAGCACCGCCGCGCCCGCCCGCTCGCACTCGGCCGCGACCTCCGCCAGCGGACCCTCGTCGCGGGCGCAGAGGCCGAGCGAGGCCCCGCGGCGGGCGATCCGCAGCGCCGCCGCCCGGCCGATGCCGCTGGAGGCGCCGGTGATCACGACCACCGCTTGGTCGAGCGGCCGCGGCAGCGCCGGCTCCCGTTAGCCGAGGCCCTTTTCCTCGGCCGCCTTGTAGGCGATCTGCAGGAAGTCGGAGATGGTCAGCGCCGCAAACAGGGAAGCGAGGAATCGCGTCACCCGCGGCGCGAACAGCAGCCCGACCGAGAAGGCGGCGATCACCCAGAGGCCGAGGCAGAAGGGGCAGATCAGCAGCTCGCCGATCGCCTTGCGCACGCCGGTCCCCCGCGAGCTCTCCTCGAATTCGGCCGGCCCGCCTCTGCCTTCCAGTTCCGTGAACGGCGCCCGCAGCGGGCTCGTCACCTTGTCCTTGGAGAGCAGCCGGGCGACTTTGTGGGAGGCGGTGCCGACCAGCAGCAGCTGCCCGGCCGGAACCCCGTCCGGCAGCTCCCGCCCCTGCCGCTTCGCCACCGCCAGGGCGGCGGCGAGGAGCGCCCCGAAGATGCTCATGAAGCTGAGGTAGGGGAGGAACGGCGGCCGCTTCTCCGGCGGCGCGTAGCCCTCGACCGGGTTGGGGATCTCTTTGACGGCGGCGGCGCCGCCGGGACCGTTCTCGCTCACCGTTCCCACCTACCCATTGCCGCGGCGGTTCCAACCCTGCCGATTCATACGCGTTGCCTCAGCCCGGTGCTGATCGTTTAGGATCGCTCTTGATGCTTCGGGGCTATGGCACCGACCCTTTGCTACTGCAAAGCGGCGCGGGAGGCGGCCGGCTGGTCGCCTTGCGGATCCTGACGAGACACGCCCCGAACCTCATAGGTCTGGCCATGGCCCGATATCCAGCTAACGAATCACGATGATGCAGCGCTTTCAGGTGAGCACCCGCGACCTGCGACCAGGCACGCGCGACGTCCAGGTCGAAGGCGAGCTCGATCTCGCCGTCGCCGGCCAGCTCGACGAGGTCCTGGCGGCCGCGGTCGAGGAGTGCGGTCAGGTGCTCGTCGGCCTCGCCGGCTGCGATTTCATCGACTCCTCCGGGATCGCGGTGATCCTCCGCGCCCGCAACCGGATGGAGGAGGAGGGCAACAGGCTCGTCGTCTACGCGCCGACCGACCAGGTCCTGCGCGTGCTCTCGATGACCGGGCTGATCTCCAACGGCCTCGTCTTCGACAACGCCGAGGAGGCGCTCTCGGCGCTCGGCGACGGCGCCGGCTCCAGCGCCGGCTAGCGGCGGCTCGCCCGCACCATCAGGCTCCGCTGCGGGACGAGAACCGTCGCCCGCTGGACCATCCGCTCGGGGACGGGGGAGACGGGCGTCAGCTTCAGCGCTCGCAGCACCGCCGGGACGATGGCCTCGATCTCGGCCTGGGCGAGCGCTTCGCCGACGCAGCGGCGGGCGCCGCCGCCGAAGGGGAAGAAGGGCCAGCCGGGCGAGCCGGCGAGCCAGCGCTCCGGCTGGAAGCGGTCGGGATCGGCGAAGCCGCGCGGGTCGTGGTGGGCGAGCGCGGTGGAGGCGAGGACGGTGGCGCCGGCGGGCAGCACGTGCTCGCCCACGGGCAGCGGCTCGAGCAGCTTGCGCAGCGAACCCGAAGCGGGCGGCCGCAGCCGCAGGGTCTCGCGGACGACCGCGCCGGCGCGCTCGCCGCGCGGGTCGTCGACGAAGGCCTCGGCGAGCTCCGGCTCGCGGGCGAGCCGGTCGAGGATCCAGGCGAGGGCGATCGAGGGCGGCTCCTGCGCCGCCATCAGCAGCGACGTCAGCTCGTCGACGACCTCCCCGCCGGTGAGCCCGGCGCCCGAGCCGACCATGCAGCCGAGCACGTCGACCTCCCCGCCCGGGTCGGCCCGCCGCGCCGCGACCGCGCGCGAGAGCGCCTCCGCGACCGGCCCCTGCCGCTGCCGGAAGAGCGCCTCGCCGAGCTCGCCGACCAAACCGTCGCCCCTGCCCGGCAGGGTCAGCGGCGGGTTGCCGGGGGTGCGCAGCATCCGCCCGACCGCCGCCGTCAGCTCGCGGGCGGTCTCCTCGTCGCGGACGCCGAGGACGAGGCGGACGAAGACCTCGTCGCAGAGGGTGCGCAGGCGGGAGAGGAGGCGGAACGGGCGCCCGGTCGGCCACCCGGAGGCGTGGCGCTCGGCGATCGCCGCGATCCGCTCGCGCCGGCTGTCGATCGCCTCGGGGGCGAGGGCGGGCGCGATCCGGGCGCTTGCGGCCCGGTGCGCGCCGGCGTCGCCGCCGAAGACCGAGCGCGCCGAGGCGAAGGGGAGGACCGCCCGCCGCGCCTCACCGGCGCGGGCGCGCCCGGGGTCGGCGTCGAGCAGCGCTTCGATCGCCTCCGGCGCGGCGGCGACGAAGGTCGGCCGCGCGGTCAGCAGCCGGACCTGGAAGGCGTCGCCGAAGCGCTGCTGCGCCCGGCGCAGGAACCCGAGCGGGTCGCGGTGGAAGGCGACGGTCTGGGCAAGGACGTTCGCCTCCGGCCCCGGCGGCGCCGAGGGCGGGGCGGTGGCGGTCGGCATGGGCCGCAGCTACCCGAGCGCGGCGGCGGCGGAAACGCTAGATGGTTGATTCCACGACCAGGCACACCTGGATGACGCGCCTGGCACACCGCGCATCTCTGCGTCCTCGGCCTTGCCTTTGCCAACCGGCAAAGGCGGCGGCCTGCGTCCTTGATCTGCTTGGCCAGGCACGTCCCCAGTCGCACTTGGTCGTGGAATCAACCATCTAGCCCTGCTTCTCGACGAAGCTGATCTTGCCGTTGGTCTCGAGGATCGCCCAGCGGACGTCGTCGAGGGAGGTGATCTGTTCGAGGCGGGCCTCGGATTCGATCTCCTCGACGGTCAGCCGCTGGCGCCTGAGGTTGGCCCCGACCACCTCGCCGTCCTCGACCAGCACGATCGGTTCGCCGGCGAGGATCGGCCGCAGCCGCCGGACGCGGAAGCTGGTCCAGGAGACCAGCACGGTCAGCAGGGCGATCGTCGAGACCGCCAGCAGCGCCCCCGTCACCGAGTAGTCGCTCTGCGTGACCCCCTGCTGCACGAGATCGCCGATCACGACCAGGAGGATGATGTCGAAGGGCTCCATCGAGCCCAGCTCGCGGCGACCCAGCATCCGCATCAGCAGGTAGAGGAAGAAGAAGATGATCGCTGCGCGGATGACGATGTCCATCAGGGGAAGTTCACCTGCGTGCGTTCGACGGCGGCGATCTCTTCGCCGGCGTCGTAGAGGGCGATGCCCTGGTCATGGGTGCCGGCGTTGTTCGGGTTCGCCTGCAGGGCGACGAAGACGGTGAGGACTCGACCCGGCTGCAGCGGCGGGTAGCGGACCTTCAGGTGGCCGGCGTCCGTCGTCGTTTCCGCCGGTTCGGGTTCGAGCGTGTTGAGGGTCGTTTCTTCGATCCAGCCCCGGTCGAGGGCCAGGGTCGGCGCCCCGATCGGTTTCAGCGCATGGATCTCGATCCGCGCCTGGTAGAGCAGGCCGCCGCGGACCCGTTCCGGCGCGGTCACCTTCAGGGTCGCCGCCGCCGCGCGGGCTTCCGAGGTCGAGGGGCGGGCGCCGAAGACGTTCAGCAGCGCCGCCGCGACGAAGACCGCGAGCAGGAGCAGGAAGAGGTGGCGGAGCACCTGGCCCGGGCGTTTGCCTTTGAAGTCGCGGTGGCGCGGAAGGTCGATCCCTTGCGGGAGGTCCGGCATCGGGGCAGCGTAGGCAGCCGCGCGGCGGCAACCGCGAACACGACGAGTTTCTCCCTGCTCAGCCAGGGGTACCGGCGCATCGTGAGCGCCCGCGCCAGCAGAGGTGCCGTGACCCCGGTTCTCACCGGCGCCGCCCTCTTCGTCGTCTGGATGGCGCTGGTCGACAGCCGCGAAGCGCCGCAGGTCTACGCCGGCCTGGTCGTCGCCGCGATCGGCACCCTCGGCAGCGAGGCGGTCCGCCGCCAGGGGGTTGCGGGGACGCGGCTGCGGGCGCGCTGGCTGCTGCGGCTCCACCGGCCGCTCGCGAGCGTGCCGGGCGACCTGGTGCGGCTGGGGTCGGCGTTGTGGGGCGCTTTTCCCAACCTGTGGCTTGGAAAAGCGCCTCGCCCGGTTGCCGGCCGCTTCCGGGCGCTGCCCTTCGAGGCCGGCACCGGCCCCGAGGGCCGCGGGCGCGAGGCGCTGGCCGAGCTCGCCGGCTCGTTCTCGCCGAACACCGTCGTCGTCGGCCTCGACCGCGAGCGCGGCCTGCTTCTCGTCCATCAACTGGTGCCGGAGGAGGGGGAGCCGGAGAAGGCGCGGCGGACGATCGACCCGCTGGAGCTGGGATGAGCCCCTGGGCCTGGGCGGCGATCGTCCTCTTCGCGGTCCTGCTCGCCTGCCTCGTCCTGCCAGCGCTGGTCGATCCGGTCGACGGCCTGATCGCGCTCGAGCTCTCCGGGATCGTTGGCACCGCCGTCCTCCTCCTGCTCGCCGAGCACCTGCGCCGCCAGCCCTTCGCCGACCTGGCGATCGCCTTCGCCGTCGTCTCCTTCGTCGGCAGCCTCGCCTTCGCCCGGCTGCTGGAGCGGGAGCGCTAGTGCGCACGGCGCTCGTCATCGCCCTGCTGGCGCTCGGCGTCGGCCTGCAGCTGCTCTCCTGCCTGGGCCTGCTGGTCATGCGCGACACCTACGCGCGCCTGCATTACCTCGGGCCGGCGACCTTCGGTGTCCTCGCGATAGCCGCCGCGGTCTTCGTCGAAGAGCCGTTCTCGATGATCGGCGAGAAGGCGCTGCTCGCGGCGCTGTTCCTGCTCGCCACCGGGCCGGTGCTGGTCCACGTCACCGCCCGCACCGCGCGCAGCCGCCGCCACGGCGAGTGGACGATCCGCCCCGGCGAGAAGGTCGAGAGGCTGGAGCGATGACCGCGCTGCAGGTCGGCGCCCTCGTCCTCGTCGCGGTCGGGGCGCCGGTGGTGGCGCTGACCCGCGACCCGCTGCGCCAGGCGCTCTGCTTCGGCGTCTTCGGCACCGCCCTGGCGATCCTCTTCTTCGTCTTCCAGGCGCCCGACGTCGCCCTCTCGCAGATCGTCGTCTCCGCCGTCGGGCTGCCGGTGATCGTCATCCTCGGCCTCGCCAAGCTGCGCGAGGAAGAGGCCGAAGGGGAGGAGGAGTGAGCCGGGCCGCCCGGCTCTGGCTGTTCGGCGCCGGGGCCCTGGCGCTGGCGGCGATGCTCGTCCTGGCGATCGCCGGCCTGCCCGGCTTCGGCCACTACCCGGGGCCGTATGGAGATGTGATCGAACGGAGCGGTGAAGCCGCCACCCACGCCACCGACCTCGTCACCGCGGTCAACTTCGACTTCCGCGCCTACGACACCCTCGGCGAGGAGTTCATCCTCTTCGCCGCCGTGCTGGGGATGGCGATCGTCCTCCGCGACCGCCGCGGCGAGCGCAAACGGGCGCCGGGGGCGCCGGGGACCGAACGCGGCCTCGCCCGCCCGAGCGCGGCGCTGGGGATGGTCGGCCTCGCCCTGGTCGGGCCGCTGATCGTGCTCGGGATCGACATTGCCGTCCACGGGCACCTGACCCCGGGGGGCGGCTTCCAGGGCGGGCTGCCGCTGGGCTCGGCGGTCTTCCTCGCCTTCCTCGCCGGCGAGTACGCGGCGATGAAGCAGGTCGCGCCGCACGCGATGGTCGAGCTCGGCGAGGCCGCTGGTGCGGCCGGCTACGCGCTGGTCGGGCTCGGCGGCCTCCTCTTCGCGAGCGCCTTCTTCCAGAACTTCATCGACCGCGGCGAACCGGGGCGGCTGCTCTCGGCGGGGACGATCCCGCTCAGCAACGTCGCTGTCGGGCTCGAGGTCGCCGGCGCCTTCCTGCTGCTCTGGAACGAGTTCTCCGACCAGGCGCTGCTGATCGTCCCCGAGGAGGGCGACGGGGAGGGGGAGGGGTGACGGTGCTCCCGTACCTGGTCGCGGTCTGGGTCCTCCTCTGGGGGCTCTACGGGATCGTCACCAGCCGCCACCTCTTCCACCTCGTCCTCTGCCTCGGGGTGGCGCAGGCGGCGACCTACCTGCTGCTGATCGGCGTCGGCTACAACGCCGGCGCGGCGGCGCCGATCTATGCCGACATCCCCGCCGGCACCCCGGTCGTCGACCCCGTGGTGCAGGCGCTGGCGCTGGTCGACGTGGTGGTTGAGGCGACGGTCGCGGCGCTGCTGCTGGCGCTGGCGCTGCAGACGCAGAAGCGGTTCGGCACCGTCGACCCCGACGAGCTGCACGCGCTGAAGGGCTGAGCCGGTGTCGATTGCGCCGCTTGCCGTCGCGGTTCCGCTGCTGGTCGCGGCGGCGCTGGCGGCGACCGATTTCGCCCGCCGGCGCTGGCTCACCGACACGGTCGCCATCGCCACCGCGGCCGCCGTCACCGTCCTCTGCGCGATCCTCGTCGCCCACAGCGGCAGCGAGCCGGTTGTCTACTGGCTCGGCGGCTGGGAACCCGAGCACGGGGTGGCGCTGGGGATCTCGCTCAGCGCCGACACCCTCGGCGCCGGGATGGCGACCCTGGTCGGGGTGCTGACGACGGCGACGCTGGTCTTCTCGGCCCGCTACTTCGAGGCGGTCAGCAACCTCTTCCACGCGCTGATGCTGGTCTTCATGGCGGCGATGGTCGGCTTCTGCCTCAGCGGCGACCTCTTCAACATGCTCGTCTTCTTCGAGCTGATGAGCGTCGCCGCCTACGCGCTTGCCGCCTACAAGATCGAGGAGCGGGGGCCGCTGCAGGGGGCGATCAACTTCGCCGTCTCCAACAGCGTCGGCGCGATCGCGATCTTCATCGGCATCGCCCTGCTCTACGGGCGGGTCGGGGCGCTCAACCTGGCCCAGATCGGCGAAGCGCTGAGCCACCACCGGCCCGACGCCCTTCTCGCCGTCTCCTTCGCCCTGATCGTCCTCGGCTTCCTCGTCAAGGCGGCGGCCTTCCCTGTCCACTTCTGGCTCGCCGACGCCCACGCGGTGGCGCCGACGCCGGTCTGCGTCCTCTTCTCCGGGGTGATGGTCGAGCTCGGCGTCTACGCGATCGCCCGCATCTACTTCAGCGCCTTCGACGGGGCGCTGGCGGCGCAGGCGGCGGCGCTGCGCCCGATCCTCGTCTGGACCGGGGTGGTGACGGCGCTGGTCGGAGCGGCGATGTGCCTGCAGCAGCGGCACCTGAAGCGGATGCTCGCCTTCTCGACGGTCAGCCACGTCGGCCTCTTCCTGATCTGCCTCGGCCTGCTCGAGCACGAGGGGATCGCCGCCCTCGCCGCCTACGTGCTCGGCCACGCCTTCGCCAAGGCGGCGCTGTTCATGTGCGTCGGCATCCTCCTGCACCGCTTCACCGAGGTCGACGAGGAGGCGCTGCGCGGCTGCGGCGCCGCCGACGGGACCCTGAAGCTCGTCGGCGTCCTCTTCGCCGCCTGCGGCGTGGCGCTGGCCGGGGCGCCGATGCTGGGGGTCTTCCTCGGCAAGAGCCTGGGGGAGGGGGCGGTCGCGAGCGCCGGCTTCGGTTGGGCGGTCGCCGTCTTCATCGTCGCCTCGGGGATGACGGCAGGGGCGGTGCTGCGGGCGGCGGGCGTGGTCTTCGCCGGCTGGGGACCGGAGGAGCCGCCCGAGAGCGAGCAGCCGGCCGAGGCCGACGAGGAGGCCGAGACGCTGCAGCCCCACGACCGCACCCCGCTGCCGATGCTGGCGCCGACGGCTGTGCTGGCCGTGGCCGCGGTCGTGATCAGCTTCGTCCCCGGCCTCGACCATGCGATCCAGGAGGCCGCGGGGCGCTTCGCCGACTCCGGCGCCTACCGCGAGGCGGTGCTGAGCGGCGGCGCCTACTTCGCCCCGATCGCGAGCGAGAGCCTGAGGGCGGTCGACTACCTGTGGGGAAGCCTTTCGCTGCTGCTGGCGCTGGCGATCGCCGGCGTCTCCCTCTTCGGCCACGAGATCGGCTGGCGGCCGCCGCCGGCCGTGCGGGGCGCCGCCGACCGCGCCCAGAGCACCCTCGGCACCCTCCACAGCGGCCACGTCGGCGACTACATCGCCTGGATGACCGCGGCGATGGGAGTGCTCTGTGCGCTGGTTGCGTTGGCGGTGCGGTGAGCGGCGCTTCGGCGACGAGGCGCTGCTTGAAATCGTCCGAATACTGTCGCGATCACGACCGGAACCATCTCTGTACCTATAGGGTTCGGGGCCCATGCGAAAGAAAACTTGCCTTCTTCCAGTCCTTGCTCTTGCCCTGCTTGCCTTCGTGCCCGCGGCCGCGTCGGCTTTTCCGTGGTCCGATCAGGCGGACCTGCAGAACGAGCCGGATCCAACGGTCCGGTCGACCTACATAGTCGACGGGCCTTCGGGATACGTGATCCCGCGCGGACTGTTCCTCTCCCAGCCCTACTCCGGCTTCTACGAAGGCGAGGGGTTTGACCGCAATTTCTTCACCTGGGCGCCTCAGGTTTCGGTCGGGGACGAATACATGGCCGGCAAGGGATGGACGGGCTGTCGCGAAAACGGGCAGGTTCCGGTGCCGGGCGGTCCTTCGCACTGCGCGCCTGGGGAAGTGAAGTTCGGCGCTCCCGGCTCGATTCGCAACGAGGTCGCGAGCGGTCCGCTGACCGGGTTCAAGTGGGGTGAGAACTTCATCTCCGACATCTGCGGCAACTGGGCCCCGGCGGATACGGCGCCGAAGGCCGGTCCCGAACCGACCATCAGCGGCGTCAAGTATGAGGATTTGAACGCCGACGGCACCCGTGAGGCGGGGGAGCCGGGCCTATCGGGATGGAAGATCGAACTCTTCTACGAAGGCCGCTATGTCGCCACCACGACGACTGCTGCCGGCGGTGCATACGCATTCCACCTCGATGCCGATTCGATGCCGATCGGCGGCGGCACCTACGAGCTGAAGGAGGAAGCGCGCGAAGGCTGGGTGCAGGAACAGCATCCCGGCAAGGTCGTGGTCCCCTACGGCGCGGGTGACGCCCGCTATGCGGGCAACGACTTCGGCAACTGGCACTGGGCGACCATCGCCGGCAGCAAGTACGACGACTCGAACGTCGACGGTGCATGGGAAGAGGGCGAGAGCGGCCTGCCGGAATGGGGCATCGGACTCTCCAACGGGGCGGAGACCTCGACGGCGAGCAGCGGGAGCTATTCGTTCAGGGTCAAGCCCGGGACCTACACGGTCGGCGAGGTCCTTCGGAGCGGCTGGCGGCAGGTGGCGCCGGGGGGCTCCGGCACCCGCCGCTTCACCCTGGTCAGCGGCCAGGTGGTGGAAGGCGCCGACTTCGGCAACGTCTGTCTCGGCGGCGTCGCGGTCGAACCGTTCGACGACTCTTCGAACACCCCGCTCTCGGGAATGGAAGTGCGCCTCGAAGAGGTGTCGGTCCCCGGCATCCTCGAAAACGAACCGGCGCTGCCGAGAACCACCACCGGCACGCCGAGCTTCGGTGGGCTCCTGCCGGGCACCTACCGGCTGGTCGCGTTCCTGCCCGAAGGCGTGTTCACCGCCGACCCCAGGGCGGTGCTGGTGGAAGGGCGCTTTGCGATCGTCGAGGAAGTAACCGTCGGCGAGTGCGACGAGACGAAACTGCCGCTCCATTTCTTCACCCACGGCACGCCGGGGAAGGTGACCGGCGGCGTGAAGATCGGCCTGCCGGGCGGGTTCGGGACCAGCGGGTTCGAGTTCATGACGCGGGCCGGGGCCCCGCGCGGCACCTTCGAGTACCAAGACCACGTCGACGGGATGGACCTCCACACGTCGGCTGTTGAAGCGGTCTACGTTTCCGGCGACGTCGCCTGGGTCTGGGGCAAGGTCTCGACCGGAGGGACCCTGCAGCGCTTCCGGCTGCGACTCCTCGACGGCGGCGAGCCTGGGCGGGAAGACCATTTCGAGCTGACGGTGGCGCCCGGATACGAAGCCGGCTTCGCCGAGGAGATCGAAGGCGGCAACGTCCAGATCCACGACTGAGGAGCAGGAGCAATCAGCTGGGAGCGGACCAGATCAGGTTGAGGTGGGCCATGGCCGCGGACGACGACGTCGGGAAGCCGCCTTTGACGATTCAGCGTTAAATCGTCAAGTCGTTAAGGAGAGCTCCATTGACGAGGCGGCGAAGGAATCGAACCTTCCAAGCGGTGGGCTGCACCGCCCTGCCGGCTTTGAAGGCCGGATGGGCCACCAGACCCCTGCCGCCCCAGGGGCCGCGAGCTTAACCCTCTGGCGCGTTTCCGAACCGGAGGTTGGGAAAAGCGCCTAGCTTCGGCGGGGGAGGTGACGGTCGCCGTCGCGGCGCAGGCGGCGTTCGGAGTCGAGCTGCTCGAGCAGGGCCTGGGCGTACTTGCGACTGAGGCCGAGGGCGTCGCGGACCTCGGCGATGCTGGTCGAGCCGTCGCGTTCGGCGAGTGCGAGGGCGAGGCGAGCCAGCTTCTCGTAGACCGGAGCGGCGAAGACAACGTCGGCCTTGGCACGGACGGCGGCGCCGGAGGCCGCGAGCTCGGCGAAGGCGCGAGCGACCGCTCGCGGCTCGGCGCCCAGGTCCTCCGCCAGCGGGACGGCACCGCGCGGGCGGGCGCCGTCCGCCGCCAGCTCGGCGAGGACGCGGCGGGCGAACGGGCCCGGCTCGGTGGGCTGCGGGGAAGGCGCCCTGGCCGGCTCCGCCGCGGCGGCCGGCGGCTCCCAGCCGGGGCCGTGGCGGGGCGGCGACGGCTCGCGGACGAGGCCGCCGCCAAGCGTGTCCGGCGGCGCGATGCGGCGGACGACGAAGCGGTCGCCGGCACGGGCGAGCAGCGGCTGCTCGAGCCGCAGCTGGGCGCCGCCGTCGCCGAGGTCGACGGGGCGGGCGGGGGCGTCCCGGGTGCCGAGGTGGACCTGGACCCGCGGCTCGGCGAGGATCGCTTCGGCGCCGGTGAGGAGGTCGACGTCGAGCCGGTAGGTGGCGAGGACTGCGGCCGCCTCGGTCGCGAGCACGTCGCCGCGCTGGACCTGGTCGCGGGCGATCCCGGCCAGGTTGACGGCGACCCGCTGGTGGGGCTGGGCGATCTCCAGCGGCCGGTCGTGGACCTCCAGCGAGCGCACCCGCGCCTCCAGCCCTTGCGGCAGCACCGTCACCTTCTGGCCCCGCGTGAGCCGCCCCGACCAGAGCGTCCCGGTGACGACCGTCCCGTGCCCCGCGATCGTGAACACCCGGTCGACGTGCAGCACCGGCTCCCCCTCCCCGACCTGTTCCTTTTCCTCGCTATGCAGCGATAAGGAACAGTCGGAGGCTGGGGCTTGCGGCGCGGCGCCGGCCTTTGCGTCCGCGCCGGCCCGGCTCGCCTCCGTGCCGGCGCCGCTCGCCTCCGCGCCGACCTCGCTCACCTCCGCGCCGACCTCGCTGGCCACTCGGGCCAGCGCCTGCCGCAGCTCCTCGATGCCCTCGCCGGTCTCGGAGCTGACTTCGACCAGGGGCGCCTGCGGGATCAGGGCGGCGACGGCTGCGGCCACCGTCGCTCGGACCTCCTCGTCGACGAGGTCGATCTTCGTCAGGGCGACGACGCCGCGCTGCACCCCGAGCGCCCGCAGCACCGCCAGGTGCTCGCGCGTCTGCGGCATCGGCCCGTCGTCGGCGGCGACGACCAGCAGGAACATGTCGATGCCGCTGGCGCCGGCGATCATCGTCCGCACGAAGCGCTCGTGGCCCGGCACGTCGACGAGGCTGAGCCGGCGCTCGCCCAGGTCCAGATCGGCGAAGCCGAGCTCGATCGACATCCCGCGGCGACGCTCCTCGGCGAGGCGGTCGGTGTCGCGCCCGCTCAGCGCCCGCACCAGCGCCGTCTTGCCGTGATCGATGTGGCCGGCGGTGCCGACCGTCAGCGGACCGGACGCCACCTCAGGCGAGCGCCTCCCGCACCGCCACGGCGGCGGCCGCCGCCTCCTCGTCGTTCATCGTCCGCGGGTCGAGCGCGACCTGGCCTTCGGCGATGCGGGCGATCACCGGTGGCTCGCTCCCGCGCAGGCGGGCGAGGAGCGGGTCGGCCCCGACCTCGCCGGGGTCGACCCAGCAGACCGGGCCCTCGAGGGTGACCTCGGCCAGTGAGCCGCCCCCCGGCGCGCCGCTGCCGCGACCGACCGTGGCGCTCGGGCCGATCGCCGCCGCCATCGCCTCCGCCCGCAGCTGCAGCTCCTGCGTGGGCGCCGCGATCATCGCCAGCGCCGGCAGCGCCGCCGGCCCCTCGTCGCGGTGCAGGCGCAGGGTCGCCTCCAGCGCCGCCAGCTGCAGCTTGTCGAGCCGCATCGCCCGCGCCAGCGGGTGGCGGCCGCAGCGCTCCACCGTCTCGGCCCGGCCGCAGAGGATGCCCGCCTGCGGCCCGCCCAGCAGCTTGTCCCCCGAGCAGCAGACGACCTCGGCGCCGGCGGCGACCGCGGCGCGCAGGGTCGGCTCGCCGTGCACCTCGCCGAGGGCGCCGGAGCCGAGGTCGTCGACCATCGCGATCCCGCGCTCGCGGGCCAGCGCCGCCAGCTCGCCGGCCTCGGCTTGCTCGGTGAAGCCGACGATGCGGAAGTTCGACTGGTGGACGCGGAGGATCGCGGTCGTCCGCTCGCCGATCGCCTCGGCGTAGTCGGCGAGACGGGTGCGGTTGGTGGTCCCGACCTCGACCAGTCTGGCGCCGGAGTGGGCGAGGATGTCGGGGATGCGGAAGGAGCCGCCGATCTCGACCAGCTCGCCGCGGCTGACCAGCACCTCGCCCTCGCCGGCGAGCGCCGCCAGCGCCAGCATCACCGCGGCGGCGTTGTTGTTGACCGCCAGCGCCGCCTCGGCCCCGCTCAGCTCGCACAGCAGCGCCTCGACGTGGGCGCCGCGGCTGCCGCGACCGCCGCTTGCGAGGTCGTACTCGAGGTTGCTGTAGCCGGCGGCGATCTCGGCCACCCGCGCCACCGCCGCCGGCGCCAGCGGCGCCCGGCCGAGGTTGGTGTGGAGGACGACGCCGGTGGCGTTCACCACCCGGCGCAGGCTCGGCGTCGTCAGCCGGGCGAGGTGCCCGTCCGCGCTGCTCGCCAGCTCCCCTTTGCTCGGTGCCGGGCCGCCCGCGAGCACCGCCTCCCGTGCCGCGTCGATCGCCGCGCGGGCGGCGGCGACGGCGAGCGGATGCGTGGCCCCGCTCAGCTGCGAAGCGAGCCGCTCCACGGACGGGAGGCGGCGCAGGGCTTCGGCATTGTTCTCGCGCGAGGTCTCGGTTTCCATCGTGCTGCTTCCGGTTACCCTCGAAGCGATGGCCGTAGCGCCCGACCGCCCGAGGCTGACCGAACTCTCCCACGGAGCCGGCTGCGCCTGCAAGATCGGCGCCGCCGAGCTGCGCGAGATCCGCGCCGGGCTGCCGGCCTTTGCCGACCCGGCGCTGCTGGTCGGGCTCGACCCGGCCGACGACGCCGCCGTCTACAAGCTGAGCGACGAGCTGGCGCTGGTCCAGACGCTCGACTTCTTCACCCCGATCGTCGACGATCCGCGCGACTTCGGCCGCATCGCCGCCGCCAACGCGCTCTCGGACGTCTACGCGATGGGCGCGCGGCCGGTCCTCGCCCTCAACATCGTCGCCTTCTCGCTCGAGCGGCTCGGCGGCCAGATCCTCGGCCAGATCCTCGCCGGCGGCGCCGAGGTCGCGGTGGCGGCCGGCGTCGCGATCGGCGGTGGCCACTCGATCGACGACCCCGAGCCCAAGTACGGGATGACGGTGAGCGGAGTCGTCCACCCCGCGGAGCTCCTGACCGCGGCCGGCGCCCGGGCCGGCGACGAGCTCTACCTGACCAAGCCGGTGGGCGGCGGGCTGATCACCACCGCCGCCAAGCGCGGCATCGCCGAGCCGGCCTGGATCGAGGCCGCGGTCGAGGCGATGAGTGCCCTCAACGCCGAGGCCGCCGAGGCCGCCCGCGCCGCCGGCGCCCACGCCCTCACCGACGTCACCGGCTTCGGGCTGCTCGGCCACCTGCACGAGCTCTGCGAGTCCAGCGGCCTCGCCGCCGAGATCGAGGCCGCAGCCGTCCCCGCCCTCCCCGGCGCCCTCGAGCTCGCCGCCTCCGGCAAGGCCGAAGCCGGCGGCAGCCGCCGCAACGCCGAAGACGCCGAGCGCTTCACCACCTGGGCCGACGACGTCCCTGCCGAGCGCCGTGCCCTGCTCACCGACGCGATGACCTCCGGCGGCCTCCTCGCGGCCGTCCCGCCCGGCAGCGGGATGACGGGCACCCGGATCGGCCGCTTGCTCGAAGGAAACGTCGGCCAAATTACGGCTTTCTGATCACCGAGCCGGGGAGATTTCATCCGCGCATCCCCCTTGGGAATGCGTGGGTCGAGTCAGATATTGGAAGCAACTGGACAGTGTCCGCGGGGCGGTGGTGTACGTCGATTTCCACACTAAGGGCCGAGACGTCCTCAGCTATTCGCTGGTGCTCGTCGTCGGGAATTCGCAGCCTGCGACGGTCCGCGTCTATGACGCTGCGCACGGCTTCAACGAGATGCACCGATTCAGCCGCCGTGACGGGAAGCAACCAGGGGTACTGTTTCACGCGGGTACCCTGGGAGAAGGTATGCGAGCAGCGATGGACTCGATCAAGAGCGAGTTCCTCCAGATGATCGAAGGGTGGGAGGGTCGATGAGCGCAAACGGGATATCGATGGCCGCAAGGGTCATGGACGAGGCAATTGAGTTGGCGATAGAGGACCGGTCGCCCTATCCGGAGCAGGCTGCTTTCATCGACGCGGAAACCCCTGAGACGGGCAGCGAGATCATGCGGGCGGCGAAGCAGGGATACGCGATCGTGCTGGTCTCCGGCGATGGGTCGTCTTTGATCTTGCGGTCCGAGCGGGTAGTTCCCGCTGATCCGCGGTAGCTCGCTGGGCCCTTCGGCCTATCGCCATCCCGCCCTCAGGCTGGGTGGGCGACGGTGGAGAGGAGGGCCAGCGCCGGCTGGCGCGAGTCGAGGCGGGTGTGCTGGAAGACGATCGGCTGATTCGACTCGATCACCGCGGCGTAGGGGGTGTCGCGGGGGACCGGCTCGGGATCTTCGAGGTCGTTGAAGCGCATGTGGAGGGTGCGCCGGGCGGGCACCTCAACCCGGTAGGGGCCGGCCGGGTCGCGGTCGGCGAAGAAGACGGTGATCTCGACCGCGGCGTCCTCGCTGCCTGCGTTGAGGATGCAGGCGGCCTCGTGGCTTTCCAGCTCCGGACCCTCTCCGGTGCTCGCCGAGGGGATGTAGCCCTCGGCGATCGCCCAGGTTCGTGCGCCGATTTCGCTGCTTGCGGTCCGGGTCATCCACTCCCGGGTACCCGTTTGCGCGGGCCGGAAGCGGAGCTGTTCGGCCGCTCGTGGTTCGAGCGCTGACGCAGGCATGTTTCGCGCCGGGCGGGCAGGGGGAACTGCTGCGTAGATGCTCGGCCCACTCGGGAAATGGCCTCTCGTCCGCCAGCTGACGGAAGGGGATCCGTCGGGTCGGGGCAGGGCGGCGCAATCGCCGCAGTCCGCGAGCCTGCGCCCGCGGACCGAGGCCGCAGACAAGATGGTGCGCTCGATCTGTCCTTACTGCGCCGTCGGCTGCGGCCAGCGGATCTGGTCGAAGGACGGGAAGGTCACCCAGATCGAGGGCGATCCCGACAGCCCGATCTCGCGCGGGCGCCTCTGCCCGAAGGGCTCGGCCTCCGAGCAGCTGGTCAACAACCCGACGCGGCTGAAGAAGGTGAAATACCGCCGGCCCCACGGGACCGAGTGGGAGGAGCTGGAGCTCGACGAGGCGATGGAGATGATCGCCGAGCGGGTGATCTCCGCCCGCGAGGCGGGCTGGCAGGGCGAGCGCGAAGGCAAGCGGCTGAACCGCACCCTCGGCTTCGCCCACCTCGGCGGCGCCACCCTCGACAACGAGGAGAACTACCTGATCAAGAAGTTCTTCACGGCGATGGGCGCGGTCCAGATCGAGAACCAGGCGCGCATATGACACAGCTCCACGGTCCCCAGTTTGGGGACCTCGTTCGGTAGGGGTGGCGCGACCACCTTCCAGCAGGACCTGCAGAACTCCGACTGCGTCGTGATCATGGGGTCCAACATGGCCGAGTGCCACCCGGTCGGCTTCCAGTGGGTGGTCGAGGCCAAGCAGCGGGGGGCCACGATCATCCACGTCGATCCCCGCTTCACCCGGACGAGCGCCGTCGCCGACCTCCACGTGCCGCTCCGCGCCGGGACCGACATCGCCTTCCTCGGCGGGATCGTCAACCACATCCTCGCGAACGGGCACGAGTTCCGCGAGTACGTCAAGCACTACACGAACGCGGCGACGATCGTCTCCGACGAGTTCGCCGACACCGAGGACCTCGGCGGGTTGTTCAGCGGCTGGGACCCGGAGTCGAGCTCCTACGACATCGAGACCTGGCAGTACGAGGGGATGGACGTCTACGCCTCCGGCGGCAAGCGCGAGGAGGGCGCGATCTTCGGCGAGAGCGCCCACGGCGCCCAGGGCGGCAAGCTCGAGCACGGCAACCCGCCGGAGATGGACATGGACCTCGAGCATCCCCGCTGCGTCTTCCAGCTCCTCAAACGCCACTTCAGCCGCTACACCCCGGAGAAGGTCGAGGAGATCTGCGGGGTGCCCCAGGCGACCTTCCTCGAGGTCGCCGAGGCGCTCTGCTCGAACTCGGGCCGCGAGCGGACGTCGGCGTTCTGTTACGCGGTCGGCTGGACGCAACACACGGTCGGCGTCCAGTACGTCCGCACCGCGGCGATCATCCAGCTCCTGCTCGGGAACATCGGCCGACCGGGCGGCGGAATCATGGCCCTGCGCGGGCACGCATCCATCCAGGGCTCGACCGACATCCCGACCCTCTACAACATCCTCCCCGGCTACATCCCGATGCCGCACCCGCACGCGCATCAGACGCTCGACGACTTCCTGGAGATGAACTCGGCCGAGACCGGCTTCTGGGGGCACATGGACGCCTACACGATCAGCCTGCTGAAGGCGTGGTGGGGCGAGACCGCGACCGAGGACAACGACTGGTGCTTCGACTACCTGCCGCGGATCAACGGCAGCCACTCCGCCTACCAGTCGGCGCTCGACATGCTCGACGGCGACCTCGAGGGCTATTTCCTGCTCGGCGAGAACCCCGCCGTCGGATCGTCGAACTCGCGCCTGCACCGGCTCGGCCTCGCCAACCTCGACTGGCTCGTCGTCCGCGACTTCCAGGAGATCGAGAGCGCGGCCTTCTGGTACGAGGGACCGGAGATCGAGTCCGGCGAGCTGGTCACATCCGAGATCGGGACGGAGGTGTTCTTCCTTCCCGCCGCCTCGCACGTCGAGAAGGACGGCAGCTTCACGAACACCCAGCGACTCCTGCAATGGCACCACAAGGCGGTCGAGCCGCCCGGCGACTGCCGCTCCGAGCTCTGGTTCATGTACCACCTCGGGAAGAGGATCCGCGCGAAGCTCGCCGGCTCGACCGAGCAGCGCGACCGAGCGATCCTCGATCTGACCTGGGATTACCCGACCGAGGGCGCCCACGACGACCCGAGGGCCGAGGCGGTGCTGCGTGAGATCAGCGGCGTCGAGCTCGCCGAGGACTCGGCCGTGAGCGGCTACACGGAGCTGAAGAACGACGGCTCGACCGCCTGCGGCTGCTGGATCTACAGCGGCTGCTACGCCGACGAGGTCAACCAGACCGCTCGCCGCAAGCCGGGCTCGGAGCAGTCGTGGGTCGCCCCGGAGTGGGCCTGGGCGTGGCCGGCGAACCGGCGGATCATCTACAACCGCGCGTCGGCCGATCCCGACGGAAAGCCATGGTCGGAGCGCAAGCGCTACGTCTGGTGGGATGCCGACGAGGGGCAATGGACGGGCGAAGACGTACCCGACTTCGTGGCGGACATGGCGCCCGACTACGTACCCGACGAGGACGCCAAGGCGGAGCAGGCGCTGCGCGGCGACGAGCCGTTCGTGATGCAGGCCGACGGGCGGGGTTGGCTGTTCGTGCCGTCGGGCCTGACCGACGGCCCGTTCCCGACCCACTACGAGCCGCACGAGTCGCCGTTCCGGAACGCGTTGTACGAGCAGCAGGCGAACCCGGGGCGGGAGCAGTTCGCCCGTCCCGAGAACGCCTACAACCCGAGCGCCGACTCGCGCGACGGCGATCCCGGCGTGTTCCCGTTCGTCGTGACCAGCTACCGGCTCACCGAGCACCACACGGCCGGCGCGATGTCGCGCACGGTCCCGCACCTGAGCGAGCTACAGCCGGAGATGTTCTGCGAGGTCAGCCCGGAGCTGGCGGCGGAGCGCGGCCTCGAGCACGGCGGCTGGGCGACGATCGTCACCTCGCGGGCGGCAATCGAAGCTCGGGTGCTGGTGACCGAGCGGATCAAGCCGCTCGCTGTCCAGGGCCGGACCGTCCACCAGGTCGGCCTCCCCTACCACTGGGGGTTCCGCGGCATCTCGAAGGGCGACGCCGCCAACGACCTGTTCAGCATCGTCCTCGATCCGAATGTCCACATCCAGGAGGTCAAGGCGGCCAGCTGCGACGTCGTCTCCGGGCGGCGACCGCGCGGAGCCGACCTCCCCGCCTTCGTCGCCTCCTATCGCGAGCGGGCCGGCTCCGAGGAGTCCCCGTGACGGCCGCCGCCCGCCACCCGGCGCCGGCCTGGCCCGAGTCGTGGGGCGAGGAGGCCGAGCCGCGGGTCGGGTTCTTCACCGACACGAGCATCTGCATCGGCTGCAAGGCCTGCGAGGTCGCCTGCAAGGAGTGGAACCTCGTCCCGGAGGACGGTCTCCTCTGGACGGGCGAGTCCTACGACAACACGTCGGCGCTCGGCGCGAACACGTGGCGCCACGTCGCCTTCATCGAGCAGCGCAAGCCGCTGCGTGTCCACAACGGCTATGGCCTGGGGTCAGACCCCGGGACAGGTCCGGAAGGGACAGACGGCGGCATGGAGAGCGGTTTCGCGCCACCGCGGGTCGAGGACGTGCTCGGCGCCTTCGGCCATGCCCCGGGGTCAGACCCCGGTGTCTCTTTCGGCCACGGCGTCGGCTCGGAGTCCCGGACCGAGACGCCGCTCTTCGTCGACGACGGAGACGGGACGCTCCGCTGGCTCATGAGCTCGGACGTCTGCAAGCACTGCACCGAGGCCGGCTGCCTCGACGTCTGCCCGACCGGGGCCCTGTTTCGCACCGAGTTCGGTACCGTCGTCGTCCAGGAGGACGTCTGCAACGGCTGCGGGTACTGCGTGCCGGCCTGTCCTTTCGGCGTCCTCGACAAGCGCCACCTGCCGGAGAGCTCCGGGGACCCGCCGGGGCCCTCCCCGCTCGGCACCAAGGAGGATGGGCGCGTCTGGAAGTGCACGCTCTGCTACGACCGCTTGAAAGACGGCCACGAGCCTGCGTGCGCCAAGGCCTGTCCCACCAAGTCGATCCAGTTCGGCCCGCTCGAGGAGCTCCGCGCCCGCGCCGACGAGCGCCTGGCGAAGCTTCAGGACGAGGGCTGGAACGGCGCGCAGCTCTACGGCGAGAGCCCCGACGACGGCGTCGGTGGCTTCGGCGCGTTCTTCCTGCTGCTGGACGAGCCCGAGGTCTACGGACTGCCGCCCGACCCGGTCGTCCCGACGCGGAACCTCGGCGAGATGTGGGCCGCTGCGGGACTTGCCGCGGGCGCGCTTGCGATTGGCGTTGTCGGGGCATTCCTCGGGGGAAGCCGATGACGAGCGTGCACGAGCCCCCTCAGCGGCAGGCCTCGCCGACGAAGGCCGGCACCGAGACGCAGTCCTACTACGGGCGGCCGATCCTCAAGGAGCCGGTGTGGACGTGGGAGATCCCCGTGTACTTCTTCTTCGGAGGTCTGGCCGGCGCCTCGTCGACGCTCTCCCTCGTCGCGCGCGCGGCCGGCAACGAGCCCCTTGCCCGCGCGACGACTTACATCTCCGTCGCGGGCGACTCGGTGAGCCCCGTGTTTCTCATCTCGGATCTCGGACGGCCCGAGCGCTTCCTCAACATGTTCCGCGTCTTCAAGGTCACGTCGCCGATGAGCGTCGGCAGCTGGGTGCTCGGCGCGAGCGGTACGGCCAACGGGTTCGCCGCCGCCTGCGAGCTGCTGGGCATCCTGCCTCGGCTGCGTCTCGCCGCCGAGGCCGTAAGCGCCGTGCTCGGTCCGCTCCTCTCGACGTACACCGGAACGCTGGTCGCCGACACGTCGATTCCGGTTTGGCACGAGGCCCGCCGGGAGCTTCCGTTCGTCTTCGCAGGAAGCTCGGCGGCGAGTGCGGGCGCTGCTGCGATTCTCTTCGTGCCGCCTCGCGACGCGGGCCCGGCTCGGCGGCTGCTCGTTCTCGGCGCCGTGATCGAGGGAACCGGCATGAAGCTCATGGAAAGGAAGCTCGGCTTCGCCGGCGAGCCCTACAAGAAGGGAACGGCCGGCCGCCTGGCCAAGGCCGCGCGCGCTCTCACGGTCGCCGGCGCCGCCGTGACCGCGGTTGCCGGGCGAAAGCGGGCGGGAGCGACAGTCGGCGCGGCGCTCGTTCTGGCCGGCGGCATGTGTCTGCGCTGGTCGGTCTACAAGGCAGGCTTCCAGTCGGCCCGCGACCCCCGCTACACGGTGGAGCTCCAGCGGCGGCGCCTGGAGAGCGCCAGGGATTGAGCCGAACGAAGCGGCAGTGGGGTGGGGTGGCCGCCCTCGCCGCTCTCGCGCTGCCTCTTCTCGCCGGCTGCGAGAACGACCAGCAGTCCGTTCTCGACCCGGTCTCGCACCCGGCGCGCGACATCGAGTCGCTCTGGTGGTGGATGCTCGCCGGGGCCACCGTCATCTTCCTCGGCGCCGTCGGCTTGCTCGGCCTCGCGTGGATCCGCCGCGGCCGCAAGGGCATGCCGGTCTTCGGCGACAACGAGCGAGTCGCGCGCGGGTTCGTGGTCCTCTTCGGGATCCTCATTCCGATCGTCGCGCTGATCGCGCTCTTCACGGTCGGAAACATCTTCGTCCTGCCGGTCACGCAAGCCCCTGCAGCCGGCTCGACGACCCTCACCGTCGAGGTGGTCGGCCACCAGTGGTGGTGGGAGGTGCGCTACCCGGGGACGAAGGCGGTCACGGCCAACGAGATCCATATCCCGGTGTCGACGCGCGTCCTCCTCGTGGGCCGAAGCGCGGACGTGATCCACAGCTTCTGGGCGCCGAACTTGAACCGGAAGATCGACGTCATTCCCGGCCGCGAGAACCGGATCCTCCTCTACTCGGACCGGGTCGGGCGGTTCCGGGGGCAGTGCTCCGAGTTCTGCGGCCTCCAGCACGCGCACATGGGCCTCTACGTCTACGTCGAGCCCAAGGACGAGTTCGACGGCTGGCTGCAGCGGATGTCGCAGCCCGCGGCCGCCCCGTCCGGCACCGAGGCGGAGCAGGGCCGTGACCTCTTCACCTCGATGCCATGCGCCGGTTGCCACACGATTCGCGGCACGTCGGCTGCGGGGACGCTCGGCCCCGATCTGACCCATGTCGCCTCACGCGAGACGCTCGCCGCGCTCACGATCCCGAACAACCGCGGCCACCTGGCGAGCTGGATCGCAGATCCTCAGCACTTCAAGCCGGGGAACCGGATGCCCGCACTGCATTTCGAGGGATCCGAGCTCGAGGCCCTCGTCGCCTACCTGGAGGGGCTCGAGTAGTGGCGATCGAGGCCGGAACCGCCGCACGCGCGCGCATCGACCGGCTCGAGCGCGTCTGGCTCGAGCGGCCGGGCGTCCTCGGCTGGCTGACGACCACGGACCACAAGCGAATCGGGCTTCTCTACTTCTTCACGTCCCTCTTCTTCTTCGCGGCGGGCGGCGTCGAGGCGCTCATCATCCGCTCGCAGCTGCTGACGCCGAACGAGACCCTGGTGAGCCCCGGCGCGTTCAACCAGCTCTTCACGATGCACGGGCTCACGATGATCTTCCTCTTCGTGATCCCGAT
>DASSOC010000039.1:0-16012 GCA_035700965.1 Solirubrobacterales bacterium
CGGGCGCGGTCGGCTGGATGCAGTTCATGCCCTCGACCTGGGAGATGTACGGGGTCGACGCCAACGGCGACGGGGTCGCCGACCCGAACAACCCCGAAGACGCGATCTACGCCGCCGCCTCCTACCTCAGCGCCGCCGGGATGCCGGCCGACACCTACGGCGCGATCTTCGCCTACAACCACGCCGACTGGTACGTCGAAGAGGTGCTGGCGAACGCCGGCTGCTACGCCGGGGAAGTCGGCAGCAACTCCTTCAGCGCCGTCGGCCTCGGCCCGCAGATCCAGGTCCTGAGGTGCGAACCGGCAGCTGACTGGAAGCAGCAGATCCCCGGGGAATACCTGCAGGCCTTCGAGGACGCCGCCGCCCGCTACGAACTCGGCAAGCGCGGCGTCTGGACGCTGGCGGCGATCGCCCGGCTGGAGTCGAACTTCGGCCGCGGCATGGACAAGCGCCAGCTGCGGACCGAAGGCCCTCTCGGCCTCGACCCGATGGAGTGGCGCCGCTACGCCGTCGACGGCGACAACGACGGCAAGGTGCGCCACGGCGACGTCGTCGACTCGGCGGCGACGCTGGCGCGGGAGATGTGGTCGCGGGGCGGCATCCAGGCCGGCGTCTTCACCCACAACCAGGCCGAGTGGTACGTCCAGGAGGTCCTCCAGGAGGCCGGCGAAATCGAGGGCGGCTGCAAGGTCCGCTACGTCGACTGGCGGATCGCGCCGCTGGCGACCGGCTTCGAAGCCCCGGGCGCGAGCGCGGTCCTCACCCCGGAAGGCCTCGCCGCAGCCCCGCGCAGCGCGCCGCCGGCGATCAAGGCAGTGATCGCCGCCGCCAACTCGATCGCCGACACCCCCTACGTCTGGGGCGGCGGCCACGGCTCCTGGTACTCCTACGGCTACGACTGCTCCGGCGCCGTCAGCTTCGCCCTCTACGGCGGCGGCCTCCTCGACACCCCGCTGACCTCCGGCTCGCTCGAGAGCTACGGCGAACCCGGCCCGGGCAGGTGGATCACGATCTACGCCAGCGCCACCCACACCTACATGGAGGTGGCGGGCCTGCGCTGGGACACCGTCGGCGACGCCGAAGGGACGGGGCCCCGCTGGCACACCGAGCCCCCCTACCCCGAAGGCTTCGTCGTCCGCCACCCCCCCGGCTACTAACTTCTGTTCCTTTTCGTCGCTATAGGGCGATAAGGAACAGAAGAATGGCGGCGCTGTGTGGTCAGCTGTTCCTTTTGCCCGCCATACGCCGGAAAGGAACAGAAGGCGGGAGGGTCCAGGCTAGCTCCTCCCACGCGCACGTTTCGCGCCCGAGCGGGTACGGTTGAAGCAGTGCCCGTCGAGACCCTGGGAGGAGCCGCAGGATGCCTACTTTCTTGATGCTGACCAACCTGACCGCCGAGGGCGTGCGGACGTTGAAGAACCATCCCGGCCGAATCGCCGAGGTGAACAGCGAGGTCGAACAGATGGGGGTCAAGGTGATCTCCCAGTACGCGACGCTGGGGCAGTACGACTTCGTCACCGTGGTCGAGGCGCCCGACGAGCAGACGATGGCCAAGGTCTCGGTCGAGCTCGGCTCGCGCGGGACGATGACCAGCCAGACCCTGGCCGCGATCCCGGCCGAGGGCCTGGCCGGCTCGCTGTAGGCCTCCGAGTTGAAGGCACTCGTCGTAGGGGGAGGCGGTCGCGAGCACGCGATCGTGCGGGCGCTGCGCCGCTCGCCGCAGATCGACGCGGTCTTCTGCGCCCCGGGCAACGCCGGGATCGCCGCCGACGCGCAGTGCCTGCCGGGCGTCGCCGCCGATGACCCGGCGTCGATCGTCGCCGCGGCGAAGGAGAGCGGCGTCGACCTGGTCGCGGTCGGCCCCGAGGCGGGCCTGGTCGCCGGCGCCGTCGACGCCCTCGAGGCGGCGGGCGTCCCGGCCTTCGGCCCGACCGGAGCCGCCGCCGAGCTCGAGGGCTCGAAGGCTTTCGCCAAGGAGCTGATGGCCGAGGCCGGCGTGCCGACGGCGGGGTACGCGCTGCTGCGCAGCCGCGAGGAGGCGGACGAGCAGCTGGCCCGCACCGCCTTCCCGACCGTGCTCAAGGCCGACGGGCTCGCCGCGGGCAAGGGCGTGATCGTCTGCTCGACCGAGGCCGAGGCGCGCGGGGCGCTCGACGTCTTCTTCACCGAGCGGCGCTTCGGTGAGACCACGGTCGTGATGGAGGACTTCCTCGATGGCGAAGAGCTCTCGCTGCTCGCCCTCTGCGACGGCGAGAACGTCGTCCCCCTCGCCCCCGCCCAGGACTACAAGCGGATCTTCGACGGCGACGAGGGGCCGAACACCGGCGGCATGGGCAGCTACTCGCCGGTCCCCGGTTTCGGGGCGGCCGAGGTCGAGGAGATCGTCGAGCTGGTGCACCGGCCGGTGGTCGCGGCGATGGCGGCCCGCGGCGTTCCCTTCCACGGCGTCCTCTACGCCGGGCTGATGATGAGCGCCGAGGGGCCGCGGGTGCTCGAGTTCAACGCCCGCTTCGGCGACCCCGAGACCCAGGCGGTGCTGCCGCGGCTGCGCTCCGACCTCGCCGAGCTCTTCCTCGCCGCCCGCGAGCCGGGGGGCCTGGCCGGCGCCGCGGCCGAGTTCGAGGACAACTGGGCGGTGACCGTCGTCCTCGCCTCGGCCGGCTACCCGCAGAGCTCCTCGACGGGCGACGTGATCCATGGCCTCGCTGAGGCGGCGGAGATCGCCGAGGTGACCCATGCCGGCACGGCAGAGCACAACGGCGAGATCGTCACCGCCGGCGGCCGGGTACTGAACGTGACGGGCCTTGGCGCGAGCCCCGCCGAGGCGCGGGATCGCGCATACGATGCGGCCCGCCGGATCTCCTTCGACGGAATGCAGGTCCGGACCGACATCGCCGCCCGCGCCGTCGAGCGCGTCCCCAGTTGAACCCGGAAATTGACCACCTGACCCCAGAGAGGAAGAGATGAGCGAGATCTCAGAGGAGCCGACCGGCATGCCAGAGCCCTCCGACCCCCGTCCCGCCGCGCCGGCGACGATGCCCGCGGTCGAGGAGGCCTTCGCGGAAATCGACGTCGACGAGCCGCACGTCGGGATCATCATGGGCTCGAAGAACGACAAGCCGAAGATGGAAGCGGCCGGCAAGGCGCTGGAGGAAGCGGGCATCCGCTACGAGGTGCGGGTGATGAGCGCCCACCGCGACCCGGAGCTGGTCCGCGAGTACTGCCAGAACGCCAGGATGAGGGGTCTCAAGGTGATCATCGCCGGCGCCGGGATGTCGGCGGCGCTGCCCGGAGTCGCCGCCGCCCACACCGACCTGCCGGTGATCGGCGTGCCGATCCTCGGCAAGAGCCTCGGCGGCCTCGACGCGCTGCTCTCGGCGGTGCAGATGCCTCCCGGCATCCCCGTCGCCTGCGTGGCGATCGACGGCGCCAAAAACGCCGGCGTCCTCGCCGCGCGGATAATCAACGCGTGATCCCCCGCTACACCCGCCCCGAGATCGGGGCGGTCTGGACGCCTCAGGCGAAGCTGGAGTCCTGGCTCGAGGTCGAGCTGGCCGCGACCGAGGCCTGGGCGGCCGAGGGCGCAGTCCCGGCTGAGGCCGCAGCCGCGGCGCGGGCCAACGCCGCCTTCACGGTCGAGGCGGTCGAGGAGCGCGAGAAGGTGACCGACCACGACGTCGCCGCCTTCGTCGACGTCGTCGCCGCCTCGGTGGGCGAGCATGGGCGCTGGATCCACTACGGCCTCACCTCCTCCGACGTGCTCGACACGGCGCTGGCGCTGCAGCTGCGGCGGGCCGGGGCGATCGTGCTGGAGAGCGCGCGCGGCTACCGCGACGCGCTGGTCGAGCGGGCGCTGGAGCACCGCGACACCCTCTGCGTCGGGCGCACCCACGGCGTCCACGCCGAGCCGACCACCTTCGGCCTGCGCCTCGCCGGCTTCGCTTTCGAGGCCGACCGCAACCTCCGCCGCCTGCAGGCGGCCTTGGCGGAACTCGAGGTCGGCAAGCTCTCGGGCGCGGTCGGGACCTACGCCTCGGTGCCGCCGGCGGTCGAGGCGCGGGTGATGGAGAAGCTGGGCCTGCGGCGCGAGGACGTCGCGACCCAGGTGGTGCCGCGCGACCGCCACGCGGCGCTCCTGGCGGCGATCGCGATCGCCGGCTCGGGCCTCGAGCGCTTCGCGACCGAGGTCCGCAACCTGCAGAGAACCGAGGTGCGCGAGGTCGAGGAGCCCTTCGCCGCCGGCCAGAAGGGCTCCTCGGCGATGCCGCACAAGCGCAACCCGATCCGCACCGAGCGCATCACCGGCCTCGCCCGGGTCCTGCGCGGGTACGGCCAGGCCGGGATCGAGAACGTCGCCCTCTGGCACGAGCGAGACATCTCCCACTCCGGCGCCGAGCGCGTCGTCCTGCCCGATGCGACGATCCTGCTCGACTACATGCAGGACCTGGCGGCCAAGGTCGCCGCGGGGATGACGGTCAACGAGGAGCGGATGCGCGAGAACCTCGGCCTCACCCACGGCGCCCTGTTCAGCCAGCGCGCCCTCACCGCCCTCGTCGAGTCGGGCATGACCCGCGACGACGCCTACCGCGTCGTCCAGGAGAACGCCCAGCGAGCCTGGGACACCCGCACCGAGTTCCGCGACCTCCTCGCCGCGGCGGCGCCGGACCTCGACCTCGACGCGATCTTCGACTACGGCGCCTACCTCACCCACCTGCCCGAGGTCTTCGAGCGCCTCGAAGCGCTGACCTCCTGATCAGAGCGATAGCGGCCGGCGCGGCCTGCCGGTCCCTTCGTCGGTCAGTTGTGCACACCATCCTGTGCTCAACTGACCGACGGGGCGATCGAGGAGCTGCTCCGGCGAGCGCGCCGTTGCCGAGGCTCTCGCCCGGCTCGATTGAGTTGGCGGCGCAGCCGGTTTAGGGTGGGAACATGATCCTCTACACCTGCGGCCAGAAGACGACCGGACCGGGCTTCGCTCACCCGTGTGCGAAGGCCGGCAAGGCGCTCGACGCGGCCGGCTACGAGTACGAGATCGAGACCGTCGGCGGCTACCGGATGATGCCCTGGACCTGGAGCAGCCGCAGCGCCGACCGCGAGGAGGTCAAGCGGCTCAGCGGCACCAACGAGGTGCCGATCCTCGTCCTCGACAACGGCGAGGTCGTCTCCGGCTCCGGCGCGATCGCCCGCTGGGCGAAGGAGCACCCCCGCTCCCCCGCCAAGTCGGGCGGCTGAACTAGCTCAGAACCGCCCCCAAGACGGCAACGAGAAGGGTGGTAACGAGCCCCCCGCAAAAGACCAGCATCATGATCATCAGTTTGAAGATGCGGTCATCCAATGCCTGAACTTGTTTGCGAGTAGCTAGGCCTTTTATCTCCTGCTCGATTCGAGAGAAGCCTTCCCGCATCTCGTTGAAGCCCCCATCCATCCGCCGGGCCAGTTCATCCATCCGCTCGTCGTTCCAGTTCTCCACCGTCCCCTCCTTCTCCAGAAGCGCCTCCATGGAGAGGAGTGTAGACAAAAGTTTTCGGAAATGTTTTGTCAGGCCAGCGCGGTTTCGCGCGCCGGCTCCCGCGTGGTCAGGACCACCGGCGTCCCGTCCTTCGGCGAGAGGGTGATGTTGCGGCGGCCGGCGCGCTCGGGGCGCGCGTCGGCCTTGCGCAGCTCGCAGCGGCTCAGCACCTCGCGCAGGACGACCCGCATCTCGAACTCGGCGAAGGTGGCGCCGATGCAGCGGCGGACGCTGCCCCCGAAGGGGACCCAGGCGTAGGTGTCGGGACCGTCCTCGAGGAAGCGCTCGGGCCGGAAGGCGAGCGGCTCGGGATAGCTGTCGGCGCGGGTGTGGACGAGCCAGATCGCCGGGGTGACGTCGGTCCCCGGCGGCAGGGTCAGGTCGCCGACGGTCAGCTCCTCGGCCAGGCGCCGCCCCGCCAGCGGGATCACCGGCCGCAGGCGCAGTGACTCGGTGATCGTCGCCTTCAGGTAGCCCTCATCCCCGGCCGCCAGCTCGTCGCGCAGCCGCCCCAGCGCCGCCGGGTGGCGCAGCAGCAGGTCGAAGGTCCAGGCCAGCGCCGTCGCGGTCGTCTCGTGGCCGGCCAGCAGCAGCGTCATCAGCTGGTCGCGCAGCTCCTGGTCCTCCATCCGCGAGCCGTCCTCGAACTCCGCGCTCATCAGCATCGAGAGGATGTCCTCGCGCTCCTCCAGGTCGGGGCGTTCGCGGTGCTCTGCGATCTCCGCGAAGAGCAGCTCGTCGACCTCCCGCAGTTTGTCCTGAAAGCGCCCGAGCGGGCCGTCGTCGCCGAAGCGCCGCAGCGCCAGCCCCAGCACCTGCTGCCCCGGCGAGGCGGTTTCCTGCAGCACCGTCGAGAGCATCCCGCGCAGCCGCTCGAGCCGCGATCCGCTGGAGACGCCGAAGACGACCCGCAGGATCACCTCCAGCGTCACCGCCTGCATCCGCGCGTGGACCGCAAACGCCTGCTGCAGCGGCCAGGCGTCGATCTCGGCCGAGACGATCTCGCTCATCGTCGCCTCGTAGGAGCGCATCCGCTCGCCGTGGAAGGGCGGCAGCATCAGCTTGCGGCGGCTGAGGTGCTCGGCCCCTTCCTGGATCAGCAGCGATTTCGAGCCGAGGATCGGCTGGAGGACGATGGTCCGCCCCGGCGGCAGCGCCTGTTCGCGCTGGCGGTAGAGGGCCTTGATCGCGTCCGGGTCGCTGATCATCACCATCGGCCGCTCGAAGCCGAGGAAGCGGACGCTGAAGTTGTCGCCGAAGCGGTGCCGGCAGTCCTCCATGAACCGAATCGGCCGGAACGCCCAGCGCAGGGTCTGCAGGAGGGGCGGAATCTTCGGTTCCGGAGGCAGCGCGATGGAAGAAGCATCGCAGAGGCAGGGCGGGGTAGCATCGCGGCGATGGCGAGCGTGTCCGACCTGAAGCTCCTCTCCTCGGGGAAGGTGCGGGAGATCTACGAGTGGGACGACGACCTGCTGATGGTCGCCTCCGACCGCATCTCCACCTACGACGTCGTGATGCCGACGCCGATCCCCGACAAGGGCAAGGTGCTGAACCGGATGTCGGTCTTCTGGTTCGGCCTGACCGGCGACATCGTCCCCAACCACTTCATCTCCGAGGACGTTCCCGAGGAGGTCGCCGAACGGGCGATGCGGGTTCGGAAGCTGGAGATGTACCCGGTCGAGTGCGTGGTCCGCGGCTACCTCTCCGGCTCGGGCTGGAAGGAATACAGGGAAGAGGGCGCTGTCTGCGGCATCGAGCTGCCGGGCGGCCTGGTCGAGTCCGACCAGCTGCCGGAGCCGATCTTCACGCCGAGCACCAAGGCCGACGTCGGCCACGACGAGAACATCGACTTCGACCGCGCCGCCGAGATCGTCGGCGACCGGGCGCTGCTGGAAGAGCTGCGCCGGATCTCGATCGAGGTCTACAAGCGCGGCTCCCAGCACGCCGCCCAGCGGGGGATCGTCCTCGCCGACACCAAGTTCGAGTTCGGGCACCATGCCGGCGCCGAGATCGTCCTCGGCGACGAGGTGCTGACCCCGGACTCCTCGCGCTTCTGGCCCGCCGCCAGCTACCAGCCGGGCGCCACGCCCCCCTCCTTCGACAAGCAGTACGTGCGCGACTGGGCGAGCGAGACCGGCTGGGACAAGAAGCCGCCGGCGCCGGAGCTGCCGGCCGACGTGGTCGAGCAGACGCGGGCCAAATACGTCGAGGCCTACGAGCGGATCACCGGCGAGTCGTTCTGAGCCGGTCGCTAGATTGGCGCTTGTGAAGGCGCGCGTGCTGATCCGCCCCAAGGAGGGCATCCTCGACCCCCAGGGCAAGGCCGTCGAGCGGGCGCTGCCGGCGCTCGGGTTCGCGGGCATCGAGCACGTCCACGTCGGCCGGATGGTCGAGCTCGAGGCCGAGGACCCCGAGCAGCTCGGCGAGCTCTGCGAGAAGCTGCTCGCCAACCCCCTGATCGAGGACTACGAGATCCAGCCCCTGTGATCTGGGGCGTCCTCCAGTTCCCCGGTTCCTGCGACGAGCGGGACGCGCTGCGCGCCTGCGAGCTGCACGGCGACGGGGCCCGGCTCGTCTGGCACGAAAGCCGCGACCTCGACGGGGTCGACGGGGTCGTCGTCCCCGGCGGCTTCTCCTACGGCGACTACCTGCGGGCGGGGGCGATCGCGCGCTTCAGCCCGGCGATGGAAGCGGTCGCCGAGGCGGCTGCGGGCGGGGCGCCGGTGCTGGGGATCTGCAACGGCTTCCAGGTGCTCTGCGAGGCGGGGCTGCTGCCGGGGGCGCTCCTGCGCAACGTCGAGCTGCGGTTCCGCTGCCACCAGGTCGAGCTGGTCGAAGAGGGCAGCGGCGAGCGGCTCTCGATCCCGGCCAAGCACGGCGAAGGCCGCTACTACGCGCCCGAGGAGATGCTCGACCGGCTCGAGCGCGGCGGCCAGGTCGCCTACCGCTACGCCGGGGGCCACAACTCCAACGGCTCGGTCCGCGAGATCGCCGGGGTGACGAACGAGCGCGGCAACGTCCTCGGCCTGATGCCGCATCCCGAGCACGCGGTCGACCCGCTGACGGGATCGACGGACGGGCTCGCGGTCTTCGACCGCGTCGCGCGAGGCGCCTTTCCAAACCATGAGTTGGGCAAAGCGCCTGCGCCATGAGCGTCGAGACCTCCAAACACCGCGAGCTGGGGTTGACCGACAGCGAGTACGAGCTGATCGTCGAGAAGCTCGGGCGTGAGCCCAACGGCGTCGAGCTGGCGATGTTCAGCCTGCTCTGGTCCGAGCACTGCGCCTACAAGCACTCGCGCAAGCTGCTGCGGCAGCTGCCAACCGAGGGCGAGCGGGTGGTGATGGGTCCGGGCGAGAACGCCGGCGCCGTCGACGTCGGAAGCGGGTACGCGGTCGCCTTCAAGGTCGAGTCCCACAACCACCCGAGCGCGGTCGAACCGTTCCAGGGGGCGGCGACCGGGGTCGGCGGCATCCTCCGCGATGTCTTCGCGATCGGGGCGCGGCCGATCGCGATCCTCGACAGCCTCCGCTTCGGCGAGCTCGACTCGGTGCGCTCGCGCCACCTGCTCGACGGCGCGGTGCGGGGGATCGGCCACTACGGCAACTCGATCGGGGTGGCGACGGTCGGCGGCGAGATCTACTTCGAGGAGCCCTACGAGCACAACTGCCTGGTCAACGCGATGTGCATCGGGTTTGCAAAGACGTCGGAGATGGTGCGGGCGGCGGCGGCGGGTGTCGGCAACTCGATCGTCCTGATGGGGGCCTCGACCGGGCGCGACGGGATCGGCGGCGCCTCGGTCCTGGCCTCGGCCGAGCTCGGCGAGGGCGACGAGGCGAAGCGGCCGACGGTGCAGATCGGCGACCCCTTCGAGGAGTCGAAGCTGCTCGAGTGCTGCCTGGAGCTGTTGGCGAAGGGCCTGCTGGTCTCGCTGCAGGATCTCGGCGCCGCCGGGCTGACCTCCTCGGCCGGCGAGATGGCGAGCGCCGGCGGGGTCGGGATCGACATCGACGTCGCCGCGGTGCCGCTGCGCGAGGCCGACATGGAGCCCTTCGAGATCATGGTCTCCGAGAGCCAGGAGCGGATGCTGGCGGTGGTCGAGCCGGGTCGGGTCGAGGAGGTGCGGGCGATCTGCGAGAAGTGGCAGACCGGCTCGGCGGTGATCGGCACGGTGACCGAGGGCGGCGCGATCCGGATCCTCCGCGAGGGCGCCCTCGTCGGCGAGATGCCGGTCGAGGCGCTGGTCGACGGCTGCCCTCTGTACGACCTCGCGCCGGCCGAGCCGGAGGGCTGGATCTACGGCAACCGCGCCACGCTGGCCGAGGGCCTCTCGCCAGAGGAGGAGCTGCTGGCGCTGCTGGGCGCGCCGAACATCGCCTCCAAGCGCTGGGCCTTCGAGCAGTACGACTCGATCGTCGGCTCGCGCACGGTGCGGCGGCCCGAGCAGGCCGACGCCGCCGTCCTGCAGCTGCCCGAGGCGGACAACGCGATCGCGGTCTCGATCGACGGCAACGGCCGGCGGGTCGCCTGCGACCCCTACGCGGGGACGATCGAGGCGGTGCTCGAGTGCGCGCAGAACCTCGCCTGCGTCGGCGCCGAGCCGCTCGGCCTGACCAACTGCCTCAACTTCGGCAACCCCGAGAAGCCGGCTGGCGCGTGGCAATTGGACCGGGCGGTCAGCGGCCTCGCCGACGCCTGCCGGGCGCTCGGCGTGCCGGTGGTCGGCGGCAACGTCTCCCTCTACAACGAGGGGCCCGACGGCCCGATCTACCCGACGCCGGTGGTGGCGATGGTGGGAGAGCTGCCCGACCCGGCGCGGGTGGCCGGCAGCGCCTTCGCGCGCGAGGGCGATTCGATCGGCCTGATCGGCCCCTTCGAACCGGTCCTCGCCGGCTCCGAGCTGGCCAAGCAGCGCGGCCAGCTGGAGATGGGCCTCCCGCAGCCCGACATCGAGTCCGTCGCCGCCGCCTGCCTGATCGTCCGCGACGCCGTCCGCGCCGGCCGCCTCGCCTCGGTCCACGACGTCTCCGACGGCGGCCTCGCCTGCGCGATCGCCGAGTCCGCGATCGCCGGCGCCGTCGGCTGCGAGACCAACCTCGAACACCTCCGTGAGCGTGGGGCCCAACCGGAGCAAGCGCTCTTCGGCGAGGGCCCCGGCGGCTTCCTTGTCAGCGGCGAGCGCGGCGCCCTCGAAGACCTGGGCGCCGTCCTGATCGGCACCGTCGGCGGCGATCGGATCGCGATCGGCGCCGGCGACCGCAGCCTCTCCGTCAGCCTCGCCGACGCCGAGCGAGTTTGGCGCTCCCTCGGATCGCGCCTCGCATAGCTCGCTCGGATGGTCACCTGCTCACAGGCCTGTGTGTCCAAGTGACCGGCGGACGAAGGACTAGGCCGTCGACTTGAGTCCCGCGTCGAGCTCCTCGAGCGCGGCAGCGAGCTCGGGCTTCTCCCTCAAGTCAAGCGGCGCGACCTGCTCCGTCTTCCCTTTGAGATTCAGCATCGCTTGCGGGACGAGGGGGAGTGCCCGGCCCGGCGCTGACCAGCTCGCATTCTCGTACCCGCCGCGGTTGAACTCGCCGGCGTAGATCGCGGCAAGCTGCCCGGCGTTCTTCTTGTCGGTCTCGCGGCGGATGACCAGCAGCTGAACGATCTCGGTGCCGGGGGCGACGGCGAAGGCCTCCTTCATCGTGGCAAGGACGTTGCTGCCGAGAGCATCCAGGTAGAGCCCGTTCATTTCGGTTTTCGTACGTTTCTTCAGCGTCGGTTTGCCGGTAGGGGTGTGCGCCGGTCTACGCTCGGGGACGATCGCCTCGGGCGGCGGGAACTGCATCACCACGGTGGTCCGCCTCCCCTCGCAGTCGATCGCGGCTGCGGGCGCCTCGTTGTCGGCGAACGCCGCCTCCAGGGCGGGCAGGGTGAGCTCCGGATCGTTGGCCTGCAGTTGGGCCCAGGCGCCGTCCAGGTCTTGCTGTTCAGCCGCCCGCGCGGCCTCGCGTCGCTCCTTCTCCGCCGCCACCCGCCCCGGCAGGTCTTCGGCCACCGCTGCGCGCGCCTGCTGCAGCTCGTCCCAGAGGCCGTCGAGTCGCTGCTGCTCGACTGCCTGCGCGGCATTGCGCTTGCCCGCCTCGATTGCGGCGGCGGCTTGGGCTTCCGCGTCTGCTTCGCGAGCCGCCTTGATCTGGTCGCGTATCCGCCAGAAGGCGATGCCCTGGCGCTTGCGCTTCCGGGATTCGCGCATCAGCTGGTAGCGGTCGACCGGCTCGGCCGCCGGCGCGGCCGGCGGCGAATCGCCGCCCCCGAGCCTTGCGATCAGAGCGGGTATTCCGGCCTGCGCTTCGAGCTCGACCCGGATCGGCTGCGAATCGACGGCCTCCGGCGGCGGCAGCACGTTTCGCGCCGCCTTCGGGAACGACTCGCGATGCGCGCTCACCAGCTCCCGTTCCAGAGCTGCGACCCTTTCGATGTCCGCTTCGCGCTGCGCGGCCTTCAGCTGGCGTTCGTAAGCCGCGATCGACGCTTTGGTCGGACCTCCGGTCGACCGCCGCACTCCACTCCTGGCGCCGGACCGGGAGCCGCCGCTCAAGTGCTGGTAGGTCGAGAACGGCCCGACGCCGCTCGAGACACCGACGCCGCGGCTTCCGACGTGCACCCTCGCGGCGCGAGGCCCGAAGCCGGCGCTGAGGCCGCGGCTGGAGGCGCGGACGCGAACCCCGGGGGCGAGCTTGAAGCTCATACCCATCGGCTACTCACACCCGATTCCGTCGCCGTCGCTGTCGAGGCCATAGTGGTCCGCGCCGCGGACTTCAACCGTGCCGGTGTACAGCGGCCCGTCCCCACTTCCCCCGGCGCAGTCGTAGTCGGATGCGTTGGGATCGAGGCAGCCGCTGTAGTTGGGGTCGCATTCGGAGGCTGCCTTCGCTGTTTCTTCTTCCTCTTCGATCCGTTCTGTTTCTTCGCGCTCGCGGCGCTTTTCTTCCCTTTCGAGCTGCCGCCGTTCCTTTTCTTCGAGCGCGACCAACCGACCGCTGAAGGAGCGCTCGCTCCGCTTGGCCGCGGTGAGGCGAGCTTCCGCCTGGCCGAGTTCCCGTCGAGCGCTCGCCAGCCTGCGCCGGGCGCTGTTTTTCCGGGCCACCGGGGCGGCGGCTTGCTTCCTCGCTCGCGCAACCGCTTCTTGCGCGCCGGCCAGCTCCCGGGCCCCGCTCCCCGAAGAAGCAGCCTCTGCCCGCTCTTCGAGTTGAGGGGAGATCGACGCCGAGGAAGCCCCTTCGGCAAACAGCGCCGAGCCCGTGCCGGCGAGGAACAGCACCAGCATGACTCCGGCGGTTGCCAGCGGCACCCATGACGGCAGGCGATCCCGTCCGAGCAGCGGCTTCGCGCGACCCTTCTGGACTTCGGCCGAATGCCTGGCGAGCAGGAAGCTGGTCGGGAGGATCAGGCCGAGGCAGGCCATAAACGAGCCAAGCGCTCCGACCGCGCCATTCGAGCTCCCCAGGATCAACCCCACGATCACCAGCAACAGGCCGCTGCCCACGCACAGCCCCACGGCGCGGCCGAGGTCGATTTCGGTCAGCGCCGCCACCGGCGCGGTGGCCCGGAACCATCCCCAGGCGATCGCGAGGAACCCGCCGACCAGGGCTGCCAGGCCAAACCCGACTCCGCTGCGGACCCTTTCGTCGTGGTCGTCGGCTTCCTGGCGATGCTGTTCTCGAAGCCGGTAGGTGCGGGCCTTGGCCGCCCGTTCACGGGCGGCGAGCCGGTGTCGCAGTAGCCGCACCTCGGCCTTGGCGCGTCGCAGGGAGGTGACTGACGGAGCGCTGCTGCGAGCCGCGGCACGATGGCGAGCTTCTGCGGCCGAGACCTGATGCTCCAGCGCCGGGATTTCAGCTTCGTAGGCGGCGATCGTCTGTTCGGCTTCGGCCAGACCGGTGGCGGGATCCTGGGCGGCGGCAAGGGCAGCGGCGAGCAGGAGGCCAATGAGCGCGACGAGCAGCGGCGATGCTGCGGCCGCGAAGATTTCCCCAGACCGAGACACGAGACTGCAGCAATCTAAACAATTGTGTGCGCTTCAAGGTACGTCGAGGGGCCTGCGGACTTCAGGACGACTCCTTCAGCTGTTCCTTTTGCCCGCCATGGCGGGCAAAAGGAACAGCTGAAGGAGGGCGCTGGTACCTTCGTCGCGTGGGCAAGGTCTACGAGGGCATCGACCAATACCAGCGAGAGTGGATCGGCAAGCAGCCGCTTTTCTTCGTCGGCTCGGCGCCGCTCGCCGGCGACGGCCGGGTGAACGTCTCGCCGAAGGGACCGATCGGGACGCTGCGGGTGCTCGACGAGCACACGGTCGCGTATCTCGACATGGTCGGCAGCGGCGCGGAGACTGTCGCTCACGTGCGCGAGAACGGGCGCATCGTGCTGATGCTCTGCGCCTTCGAGGGGCCGCCGCGGATCCTGCGCCTGCACGGACGCGGTGAGGTGGTCCCGGCCGGCGACGCGCGTTTCGAGGAGCTCTACGAGCGGGCGGGGTTCGAGGCCCCGCATGACGTCGAGGCGGCGCGGCGGGCGATTGTCCTCGTCGAGGTCACCCGCATCTCCGACTCCTGCGGCTACGGCGTGCCGCTGATGAGCTACGAGGGCGAACGTCCCCACATGGAGGCCTGGGCGGAGAAGAAGCTGCGGGTCGGCGGCGAAGCGGAGATCGACGCCTACGTCGCCAAGAAGAACGCCGAGAGCATCGACGGCCTGCCGGCGTTCGACGCGGCGTCGCATTCGTAGGCATTCGCCAGCGCATCCGATTTCCGGCACACCCTGGTGTGGCAAGGATCGGATGCGCCGTGCAAGGGGCCGCCGGGCTCAGGCTGCGGCGGCGACGAGGCGGCGCATCAGGTCGGCCGCGGCCTCGTTCTCGAGACCCTGCTCCTCGGTCAGCTGCTGCCAGGTGCGGAAGGAGATCGCGTGGCCGATCGCGGCGCGCGTTCGGTGCTTTGCCCTGCCCCGCAGCCGCCTCCCTCGCATCAGGATCTCGGCGATCGTCGCCATGAACTGGCGGTAGGGGGCGAAGAGGCCGGCGACCATCGGCACCGTCGCCTCGTCGCGCTGGAGCTTGTCGAGCATGTCCCCCGCCCGGCGGTAGTAGGCGTAGAGCTCCTGCAGAGCCGTTCGCAGGCGCTCTTCCGGATCCTCGATCTGCTCCCAGCGGGTCACGTCGGGCGGGGGGTTCTCCGCCGCCCAGTGGGCCGAGCAGGCACCGAACAGCGCCTCCTCGTCGGGGAAGTGGCGGTAGACGGTCGAGCGGGGGACGCCCGCGTGCTCGGCGACGGCCTTCATCGAGGTCCGTGCCGGCCCGAGGGTTCCGTGCAGCACCACCGCGCTTTCGGTGATCCGCTGCCGCGTCTGCGCCTCCTGTTCGGCGCGACGCTTCATCTTGTAAGGACGCTTTTTATCGGACATATCTGTAGCGCCAATCTTGACAGAGGGCTCGGCGTCTGTCTATATTTGGCGCAGCAGATGTGTCTTATGAAAGGAATGTGCGATGGCGACTGTGATCGGACCGAAGGACGGAAAGGTGGGCTTCCTCGGCAGCATCGGAGCGCGGTTCATGGTGGACGGCGAGAGGACCGGCGGTGGGTTCTCCGTCGTCGAACACCCGCTGTCGCCGCGGGCGCTGGCGGCCCCGCTGCACCGGCACAGCCGCGAGGACGAGTACAGCTTCGTGCTCGAAGGAAGGATGGGCGGGCTGCTCGGCGACGAGGTGGTCGAGGCCGGCCCCGGCGACCTCGTCTTCAAGCCGCGCAACGAGTGGCACACCTTCTGGAACGCCGGTGACGGCCCTGCACGGATCCTCGAGATCATCTCCCCCGCCGGCTTCGAGCGTTACTTCGAGCGGCTCTGCGACATGGTCGCGGCGGCGCAGCTCGACCCCGACGAGCTCACCGCCCTCAGCGAGCGCTACGGCCTCGAGATGAAGCCCGAGAGCCTCCCCGAGCTGCTGGAGCGCTTCGATCTGCGGATCGGCGAGCCGCTGGAGTCGACCCTGCAGCTCGCCTAGCCGCAAATAGCGCGGATCGAATACGGGCCGCGCGGCCGCAGGGCGCTGCTACTCTCCGCTGGTAGGCAGCCTGTCTGCCTGCGCGTCCGTCTTCACTAACCGAGGAAAACGCGCTTTGACTCCCGACCAGGGGTTCAGCATCGTCCGAGAGGGGCCGCGGGAGGAATGCGGCGTCTTCGGCGTATACGCACCGGGGCACGAGGTCGCCCGCCTGGCTTACTTCGGCCTCTACGCGCTCCAGCACCGCGGCCAGGAGTCGGCGGGCATCGCGACCTGCGAAGGCGGTCACATCACGACCCTGCGCGACACGGGCCTCGTGTCGCAGGTCTTCGACGAGGAGAAGCTGCGGGCGCTCGAGGGCGACATGGCAATCGGTCACGTCCGCTACTCGACCACCGGCGGGGGATCGTGGGAGAACACCCAGCCGGTATGGCGCGATGACGGGCGCGAGCTGGCGCTCG
>DASSOC010000040.1:0-34204 GCA_035700965.1 Solirubrobacterales bacterium
ACCTCGGCTTCACCCCACATGACGAACGCCCGCCGCAGAATCGGTGCCCGCGCGGAGGAGCTGGTCTCCCGCCGCCTCCAGGCCTCCGGCTGGAGGATCCTCGAGCGCAACGCCCGCACCCGCCACGGCGAGCTCGACATCGTCGCCCTCGACGGGGGCACGCTGGTCTTCGTCGAGGTCAAAGCGGCTCGCGCCGGCGCCGAGAGCGGCCCCGAGCGGCCGATCCTCGCCATCGACCGGCGCAAGCAGCTCCAGGTGCGCCGCCTCGCCACCGCCTGGATGGCCGAGCGCCGCGACGCGCCCCTCTACGAGGCGATCCGCTTCGACGCCGTCGGCGTCACCTTCGACCGCTCCGGCCGGGCGATCGACATCGAGCACATCAGAAATGCGTTTTGAGCGCGTCAGCCGGCTAGCTCGAGTTGCGAATACGCCACTGATTGGAAGGAGCGGCGATGCAGGGGCGAGATGCCGAGGCGCTCGATCGCCTCGCGGTGCTCGGGGGTCGAGTAGCCGACGTGCTCCTCGAAGCCCCAGCCCGGATGGAGGTGGGCGACCCCGCGCATGTAGCGGTCGCGGGTGACCTTGGCGATGACCGAGGCGGCGGCGATCGCGCCGCTCGTCGCGTCGCCCTTGATCACGCGCCGGTGCGGCACCGTGCAGCTCGGCAGGCGGAAGCCGTCGACGAGGCTGATCGCCTCGCCTTCCGGCGGCGCCAGCCGCTCCAGCGCCACCCCCAGCGCTTCCATGTTCGTCACGTGCAGGCCGCGGCGGTCGATCCCGGCGGCGCAGCGCACGACGACGCTGACCCGCTCGGCCGCCCGCAACACGCACGGGTACATCTCGAGGCGCCGCTCCTCGGTCATCTGCTTGGAGTCGTGCAAGCCGCTGAGCGCCCGCCGGTCGGAATGCGAGAGCGACTCGTAGTCGATCAGCACCGCGGCGGCGACCAGCGGTCCGGCCAGGCAGCCGCGCCCGGCCTCGTCGGCCCCGGCCACGTAGCGGCTGCCGAGCCCGCGGTCGAAGGCGAACAGGCGCCGGCTGCGCGCCAGGCGGCGGCGGTGGTGCTTGCCCTTGACGGGGGCGGCCTTAGAGGCTGCCGATGCGGTCGGGGGGCCAGTAGGTGGCAAAGGCCTCACCGATGATCCAGCTTCGGGGGACGGGCCCCCAGAAACGGCTGTCGTCGCTCGCCCCACGGTTGTCGCCCATCATGAAGTACATGCCGGGTGGAATCGTGATCTTTTTCGGCATATTGCAGGGTCCGCTGTTGCCGCAGGGGATGATGTAGGGCTCGTCTTTCTTCTCGACCCCGTTGACGACCGGGTGCCCTTCTTTGACCGAGAGCGTGTCGCCGGGGCCGGCGACGATCCGCTTGATGAAGTTCTGACTCGACTCGCCGGCGGTCGGCCTCGGGCAGGGCTGCGTTTCCGGGTGCGGCTTCCCGCATTCGGTGCCGTTGTCGGCGCCGGCGGGAGGGTGGAAGACGACGATCTCACCCGGCTTCGGGTCGTTGAAGTGGTAGATGAAGCGGTTGACGAGGACGCGCTGGCCGACGTCGAGGGTCGGCTCCATCGATTCGGAAGGGATCTGGTAAGGCTTGACGATCCAGGCCTGGATCGCCAGCGCCAGCCCCAGGGCCAGCGCAACGATGACGGCCAACTCGATGAGCCCGCCGCCTTTGGTTTCCGGCTTCGGGATCCTGAGTTTCAGGCTGCCGAGTCCTCGCCGGAGTCGCCGGCCTGGGCCGGCTCCTCGTCCTCGGCTTGCTCAGGCGCTGAAGTGTCCTCGGTCTCCCCGGCCTCGGGCGCATCCGCGTCCGCCTCCGCCGCCGTCTCGGTCTCCGCACTGGCCTCGGCCTCGGCCGGTGCCTCCTCCGCCTCGCCCGGTGCCTCCTCGCCCTCGAGCGGCACCGCCTCGGGCACGACCTCCTCCTGGCTCACACCCTCGGCGTCGACCGCGGTGCTCTCGCCCGATGCTGCCGCCGGCGCCGCGACGACGTCGTCGTCGATGCCCCAGCGCCGCTCGGCGACGCGGGCGGCCTTGCCGATGCGGCCGCGCAGGTAGTAGAGCTTGGCCCGCCGCACATCCCCGCGCGCCGCAACCTCGAGTTTCTCGATCTTCGGCGAGTGCAGCGGGAACGTCCGCTCGACGCCGACGCCGAAGGACTGTTTGCGCACGGTGAAGGTCTCGCGCACGCCGGAGCCCTGGCGCCGCAGCACCACGCCCTCGAAGACCTGGATTCGTTTGCGGTTGCCCTCCACCACCTGGAAGTGGACGCGCACACGATCGCCCGGCTCGAAGTTGGGTAGGCCCTGCTTCAGCTGGGCGCGCTCGATGCTGTCGATTACAGAGCTCATCTGACGAGAAAAAACCGCCGGACCCAGGTGCGGGAACCGCGCGGTGGCGGAATGGTAGCCAAAAGCATCTAAGCCCGGCCTTAAGAAGATCCGCGCGGAAGCTGAGAATCGCGCTGCTCGAACTCCGCTGCGCGCTCACGGCTCTGCTCCAGCCGCCACTTGCGCACCTTCTCGTGGTCGCCGGAGAGCAGGACCTCAGGGACCGTCCAGCCGCGGTAACTGGGCGGCCGGGTGAAGTGCGGGTACTCGGGCATCCCCTCCAGCGCGTGGCTGAAGGACTCCTCGACGGCGGAGGCGGCGTGGCCGAGGGCGCCCGGCAGCTTGCGCATGATCACGTCGGCGACGACCATCGCCGGCAGCTCGCCGCCGGCCAGGACGTAGCGGCCGATCGAGAGCTCGTCGTCGGCGAGGTGCTGGTGGACGCGGTCGTCGAAGCCCTCGTAGCGGCCGCAGAGCAGGGCGACATGGGGCTCGGCGACCAGCTCGTCGGCGATCGGGTCGTCGAGGACGGGGCCGGTCGGCGAGAGCAGGACGATCCGCGGCCGCGGCCCCTCGCCGTAGGCCGCCCGCAGCGCCGCGTCAACGACGTCGACCCGCAGCACCATCCCCGCCCCGCCCCCGTAGGGGGAGTCGTCGACCTGGCCAGCGCTCAGCGGCGTCGAGTCGCGGTAGTTGAAGAAGTTGAGCTCGTTTCCCTCGCGCAGCGCGTTCTGCACCGGACGCTGCGACTGGAACCAGTCGAAGGCCTCCGGGAAGAGGGTGAAGACGTCGAGCCTCAATCGAGGATGTCGACGATGACCCGGCGGTCGATCCGCACCGCGGCGGCCTTGGCGATCGTCCGGATCGCGTTGGCGATTCGCCCGCCCTTGCCGATCACCCGCCCGAGGTCGCCCTCGGCGACGCTGATCTCGTAGACGAGGTCGCCGTCCTCTTCGAGCTCCTCGACCACGACTTTCTCTGGCTCCTCGACGAGGGCCTTGACGAGGAACTCGAGCAGCTCCGTCATCGCAAGCGAGCGGCTAGCTGCCGGAGGCCTTGATGCCCTTGGTCCGCAGCAGGGTCGCCACGGTCTCCGAGGGCTGGGCGCCGTGCTCGAGCCAGTGGCGGGCGCGCTCCTCGTCGACGTTGATCGTCGAGGGCTCGGTCTGCGGGTTGTACTGGCCGATCGTCTCGATCGTGCGCCCGTCACGCGGCGAGCGTTTGTCGGCGACGACGATGCGCCAGATCGGGTTCTTCTTCGAACCCACGCGTCTGAGTCTGATTCGGACTGCCATTGAGCGCGGCAGGTTACAGCAATGGGCGCGCCCGGACGCGAAGCCGAGGACGAGCCGACGGACGGCGATCAGCGTCTGCGCATCTTCGGGCGCGGTGCGCGCTGGCCGCCACTCGCCAGCTGGGACATCTGCTGCGGCGTCGGCATCCGCCCGTTGGCCATCGCTTTCATCATCACTTTCATCTGGTCGAACTGCTTGACCAGGTTGTTCACCTGCTGCACTTTGGTCCCGGAGCCGGCGGCGATGCGTTTGCGGCGGGAGCCGTTGATCAGTCCCGGATGGGCGCGCTCCTGCGGGGTCATCGAGAGGATGATCGCCTCGACTCGGTCGAGCTCGCGTTCGTCGAGATCGGCGTTCTTCAGCTGCTTCATCGCCCCCATCCCCGGCAGCATCCCGAGGATCCCGCTCAGCGGGCCCATTTTGCGGACCTGCTTCATCTGCTTGAGGAAGTCCTCCAGCGTGAACTGGTCGCGCCGCATCTTCTCCTGCAGCTCCTCGGCTTCGCGCTCGTCGACCTGCTGCTCGGCTTTCTCGATCAGGCTGAGCACGTCGCCCATGCCGAGGATGCGCTGGGCCATGCGGTTGGGGTGGAACTTGTCGAAGTCCTCGATCTTCTCGCCGGTGGAGGCGAAGAGGATCGGCTTGCCGGTCACCGCCTTGACCGAGAGGGCGGCGCCGCCGCGGGCGTCGCCGTCGAGCTTGGTCATCACGACGCCGTCGAACTCGGCGACCTCGGCGAAGGATTCGGCGACGCCGACGGCGTCCTGGCCGGTCATCGCGTCGACGACGAGGAGGACGTCGTGCGGCGTGGTCTGCTTGCGGATCTTCGCCAGCTCGGCCATCAGGTCCTGGTCGATGTGGAGGCGGCCGGCGGTGTCGACGATCAGCACGTCGCGGCGCTCGGCGCGGGCTTCGTCCAGTGCCCAGGAGGCGATCTCGACCGGATCGGCTTCGGTCCCGCGCTCGTAGACATGGGCGCCGGCTCGTTTGCCCATCGTCACCAGCTGCTCGACCGCGGCCGGGCGGTAGACGTCGCAGGCGGCGAGGGCCACGTCCTTGCCCTGCTTGCCGAAGAACTGGGCGAGCTTGGCGCAGGCGGTCGTCTTGCCGGAGCCCTGCAGGCCCGCCATCAGGATCACCGTCGGGCCGCTCGAGGCCATCGCCAGCTCCGAGCCGGTGCCGCCCATCAGCGTGGCGAGCTCCTCGTCGACGATCTTCACCACCTGCTGGCCCGGGTCGAGGCTCTCCAGCACGTCGGAGCCGAGACAGCGCTCTTTCAGCGTCTTGGTGAAGGCTTTGACGACTTTGAAGTTGACGTCGGCCTCGAGCAGGGCAAGGCGGATCTCCCGCATCGCCGAATCGACGTCGGACTCGCTGAGCTTCCCGCGCGAACGGACCTCGGAGAGGGTCGACTGCAGGCGTTCGGAGAGCTGGTCGAACATGCCCGAGCAGGTTACGGACTTTCGCCTGTGCCTTATCGCCGTATTGCGACGAAAAGGAACAGGTGAATGGGTTGGCTACTCGGCGAGGAGGGCTTCCGCGTAGTCGGCGGGGTCGAACGGGCGCAGGTCCTCGAGGGTCTCGCCGACGCCGATCAGCTTTACCGGGATGCCGAGGTCGGAGGCGATCGCGAGGGCGATGCCGCCGCGGGCGGTGCCGTCGAGCTTGGTGAGGACGACGCCGTCGAGCTCGACCGCGTCGGAGAAGACCTTGGCCTGGCGCAGGCCGTTCTGGCCGGTGGTGGCGTCAATCGAGATCAGCGTCTCGTGCGGGGCGTCGGGCATCTGCTTCTGGATCACCCGGCGGACCTTGGCCAGCTCCTCCATCAGATTGCTCTGGGTGTGGAGGCGGCCGGCGGTGTCGACGATGACGACGTCGGCGCCGCGGGCGCGAGCGGCGTTGATCGCGTCGTAGGCGACCGCGCCCGGGTCGGAGCCCTCTTCGCCGCGGACGAGCTCGGCCCCGGCGCGCTCGGCCCAGGTTTCCAGCTGCTCGGCGGCGGCGGCGCGGTAGGTGTCGGCGGCGGCGAGGATCACGGTGAGGCCCATCTCCTTGCTCAGGTGCCAGGCAATCTTGCCGATCGTCGTCGTCTTGCCGGTGCCGTTGACGCCGACCATCATCAGGATCGCCGGCTCGGCACCGAGGTCGATCGGGGCGCGTCCGGTCGCGGCGACCTCGGCGAGGATCTCGATCAGGCGGTCGCGGACGGCGGCCCCGTCCATCGGCACCGCTCCGGACTCGACCTCGTGCTCGAGGCGCTCGACCACCGCCGCGGTGGTCGGGGCGCCGACGTCGGCGAGGATCAGCGCCTCCTCCAAGAGCCCCCAGGTCTCGTCGTCGATCTTGTCGAAGACGCTGGCCGAGATCTCCTCGGTCAGCGCCTGGCGGCTTTTCGAGAGGCTCTCGCGCAGCCGCTTGAAGACGCCGCGCCGCTGCTCCGGCGCCACCTCCTCAACTGCTACACCCGCCCCCGGCTGCCGCGCCCCAAGATCAACTATCTCCTGCCAGCTAGTTGCCACGAGCGAGAAAGCTACAGAGCCTCCACCCACCGTCGTTGAAGGGGCCAGGTGCCCGTCTCAAAACACTCCCAGCGCGAAGCGCGTTTTGAGACGGGCACCTGCCCCCTTCCTACGCCACGGCAGAGAGACCCGGCGATTCGCCCTCGTCCTCGCCGTCCTCGGCGACTTCCCGCGGCAACCTCCTCGAAACCACCTTGGTCACCCCGTCGCCTCCCATCGAGACGCCGTAGAGGACGTCGGCGGCGTCCATCGTTCGTTTCTGGTGGGTGACGATGACGAACTGGGCGCGATCGGAGAAGCGGCGGATCAGCTGCAGGAAGCGGTCGATGTTGGCGTCGTCGAGGGCGGCCTCGACCTCGTCGAGGATGTAGAAGGGGCAGGGCCGGGCGAGGAAGACGGCGAAGACGAAGGCCAGAGCCACCAGCGACTTCTCACCGCCCGAGAGCAGCTGCAGCTTCCGCGTCGACTTTCCCGCCGGCGTCACCTCGATCTCGACGCCGAACTCCTCGCGCTGCTCTTCCCCCTCCTCGCCCTCGCCCTCGGGCTCGCCGTCGTTCGGTGCCTGCTCCTCCCCAAGCGAACCGCTCTCGTCGCTGACCGGCCGCAAGCTGACCCGGCGCAGCCGCCCGCGCCCGCCCGGGAAGAGGTGCTCGACCATCTCCTCGAAGTTCTTCGCCGTCGCCTCGAAGGTCTGCTCGAAGGCGCGCTCGATCTCCTCGTCGATGTCGCGGATCAGCGACTCCAGCTCGCGCATCGAGCGCTCGATGTCCTCGCGCTGGGCCTGCAGCGCCTCGACGTGCTCGCGGGCTTCGTCGTACTCCTGCTCGGCCAGCGGGTTGACCGGCCCGATCTGCGAGCGGCGCCGCTCCAGCCGCTCCAGCCGCTTGTCGATCTCGGCCCGCGCATCCTCGCTGAGCGCCTCCTCGGCAGGCGCGATCTCCTCGCCGAGCCGCTCGGAGATCGCGGCGAGCTCGCGCTCGGCCTCGGCCCGGCGGTCGCCGAGGTGGGCCGCCTCGACCTCGGCCCGGGTCAGCTCGTCGGAGGTCTGCTTCATCTCCGCCTGCAGCTCGAACTCCTGCTGCGAGCAGTTCTTGAGCTCCGCGGCGATCTCGTCGCCGTCGCCCTCGCCGCCGACCACCTTCTGCTCGATCCGCTCGACCCGGGCGCGGATCGCCGCCCCGGCGGCTTCGGCCGCCTTCAGCGCCGAGCGGACGTCGTCGAGCAGCGCCTCTCCCGCCGCCAGCCGCGCCCGCATCGCCTCGCGGTGGCGCTCGCCGAGCAGGCCCTCGGCGCGTTTGGCGTGGCGGGAGGCGCGCTCGGCGCCGGCCTTGACGTCGCCCAGCGCCGCCTCGCGAGCGGCCTCGGCGGCACCGCCGGAGCGGGCGATGCGCAGGCCCTCGCCGGCGCTGCGCAGGCCGGCGTCGATCTCGCCCAGCTCCTCTTCCAGCTTCCGCGCCCGCTCGCCCGGGGCCGATCCCGGACCGACGTCGAGCGTCAACGGTCCGAGCTCGACCCGCAGCCGCTCCAGGCTCGCCTCGACCTCGGCTTCACGGCCCAAGAGGTTGGCGACCCGGACCGCGACCCGCTCCTGCTCGCCGCGCAGCTTCGTCAGCAGGCCCCAGGCTTGGGTCCGCGCCCGGTCGCGCTCGGCGAAGCGCTCCTCGGCGGCGGCGCGGCGGCGGGAGACCTCGGCCAGGCGCTGCTCCAGCCCTGCGCGGACGCCGCGGGCCTTCTTCGCCGCCGCTTCGGCCGCGGCGGCGCGGTCGGCGCCGAAGCGCAGCTCCTCGGAGACCAGCTGCGCCCGCAGCCCCAGCTCCTCGCGCTCGATCCGCGCCCCCAGCTCGGCCGCCTGCGCCTGGCGCTTCAGCGGCCGCAGCCGCGCCCGCGCCTCGCGCTCGACGTCGAGCGCCCGGTCGAGGTTGTCGCGCGCCGAGCGCAGCTTCAGCTCGGCCCGGCGCCGCCGTTTGCGGTGCTTGCCGAGCCCGGCCGCCTCCTCGATCAAGAGCCGCCGCTCGCGCGGCTTGGAGTGCACGATCGTCTCCACCCGTCCCTGGCTGATCACCGAGTGCATCTCGCGGCCGAGGTTGGTGTCGGAGAGGACGTCGGTGACGTCGGCGAGGCGGCAACGGGCGCCGTTGAGGCGGTAGCCGCCCTCGCCGGAGCGGTCGAGCCGGCGCTCGACCGCGACCTCGGAGAACTCGGTGGCGGCGCGGCCGTCGGAGTTGTCGATCACGACCTCGACCTCGGCGGCGCGGCGCTGGCCGATCTCCTTGCCGCCGGCGGAGATCACGTCCTGCATCGAAGCGCCGCGGATCGCGCCGGGGCTCTGCTCGCCGAGCGCCCAGAGGACGGCGTCGGTGATGTTGCTCTTGCCCGAGCCGTTGGGGCCGACGATGACGCTGACGCCAGGCGAGAACTCCAGGGACGTCCGCTCCGGGAAGGACTTGAACCCCTTCATCGAGATCGACCTCAGATACATCTCCGCGCTCCTCGCATCCCCCAAAGGCTCCCGCCCGGCCCGGACGCAACGGTGGGGCGATTAACCCCCAAGATGCGCCAATGCCTGCTCGGCGGCAAGCTGCTCGGCCGCCTTCTTGCTCCGCCCCTTCCCCGTACCGACCTGCTCGGAATCGACGATCGCGGCCACCTCGAAGGTTCGCCGGTGCGGGGGTCCGGTTGCCGCGACCACGTCGTAGGTTACGCGCGCGCCGCGGCGGGCGAGGAGCTCCTGCAGGGCGGACTTGAAGTCGATCCTGGTCTCGGATGCGAGCTCGATCCGCGGCTCGAAGGCCGCGGCCACCGCCGCGGCGGTGCGCTCGAAGCCGAAGGCGAGGTAACAGGCGCCGATCAGCGCCTCGGTCGCCTCCGGCAGCGGCCGGCCGCCTTCGAGCAGGATCGCGGCCGGAATCGCGGCCGGCACGCCCTCGGGCTCGTTTGCCCGCAGCATCTCCGGCACTCCCAGCTGCAGGCCGACGTCAGCGCAGGAGACGCCGCTGACCGCCTGGTTGTGGACCTTGGTCAGCCCTCCCGCGGCCAGCTTCTCGAAGTCCTCGAAGGTGCGGGTGGCGACGGCGAGGCCGAGGACGCTGTCGCCGAGGAAGGCGAGGCGCTCGAAGGAGTCGACGCGGCGCTCGGTCCAGGAGGAATGGGTCAGTGCCTGGCGGCGCAGCTTCTCGGGGAGCGCGGCGATCAGCGCCGAGAGGGCGGCTACGGCCGGGTCCGGCGCCGCTGCCAAGGCTCAGGCGGGAGCGTGCGCCAGCACGAAGCCGACGGCGTCGCCGACGGTCTTGATCTCGGCCGCCTGCTGCTCGCTGACGGTGACGCCGTAGCGGTCCTCGAGCTCCATCACCAGCTCGTAGAGGTCGAGCGAGTCGGCGTCGAGGTCCTCCTTGAAGCGGGTCCCCTCGTCGATCCGCTCGATCCCGACTTCGAGCTCCTCGGCGAGGTGCTCGCGGACCAGGGTGAGGACTTCGTCGCGGGTCATCGGAATGCCCTGTTTATCACGACGGCGAGGCGCCTTTCCCAACCTGTGGCCCGGAAAGGCGCCACGGGAGCTGCCGCTACGGCGCCGTCACCCCTCGTCTGCGGCGGCGAGGGCGGCGCGGCCGGCTCCACCCTCGGCCAGCAGCGCGGCGGTGCGGCCAACCGCGTCGACCTCGGCGCAGCGGGCGGCGAGGCGGATGGCGTTGGCGATGCCCTCAACCCCGGAGCTGCCGTGGCCGACGACGGCGATCCCCCGCAGCCCCAGCAGGATCGCGCCGCCGGTGGTGTCGGGGTGGAGCTCGCGCCGCAGGCCGTTCAGCGCCGGCCTCAGCAGCAGGCCCCCGACCGCGGCAAGCGGATTGGAGCGGGCGGCGTCGCCGACCGCCGCAGCGACGGTCTTCGCCGTCCCCTCGAGCAGCTTCAGCGAGACGTTGCCGGTGAAGCCGTCGGTGACGACGACGTCCACCGCCGCCGCGGGCAGGTCGCGCCCCTCGACGTTGCCGGCGAAGCGGATCCCGGGCGCCTGGCTGAGCAGGCGGTGAGCCTCGACCACCTCCTCGCGCCCCTTCCCCGACTCCTCGCCGACGGTGAGCAGGCCGACCGAGGGGTCGCGGACGCCGAGGACGGCGGCGCTGAAGGCGGCGCCGAGGAAGGCGAACTGGACGAGGTGCTGGGCGCGGACCTCGACGTTGGCGCCGACGTCGAGGAAGAGGACCGGTTTGCCGGGGACGGGGAGCTGGACCGCGAGGGCGGGGCGCTGCACGCCCTTGAGCCGGCGCAGCCCGAAGGTCGCGGCGGCCATCGTCGCCCCGGTCGAGCCGCAGCTGACCAGCGCCGCCGAGTCGGCGGCGGCGAGGTCGGCGGCGGCGCGGACGACCGAGGCGTCCTTCCTGGCGCGGACCGCCGGTACCGGGTCCACGTCGTTGGCGATCGACTCGGTCGTGTCGATGACCTCGATCCCGTCGGCCCCGGTGAGCCCGAGCGCCCGCTGCGGGCCGAAGACGCGGACGCCGATCCCGTCGGCGGCGGCGAGCCGCGCCCCCTCGGCGAGCACGTCGAAGCCCTGCTCGGCCCCGTAGCCGTCGAGAGCCACGGTCACCGCGCGTCTAGGCGCCACGGCTACTCGTGGTCGTGCGTGTGGCCGGCGGTCGGATCGACGATCCGCTGGGCGACGACCTCGCGCCCGGCGTAGGTGCCGCAGCTCGGGCAGACGCGGTGGGGCAAGCGCGGGCTGTGGCAGCGCGGGCAGCGGTTCAGCGTCGCTTTCCCCGCCTTGTGCTGGGCGCGGCGCTTGTCGCGACGGGCACTGGAAGTTCTCTTCTTCGGGACGGCCATCGGTCGCGGGATGGTAGCGGTTCGAGGGCTGAGAGAGGGGCCGGTACCCCCTCTGAAAACGCGCTTCGCGCTGGGAGTGTTTTCAGAGGGGGTACCGGCCCCTCAGTAGAGAGCTCTCACCACCGCCAGGTCGTCGGCGCTCCAGGTGACCGTCCCTCCGCACCAGCTGGCCAGATCCTCGGCGGTCTCGGGAAAGTCGTAGTTCGCGTCGATCGGGGTGACCTGGACGTCGGCCTTGACGACGTCGCCGATCACGAAGGCGCGGGCCTGTTCGCGGACCTGGCGGAAGAGGTTGCGCTTCTGTTCGGCCCGCAGGTGGTGGATCGAGAGGACGCCGATCACCAGGTCCCAGGGCCCTTCCGGCAGCGGGTCCTCCATCCGCGCCAGCTGCACGTCGTCGTAGTTCTCGCGAGCCCGGAAGACCATGTCGGCGCTGGAGTCGAGCCCGATCACCCAGGCGTCGGGGTAGGCCTCGATCAGACGACGGGTCGTCTCCCCCGTCCCCATCCCCAGCTCCAGGACCCGCTCGGGCGCGAACGGGATCGCCGCGATCGCCTGCTCCTGCAGCTCGTCGTAGCGGGGGACCTCGGAGCGGATCAGCTCCGGGTAGGTGTCCGGCTTCCAGTGGAATTGGCCCATTTCGTAACCTCGGTGGGAGCATGTCACAGGCGCCGACCACGACCATCGACCTCTCCCGCCTCTCGCTCTCCCATGGCGAGGGCAAGCGGCTCGAAGTGCCGGTCGCGCTCGAACCGTTCGAGCTGGCCGGCCAGACCTACAAGCCCGACCCCTGGTCCCCGGTGGTGCGACTCGAGGTCTCCCGCCCCAGCAACGGCTTCGCCTTCCGGCTCAACTTCCCCGTCCACCTCGAGGGACCGTGCATGCGCTGCCTCGAGCCCGGAACGCTCGACCTCGAGGTCGAGGCGCGCGAGATCGACCAGGCCGGCACGGAAGATCCGGAACTGCGCAGCCCCTATGTCTCAGACGACGAGCTCGACATCGGCCGCTGGGCGCACGACGCGACGATCCTCGCCCTGCCCACCCGGGTTCTCTGCCGGCCCGACTGCGCCGGCCTCTGTCCCGTCTGCGGCGAGTCCCTCAACGACAACCCGCACGAGCACGAGCAGGCCACCGATCCCCGCTGGTCCGCCTTGAAAGACCTCAAGCTCGAGTAGCCCACCTGGGGAACCCCATCCAGGAACCCCAGGAACTCCCAGCAGCGCCTCAGGCTTCCAGGAGGGGCCGGGGTGCCCCTCTCAAAACGCGCTTCGCGCTGGGAGTGTTTTGAGAGGGGCACCCCGGCCCCTCCAAACCACTAAGGCTGCTGGTCGAGTTCCGCCGCCGGTTCCTCCTCGCGGCCGGCGAGGCGGTCGCGGCCGCGCTGCACGGCGGCGAGGAACTTCTGCAGGTTCACTTCAAGGGTGTTGAGGATCTCGTCGGCGTAGTCCTCGGCGCCGAGGCGGATTTCGCGCTCGCGGGTGCGGGCGTCCTCGACGATCTCGTCGGCGGCCCGCTCGGCCTGCTTGGTGACCTCCTCGTCGGAGATCAGCCGGGCCTGCTGCTCGCGCGCCTCGCGGACGATCCGCTCCGCCTCGCGTTTGGCCTCCGCCAGCATCTCCTGGCGCTCCTTGACGATCCACCGCGCCTGCTTGATCTCCTCCGGGATCGTCGCGCGCATCTGATCGAGGAGGTCATAGATCTCCTCGCGATCCACGCGCACCTGATCCGTCAGAGGGACGGGACGGGCGTTGTGGACGACGTCGTCCAGCTTGTCAATGAGGACCAGAACGTCCATTTTCAGGTCGTAAGCCTACGTGTATGCGGGGGTTTTGGTGCGGATGGGTGAGAAGAAGCAGTTTTTTGCAATGCGGCGCCCACGGGACGGGACTGGTCTTTCACAGCCTACCTGTCGCCCAGGCGGTCAGCCAGCGCCGTCGCCACGGCGGCTGGAACGAGGTCGGAAACGTCGCCGCCGAAGGTCGCCATCTCCTTTACGCCGGTGGACGAGAGGAAGCTGTAGTGGGGAGAGGCGATCACGTAGATGCTCTCGATCCCAGGGTCGAGCTTGCGGTTGAGCTGGGCCATCTCGAACTCGTACTCGAAGTCGGAGATCGCCCGCATGCCCTTGACGATCGCCTTGGCGCCGTTTTCGCGCGCGAACTCGACCAGCAGGTTGGCGAAGATCTGCACCTCGACGTTGGCGAGGTCGGCGGTCGCCTCCGCGATGAACGCCTTGCGCTCCTCGGCGTCGAAGAGCGTCTTCTGCTTGCGGATCGGGTTGTTGACGACGCCGACGACGACGCGGTCGAAGACCCGCGAGGTGCGGGTGATGATGTCGAGGTGGCCGTTGGTGACCGGGTCGTAGCTCCCCGGGCAGACGACCGTCCCGTTGCGCTCGCTCACTCGCCCTCCCCGTAGATGGTGACGTCGGCGACGCCGTAGCGGCGCTGGCGCAGCGGCTCCAGCGAATCGATCCGCAACGGCCGCCGGGCAGCGCTCTCGACCACGGCGCGGCCGTTTCCGGCAAGCAGGGTCGGCAGGTGTTCGTTCAGGTCGCGAGACACGCGGTCGGCGAGTCTATAAGGGGCATCGACGAAGACGAGATCGAACTTTCCCGCTGCACCCGACGACGAAACCTGCTGCAGCCAGCGACCGGCATCGGCGCGGACGAGCTCGGCGCGGTCGGCGAGCCCCAGGCGGTGAACGTTGCCGAGGGCGGTCCGGGTGTCCTGATCGACCAGCACCGCGCGCTCGGCGCCGCGCGAGAGCGCCTCGATCGCCAGCGCTCCCGTCCCGCAGTAGAGGTCGAGGACAGCGGCGCCCCGGACGCGCTCGCCGAGGGCGGAGAAGATCGCCTCGCGCACGCGATCGGAGGTCGGCCGCACCTTCCACCCGCGCGGCGCGACCAGCCTCTGCCCCTTCAGCTCTCCGGCGATCACCCTCACAGGCGAAAACTAAAAGGCGTGGTTGAGGTTTGTCGTGACATGCGCGTCAAAGCTCAACCACCCCGCGGAGGTCCGACCCACCCGCGGGAGACAGGACCGCGGCGGGGAGGTTGGAGCGGCGGCGAGGTGATCAGAGGGGGATCGGGTCGGCGGCGCCGGTCCCGAAGCGCGCGTGGGCGGCGTCAAGCAGCGGGCCGAGGGCGGGATCGGCGAGGGATCCGTGGCGCTGCAGCAGCGCCAGCACCTCGCGGTGGGCCTCCATCAGCAGCGGGCCGTCCTCGGGCAGGCTGGCGACGGCGAAGCGCGGCAGGCCGCTCTGGCGGGTGCCGAGGATCTCCCCCGCCCCGCGCAGTTCGAGGTCCACCTCGGCGAGCTTGAAGCCGTCGCTCTCGTGCGCCACCGCCTGCAGCCGCTTCTGCGCCAGCTCGCCGGCCTCTTCGGCGAACAGCAGGCACTGGCTCGGATGCTCGCCGCGGCCGACCCGCCCGCGCAGCTGGTGCAGCTGCGAGACGCCGAACCGCTCCGCCCCCTCGATCACCATCACGGTCGCGTTGGCGACGTCGATCCCGACCTCGATCACCGTCGTGGAGACCAGCACGTCGGTCTCGTGCTCGGCGAAGGCGCGCATCGCCTCCGCCTTCTCGGCCGAGTGCATCTGCCCGTGCAGGAGGCCGACGCGGAACTCGCGCAGCTCGCCTGCCCGGAGGCGCTGCGCCTCGACCTCGGCCGCTTTGCCGGCGACTTTCTCCGATTCCGAGACCAGCGGGCAGACGACGAAGGCCTGCCGCCCCTCGCGCAGCTGCCGGCGCAGGAACTCGAAGGCTTCGCCGCGCTGCTCTTCGGCGACGAGGTGGGTCGAAACCGGCTGCCGCCCGGCCGGCAGCTCGTGCAGGGCGGTGGTGTCGAGGTCGCCGTACTCGGTCAGCGAGAGCGTGCGCGGGATCGGCGTCGCGGTCATGTGGAGGACGTGCGGGGCCGTCCCCTCCACCCCCTTCTCGTCGAGGGCGCGACGCTGGGCGACGCCGAAACGGTGCTGCTCGTCGACGACGCAGAGACCGAGGCGGGCGAATTTGACCGCGGGCTCGATCAGCGCGTGGGTCCCCAGGATCAATCCCAGCTCGCCGCTGGCGAGCTGGTTCAGGGCCTGCCGCCGGATCGGCGCAGCGGTGGCCCCGGTCAAAAGCGCAAAGGGAAGCGCCTCTTCGGCGAGGAGCCGGCCGAAGGTGATCGCGTGCTGCTCGGCGAGCGTCTCGGTCGGCGCCATCAGGGCCGCCTGGAAGCCGGCTTCGCGCGCCCGCAGCATCGAGTAGACAGCGACCACGGTCTTGCCGGAGCCGACCTCGCCCATCAGCAGCCGCTGCATCGGCTCGCCGGAGTCGAGGTCGGCCTCGATCTCGTCGAAGGCCCTCAGCTGGTCCCCGGTCGGCTCGAACGGCAGCGAGTCGAGCCAGCGGGCGACGAGCTCGCCGGGCTCGCCGAAGCGCGGCGCCGGGCGGGCGGTGCGGTGGCTGCGCTTGCGCGTCGCCAGCAGGGACTGGTGGAGGAAGAGCTCTTCGAAGCCGAGCCGGCTGCGGGCTTCGTCGACTTCCTCGGCTCGCTGCGGGAAATGGACCGCGCGAAGTGCGGCGCCGAGGCCGGCGAGGCCGCGCCGGGCCCGGAGCTCGGCTGGAAGCCCCTCGATCGCGTTCGGCGCCCAGCCGACCGCCTGCTCGACCCATTCGCGGATCTGCTGCGGGCGGATCGCCTCGGTCGCTCGGTGAAGCGGCACGAGGCCCTCGTCCTCACCAACCGCACCGGCACCGGAGGCCATCTCCCATTCACGGACCGCGAACCCCCGGCCCGAATATTTCCCGGTCAGGAGGAGGCCGGTTCCCGGGGTCAGCTTTCCGGCGACCCAGGGCTGGTTGAACCAGGTGGCTCTCACGTGGCCGCTCTCGTCGCCGACTTTGACGCTGACCATCCGCAGGCGGCCTTTGCGGAAGGGACGGGGCTGGGCGCCCTGCACCTCGACCTGCACGGTGGCGGTCTCCCCGGGCGCCAGGTCCCCCAGCCGGCGAATCCGGAGATCGCGATGGCGCCGCGGAACGTGGAAGAGGAGGTCGCCGACGGTGCGGATTCCGGCCTCGGCAGCGGCTTCGGCCGTTTTCGGGCCGACCCCCCGGAGCGCCCCCAACCCCTGCCCGAGGACGCTCGGGCGCGGCCAGTGGACCGGCGCCCCGAGCAGCTCGCCGCGGCCCAACTCGCGCGCGCCGGCGAAGCAGCGAGTTACTGGGCCGCCAGCAGCCACCACCAGCTCGGCTGCCCCCCCTCGTGGGTCTCGACCTCGACCCCGTCGGGGACGTGGGCCTCGATCTCCTCGAGCGCGATCGGCGCCCCCTCGCCGGCGATGATCGTGACGATCTCCGCCCCCTCGGCGAGGCGCTGCAGCGTCTTCTCAACGGTCGAGCCGGGGGCGCCCCAGGCGACGATCTCGCCGGCGACGAAACCGACCGCTTCGCCCTCCTCGAAGCGCCCCTGCACGTCGTCGCGGGCGGCAGGTGCAACCCCGCCGATCGCGACTTCCCCGACCGCCGCTCCCAGCCGCTCGGCGTTCTCCTCGAGCGAGGCCTCCGGATCGAGCTCGACCAGCGCCAGCAGGCTCGCCTGCTGCGATGTCGCCGGCACCACCCGCGCCGGCTTGTCGGAGAGCTCGCAGGCGCGCTCGGCGGCCATGATCACGTTCGAGGAGCTGGGCAGGACGAGAACCTCGTCGCTGGCGACGCTGTGGATGCCGGCGAGGAGCTCGTAGGTCGAGGGGTTGAGCGTCTCGCCGCCGGGGACCACGTGGGCGCCGAGCTCGCCGAAGAGCCGCTGCAGCCCGTCTCCCGCGGCGACCGCGACGACGCCGGTGCGGCCGCCGGCCGCGAGGCGGGCGTCGCGACGGGCCATCTGCTCGCGCATGTCGGCGACGTCGAGGTTGGTCACCTCGCCGACCCCGTCGAAGACCGCGACCGCCGCCTCCGGCTCGTCGGTGTGGACGTGGACCTTGAGGGTGACGTCGTCGCCGACGACGAGGACCGAATCGCCGAGCCGCTCCAGCCGCGGCAGGTACTCGCGATTTTCCAGGCCGGTGCCGGAGACGATGAAGTTGGTGCAGTAGCGGTAGCGGCTGTCCTCGTGGTGGGGCAGGCTGCGGCGCGGCGGCTCGTGGTGGGGCACCTCCGGCATCCCGGCCCCGTCGCCGCGCAGGCCGGCGACGACGCCGGCGAGGATGAGGACGAGGCCGTGGCCGCCGGCGTCGACGACACCGGACTCGCGCAGCACCTCGAGTTGCTCGGGGGTGCGGGCGACGGCTCGCTCGCCGTCTTCGATCGCCTTCTCCAGGACCCGGGCGAGCACGGCGTCCTGCTCGGCGTCGCTGACGTCGCGGCCGAGGCGCTGCTGGTCAGCCTGGAGGTGGGCGAGCTGGCGCGAGAGCGAGTGGGCCATCTCGCGGAAGACGGTCAGCATCGTGCCCTCGGCGGGCTCGCGGACCGAGTCGTAGGCGGCGTCGGCGGCCTTGGCGAAGGCGGCGGCGACCAGGGTCGGGTCGACCAGCTCACCGGGGCGGCTGGCGAGCTCCTCGGCGGCGCCGCGGACGATCTGACTGAGGATCACGCCGGAGTTGCCGCGGGCGCCCATCAGGGCGGCGCGGGCGAGCGCCTGAACCAGCTCGGTGCGGCCGACCTCGTCGACCGACTGGCCGTCGAGGCGGTCGAGCTCCTCCATCACCGCCCGCAGCGTCATCGCCATGTTGTCGCCGGTATCGCCGTCGGCCACCGGGAAGACGTTGAGGTCGTTGACCTCCTGCCGCCGCGCCTCCAGCGAGGCATACGCAGAGCTGATTACCCGGCGAAAGCGGGCGATGGAGGGGTCGGACATCACCACAGAATCTATTGCCCGGCCGCGACGGCTTCCACCGCGAAGCGATAGGCGTGAGCCTCTTCACACGCGGGCGCCTGCCCCGTTGCTACGTTGCCCGCTCCAATGAGACGCTTCGGCCGCTGGATCACCAGTCATCGCAAGACCGTTATCGCCCTCTGGGTCGTCGCCCTGGTCGTGATCGGCGGGATCTCCGGCTCCGTCGGCGCGGACTTCACCGAAGAATTCAAGCTGCCGGCTTCCGATTCCAAGGAAGCCTTCGACCTGCTGGAAGACAAGTTCCCGCAGCAGTCGGGCGAAGCGGCGCAGATCGTCTTCAAGGCCGACGGCGGGGTGGAAACGCCGGCGGTCGAGAGGAAGATGGAAGCGGTCTTCCGCCAGATCGAAAGGTTCCCCCACGTCAGCGAAGTGGCGAGCCCCTACGTCAAGGGCGGCGCGGCGGCGATCAGCGAAGACGGCACGATCGCCTACGCGACGATCCAGTACGACGCGCCCAACAACAAGCTGGACAAGGACAAGACGCGGGAAATCATCGCGATCGCGCAGGGGGCGGCGGGAAACGGCCTCGAAGTCCAGCTCGGCGGCAACACGATCCAGGAAGCCGAACAGGAGGAAGGGGACTCGTCCTTCGGGATCGGGCTGCTGGCGGCGATGATCATCCTGCTGCTCACCTTCGGCTCGTTCGTGGCGATGGGGCTGCCGATCCTCACCGCCCTGTTCGCGCTCGGCGTCGGCCTCAGCCTGGTCTCGCTCGCCACCCACGTCTTCAACACCGCGAACTTCGCGGTCATCCTGGCGGCGATGATCGGCCTCGGCGTCGGCGTCGACTACGCGCTCTTCATCCTCACCCGCTTCCTCAACGGCCTCCACGAAGGACTGGAGAAGCAGGAGGCGGCGGCGAAAGCGGTCGACACCGCCGGGCGCGCGGTCCTGTTCGCCGGGGTCACGGTGATCATCTCGCTGCTGGGCATGTTCCTGCTCGGCCTCAACTTCCTGTACGGGGTGGCGATGGCGGCCGCGCTGGCGGTGCTGTTCACGATGATCGCGGCGCTGACCCTGCTGCCGGCGCTGCTCGCCCTGGCCGGCAACTGGGTCAACCGGCTGCGGATCCCCGGCCTCGGGAAGGGCGCCAGGAGCATCGACGAGGCGGGCAGATGGTTCCGCTGGAGCCGCCGCATCCAGGCCCGGCCGGTGCTGGCGGCGCTGATCTCCGGCGGTTTCCTGATCCTGCTCTGCATCCCGACCCTGTCACTGCGGCTCGGCACCAACGACGCCGGCACCGAACCGCCTGACAAGACGACGCGCAAGGCCTACGACCTGCTCGCCGAAGGCTTCGGCCCCGGCTTCAACGGCCCGTTCGTGATGGTCGCGGGACTGCCCGGCAAGGGCCAGGACGAAGGCCTGGTGCAGCTGAAGAAGCAGCTCGAAGGCGAAGAGGGCGTCGCGGCGACCACCGACGTGACGCTGAACCCGGCGAAGAACACGGGGGTCTTCCAGGTCTACCCGACCACCTCGCCGCAGAGCGCCGCCACCACCGACCTCCTCGACCACATCCGCGGCGACGTGATTCCGCCGATCGAAGCGAAGACCGGCACCCGGCTGCACGTCGGCGGCGTCAACGCGATCTTCGAGGACTTCGGCGAGGCGATCACGGCGAAGCTGCCGCTCTTCATCGGAGTGGTGGTGCTGCTCTCGGCGCTGCTGCTGATGATCGTCTTCCGCTCGATATGGGTGCCGCTGAAGGCGATCGTGATGAACCTGCTCTCGATCGGCGCCGCCTTCGGCCTCGTCGTCGCGGTCTTCCAGTGGGGCTGGGGCGCGAGCCTGATCGGCGTTGACAACACCGGCCCGATCATCTCCTTCTTCCCGATCTTCCTCTTCGCGATCGTCTTCGGGCTCTCGATGGACTACGAGGTGTTCCTGATGTCGCGGATCCACGAGGAGTGGGAGCACCGCAAGGACGCGACCGAAGCGGTCACCCGCGGCCTCGCCCTGACCGGACGCGTGATCACCGCGGCGGCGGCGATCATGGTCACCGTCTTCGCCTCCTTCATGCTCGGCGACGAACGAATCATCAAGCTCTTCGGCCTCGGCCTCGCCTCCGCCGTCCTGATCGACGCGGTGGTGATCCGCACCCTCCTGGTGCCGGCGGTAATGCAGCTGCTCGGCAAACGCGCCTGGTGGTTCCCCGCCTGGCTCGACGGCATCCTCCCCCGCCTCCACGTCGAGGCCGACGAGGGCGACACCGCCCCGGCGGGCGAGCGACCTGCGGTCGCAGCGGCAGGCGCGGGCGACGCCGACGGCTAGTTGGTCCTGTCGCTTTATGCGTCCATGTGGACGCATAAGTCGACACTCCCGTCGGGCTCGACCCCCTACGTTGCTGCTTTTCGTCGCTCGCTACGCGCTCAGCGCGAAGGAGCTACGCGGCCTTGATGACCTTGCCCGCCTTCAGGCACCGCGTGCAGACGTACGTGCGGAGGGGGCGGCCGTTCTCCTGGATCCGGACCTTCTGGAGGTTCGGGTCGAAGCGGCGCTTGGTGGCGACCATCGAATGGCTTCGGGACTGACCGAACGCAGGTCCCTTGCCGCAGCTGTGGCATACCTTGGCCATGAGGAGCGGGGATGGTACCGGAGTCAGCCGATCTGGCGCTTGAGCAGGGCCATACGGGCGACGGTGAGGGCGGCGTTGCGGCCCTGGTCGCGCTTGTCGCCGCCGCTGCGCGCCAGCGCCTGCTCCATCGTGTCGCAAGTGATGACGCCGAAGGCGCAGGGGACGCCGGTCGCCAGCTGCACCTGCTGAATGCCCCGGGCGGACTCGGCGCAGACGAAGTCGTAGTGGTCGGTCTCGCCGCGGATGACGACGCCGAGGCAGGCGACCCCGGCGTAGGTGCCGGTCTCGGCGAAGATCTGGGCCGCGAGCGGGAGCTCGTAGGCGCCGGGAACCGACCCGTGGCTGACGTTGCCGACCGGAACGCCGGCGAGTTTGAAGCCGGCATCGGCGCCCTCGAGCAGGCGCTCGGCCAGTTCCTCGTAGAAGCGCCCGACCAGGACCGCGAAGCGCAGTCCCGCCAGTGCCTCCTTCTCCTCGTCCCGGAACTCCTCCAGGAAGGCCCCCGACTCAGCCATCGCCGCCCTTGGCCTCGGCCATCCCCGCCGCGCCGCCCTCGCGGGCGTCGCGCTCCTCCTCGTCGTGGATCATCTCCTCGTCGAGGGCAAGCCCCTGATGGTGCAGCGAGTGGCCCATCTTCTCCCGCTTGGTCCGCAGGTAGGCCTCGTTGTGGGCGTTCGGCGCCGATTCGATCGGCACCTGCTCGGTGACCGAGAGGCCGTAGCCCTCGAGGCCGACGATCTTTTTCGGGTTGTTGGTGAGGATGCGGATGCTGGTCAGGCCGAGGTCGCCGAGGATCTGCGCCCCGATCCCGTAGTCGCGCAGGTCGGCGGGCAGCCCGAGCTTGAGGTTGGCCTCGACCGTGTCGGCGCCTTCCTCCTGCAGCTTGTAGGCGCGGAGCTTGTTGAGGAGGCCGATCCCGCGGCCCTCCTGGGAGAGGTAGAGGAGGACGCCGCGGCCCTCGCGCTCGATCATCGAGAGCGCCGCTTCCAGCTGCTCGCCGCAGTCGCAGCGCATGCTGTGGAAGACGTCGCCGGTCAGGCACTCGCTGTGGACGCGGACGAGGACGTCCTCCTCGCCGCTGACCTCGCCTTTGACCATCGCCACGTGGTGTTTGTCGTCGACCAGCGAGCGGTAACCGACGGCGGTGAAGTCGCCGAAGGCGGTCGGCAGCCCGGTGGCGACGACCCGTTCGACCAGCTTCTCGGTGCGCCGCCGGTAGGCGATCAGGTCGGCGACGGTGATCATCTTCAGGTCGTGCTTCTCGCAGTAGGGAACGAGGTCGGGGACCCGGGCCATGGTGCCGTCGTCGTTCATCACCTCGCAGATCACCCCGGCCGGGGTGAGGCCGGCGAGGCGGGCGAGGTCGACGCTGGCCTCGGTGTGGCCGGTGCGCTCGAGGACGCCGCCGTCTTTGGCGCGCAGCGGGAACATGTGGCCGGGGACGACGATGTCGCGCGGGCCCGAGTCGGGGTCGATCGCGACCTGGATCGTGTGGGCGCGGTCGGCGGCCGAGATCCCGGTGCTGACGCCGCCGGCGGCCTCGATCGAGACGGTGAAGGCGGTTTCCAGCGGCGCCTCGTTCTTCGCCGCCATCAGGTTGAGGCCGAGGCGTTCGCAGCGCTTCGCGGTCAGCGCCAGGCAGACCAGCCCGCGCGCCTCCTTGGCCATGAAGTTGATCGCCTCCGGCGTCGCGAACTGCGCCGCCATCACCAGGTCGCCCTCGTTCTCGCGGTCCTCGCCGTCGCAGACGACGACCATGCGGCCGGCGCGGATCTCCTCGATCGCCTCCTCGATCCTCGCGAACGGGCTCTCCCCCGTCGCCGCCGACTCCTCTTTTCGCTCGGTCTCTGCCATCTGGCTCACGCCTGCTCCTTTCCGGCGAATGGTGACATCAATCGCTCGACGTACTTGGCCACTACGTCACACTCGACGTTCAATCGGTCTCCTGGCGCCAAATCGGCGAGGTTGGTCCGCTCCAGGGTCTCGGGGATCAGGGAGACCTCGGCCCATGAACCACCCAGGCCGGCGACGGTGAGGCTGACCCCGTTCAGGGTGATCGAGCCCTTGTCGACGACGTAGCGAAGAAGCTGGGTGGGGAGGTGGATTCGGACGCGACGGGCGAAACCGTCGTCTTCGGCGGCAGCGACTTCTCCCACTCCGTCGACATGGCCCTGGACGATGTGTCCGCCGAGCCGGTCCGAGGCGCGCATCGCCAGCTCGAGGTTGACGCGGCTGCCCTTCGCCACCCCGCTCAGCGCCGTGACCTCGAGCGTCTGGTTCATCGCCTCGGTCTCGAAGCCTTCGGCATCGACTGCAGTTGCGGTGAGGCAGCAGCCGTTGACGGCGACCGAGTCGCCGTCGGAGATTTCGGGGGCGAGCTGGGTGGAAATGCGCAGGCGGGCGCCCTCCTCGGTGCGCTCGATCGCCTCGACCCTCCCCACGTCTTCGATCAGGCCCGTGAACACCCTCACCACTCCTTGAACCGGGCCGTGATCAGGACATCCGCCCCCACCTGCTCGACGGCGCTCTCCAGTGCGGTCCGTCGTGTGGGTGGCGTCGCAGGGGGGACCCCCTCCTGCCGTGCATGAGGGGGTGGGTCCCCTGCGGCGACAGGACCCGCGCGCCGAGCGGTTTGAGCGTCGCCGAGAAGCATCGGGGCGATGAAGGTACGCGATTCGTCGATCAGATCGGCGGAGAGGAACGCAGTTGCGAGGGTCCTGCCGCCCTCGAGGAAGATGCTGCTGACCTCGCGGGCGCCCAGTTCGCGGAGGGCGGATTCGAGGCTCGTGGCGACGAGGATCTCTGCGCCTCCGTCCTGCAGTGCCCTGGTGCGGTCGCTCGAGGCGTCGGGGGCGGTTATTACGAGGACGGAGGACTGGTCGAGGGTCTGCAGCAGCTGGGACTCCAGCGGGAGTCGCGCCTTGGAGTCGAAGACGACTCGGAGCGGTTGGCGGGCGCCTTCGATGCGGGCGGTGAGAAGCGGGTCGTCGGCCAGGGCGGTACCGATGCCGACGGCGATCGCGTCGGATTCGGCTCGCCAGCGGTGGACCAGCTCGCGGCTCTCAGGGCCGGAGATCCAGGGGGAGTCGCCGGGGGCGGTGATGGTCTGACCGTCCAGGGACATCGCCATCTTCAGGATGACGAGCGGCATGCCGGTGCGGGCGAGTTTGCGGAAAGGCTGGCTGAGGCGGCGGGCGGCTGTGGCCTCGGCGCCGGTCGCGAACTCGACCTCGACGCCGCCGTCGCGGAGGATCTCGGGGCCGCGCCCGGCTGCCTTCTCACTCGGGTCGTCGGAGGCGATGACCACGCGGCGGATCCCGGCCTCGAGGATCGCGCTCACGCACGGCGGCTGCCGCCCCTGGTGCGCGCAGGGCTCAAGCGTCACGTACATCGTCGCCCCCACCGGGTCCTCCCCTCGCTCACGGCAATCCGCCAGCGCCGCCCGCTCGGCGTGCAGGCCGCCGAGCTCGGCGTGGAACCCCTCGCCGACCACCACCCCGTCCCGCACCACAACTGCCCCGACGAGGGGATTCGGGCTGACTCGGCCGCGCCCGCCCTCAGCGAGCTCAAGCGCGCGCTGCAAATGAGTCCGATCCGTGGGGGCGATCTGGGTATCCATACGGTTGATTGACTCGTCAATCAGTCTACGCCCCTCGCGCGGGTGGCGTCGTAGGGGGGACCATCTCCTGGTAGTTCAGGAGATGGTGGGTCCCCTGCGACGACAGGACCCGTGCGCCGAGAGCCAGGTGTGGCGGTGTTGTGCAGCAGGCGACCGCAAAGCCGCCACGAATACCCTGACGCACCCCCAATATGAAGCTGATCATCCAGATCCCCTGCCTGAACGAGGAAGCGACCCTGCCGCAGACGATCGCCGATCTGCCGCGCGAGATCCCCGGCATCGACGAGATCGAGCTGCTGGTGGTCGACGACGGCAGCACCGACCGCACGGTCGAGGTCGCCCGCGGGTGCGGCGTCCAGCACATCGTCCGCCTGACCAACAACAAGGGCCTCGCCGCCGGCTTCCAGGCGGGGCTGGATGCCTGCCTGAAGCTCGGCGCCGACGTCGTGGTCAACACCGACGCCGACAACCAGTACAGCGGCGCCGACGTGGCGAAGCTGGTGGCGCCGATCGTCGCCGGCGCGGCCGACATGGTGGTCGGCGACCGCCGCGTCGCCGAGATCGAGCACTTCTCGGGCGCGAAAAAGGGCCTGCAGCGGCTCGGCAGCTGGGTCGTCCGCCGCCTCTCGGGCACCGCGGTCACCGACGCCACCTCGGGCTTCCGCGCCTACAACCGCGAGGCCGCCCTGCAGCTGCTCGTAGTCGACAACTTCACCTACACGCTGGAGAGCCTGATCCAGGCCGGGAAGATGCTGATCGCCGTCGACGAGGTCGAGATCGCCACCAACCCGAAGACCCGCGAGTCGCGCCTCTTCCCCTCGACCGGCGCCTACGTCCGCCGCAACGCGCCGGCGATCCTCCGCATCTACGCCCGCTACGAGCCGCTGCGCGCCTTCCTCGCCGCCTCGCTGGTCGTGCTGGTGCTGGCGCTCGCGGCCTGGATGCCGTTTCTGATCGACTGGATCTTCAACGGCGACTCGACCGGCCACATCCAGTCGCTGATCCTCGGCGCCGTCCTCTTCATCGCCGCCGTCCAGCTCTTCGCCCTCGGCGTGATCGGCGACCTGCTCGCCGGCCAGCGGGTGATGACCCAGCGCGTCTTCGAGCGGGTGCGGCGGGTCGAGCTGGCGCTCGGGGTCGAGCCCTCTCATTACGAGCCGGGTAGCAAGCCCGAGTGAGCGCACGACCGCAGGGCAAAGGCGCGACCTCCAGCGCTGACTACGGCAAGACGGCGAGCTTCCTCGCCGTGGGGGTCGGGCTGACCGGCGTCATCACCTACGCCTACTTCCTGATCGCCTCGCACGTGCTCTCGAAACCCGACTACGGGCAGATCACCGTGCTCTGGTCGGCGGTCTTCATCACGATCTCCACCCTCTACCGGCCGATCGAACAGCTGCTCTCGCGCCACATCTCCGAGCGGCTGGTCAAAGGCGAGGCGATCGGCCAGCCGATGCGGGTCGCCTCGACGATCCAGCTCGGCCTCTCGCTCTTCTTCGCGGTGGTCGCCCTGGTCCTGCGGGGCCCGATTCAGAACGGGGTGCTCGAGGGCGACGAAGCCCTCTACTGGGTCTTCTTCACCTCGGTCCTCTTCTACGCCGCCAGCTACTTCGCCCGCGGCTTCCTCGCCGGGGAGCAGCGGTTCGGGCTCTTCGTCGCGATGATCCTCTCCGAATCGTGCTTCCGCACGATCTTCGCGGTGATGGTCGCGATCGGCGTCCTCAGCGGCCAGTCGGCGGTCGCGATCGGGATCACGGCGGCGCCGGCGCTCTCGCTCCTGGTCGTGCCCTTCGCCTTCGCCCGGCGGGCGCAGAAGGAGAAGACCGCCGCGGAGCTGGGCGCGGCGGCGTCCGAGGCGTCGCCCGGCACGCCCGGACGCGAAGCGCAGGACGTCCCGGATGACCACTTCTCCTTTGCCCAGGGCGGGGGCTTCGCCGCCGCGGTGCTGGTGATCATGTTCAGCGAACAGGCCTTCCTCAACGCCGGGCCGCTGATCACCCGCGGCCTGCAGGGCGCCGCCGCCGCCGGCTTCATCTTCAACGTGCTGATGATCGCGCGGGCGCCGCTGCAGCTCTTCCAGTCGGTCTCGACCAGCATCCTCCCCCACCTCACCACCCTCCACCACAGCGAAAGCGAGGACGCCGAGCGCGAGTTCCACCACACGGTGCGGATGGTCCTGCTCGGAATCGCCGCCTTCACCGCCCTGGCCTTCGTCTTCATGGGCCTGGTCGGCCCGAAAGCGATGCAGCTCGCCTTCAGCAAGAAGTTCACCTACGACCGCGAGGGCCTGCTGCTGGTGACCCTCGGCATGGGGCTCTACCTCTCCTCGGTGACCGTCAACCAGGCCTGCATCGCCCAGGGCCAGGTGCGGCGGGCGGCGGTGCGCTGGATCGCCTGCGCGGCCCTCTTCATCGGCTGGAACTTCATCCCCCTGATCGCGGACGAGTTCCGCCGCGTCGAGGTCGGCTTCCTGGTCGCCGCCGGCGCCCTCTTCTCGCTCCTCTATTTCACCTACCGGCGCCCGCGCGAGCGCGTCGAAGACGTGCCGGAGCCGGGCTCGAGCGAGGAGCTCGAGGTGCGGGTGGGGATGCTCGACGAGAACGTCTGAGGCGCAAGCGGGCGTTTGCCTTTCCGGGTTCCTTTAGGGTCGCCGCATCGGAGCCCATGACGCCCACCTGATCCTGAGCGCCGGCGCCCTGCTGGCGGCGGGAATCGTGGGGGCGCTGCTGGCGGACCGCCTGCGGGTGCCGGGACTTCTGCTGTTCCTCGCCCTCGGGATGCTGGCCGGCTCGGAAGGGGTCGGCGGGATCGACTTCTCCAACATGGAGGTGGCGCGGACGCTGGGGACGATCGCGCTCGTGCTGATCATCTTCGAGGGCGGGCTGACGGCCGGCTGGAGGGAGATCCGGCCCGTGCTCGGCACCGCGGCCTCGCTGGGGACGATCGGGACGGCGGTGACCGCCGTGATCGCCGGCTTCGCCGCCAAGCTCCTCTTCGGCCTCAGCACCCTGGAAGGGATGCTGGTCGGCGCCGCGATCGCCGCCACCGACTCGGCCGCGATCTTCGCGGTGCTGCGCCGCTCGACCCTCGAGAAGCGGCTCGCCCGCTCGCTCGAGGGTGAGTCGGGCATGAACGACCCGGTTGCCCTGCTGCTGGTCATCGGCTTCATCGAATGGATCCAGCAGCCGGGTTACGGGGTTGTCGACATGGCCGGCCTGCTGGCCCTCAAACTGGGGCTGGGGACGGCGATCGGCCTCGCCTTCGGACGCCTCGCGGTGCTGGGGCTGGACCGGGTGCGGCTGCCGACCGAGGGCATCTATCCCGTGGCGACGATCGCGATCGCCGCCCTCGCCTACGGGCTGGCCGAGGTCGCCCACGGCTCCGGCTTCCTCGCCGTCTACCTGACCGCGCTCGCCCTCGGCTCAGCCAGGATCCCCGCCCGGCGCACCGTCGTCGCCTTCCACCAGGGGCTCGGCTGGGTCGCCCAGATCGCCCTCTTCATCCTCCTCGGGCTGCTGGTCTTCCCCTCCAGCCTCGGCGACGTCGCGCTCGAAGCGCTCGCCCTCTCCGCGGTCCTGATCCTCCTCGCCCGTCCGGTCGCGGCGTTCGCGGCGACCGCGCTGGCGCCGCTGAAGTTCAACGAGCGACTGATGCTCGGCTGGGCGGGCCTTCGCGGCGCCACGCCGATCTGGCTCGCCACCTTCCCGGTCGTCGCCGGGATCAAAGAGGGCAACGAGCTGTTCGCGATCGTCTTCTTCGTCGTCGTCAGCTCGACCCTGGTCCAGGGCGCGACCTTCGAGCCGCTGGCGAGGAGGCTGGGGCTGACCACCGACGAACCCGCGCTGCCGCGGCGGCTGCTCGAGTCGGGGCGGATCCGGCGCATGGGCGGCGACGTGATCGCCTACCGCCTGCCCCCGGGCGCCGCCGCCGCCGGGCACCCGGTGCGGGACCTGGAGCTGCCGCGCGAGGCGCTCGTCAACGTGATCGTCCGCGACGGCAGCGCGATCCCGCCACGGGGATCGACCGAGCTGTGCGAGGGCGACGAGTTGCACGTCCTCGTCCGCAGCGAGCTGCGCGACGAGGTGGAGGCACTGACCAAGCAGTGGGCCGACGGTCCAATCGGCAAACCGGCGCCCCCGCCCCTCCCGCGCCGCGCCGCCTCACAGGTGTTCACCGTGCGCCCGGCGCGCGGGGACGGCGAGCCGGGTGAGGAGATCGACGGGATCCCGATCGCGTCGGTGCTCCGCAGCCGCGACGAGCGCGGCAGCTATCTGCTTGCCCTGGCCGACGGCCGCTATGCGGTGATCGGTGCCGGTCTCGTCGCCATCGGGGGTCGCCGGTCGCTGGCCGAATGGTGCGAGACCCGCGCCGCCCGGCCCGGCGTGGACGGGGCCGAGAGGGCCTGGTGGCAGGAGGTGACCGGGGCGTTGATCGCGCGGGGTTAGGGGAACGGGGATACCCCGGCGGACAAAAGGGGAGGGTCCGGCGGGGTATCCCCGCTCCCCTGGCCGAAGCCCGTCAGGGGCATCGCCCGGAGCACCCGGAAAGCAGAGTGAGATGGCCCCCCGTCGAGGTCAGGAGGCGCCGGCGGCCTCGGCAATCGCCGTATAGGCAGCCGCCGGATCGTCGGCGCCGAAGATGGCCGAACCGGCGACGAAGAGGCGGGCGCCGGCGGCCGCCAGGGGTCCCGCGGTCTCGGCGTCCACACCGCCGTCGACCTCGATCCGCGCGTCGCCGACCAGCGGTGCCAGGCGTTCGACCTTGCCGGGTGAGGACTCGATGAACGCCTGTCCCCCCCAGCCGGGATTGACGCTCATGCAGAGGGCGATGTCGGCGAGGCCGCGCAGCTCCTGCACCGCCTCGACCGGCGTGCCCGGGTTGATCGCGATCCCGGCCAGGCGGCCGGCTTCGCGGATCGCGGCGAGCGTGCGGTTGGCGTGCGCCGTGGCCTCGGCGTGGAAGGTGATCGAGTCGGCGCCGGCCTTGGCGAACTCCTCGATCTGGCGCTCGGGCGCCTCGATCATCAGGTGGACGTCGACGACACCCCCGGCGTCGTGGACGAGATCGGCGATCCCGCTCAGGACCAGCGGCCCGATCGTGATCGGCGGCACGAAGTGCCCGTCCATCACGTCGAAGTGGATCACCCGCGCCCCGGCCTCCATCACCTCCTCGATCTGCGCCCCCAGCCGACCCATGTCAGCCGAGAGGATCGAGGGCGCGACCCGCGGCTCCGCCAGAAGCTCTCGCATCCGCTCGCTCACGGCGCGGAGCCTACTCGGACGCGCCCGGTCAGGCCGCGCGCAGCATGGACGCACCGCATGACTGACATTCCATGTCAGCCGTGTTGGTCATCCGGGCGATCGTCTGGTGTTCGCCGCAGTTGGGGCACTGCGAGACGAGTTCGAAACGGTGCAGGCAGTTGACGCAGCGGAGGCGGCCGGGCAGCTGGGTGGGACGCAGCCAGGGCTCGCCGCAGTGCGGGCAGGGGGCGCGGCCCAGGGGATTCGCGTCGCCCGGATTCGACTGGTTGAGGTGGCTCACCCCCTAATCATTACGAAGTAGGCGGGCGATGAAGAAACCGGTGGTGCGGTCGCGGTCGGGACGCAGCTGCAGGCAGCGGGGCTCGGCGGGGGCCGAGAGCGCCGGCGCGAGGGCTCCGAGGTCGTCCAGCCGCAGCGGCGGCACCTCGCCGGCGGCGGACGCCCGCAGCAGCGCCGTCACCTGCTCCTCGTTCTCGCGGCGGGAGATCGTGCAGGTCGAGTAGACGAGGGTGCCGCCGGGCCGCAGCACCGCGGCGGCGTTGCGCAGCAGCTCCTCCTGGACCGCAACCAGGCGCTCGATCGTCTGCGGCGACTTGCGCCAGCGCGCGTCGGGGCGCGAGGCGAGGGTGCCGAGATCGGAGCAGGGGGCGTCGAGGAGGACGCGGTCGAAGCCGGGAGCCATGCCCGCCTCGGTCGCGTCGGCCTCGATCACGGTGACGGTTTGAAGGCCGAGGCGGGTTGCCTGGGCGGCGACTTCGGCCGCGCGGCTGTCGTCGATCTCGACCGAGATGACCTCGCCGCGGTCGCGCATCCGCTCGGCGATCTGGCCGGTCTTGATCCCGGGGCCGGCGCAGAGGTCGAGGACGTGCTCGCCCTCCCGCGGGTCGAGGACCTCGAGGACGGCGGCCGAGCCGCGGCTCTGCGGCGTCAGCTCGCCCGCGGAGATCGCCGCCGGCACAGCCGCGCCGGTGCGGCCGTCGATCACCAGCATCTCCGGCGCCGCCAGCGGCCACCCCGCCTCGGCGCCGCGCGCCTCTACCCCCGCCTCACGCAGCCGCGCGAGCACCTCGTCGCGATCCGCGCGCAGCGGGTTCACCCGCATCGCCACCTCGATCCGCTCGTTGCAGGCGGCGAGCGTCGAACGTGCCGCCTCCTCGTCCAGCTCCCGCCACCACATCTCCGCCAGCCACTGCGGGGCGGAGTCTGCGACAGCGGCGGCAGCCGGGGTCGAGTCGTCGCCGAGCAGGTCGGCGGTCAGCTGCTCGCGCTCCCGCCCCGCCCGCCGCAGGATCGCGTTGACGAAGCCGGCGGCGTGGCCGGCACCCGCCCCCTTGACCAGCTCGACCGCCTGGTCGACGGCGGCGTGGTCGGGGGTGGCGTCGGCGAAGAGCAGCTCGTAGAGGCCGAGGCGCAGCGCGGCGAGGACCGGCGGATCGAGCAAACGGCTGGATCGGCCGGCGAGCCGTTCGATCGCGACGTCGCTGGTGCCGCGCCGCTGCACGGCGCCGTAAGCAAGCCGCTGAGCCTGGGCGCGGTCGCGGCCGGCAAGCCCGAGGCGGTCGGCCTCGGCCCGAAAGGCACGCTCGGTGAAGGCGTCGCGCTCGAAGGTGGCGCGGACGACGGCGTAAGCCAGCGAGCGCGCAGGCGAGACACGATCGAGCTGCATCAACTTTCCCGCCATTCGCGCTTCGCGCTCACAGTCGCGGCGGCTCGTGGCCGCGCAGGTAGGCGTCGGCGGGCATCGCCTTGCTCCCCGGCGGCTGGACGACGTCGAGCCGCAGGACTCCCTCGCCGCAGCCCAGCAGGAGCGCTCCGTCGCGCGCCGCCAGCGCCCCCGGTGGCACGTCGGTCCCGTCGGTCTCGATTGGACAGGCGCGCCGCACGCCCAGGCGCTCGCCTGCGGCGGTCTCCAGGTAGGTGCCGACGTGCGGGTTCAGCGCCCGCACCTTCGCCGCCAGCTCGGCTGCGGGCAGGCCTGGGTCCAGGCGCCGCTCCGCCGGCGCGATCTTCTCGGCGTAGGTGACGCCGTCCTCGCTCTGCTCGGTGAGCTCCAGCGCCCCTTCGGCCTGCAGGTCGAGGGCGCGGACGAGCAGCTCGCCGCCGAGCTCGGCGAGGCGGGCGGAGAGCGCGGAAAAGTCCTCCCCGGGTTCGATCGGCACCTCCTCGCAGATCGCCACCGGACCGGAGTCGAGACCGGCGGTCAGCTGCATCACGCAGACGCCGGTGGTCGCATCGCCGGCCATCATCGCCCGCTCGATCGGCGCCGCCCCCCGCCAGCGCGGCAGCAGCGAGGGGTGAACGTTCAGGATCGGGAATTCGGAGAGCAGGGGCTCGCGGATCAGCTGGCCGAAGGCGCAGACGAGGACGGCCGCGGGCTCGGCGGCCCGGATCTGCCCCAGCGCCCCGGGCTCGTTGACGTTCTCGGACTGCAGCAGGTCGAGCCCGAGCTCCGCCGCCACCACCGCTGCCGGCGGCGGCTGCAGCTTGCGGCCGCGCCCCTGGCGGCGGTCCGGCGGCGTCACCACCAGCGCCGGGGGGTGGGGCGAACCGGCCAGCCGGCGCAGGACCGCGGCGGCGAACTCGGAGGTCCCGAGGAAGGCGGTCCTCACGCGTCGGTGCGCGGCTCGCGCAGCTCGCCCTCTTCGCCGATCTCTTCCTCGGCGGAGGGGCTGTAGCTGCCGCCCTCGCGCAGCGCGCGCAGCGCCGACTTGCGCTGGTCGCGGACGGTGCGATCGAGGATCAGGACGCCATCCAGGTGGTCGATCTCGTGCTGGAGCACGCGCGCCTCCAGGCCGGCGGCCTCGATCGTGATCGGCGCCCCCTCGACGTCACGGCCGCTGAAGCGCGCGTACAGCGGGCGCTCGACGTCCATCGTCACCCGCGGCAGGCTGAGGCAGCCCTCCTCGGCGACCGCGCTCTCCTCCGAGACCCACTCGATCTCGGGATTGATCAGCGTGCCCGGCTCCCCGTCGGGGCTGGCGTGGAACACCAGCAGGCGGCGCAGGGCTCCGACCTGGGTCGCGGCGAGCCCGACGCCGAGACCGTCGCGCATGATCGCGTACATCCGTTCCACCTCCGCCCGCAGCTCGGGGCCGAAGTTGGTGACCGGCGAGGCCTTGCTCTTCAGCACAGGATCGCCGAACTTGACCACGTGCGCGAGCGCGGCTTCCCGGCGCTCCAGCATCTCGAGTTCGAGCTGGCGCTCCTCGGTCTCGCGCTCCTGCGTCTGCACCTCGTCGCTCACTCAGCGGAGTCTAAGTGACCGACCACCGCCTGAAGCAGCACCGCGACCCTTCACTGGGGATCGACGTCGACGCCGATGGCAACGTCCTTGAGGGACCTGTCCCCCACCTTTTTCTCGACCACGTCCCGCACCGCGGCGACCATCCCCTCCCGCTCATCGGTCTTGATCAGGATGCGGCGGCGGTGGCGGTTGCGGACGCGGAACATCGGCGCCGGGCCGAGCAGTTCGGACCCGTTCGGGAGCGAGCGGCGCAGCTCCCTGGCAACCGCCGTCGCCGCCTCGTCCAGCTTCGCCTCCAGCGCCGAGGCGAAGTTGATCCGGGCCAGGTGCGAGTAGGGCGGGTAGTGGAGGAGCCTGCGGCGCTCCAGCTCGAGCTCGAGGAAGCCGGCGGAGTCGTGGCGGGCGGCGTGCTCGATGCTGGAGGCGCTGGGCGCCAGGGTCTGGACGATCACCTCGCCGCCCGCCTCGCCGCGGCCGGAGCGGCCGGCGAGCTGGGCGACCATCGCGAAGGTCCGCTCCTCGGCGCGGAAGTCGGGGAAGCGGAGGGTGGCGTCGGCGTCGAGGATCGCGCTCAGCGTCACCTCGGGGAAGTCGTGGCCCTTGGCGACCATCTGCGTGCCGACGAGGACGGCGCTCGGCAGCTCGTCGAAGCGGGCGAGGATGCGGGCGTGGGCGCCGCGCTCGGCCGCGGTGTCGGAGTCGAGCCGCAGCACCGGCATCGGGTCGAGGCGCCCGGCCAGCAGCGACTCGACCCGCTCGGTCCCGGCGCCGGCGCGCGAGAGCGTGGTCGAGCCGCATTCCGGGCAGGCGCGCGGCTGGCGCTCGGAGTGGGCGCAGTGGTGGCAGACGAGGCGGCCGTTGTGGCGGTGGACGATCAGCGAGACGTCGCAGTTGGGACAGCTCCAGTGGTGGCCGCAGGAGCGGCAGGTGAGCCAGGGGGCGAAGCCGCGGCGGTTGATCATCACGATCGCCTTGGCGCCAGCGGCGCGCACCGCCTCCAGCGCCTCCCAGGTCTCGGCGTGGACCGGGCCCGAGCGCGGGTCGGCCTCGCGCATGTCGACCAGGTGGACCGGCGGCATCCGGCGGCCGTCGACCCGGCGCGGCAGCTCCAGGCGCGGCAGCTCCAGCCAGCTCTCCGGCCGCGGGGTGGCGGTGCCGGCGACGAGGACGGCGCCGCTGTCGGCGGCACGCCTGCGGGCGACCGCGCGGGCGTCGTAGGTCGGGTCGCCCTCCTGCTTGTAGGAGGCGTCGTGCTCCTCGTCGATGACGATCAGGCCGAGGTTCGCGACCGGCGCGAAGACGGCCGAGCGGGGCCCGACGCAGACGCTCGCCTCGCCGCTGCGCAGGCGCCGCCACTCGTCGTAGCGCTCGCCGGCCGAGAGGGCCGAGTGCAGGACGGCGAAGCGGTCGCCCAGGCGCGCGCGGAAGCGGGCCACGGCCTGGGGCGCCAATCCGATCTCGGGGACGAGGACGATCGCCCCCATGCCGCGCTCCAGGGCGGCCTCGACGGCGGCGAGGTAGACCTCGGTCTTGCCCGAGCCGGTGACGCCGTGCAGGAGATGGCCGCGGGGGGCGCCCGCGTCCCCGTCCAGGGCGGCGACCAGCGCGTCGACGGCGGCCTGCTGCTCGGGCAGCAGCTGCGGACGCTCGGCGGGCGCGGCG
>DASSOC010000041.1:0-25199 GCA_035700965.1 Solirubrobacterales bacterium
GACTGCGTCTCCTGGGGCAGCTTCAGCGGCTCGCTGCCCAGCGAGGCCGGTTCGCCGGCCTCGCCCTCCGGTATCCCCGATGCGATGGCGCTGCGGCGCACGATCGCGCCCGGCTGCGCCTCGCTGCTGGAGCCGACCGACGACCGCGACAACAGCGCCGCCGACTTCTCCCCCGTCTTCCCCGAGCCACGGCCGAACTCGGTCCCGCCCTCCGAGCGCGCCTGCGGATCGGCGGGTGGCGGCTCGGGAGGTCCCGGCGGCCAAAGCGGCGGAGCCCCGCAGACGACGCTGGTGCGAAGGCCGCCGCGCCGGACGAGCGATCGCACCCCCACCTTCCGCTTCACTTCCAGCCAACCCGGCTCGACCTTCCAGTGCAAGCTCGACGGCAAGCCGTTCAAGCCGTGCCGTTCGCCGTTCACGACGAAGCGCCTCAATCTCGGCCGGCACACCTTCAAGGTCCGTGCCCGCTCGCAGTCGGGAAGGGTTGACCCCAGCCCTTCCTCCTATAGCTTCAAAGTGATCGCGAAGTCGCAGCGGCGCTAGCGGGCGCCGAAGCCTTCGCCGGTGAGGCGACCGATGTCGTTGGTCAAGCCGAGCACGAAGAGCATGATCACGAGGACGCAGCCGAGGGCGCCGGCTCGCTCCATCACCGTGAACGGCACCGGCCGGCCGCGGACCTTCTCGACCAGGCTCCAGAAGATGTGGCCACCGTCGAGGGGCAGGAAGGGAAAGAGGTTGATCAGTCCGAGCGAGAGGCTGACGACCGCCAGCAGGAGCAGTGACCTCTCGACGCTGATGTCGAGCCACTCGTTAGCCACCGAGCTGACCCCGACCACGCCCGATACTTCCTCGCGCCGCTCCTTTTCGAAGAGCCGGGCGAAGACGGTGACCGTCTGGCTGGTGACGAGCCACATCTTGTCCGCCGCCCACTCGGCAGCCGCCCCGGCGCCCAGCTCGGCCGGTTCGACGCCGTAGCCGAACCCGATTACGCCCCGCCCCGCGCCTGCGTCGTACTCCGGGCGCACGGCGATCTCGCGCACGTCGCCGCTCCCCTTCACAGTCAGCACCACCGGCGTCGCGGCCCGGCAGCCGTCGACCTGCTTCCCGGGGCAGCGATGCGACGCGACGGCATCCTGAAAGCGTTCGAGCCGCGCCTGGTTATCGAGACCCCGATACCGCTCACCGTCGACGGCGAGGACCCTGTCACCCGACTTCAAGTTCGCCGCCGCCGCGGGGGTATCGGGGAATACCCGCTCGACCGTCTGGTTGGGCTGGTTGATTCCCAGCGCCAACACGAAGAGGATCGCGAAGGCAAGCACGATGTTGACCGCGGGGCCGGCGCCGATCACGACGATCCGCTTCCAGACCGGTTGCTTGTAGTAGCCGCGGTGCTCTTCCCCCTCCGGCAGCTCCTCGTCGGGGTTCATGCCGCTGATCTTCACGAAGCCCCCCGCCGGGATCGCGCCGATCCCGTACTCGGTCTCGCCGCGTTTGACCGAGACCAGCTTCGGCGGGAAGAAGAGGAAGAAGCGCTCGACCCGCATCCCGGTCGCCTTGGCGGCGAAGAAGTGCCCCGCCTCGTGGAGGACGATCAAGAGCGAGAAGCCGAGGACGATGAGCAGCCAGTTCATACCCTCGCCAACCCCCCCACCTCTTCTTCGGTGCGGCGACGCGCCTCGGCATCGGTGGCGAAGAGGTCCTCGAAGTGGGTCGGCTGCAGCGCCGGCATCGCCGCCAGGACCCGCTCGACGGCAGCCGGGATCGCGGTGAAGCCGATCTTCCCCGCGAGGAAGGCGGCGACGGCGACCTCATCAGCGGCGTTGAGAACGCAGGGCGCCGTTCCGCCCTCCCTGCCGGCATCGAGGGCGAGCCGCAGGCAGGCGAAGGTCTCCAGGTCCGGGGGCTCGAAGGTCAGCTCGCCGACCGTGGCGAGGTCGAGCCTGGGCACGTCGACGTCGGCACGCTCAGGGTAGTGCAGCGCGTAGGAGATCGGCACCCGCATGTCGGGGTGGCCGAGGTGGGCGAGCGTGGCGCCGTCGTTGAGGTCGATCAGCGAATGGACGATCGACTGCGGGTGGACGACGACCTCGATCCGCTCGAAGGGAACGCCAAAGAGGTGGTGCGCCTCGATCGCCTCGAAGCCCTTGTTCATCAGGGTCGAGCTATCGATCGTGATCCGCCCGCCCATGCTCCAGGTCGGGTGGGCGAGCGCCTCCTCGACGCTGACGCGATCGAGGTCGGCGCGGCCGCGGAAGGGCCCGCCTGACGCCGTCAGCACGAGACGGTCGACGCTGCCGGGGGGCTCCGCCCCGATCAGCTGGAACAGCGCCGAGTGCTCGGAGTCGACCGGCAGCAGCCGCGCCCCCGTCGCCTCGGCCAGCGCCATCACCAGCTCGCCGCCGAGGACCAGGCTCTCCTTGTTGGCGAGGGCGACGTCGGTTCCCTCGCTGAGGGCGACGATCGTCGAGCCCAGCCCGGCGGCGCCGACGATCGCATTGAGGACCAGGTCGGCGCCCGAGGTAGCGATCAGCTCGCGGATCCCCTCCTCGCCGGCGAGAACACGGCCGCTCCAGCTCCTCCGCGCCTTCTCGGCGCTCTGCGGATCGGCGATCGCGATCGCCGCCACCCCGTGCTCGCGCGCCTGCTCGACCACCGTCTCCCAGCCCGAGCCGGCCGCCAGCCCGACCGCCCGCAGCTCCTGAGAGCGCCCGATCACCTCGAGCGCCTGCGTTCCGATGGACCCGGTGGACCCGAGTACGAGGACCTTCTTCATGCCGCACAGAGGATACGGAGCCGATCAGCCGCGCCACCCGAACCCCTTTCTGTTCCTTTTGGTCGCATAGCGACCAAAAGGAACAGGAGACAGCCCGGGCGCTGCGTCAGTAGACCAGCGCCACCGCGAGGTAGTAGCCGACGACGACGGTGAAGAAGACGGCGTCGAGGCGGTCGAGGAGGCCGCCGTGGGGGCCGAAGAGGGTGCCGGTGTCCTTCGTGCCGAGGTCGCGCTTCAGCAGCGACTCGAAGAGGTCGCCGATCGGGGCGACGGCGGCGACGGCGGCGCCGATCAGCAGGGCGTCGAGGCCCGAGAGCCAGTCCTGGTAGAGGCCGGCGAACCAGAAACCCATGGCTCCGATCAGGAAGCCGCCGATCAGGCCCTCGACGGTCTTGTTCGGGGAGATGTTCGGCGTGATCCGGTGGCTGCCGAACATGCGCCCGGTCGCATACGCGGCGGTGTCGGCGACGAAGGTGCCGACGAGGACGTCGATCAGCAGCGCCGCCCCGTGCGAAGGCAGGTCGCGGAGGAGGACCGCGTGGGCGAGCGGCAAGCCGATCCAGAGAACGCCGAGCAGGGTCACCCCCATCGAGACCGTCGCTCCGTCCTGGTGCCCGGGCCGGGCGGCAAAGGCGAAGATCAGCGCGAAGGAGGCGGCGAGGACGTAGAGCAGGTTGAAGGCGGTGCCGAAGTGGGCGGCGAGGATCAGGGCGGCGACGGCAGCGTAGGCAGGCAGGATCAGCGGTCGGTAGCGGCCGGCGATTGCGGCGAACTCGCGCAGGGCGACGACGCTGATCGCGATCAGCGCCAGGGCGAAGACGATCCCCCCGGCAACCGTGATCGCGATCGCGAAGACGATCCAGGGCAGGGCGACGAGGACGCGCTTGCCGGTCTCCCCCCGTATGCCGCCCCGCCGGCGCCGGGGTTTGCGCGGCTGGCGCCTCGGCCGCTGCGCCGGCGGCTCGGCTTCGAGCATCTCGTCGTCGAAGAGGTCCACCCGCACCTGCCCCTCGCGCTCCTCCTCGCTCATGCCCGGTTGCCGAAGCGTCGCTGGCGGGTCTCGTACTCGCGCAGGCTCGCTTCCAGAGCGGCGCGGTCGAAGTCGGGCCAGAGCTCGTCGCGAAAGACGAGCTCGGAGTAGGCGCACTGCCAGAGCAGGTAGTTGGAGAGGCGCTGCTCGCCGCTGGTGCGGATCAGGAGGTCGGGATCGTGCATCTCGGGTGCGTAGAGGTGGTGGCGGAACTCCTCCTCGGAGTCTCCGCTGAACATTCGCGCCGCGTCCATGATCTCCGCCCTGCCGCCGTAGTTGAAGGCGACGAAGAGGGTGATCCGCTGGTTCGCGGCGGTCTCCGCCTCCGACCACTCCATCCGCTCGACCAGCGCCGGGTCGAGCCCATCGCGGCGGCCGATGTAGCGCATCCGCACGCCTTCGGCCTTCAGCTCCGGGGTTTCCGAGCCGATCCGCTCGCCCATCATCTCGATCAGCCCGCGCACCTCCTCCTCGGGCCGGGCCCAGTTCTCGGTCGAGAACGAGTAGACGGTCAGCTCCTCGATCCCCAGCTCCGCCGCGTCGCGCAGCCGGGCCTTAAGGGTGTCAGCACCGGCCCGGTGCCCCTCGACCACCGGCAGCCCCCGCTGCTGCGCCCAGCGGCCGTTGCCGTCGGTGATGATCGCTACGTATCTGGGAGCGGTCACGCTGCGGGCCGCCGATCCTCAGACCTCGAGGATCTCTTCTTCCTTGCCCTTGAGAAGGGTGTCGATCTCGGCGACGGCCTCGTCGGTCCGCTTCTGCAGCGTCTCCTCGGCCCGGCGCTCCTCGTCCTCGCCTACCTCGCCTTCCTTTTTCAGGTCGCGCAGGTCGCTCATGATGTCGCGGCGGACGTTGCGCACCGCCACCCGCCCCTCCTCGGCGACCCCGTGGACGACCTTGACCATCTCCCGCCGCCGCTCCTCGGTCATCTCCGGGATCTGCAGGCGGATCACGTTGCCGTCGTTGCTCGGCGTCAGGCCGACGTCGGACTCCTGGACCGCCTTCTCGATCGCCCCCAGGACGCTCTTGTCGAAGGGGGTCACGGTCAGCAGCCGAGCGTCGGCGGCGGCGATGTTGGCCAGCTGTTTGAGCGGCGTCGGGTTGCCGTAGTAGTCGACGACGATCCGGTCCAGCAGGTGCGGCGAAGCGCGGCCGGTGCGCACGGTGGCGAGCTCGCCACGGCTGGATTCGACCGATTTGGCCATCCGCTCCTTCGCGTCCGCCAACAGCTCGTCGATCAACTCCACCGGTTTCGCTCCCTCTCAAGCAGCAGGTTCGTTGGAGACCAGCGTCCCCACCTTCTCGCCGCAGACGATCCTATCTATGTTGCGCTCGTCCCCCATGTTGAAGACGTAGATGGGCAGGTCGTTGTCCATGCAGAGGGACAGCGCGGTCGAATCCATCACCTTGAGGCCGCGCTCGATCGCCTCCCTGTGCGTGATTTCCGGCAGAAACCTGGCCCCGGGATTCTGCGCCGGGTCGGAGTCGAAGACTCCCTCGACGCCGTTCTTCGCCATCAGAATCGCGGCAGCGTGGATCTCCAGGGCCCGCAGCGCGGCGGCGGTGTCGGTGGTGAAGAACGGGTTGCCGGTACCGGCGGCGAAGATGACCACGCGCTCCTTCTCGAGGTGGCGCATGGCGCGGCGGCGGATGTAGGGCTCGGCGACCTCCTGGACGTCGATCGCCGACATCACCCGCGTGTTCTGGCCGTGGCGCTCGAGCGCGTCCTGCAGCGTCAGCGCGTTGAGCACGGTCGCCAGCATCCCCATGTAATCGCCGGTGGCGCGGTCCATCCCGCTCGCCGCCCCGTCGAGGCCGCGATAGATGTTGCCGGCGCCGACCACGATCGCGACCTCGACGCCGCGGTCGCGGACCCTCGCCACCTGCTTGGCGATCCGGTCGACCTCGGCGGCGTCGGTGCCGAAGCTCTGGCGGCCCATCAGGGCCTCGCCGGAGAGCTTCAGCAGAATGCGCCCGAAGCGCGGCTCGGCGGAATCGGTCACTGCCGCGCAGCTTATTCGCCGACGCGGAAGTAGGCGAAGCGGGCGATCTGGACGTTCTCGCCGGTTTTCGCCGCCAGCTCCTGCCGCAGCTCCTCGATCGTCTTGCCCTCGTGCTTCTCGGCGTTGACGTGCGTCTGGTCGAGCAGTGCCACTTCGCTCGCCCACTTGTTCAGCTGGCCCTCGACGATTTTCTCGACGACGTTGTCGGGCTTGCCTTCTTCGCGCGCCTTCTCCTCGAAGACCTTCTTTTCGGCCTCGCGCTCCTCCGCCGGGATCTCATTGGTGGAGACGTACTGCGGCGCGGTCGCCGCCGCGTGCAGGGCGACCTGGTAGGCGAAAACGCGGAACTCCTCGTTGCGGGCGACGAAGTCGGTCTCGCACTGGACTTCGACCATCGCCCCGACCTTGTCGTTGGCGTGGATGTAGGCGGCGACGACGCCCTCGTTGGTGCCGCGCCCTTCGCGCTTGGCGGCCGAGGCCTGACCCTTGACCCGCAGCAGCTCGACCGCGCGGTCCACGTCCCCCTCGGCCTCGACCAGGGCCGATTTCGCGTCCATCATCGCCGCCCCGGTCCGGTCCCGGAGCGCTTTCACGTCAGCAGCCGTGATGTTGCTCATTTCCCCTCCTCGGCTTTCTGCGCAGCAGGAGCCTCCCCGGACGGCTCCTCCGTTTTCACCTCGGCAACCGGAGCCTCCGCCGGAGCGGCCTGACCCTGCTCCCCAGGCGCCTCTCCCGCCGGTGACGTCGGCGGGGGGGCCGTCTCCGGCGCAGCTGCAGGCGACGGTGAGCCCCCTGCGGCGGCAGGACCGGCGGGCCGCTGAGGTTTGTCCTGAGCAGCTCTTTTCGCCTCGGCCTCCGCTTTCTGCCTCGCAGCAGTCTCTTCTTCGTGCTGTTTGGCCTCCTCGGCTTCCCGCCGCGCTTTCTCCTCTTCCTCGCGTTTCTTGCGCTCTTCCTCCTCGCGTTTGCGCCGCTCCATCTCTTCGGCGATCCGCTTTTCCTCCTGCACCCGCCAGGAGGAGGCACCCTCCTCGATCGCGCCGCCGATCGTGCCGATCACCAGCTGGCAGGAGCGGATCGCGTCGTCGTTGCCAGGGATCACGTAGTCGACCGGGGTCGGGTCGCAGTTGGTGTCGACCAGGCCGATGATCGGGATCCGCAGGCGCGCTGCCTCGTTGACCGCGATCTCCTCGGTTTTCAGGTCGGCGACGAAGACCGCGTCGGGCAGGCGGTCCATGTCGCGGACGCCGCCGAGGTTGAACTCGAGCTTGGCGAGTTCGGCCTCCATTCCCATCCGCTCCTTGGTCGGCAGGAGGTCGAGTTTGCCCTCCTCTTTCCAGCCGTTGAGCTCGTGCAGGCGGGCGATCCGGCCCGACATCGTGTTGAAGTTGGTCAGCAGCCCGCCCAGCCAGCGCTTGTTGACGTAGGGCATCTGGCATTTCTCGGCCCATTCCTGGATCGTGTCGCGGGCCTGCTTCTTGGTGCCGACGAAGAGGACGGTGCCGCCGCCGGTCGCCAGCTCGCCGGCGAACTTGCGGGCGTTCTCCAGCAGCGCCTCGGTCTGCAGCAGGTCGATGATGTGGATCCCGTCCATCTCGCCGAAAATGAAGCGGCGCATGTTCGGGTTCCAGCGGCGCGTCTGGTGGCCGAAGTGGACTCCGGCCTCGAGCAGATCTCTCAGCTCTGCCTGTGCCATGTGATTCTCCTTTTGTCGGTGATGCGCCCCGCTCCGCTCGCCGGGACCTGGCATTGCCAGGCAGGATCCGGTCCGCCGGGGTGGGGGTTGGATTCGTGGCTGCCGATTGTACGGTGGGAGGCCGTTTCGCGCCGTAAGGCGCTTTTCGAAACCAGTGGTTGGGAAAAGCGCCTGCTAGGCGTCAGGGGCGCGCGCCGCCTCCAAGGCCACCGCGAGGTCCGCGGGGAGCGGCGAGGTGAACTCGAGCGGGTCGCCGCTGCGCGGGTGCCGGAAAGCGAGCCGGTGGGCGTGGAGGAACTGCCGCGTGAGGTGGTATCGCTCGGCCCCGCCGTAGGTGCCGTCGCCGGTCAACGGGTGCCCGATCGCGGCGAAATGGGCGCGGATCTGGTGCGTGCGGCCGGTCTCCAGGCGCGCCTGCAGGTAGGTCTCGCGGGGCAGCAGCTCCAGCACCTCGAAGTGGGTGCGGGCCTGGCGCGAGGCGGCGCCGGAGACGGCCATCCGGTGGCGCTGGCGGGCCGAGCGCCCGATCGGCGCGTCGATCGTGCCGGTTCGGGAGGCGAGGCGGCCGCCGGCGAGCGCCAGGTAGATCCGCTCGACCTCGCGGCGGCGGACAGCCTCCTGCAGCGCCGCGTGGGTCTCGTCGTCGCGAGCGACGACCAGCAGGCCGCTGGTGCCCTTGTCGAGCCGGTGGACGATTCCCGGCCGCTCCGCCTCGGCACCGCCGCCGAGTAGGTCGCCGAGCTCGCCGACCAGCGTCGGCCCGCTATGGGACGGGGCCGGGTGGACGACCAGCCCCGCCGGCTTGTCGACCACCGCCAGCGCGTCGTCGCGGTAGACGATCCGCAACTCGGGCTCAGCCACCGTCGCTCTCCGTCTTCGCCTCGCGCTCGGCCTCGCGCATGTAGATGAAGATCAGCAGCAGGACTCCGAGCGTGATCGAGACGTCGGCGAGGTTGAACGGAGGCCAGGAGCCGACGGCGATGAAGTCGGTGACGGCGCCGGCGCGGATGCGGTCGGCCAGGTTGCCGAGGGCGCCGCCGCCGACCAGGCCGGCCGCGAGCCACATCCCGGGCCGCAGCGGCTCGCGGGCGAAGAGGTACCCGACCACGCCCATCGCCACGACGGTGAAGACGATCAGCTTCACCCCGGCGCCGCCGGCGAGCCCGAAGGCGACGCCGCGGTTGTGGGAGAGGGTCAGTTCGAGCGGGCCGACGACGCCGACGTATTCGCCCGCGACCAGGTGGGCCTCGATCGCCGCCTTCGCCGCCTGGTCGGCGGCGAGGACGAGCGCGCAGACGACGCCGGCGAGGACCCAGGCGCGGGCGGTCGGGGTCACCCGCGGATCAGTCCGACGACGACCGCCTGGGCGACGAAGAGGACGATCAGCCCGATCATCGGGCTGAGGTCGAGGGCGAACCCGCCGCCGCCGACCGGCGGCAGGAAGCGGCGGAAGAAGTTGAGGTAAGGGTCGGTCGTCTCGGTGACGAAGTCGAGCACCGTCCGCAGCCAGGGCCGGTAAGGCATGCGGGGGACGAAGGAGATGACGATGCGGGCGAAGATCAGGATCACGTAGACGATGAAGAGAGCGCTGACGTAGTCGGCGACGTCCCCTCGGTTCAGCGCCAGCGGCATCACCCCCGCATCCTCTCCAGCGAGGCCTCGACGGCCGCCTTGAAGGCGAGCCGGGCACCTTCCCGCTCGAGCGCTTCCAGCCCGGCTTCGGTGCTGCCGCCGGGCGAGGTGACCGCCTTGCGGAGATCGGCGGGGTCGCGGCGGCGCAGCAGCTCGGCGGTGCCGGCGGCGGTCTCCACGACCAGCTCGCGGGCCAGTTCAGGGTCGAGGCCGGCGTCGGCCCCCGCTTCGGCCAGCGCCTCGACGGCCAGCGCCAGGTAGGCGGGCGCGCAGCCCATGATCGCCGTCGCCGCGTCGAAGTCGGCGTCGGGGATCTCGACCACGTGGCCGAGCAGCTCCAGCTTCGCCCGCACCTGCGGGGATGCCGAGCCCGCGACGCAGAGAACCCCCCGGCGCACCTCGGCGCCCACGTTCGGCATCACCCTGAGGACGTGCTCGGCGGCGGGAAAGGCGGCTTCGAGGCGCTCCAGCGCTGCGACCGCCAGGACCGAGACGACCTGCTTCGCCGCGGCGAGCTGGGGCGCAACGTCGTCGAGCATGCCCGGCTTCACCGCGAGGACGACGAGATCGGCCCGCTGCGCGATCTCCGCGTTGGAGGCGACCTCTCCTCCCAGCTCCTCGGCCAGCGCCCGCGCGCGGCCCGAACCGCTGTCCGAGAACAGCATCCCCTCGAACTCGCCGGCCCAGCCGCGGGCGATTGCCGCGGCCATGTTCCCGGAACCGACGAAACCGACGATCATGGCCCGGGAGACTAGCCGCCTCCCGGGCGCGCCTCGGCCTCGAGCACAGCCGGCACCAGCTGCGCCAGCTGCTCGGGGCTGAGCGATTCCTCGATCGCCGGGAAGAGCTGGCGCTCCTCGAAGCGAACGTGGTCGTGGAGCAGCTCGCCGAGCGCTCGCAGATCGTCCGCCGAGCTCTCCCCCGCTTCGAGGTCCAGCGTTCGGCGCCGAATCTCCAGATGCTCTTCGAGCATCCGGATCACGCCCTCCCGGTCGATCGGCGCGTAGCGGGCCCACCAGGGCAGCAGCACCTCCTCCTCCACCCTGAAGTGATGGGCCCCGTGCTCGCGCCAGAAGTCGAGGTAGGCGACCCGGGCGGCGCCGACGTCATCCGCCTCGCGCAGCGCTTTTGCCGCCAGCAGCGCCTTCAGGTGGTCGCGCGAGAGCGGCTGCAGCGCCTCGGTGCGTTTCATGGCCAACCGGTCGCTTCCATCCTGGAGCCGGGGCGTCGCTAGGACTGGTTGAAGAAGCCCTTGTCGATCAGTCTCGCCTTTTCCTCGGCGGAGACCTCGACGTTGCGCGGCGTCAGCAGGAACATCTTCTCGGCGATCCGCTGCATGCCGCCGTCGAGCGCGTAGGTGAGCCCGGAGCAGAAGTCGATCATCCGCTTCGAGAGCTCGTGATCGGCGGTCTGCAGGTTGAGGATCACCGGGACCGAGCGTTTGAACTGGTCGGCGACCTGCTGGGCGTCGTTGAAGTTGCGGGGGATCACCAGGTGGACCTGGATGTCGCTGCCGCCGTTGTCGACCGGGCGCAGCGTGCGGGTGCGGCTGGCGGCGATCGGTTCGTCGTCGCCGAAGATGTCGTCGATCTCGTCGCGGCGGGAGCGGCGCGAGGTCGGCAGGCGCCGCACCGAGGATCCCTCGCCGCGCTCGCGGCGGGTCTCGAAGGCTTCCTCGGTCCCGGTCTCGGGCTCGAAGTCTTCCTCGTATTCGGGACCGTAGTCGTGGTCCTCGGCCAGTCCGAAGTAGACCAGTGCTCTATGCCAAGTGTCCCGGAAGGCCATCTGTGATCGGTGTCTTCGGCCTCTCCCGGCCGACTCCTTTACGGATTATTCCCAGTTTTCGCGCGAAATCACAGGAAAAGGGCCCGGCCGAGGCGGATGATCGTCGCCCCCTCCTCGACCGCGACCCGCCAATCCTGCGAGGTGCCCATCGAGAGGCGCTGCAGGCCGTTGGCGGCGGCGAGCTCGGCGAGGCGGGCGAAATAGGGTCGCGAGGCCTCCGGATCCTCGCTGAAAGGCGGCATCGTCATCAGGCCGGAGACGCGGACCGGGCAGCGCCCGAGGAAGGCGGGCAGCTCCTCGGGCTCCACCCCGCCCTTCCCCTCCTCGCCGGAGACGTTGACCTCGACCAGGACCTCGGTCCCAGGGCTGCCGTGCTTCTCCAGCTGTGCCAGGACCGAGGCGGTGGCGACCGAGTGGATCAGCCGCACCAGCGGCAGCAGCTGCTTCACCTTGCGGCTCTGCAGGTTGCCGATGAAGTCCCACTCGAAGGCATCGCCCCAGCGCTCGCGCTTGGCGGCGAGGTCCTGCTGGCGGTTCTCGCCGACCAGGCGCACCCCGGCCTCGGCCAGCTTCCCCATCTCCTCCAGCGGCACGTACTTGGTGGCGACGAGCAGCTCGACCCGATCGCCGGCGAACGCCCGCACCTCTTCCAGGTTCGCCGCCACCTCGGCGGCGTCGATGTCGTGGATCAGCTCCGCCATCAGCGCTCGAGCCAGGCTATGCCCGCCTGGCGGCCGGTGCGGCCCTCGTCCCGGCGGTGCGAGAAGAAGAGCTCCGCCTCGCAGCTCGTGCAGAGGCCGGCCGACTGGATGGCGCCGGCGCCGGCCCGCGCCAGCTGCCGCCGCGCCACCTCCGGCAGGTCGAGCATCCCGCCCTCCGCAACCCCCTCGAAGAGATCGGAGAAGGCCTCCAGGACCTCCTCGCCGACCTCGTAGCAGCAGGGACCGACCCCGGGCCCGATCGCAGCGGCGGTCGCCTCGACCGCCCGCGCCGCCGCGGCGAGGATCCCCCCGGCCAGACCGCGCCAGCCGGCATGCACCATCGCCACCCCGCCCGGGCCCCGCAGCGCGACCGGCAGGCAATCGGCGGCAAGGACCAGCGGCGCGAGCCCCGGCTCGCGCACGACGTGCCCGTCGGCCTCCGGGAGGCCCCTCCGCGGTTCCTCGCGGTCGATCGGCATCCGAAAGGAACCAGGCAACTCGGTGGAGCTTTCGCTGTGGTCGATCAGGCGGGTGCCGTGGACCTGCAGGGCGAAGAGAACCCGATCCGGCTCGAACCCGAGGGCAGCTGCCAGGCGGCGGCGGTTCTCCTCGACCGCGCCCTGATCGTCGCCGGTGAGGACGCCGAGGTTGAGCGAGTCGAAGGGCGCTTCGCTGACGCCCCCGACCCGGGTCGAGAAGGCCGCCCGGGCGCCGCCGAGGTCGGCCTCCAGCCACCGCACGCCGTCGCGCTCGCGCCAATGCATGCCGCCAACAAAGCAGACTCGGTTGCCCGATCGCTCCCTCGGTCACTCGGGCACACGATCCTGTGCTCGAGTGACCAGCCGTGCTAGTCGCGCAGCGCCGCCGCCAGCGCCGCCGCCAGCTCCTCCTCGCGGCCGCGGATCTGGCCTTCGAGCTTCTTGTTGCGGGCGGCGCGGAGGCCGCGGCCGATCGCCGGCCCCTGCTCGATCCCGGCGGCGATCAGGTCGTCGCCGTCGATCTCCAGCTTGATCCTGCGCCAGGAGTTGAGATAGGCGTCGAGCCAGTCGGCGCCCAGCGCCCGCGCCAGGATCAGCTCCACGGGGTCGCGCCGTTCGGCCAGCTCGACCCCCTCCCCCGGCTTCGGCACCCACATCGAGGCCAGCACCTCCTCGGCCCCCGGCGGCCCGAGCGCCGCGGCGACGAGGGCGCGCTCGCGCGGTACCTCCCGGGCCCACTCCGGGCGCTTCAGCAGCTCTCCCACCGCTTCCATCAGGCTCAGCCCGCCCGGGCGCAGATCGATCACCCCCCATTCTGCGAGCAGCTGGAAACCGTCGTAAGCCCGCTCTTCGGCCGCCAGCCGCTCCAGCTCGGCGCGGCGGCGATCGGCCGAGACGCTCGTCAGGTCGGCGCTGCGGATCAGGTCCCCGGTGCGCGGCTCGAGGGCGAAGCCGAAGCGCGAGGCGTAACGGGCGGCGCGGATCGCCCGGGTCGGGTCATCGAGGAAGGAGCGGTCGTGGAGGACGCGCAGCAAGCCGGCTTCGAGATCCTTCTCGCCGCCGTAGGGGTCGATCAGGCGGACCTCCCCCTGCAACGGGATCGCCATCGCGTTGATCGTGAAGTCGCGGCGGGCCAGGTCCTCCTCTAGGCTGCGGGCGCGGCTGACGACCGGCAGCGCCCCGGGTCTCGGATAGGTCTCGGTGCGGAGGCTGACCAGGTCGACCTCGTGCCCGTCGATTTCAGCCTTGGCCGTGCCGAAGCGCTCGTGCTCGGCGGTGATCGCTCCGAGGCGATCCGCCAGCGCCCCCACCTCCCCCTCGACCGCAAGGTCGACGTCCGCCTTCGGCCGCCCCAGCAGCAGGTCGCGCACGGCACCGCCAACCAGGTAGACCGGCTGCCGCGCAACCTCGCGCACGGTGCTGAGCTCAGGGTGGGCGTTCGCCAGCGCTTGCGCGATGTCGTCCATAGACGCCCTACGATGACCGCTCTCGCGGATGCCGGGCAACTACGAAGACCGAGAGGGAGGCGATCCGCGGAGGGCGGAGCGCGGGCGACGGCGTCAGCTGCAGCGGAGAAGGGCGCGGCGGCAGCGGCTGGCCGCAGCCGCGGCAATTCTCGTCGTCGCGATCGCGATCGCCGGCGTGCTCCTCAGCGGCGGCGGCCATGGCGGTGGCCATGGATCGAAGGCAGCCGCGCCGACCGCCCCAGGCGCCGGCGGCAGGTTCGCGAAGGCGCGGAACCAGGCGACCGGCAAGGTCCGCAACGCCACCCCGCAGCCGGGCTGGGAGCCCCATGCCGGCCCGGTGCCGATCCTCGAGTACCACGTCCTCGGCCGCCCCAAGGCCGAAGTTCCCTACCCCGACCTCTACGTGCCGCGGGCCAGCTTCCGCAAGCAGATGGACTGGCTTGGACGGCAGGGCTACGAAGCGGTGACGCTGGAAGCGGTCGAGGAAGCCTGGTACCACGGCGGCACCCTGCCGCCGAAGCCGCTGGTGATCTCCTTCGACGACGGCTACCGCCCGCAGTTCACCTTTGCCCTGCCGACCCTGCGCAAGCACGGCTGGCCCGGCGTGCTGAACCTCAAGGCCCGCGGCTCCGACCTCTACACCAGCAATGTCGAAGCGATGCTCAAGGCTGGCTGGGAGCTCGCCGCCCACACGATCAACCACTCCGACCTGACCACGCTGGAAGGCGCAGCGCTGGAAGAAGAAGTGGCCGGCTCCCGCAAGCTCCTCCAGCGCGAATACGGAGTCCCGGTGAAGAACTTCTGCTACCCCTCGGGCCGCTTCGACGAAACGGTCATAGCTGCCGTAGAAGCCGCTGGCTACACGGGCGCGACCACCGAGATCCCGGGCTGGGCGACCAGGGACCACCCGTACGAACTCGCCCGGATCGAGGTGCTGGGGAGCTGGACCGTCGGGGATCTGGCGGCGGCGCTCAGGGACTGACTCGGGTATCCCTCGCCCGGACAAAAGCCGACCTAATTAGGTCGGCTTTTTGAGTATCCGCCCGTTCGAGGGATACCCGAGTCAGTCTTTAGAGCCGTACTGGGATTCCGTCGGCTGCCAGGCGCTGCTTTGCATCCTGGACGCGGTAGTGGCCGTAGTGGAAGATCGAGGCGCAGAGGACTGCGTCGGCGTTGCCTGCGGCGATCGCCTCGCTGAGGTGCGAGAGCTCGCCGGCGCCGCCGGAGGCGATCACCGGGACGGTCACCGCGTCAGCAACCGCTTTCGTCAGCTCGAGGTCGTAGCCGTCGTTGGTGCCGTCTCGGTCCATGCTGGTGAGGAGGACCTCGCCGGCGCCGCGCTCGACTGCCTCTTCGGCCCAGCTCACCGCATCCCGGCCTTCGATCCGTTTGCGGCCACCGTTGACGTAGACGCCCCAGTCGCCGCCATACCAGCCCGCCGGAGCCGCGCAGGTTGGCGAGGCCGTGCTCGGCTCTTCCCCGCGCCGGGCGTCGATCGCGATCACCACGCACTGGGCGCCGAACTGCGCCGCCAGCTCTTCCAGCAGCTGCGGCCGTGCCAGCGCCGCCGAGTTGACCGAGACCTTGTCGGCCCCCGCGTCCAGCACCGCCTGCGCATCCGCCACCGAGCGGATGCCGCCGCCGATCGTGAAGGGGATGAAGACGTTGTCGGCGGTCCTCCGTGCCAGCTCGACGATCGTCTCCCGCTGCTCGTGCGAGGCGGTGATGTCGAGGAAGACCAGCTCGTCGGCCCCCTCGGCGTCGTAGCGTTCGGCCAGCTCGACCGGATCGCCGGCGTCGCGCAGGCCGACGAAGTTCGTCCCCTTGACCACCCGCCCGTCGTCGACGTCCAGGCAGGGAATGACGCGCTTCAGTGCCATGAGGACGAAGGGTAGGCGTTGCGGCGGCCGTGGGGCTCACCAGACGCATCCGAATTTCAGCACAGCCCGCTGTGTCGAAAATCGGATGCGCCGCCCGGTCCATCGGATTCTGGCGGCTGGTCCCTCAGCACCTCGAGGCCCTCGGCGACCGTGAACCTGCGCTCGTAGAGGGCGCGGCCGACGATCACGCCCTCGACGTTGGGCGCCGCCGCCGCCAGATCCCGCAGGTGGGAAAGCTCGCCGACGCCCCCGGAGGCGAGGACGCCGGCCGAGGTGGCCGCCGCGATGCGGTTGAGCTCGCCGATCGCCGGCCCCTCCATGGTGCCGTCGACCTCGATCGCGGTGCAGAGGAAGCACTTCGCGCCGCGGTGGCCGAGCTCGGCCACCGCGGCGGCAACATCGCGCTCGCTGGTTTCTGTCCAGCCCGAAAGGGCGACCTTGCCGTTGCGCGCGTCGACCGAGACGACGATTCGATCGCCGTGCTCCTCGAGCATGTCCCGAAGGAATTCAGGGTCCCGCAGCGCCGCGGTGCCGATGACCACGCGCTCGGCGCCGGCGTCGAGGGCCGCACGCACCGAGTCGGCGTCGCGCAGACCGCCCCCGACCTGGATCGGGCACTCGACCGCGGCGGCGATTCGTCGCACGTGCTCGAGGTTCTGCGGCTCGCCGGCTTTCGCGCCGTCGAGGTCGACGACGTGGAGGAACTCGGCACCTTCCGCGGCCCAGCGGCGCGCCGCGTCGGCGGGGTCGGCGTCGTAGGCCGTCTCGCGCTCGTAGTCGCCCTGCAGCAGCCGCACCGCCTTGCCAGCGCGGATGTCGATCGCCGGGTAGAGGATCACGCCGGCGACGGAGCCTGGGCACAGACGCCGGCGAAGTTGGAGAGCAGCCGCAGGCCGGCGCTGCTCGACTTCTCCGGGTGGAACTGGACGCCGAAGACGTTGCCGCGCTCGGCGGCGCAGGCGAAGCGGTGGCCGTAGACGGCGCTGCCGAGCAGCTCCCCGGCGCTCGGCCGCGGCGCGAAGGAGTGGACGAAGTAGAACGGCGTCTCGCTGGGGATGCCGTCGGTGAGCCGCGACTCGCGCTCCCAGCGGACCGGCTCCCAGCCGATGTGCGGGACCTTCAGACCCTCGGCCTCGAGCTCGCCGACCGGCCCGTCGAGCAGGCCCAGCCCGTCGGCGCCGCCGAGCTCGGTGCTCGCTTCGAAGAGCAGCTGCAGGCCGAGGCAGATGCCGAGGATCGGCACCCCCTCCCCGCGCCGCTCGGCGATCAGCTCGTCGAGGCCGAGTGAGCGGATCCGCTCCATCGCCCGCGGAAAGGCGCCGACGCCGGGCAGGATCAGCCCGTCCGCGGCCCGCACCTGATCCACGTCGTTGGCGATCACCGCGGTGACGCCGACGTGCTCGAGCGCCTTCTCAACCGAGCGCAGGTTGCCCATCCCGTAGTCGAGGATCGCGATCCGCGCGCTCACTGGCTCAGGGTCCCCTTGGTCGAGGGCACGCCGGTCTCGTCGGGGTCGATCGAGACGGCGACCCGCAGCGCCCGCGCGAAGGCCTTGAACGAGGCCTCGATCATGTGGTGGGCGTTGGTTCCCGAGCGGACCCAGATGTGGAGGGTGAGCTTGGCGCTGTTGGCGACGGCGCGGAAGAACTCCTCGGCCAGCTCGCTGTCGAAACCGGCGATCGAGACGACCGGCAGCTCGGCGGCGAAGTCGCAGTAGGGGCGGCCGGAGATGTCGATCGCGCACTCGGCCAGCGACTCGTCCATCGGCACCAGCGCCGAGCCGTAGCGGCGGATGCCGGCGCGGTTGCCGAGCGCCTCGTCGAGCGCCTGGCCGAAGACGATGCCGACGTCCTCGACCGTGTGGTGGGCGCCCGTCTCCAGGTCGCCCTTCGCCTCCACCTTCAGCCCCAGGCGACCGTGGCGGGCCAGCAGGTCCAGCATGTGGTCGAGGAAGCCGACGCCGGTCTCGGCGCTCGCCTCGCCCCCGTCGAGGTCGAGCGAGAGCCTGATCTGCGTCTCGGCGGTCTGCCGCTCTCTGTTTGCGCGCCTACTCATCGTCGCTCGTCCTAATCATCGCTGACTCGCCGTGGACGGGCAGCCCCTCGGCGCGGGCGATGGCGTCTGCATAGGGCGCAAGTTTCTCGGCCGCCCCGGCGGGAACCGCGACGGTCGAGATCCGCCGGCGGAAGGTGCCGGGGCCGAGCGGCCCGGCGTAGGCGCCGGCACCGGAGGTCGGCAGGACGTGGTTGGACCCGGCGACGTAATCGCCGAAGGCGGTGGCGCCGTAGCGGCCGACGAAGACGCAGCCGGCGGTGCGCACCCGCTCGGCCAGCAGGTCGGCATCGCCCTCGGCGAGCTCGAGATGCTCGGGTGCATAGGCGTTGGCGAGCTCGACCGCGGCCTCGGCGTCGGGCACCGCGACCAGGGCAAGCGGCGCCTCGGTAACGGTTCCGCGGCTCGCTGCCAGCCGCTCGACGCTCGCTTCGATCGCAGCGAGCACATGGTCCTCGACCGCGACCGCGACGAGGGGGCTCTCGGCGCCGTGCTCGGCCTGCGCGCAGAGGTCGAAGGCGATCCACTCCGGGTCGGAATCGTGGCCGGCGATCACCATCAGCTCGGAGGGCCCCGCGTAGGAGTCGATCCCCACTTCGCCGAAGGCGCGGCGCTTGGCCTCCTGCACCCAGAGGTTGCCGGGTCCGACCACGACGTTCACCCGCGGGATCGTCTCGGTGCCGAAGGCGAGGGCGAAGATCGCCTGGGCGCCGCCGACGGCGTAGATCTCGTCGATTCCGCAGAGCGCCGCGGCGGCGAGCACGGAGGCGGCGGGGCGACCGTTCTCCCCCGGCGGGGAAACGAGGACGCGACGCTCGACTCCGGCCACCTGGGCCGGGATCGCACACATCAGGACGCTGGAGGGATAGGTGGCGCGACCGCCGGGCGCGTAGATGCCCGCGGCCTGCACCGGCACCTCGCGCACGGTGACAGTCTGGCCCTGGGGAAGCGACACCGAGACGGGAGGAGCGCCCTGCTGGGCCTCCGCCACGGCGCGGATGTTGCCGGCGGCAAGCTCGAGCGCCCCGCGCAGCCCGGAATCGAGCGACCGCAGGGCCGCCTCGGCCTCTTCCGGCGCGATCCGCAGCTGCTCGGGTGCGAGGCGGATGCCGTCATGGCGCTCGATCAGGCGCAGGAGCGCGGCATCGCCCTGGCTGAAGATTTCGGTCCCCATCTCGCTGACGGCCGCCGTGCTCACCTCCCCCCGGGCCTGGGCGGCGAAATCCCGCAGCAGGGTCGCGGTCGCCTCCGCACCGGCCCAGAGGAACCGCTTCGTCCTCATCGCCGGCTCGCCTCGCGCAGCTTCGCGGTCAGCGCGTCGATCTCGGCCGCCCGCAGCTTGTGGGCGACGCGGTTGGCGACGAAACGGGCGGTGCACTCGACGATCTCCTCGCGCACCTCGAGCTGGTTCTCTTCCAAAGTGCGGCCGGTGGCGACGAGGTCGACGATGCCGTCGCCGAGGCCGACCAGCGGCGCCAGCTCGACCGAGCCCTTGACCTCGATCAGTTCGACCTGCCGCCCGGTCGACTCGAAGTATTCCTCGGCGATCCGCGGATACTTGGTCGCGATCCGCATCGTTCCCAGCGATTTCTCGGACTCGTCGAGGCGGTCGGAGCCGGCCCGCCCGGCGAGCACCATCCGGCAGCGGCCGAAGCCGAGGTCGAGCAGCTCGTAGACGGGACGGTCGCTCTGCTCCAGCAGCACGTCCTTGCCGGTGATGCCGACGTCGGCGGCGCCGGCCTCGACGTAGGTGGGCACGTCGGAGGGGCGCATCGTCACCAGCGTCATCCCGCTCGCCTCGAAGATCAGCGAGCGCGAGTCACCCCGCAGCTCGGAGGTATCGATCCCGGCCGCGTCGAGCACGTCCAGGGTTTCGCCGAAGAGGGCGCCGCGGGGAACGGCCAGCTTCAGCGGTCCGGTGGAGCTGGAGCTCATCGGGCTCCCTCCCGGCGCCGTTCCTCCTCGATCTGAGCGACGTGGACCCGCTCGAGGTGCAGGGCGAAGCCCGCCGCGGAGAGATCGAGGTCGAAGCGCTTCATCAGGCCGTCGTAGCGGCCGCCGCCGCCGAGGACGTGGCCGACCGCCGGGTCGTAGACCTCGAAGATCGGGCCGTTGTAGTAGCTGAGGTCGCGCATCAGACCGAAGTCGAACTGGACCCGATGGCCTCCCGCGCGGGTGCCGAGGGCAGCGCTGATGCCGGCCAGCCGCTCGGCGGCGCGGGCGACGGCGGCCCCGCCGTGCGCGCGCGCCCGCTCCAGCACCTCGACGCCGCCGCGCAGCTGCGAGAGCTCCAGGCAGGTGGCGACCTGCTCCTCGCCGAGGCCGGCGGTGCCGAGCTCGGCCTCCAGGCCGACCAGGTCGTGGGCCGCAAGGCGCCCCAGCACGCCGTCGCGCGCCTCCTCGTCGAGCCCGAACTCGTTCAGCAGATCGCGGTAGAGGTCGGCGTCGCCGAGGCCGATCACGGCGCTGCCCAGTCCGGCGGCGTCGAGCGCCGCTTCCAGCACCTCGATCACCTCGAGCGTGCCGTCCGCCGCCGGCGCCCCGATCAGCTCGACGCCCGCCTGCAGGAACTCGCGCATCTCGCCCCGCTGCGGGCTGACCGCCCGGTAGGCGCCGGCGAGGTAACAGAAACGGTGCGGTGGATCCGCCTGCGCATAGCGGGTGGCGACGAGGCGGGCGATCGGGACCGTCATTTCCGAGCGCAGCGCCAGCAGCTCCCCGCCCTCGTCGAAGAAACGGTAGGCGGCGCTGTGAGCGCTGCTTCCACCGCGAGCGAGCACCTCGTCGTATTCGAGGGCGGGGGTCGCGACCTCCCCGTAGTCCCGCGCTTCGAAGACGTCGATCAGGCGCCCTTTCAGGGCGCGCAGCTGGCGCATCTCCTCGGGCAGGACGTCGCGCGTTCCGGGCGGAATCGGGTGGATCATCGGCCTGACCTTACGCGGGCGGGCGAAAAACCCCTGCTAGACCCAGCCTCAGAACCGGCGCGTGCGCCGGATTTAGGCGGGGACCTCCACGGAGACGCGTTCGATCTGAGCCCCGAGGCCGCGCAGGCGCTCGTCGATCTGCTCGTAGCCGCGGTCGATCTGGCGTATCTCGCCGATCTCCGACGTTCCTTCCGCCGCGCAGGCGGCGATGAGCATCGCCATCCCGGCGCGGATGTCGGGGCTGGAGACGCGCTCGCCGTGAAGCCGGCTCGGACCGCTGACGATCGCCCGGTGGGGATCGCACAGGGTGATCCGAGCGCCCATCGCCACCAGCTTGTCGACGAAGAACAGACGGTTCTCGAACATCTTCTCGAAGATCAGGATCTCGCCCCGCGCCTGGGTCGCCAGCGCCAGGGCGATCGAGGTGAGGTCGGCCGGGAAGGCGGGCCAGGGACCGTCCTCGATCTTCGGAATCGCATCGCCGAGGTCGGATTCGACCTCCAGGCTCTGGCCGGCGGGGACGAGCAGGTCCTCCCCGTCGATCTCCGAGCGCAGCCCCAGCCGCTTGAACTGCCGGCGGACGTTGGTCAGGTCCCTCGGGTTGACGTCGCGAATCCGCAACTCGCCGCCGGTGGCGGCGGCGAGAGCCATGAAGCTGCCGACCTCGATGTGGTCGCAGGAGATCGTGTACTCGGCGCCCCCGAGGCTCTCGGCGCCGTTGACGGTCATCACGTTGGAGCCGATCCCGTCGACGCGCGCGCCCATCGCGCTCAGCAGGTGCGCCAGGTCCTGAACGTGCGGCTCGGAGGCGGCATTGGCGATCTGGGTCGCGCCGGGGGTCAGCGCCGCCGCCATCAGCGCGTTCTCGGTGCCCATCACCGAGGGCTCGTCCATGAAGATCTCGCAGGCGGCGAGGCCGTTGGGGGCGCTGAGCTCGATCCAGCGGCTGCCGTCGATCCGGGCGCCGAGGTCCTTGAAGGCGTCGAGGTGGGCGTCGAGGCGGCGGCGGCCGATGAAATCGCCCCCCGGCGGCGGCATCCGCGCTTCGCCGAAGCGCGCCAGCAGCGGCCCGGCAAGGAGGAAGGAGGCGCGGATCTTGCCCGAGAGCTCCTCGTCGACCTCGCCGCCGGCGACGTCGCGGGCGCAGAGCCGGACGCTGTTGTCAGCGACCCAGGCGACCTCGACCCCGAGCTGCTCGAGCAGGGAGATCTGCGCTTCCGTGTCGCGAATCCGCGGCACCCGGTGCAGCAGCACCTCCTCCTCGGTCAGCAGGCAGGCGGCGAGGATCGGCAGGGCCGCGTTCTTGTTGCCGGCCACGGTGAGCTCCCCCGAGAGGGGCACCCCGCCCTGAATCACGAACTTCTCCATCAGCTTGCCCGCTCCGAGCTCACCGGGCTAGGGTAACGACCGGCCATGAGGAGGCGGTGGGCGATCGCAATCGGTGTCGTGCTGGCGCTTGTCGTGCTGCTCATCGCCAATGCGCTGGTCACCGACGGCGAAACCGAGCAGGCCGAGGTCACCGTGCCCGGAGGCCGCATCCTCGACCTGCCGGGCGGGGAAATGCAGGTGCGCGAAGGTGGCCGGCGGAACGGCTCGCCGATCGTCCTTATCCACTGCTTCAGCTGCGCGATGGACTGGTGGGACGGGATGCTGCCGATGCTCGAACGCAAGCACCGGGTCATCTCCGTCGACCTGCTCGGCCACGGCGGCTCCGAAAAGCCGGGCTCCGGCTATACGCCGCAGAACCAGGCACTGGTGATCAGCCAGGCCCTCGAACGGCTGAAGGTCAGGGGCGCCGAGGTGGTCGGCCACTCCCTTGGCGGCGCCGTCACCGTCGCCCTCGCCCAGGAACACCCCCGCCTCGTCGGCAAGGCGGTGATCATCGACATGCCGCCCGACAACTCCTACGGCGACCTCGGCTTCATCGCCGGCCTCGCCTTCCAGCCGGTCCTCGGCGAGGCGCTGTGGCGGATCAAGCCCGACTTCTCGATCAGGGACGGTCTCGGCGTCGCCTTCGCGCCCGGCTTCGACGTGCCCGATGCCTTCGTCGAGGACGTGCGCCGGCTCACCTACACCGCCTATGACGAATCACCCGATGGCGCCGACGACTTCGTGGCCGAAAGGTCCCTCGACCAGCGAATGAAGGAGGCCGGACAGCCGCTGATGGTGCTGATGGGCGCCGAAGAGCAGATCGTCAACGACCCGCAGCGGGCGCTCGCCCAGTACAGGCGGTCGGTCCCGGGCGCCGAGACCCACCTCGTCGCCGGCGCAGGCCACTCGCCCAATGTCGAGAAGCCGCGCGAGACCGCTCACCTCGTCCTCCGATTTGCCAATGAGCCTGAAAAACAGGTAGGCTCTTCTGTGCGCGACGTCACGGAGCGTGGCCACCAGCCATCGCAGCAATCGCCGTGAGACGTTCCCGCATTTGCGCTTCTGGGGTTTGCGACGCTACTGCCATCAGTAGCGTCGCGACATGCCCGCAAACCGCTCTGCAAAGCCAGTTCGAGCGTGTCCTTGCAAGCCCGGTTGCAGAGCTGCCATGCCGTCCGAGCCCCCGTTTACCTTGTACGAACTGATGTTCGCTTCAAGAAACAGACTGGCCGGACGGCTGACCGACACGGTCGACCTGCTGATCGACTTCGCAACCCTCGGCGAGTACGGCCTAGAGCCCGTTGGGAGAACGTCGCCGAACTGCGAGACCCGCCGCCGCACGGGCACCCCTGCCCACTCCAGTATGCGGCGGCGGGAAGCCGATCGCCCCTTCCTCCTGCGCCCGTAGGCGGGTAGGTCAGGGCCGGACGGCGGCCAGGCCCGAGGTGAGCGCAGCCCCACCGCACGCCGCCCCGCCAGAGCGAGGTCACTCACGGATCAGCGAGGGGAAGGGCCGGAGAAGAATCGCAGCCGAGTTCGAGCACACCCGGCTGTGCCAAGAACCGGAAGCGTGAGCCGAAGCCGCTCTCACCCTGCCCTTGCCTTACCTGGTTGCTTTGCCCGTGGCGTAGCGCGCCGCTTATCGGACGCCGCAGCCCGCGCCAATTCCTGGCGCGGGCTGCATAAAGAAGAACCGGCGGCGACCTACTCTCCCAGGAGGTTGCCCTCCAAGTACCATCGGCGCTGAGAGGCTTAACTGCTCTGTTCGGAATGGGAAGAGGTGTCTCCCTCTCGCTATGCGCCACCGGAAACCTTGCGAGACGCAACGCCCGGTGGAGCTTGAAAACCGCACAAGACCGCGTTTGGGTAGTTAATAAATATCCGTCAAGCCCTCGACCCATTAGTACCGGTCGGCTACGCACATTGCTGTGCTTCCACCGCCGGCCTATCAACCTGGTGGTCTACCAGGGGTCTTACTCCCTCAAGGGGATGGGAGAGCTTATCTCGAGGACGGCTTCCCGCTTAGATGCTTTCAGCGGTTATCCGTTCCATGCGTAGCTAACCTGCGATGCCCTTGGCAGGACAACAGATACACCAGAGGCATGTTCATCCCGGTCCTCTCGTACTAGGGATGACTCCTCTCAACTCTCCAACGCCCACAGCAGATAGGGACCGAACTGTCTCACGACGTTCTGAACCCAGCTCGCGTACCGCTTTAATGGGCGAACAGCCCAACCCTTGGGACCTACTCCAGCCCCAGGATGCGACGAGCCGACATCGCACGTATATCCGCCGTTGCCGGCGGCGCAGACTATATCTTCACCCTGCTCGACCAAAAGAGCGAGGGGTCGGCGTATTGCGGCCTCGTGATTTCCCTTGACGGGAGTCGAGGATCCGCCTCGGCCCGAGGGCCTCAGTCGTTACGGGGTCACTCGCGGAAGCTTGTATCTGAGCTCCGGAAGGAGGTAGGAGCCGATGACCTCCCCCAATCGCACCGTTCCAGCCACCGACACGCGAATCCGGTGGTAGGTCTTGTCGCGATTGAGCGTGGCCGAGATGCTCCATTGCTCCGACAGCATCTGCATGAGCCGCTGCTGGCTCCGCAGGTCGAACTGTTGTGTGTTCAGATACACAGCGTTCCTCGATCTGCAACCGTCATCCATGAACCACACCGCCAGTGCGAGGGCCGAAAGCCGAAGCTCGGGCACTTGCTTCCTACCGGAGCCGTAAAACAGCCGGTAGTAGGGAGTGAGAATCGGAAGGCTCCGCGTAACAAATCGATACGCAGTCCTGCCTCCGTTCCCAGTCCGCTGCTTCGGTGGTGTGGCCACCAACTCCGCGAGCTGTCGATACTTCCAGTCGACATAGCCCGCCTGAGCGGCGGAATGGTTGATCTCGAGAAGCGCGTTGGTCTTGCAGCGCATTGCGCCGTCACCAAGCAATGTCCCGATGACGACGGCATGCTGCACTTCCGTCAGACTTCCCACGGTATTACCCAATCTTACGGTGCGGATCGGACCGCACCCAGGCGTTGGGCTCCACCGTTATTAGCCGATTCGTGGCCGACATTTCTGCCGGCCCACCCCAGATGTTGAGGTGCCAAACCCTTCCGTCGATGTGGACTCTTGGGAAGGATAAGCCTGTTATCCCCGGAGTACCTTTTATCCGTTGAGCGACGGCACTTCCATTCGTTACCGCCGGATCACTATGGCCTGCTTTCGCACCTGCTCGACCTGTCGGTCTCGCAGTCAAGCTCCCTTATGCCATTACGCTCTACGCACGATTTCCAACCGTGCTGAGGGAACCTTTGCGCGCCTCCGTTACATTTTGGGAGGCGACCGCCCCAGTCAAACTACCCACCAGATACTGTTCCCGCCCCGGATCACGGCAGCGGGTTAGAAGCCCAGAAC
>DASSOC010000042.1:0-1851 GCA_035700965.1 Solirubrobacterales bacterium
CCGGCCAGGCGGGCGCCCATCTCGCGCAGGGCGCCCTCGCCCTTGGCCGAGAGCAGCAGCGGGCTGAGCGGCGGCTCGGGGGCGGGCTCGGGGGCCTCCGCGGGCGGTGCCTCCTCGAGGATCAGGTGGGCGTTGGTGCCCGAGATGCCGAAGGAGGAGACGCCGGCGCGGCGGGGGCTCTCCCCCCGCGGCCACTCGCGTTCCTCCCGCAGCAGCTCGATCTCACCCGCGCTCCAGTCGACGTGCGGCGTCGGCTCGCTGAGGTTGATGGTGCGCGGCAGCCGCTCGTGGCGCAGCGCCTGGACCATCTTGATCACCCCGGCGGCGCCGGCGGCGGCCTGGGTGTGCCCCAGGTTCGACTTGACCGAGCCCAGGGCCAGCGGCCCGCTTCCGTTCCTCGCCCGCCCGTAGGTCGCCAGCAGCGCCTGCGCCTCGATCGGGTCTCCCAGCGGCGTGCCGGTGCCGTGGGCCTCGATCACGCCGACCTCGGCCGCGCTCAGGCCCGCGCTCGCCAGCGCCGCGCGGATCACCCGTTCCTGCGAGGGGCCGTTGGGGGCGGTGAGGCCGTTGGAGGCGCCGTCCTGGTTGACGGCGGAGCCGCGGACGAGCGCCAGCACCTCGCGGCCGCTGCGCTGCGCGTCGGAGAGGCGCTCCAGCAGCACCAGGCCGCAGCCCTCCGACATCGCCATCCCGTCGGCGGCGGCGTCGAAGGCCTTGCAGCGCCCGTCCGGCGCCATCCCGCGCTGGCGGCTCAGTTCGACGAACGAGCCCGGCGTGCCGAGGGCGCTGACCCCGCCCGCCAGCGCCAGCTCGCACTCCCCCGAGCGCAGCGCCTGCGCCGCCAGGTGCATCGCCACCAGCGAGGAGGAGCAGGCGGTGTCGACGGTTACCGCCGGCCCCTCGAAGCCGAAGGTGTAGGCGAGGCGGCCGGAGAGGACGCTGCCGGCTTTGCCGATGCCGTAGTAGCCCTCGGCGTCGGCTTCCTCGGAGGTCCCCCAGCCGTAGTCGTGGTACATCATCCCGGCGAAGACCCCGACCGCCCGGCCCGCGGCGGAGTCAGGGTCGATTCCCGCATCCTCGAAGGCCTCCCAGCTCGCTTCCAGCAGCAGCCGCTGCTGCGGGTCCATCGCCCGCGCCTCGCGGGGGGCGATGCCGAAGAACTCGGCGTCGAAACCGGTCGCGTCGACGAATCCCCCTTCGCGCACGTAGCTGGTGCCCGGGTGGTCGGGATCCGGGTGGAAGAGTCGGTCGAGCGGCCAGTTGCGGTCCTCGGGGAAGGTGGAGATGCCGTCGCCGCCGGCGAGCAATTGCTCCCACAGCTCGTCGGGGCTGGTGACCCCGCCGGGGAAGCGGCAGCTCATGCCGACGATCGCGATCGGCTCGGCCGCCCGCTCTTCGACCTCGCGCAGCCGCTCGCGCGCGCCCCGCAGCTCGATCGTGACCCGCTTCAGCGAGTCGAGAATCTTTCCCTCGTCGCTCATCTCGCTCCGATCTCCTCGTTGACGATCTCCAGCAGCTCCTCGGCGCTCGCCCCCTGGATGCGCTCGATCGCCTCCTCCTCGTCCCCGGCTCCGTCGCCGGGACGGGCGAGCAGCGCGCGCAGCTGGGAGTCGGCTTCGGCGCGCTCCTCGTCGGAGAGCGCCGCCAGCAGCGCCCGCAGGTCCTCGATCGCCTCCTCGACCCTGCCGCCCTCGGCGCCCCCCGCCTGCTCGACCAGGTACCGCGCCACCGCCTCGGCGCTGGGGTGGTCGAAGACGAGGGTGGCGGGCAGCTGCAGGCCGCTGGCGGCGCCGAGGCGGTTGCGCAGCTCGACCGCCGAGAGCGAGTCGAAGCCGAGGTCCTTGAAGGCGG
>DASSOC010000043.1:0-32273 GCA_035700965.1 Solirubrobacterales bacterium
CTCGGACCACGGCTTTGCGCCGCAGTTCCTCGCGATCGACGCGAGCCAGCCGCTCGTGGAGATGGGCTTGCTCTCGAAGCCGCAGACCTCCAACTGCCGGCCTGCGACGGGCGAGACCATCGGCAAGGCCAAGGCCTGCTGGGCCGGCGGCACCGTCCAGATCTACCTGAACCTCGCCGGCCGCGACCCCGCGGGCGGCGGATTCACGCAGGTCGCAGCCGCGGACGCCGCCGGCACGGTGGCTGCGATCAAGGCGAAGTACCAGGGCCTCGTCGACACGAAGGACTGGACGCGCGACGGGCAGCCCGAGGGCTGGAAGATGATCGACCGCGTGTTCACGAAGGCGGAGGCGCGGTACGTCCCGAACGGGCCGAGCTCGACGGCGGACATGGCCCACCCGACGAGAACCGGCGACGTGATCGCGTTCTCGTTCCCGCCGTACCAGTTCGACGCGGAGACACCGGGCACGCTGGTCGCGCCGTCCCAGTTCTTCGGACAGCACGGCTACATCCCGGCCGTCCAGGATCTCCCGGCGAACATCAACATGCGCGCGACGTTCCTCGCCGGCGGCGAGGGGATCGCGAAGGGCGAGGTCTCGGCACGGACGATCGACCTGGCGCCGACGCTCGCGTTCATGCTCGGGATCGCCGAGCCGCAGCAGAGCCAGGGCCGCGTCCTGCTCGACGTCCTCAAGGGCGGCGACGCGTACAAGCCGATCTCGATCATCGGGCTGAACGACTTCCACGGCCAGCTCGAGCCCTCGACGCTGACGAACACGCTCTCCGACGGGCTCGCCCAGGGCGTCGGGGGAGGCTCTTTCCTCGCGACGATGTTCGACGAGGACTTCGCGGCATTGCCGAAGCCGGGTCTCCTTCTGGCGGGCGGTGACAACGTCGGCGCCTCGCCGCCGAACTCGGCCCTGCTCGAGGACATGCCGGCGATCGACGTTGAGAACGCGTGGGGCCTCGACGCGACGTCGTACGGCAACCACGAGTTCGACTACGGCGTCGAGCGGCTCCTGAAGCAACAGGCGCGGGCGAAGTTCCCGTTCCTGGCGACGAACATCGTCGAGAAGGCGACCGGGAAGGCGCCATCGTGGGTGACACCGTCCAAGGTGTTCACCGTGAACGGCGTCAAGGTCGGCGTCATCGGTGCGGAGCTCAAGAACACCCCGGAGCTCGTCTCCGCGGGCGCGACGGCCGGTCTCGAGTTCCTCGACGAGGCGTCGCGGATCAAGGCCGAGTCGGAGCGCCTCCGTGCGGACGGCGTGCGTGTCCAGGTCGTCGTCATCCACCAGGGGACGAACACGGGTGAGAACACCGTCGGCAACGCCGTCGGCTCACCCTGGGTCGGCCCCATCCTCGGGATCGCAGACGCGCTCGCCGACACGACGGTGGATGCCATGATCGTCGGCCACACCCATCGCATCTCGAACCTGATGCGCGGGAACATCCTCGTCGTCGAGGGCATCAACGCGGGGACGAGCTACTCGGTCCTCCAGCTGATGGTTCAGGGTGGGGACGTGCAGTGGGCGGGCGGCGCGACGCGCGTCGCGAAGAACCTGGGCGTCGCCGCACGCGCGGACGTGCAGACGATCGTGGACGACGCGAACGCCAAGACGGCCGTTCTGCGGAACAAGGTGATCGGGTCGGCCACGGTCGACATCAGGCGGGCGCCGACGCGGCTGTTCGAGTCCGCGATGGGGAACCTCGTCGCCGACTCGATGCGGGCGAAGTACCCCGGCGTCGACGCGGCGTACACCAACTCGGGTGGCCTGCGCCAGGACATCCTGCTGTCGCCGCCGAGCGCGGGGGAGCAGCCTGGTCAGATCACGTGGGGCGAGGTGTTCGCCGTGCTGCCGTTCGGCAACCGGTCGGTGATCCTCACCCTGACCGGCGATCAGCTGCGGCAGGCGTTCGTGAACGGCTTCACGCCGTTCTGCGATCCGGGGTTCGCGGGCGGCACCGGCCGCTTCCCGCAGATCTCGGGGCTGAAGGTGACGTTCAGCTGCGCAGGGACGACACCGGTCGTGACGGGCATGTGGAAGACCCCGCAGGGGATCGCGGGGCCGGCGACGCCCATCGGGCCGACCGACCCCGTCCGGTTCGTCACGAACGACTTCATGTACACGGGTGGCGACGGGTACACCGTCTTCGCCCAGGGCACGAACGTCCTACAGCCGGGCGACGCCCTGCTCGACGTGACGATCGACTACATCACGGCGAAGTCGCCCGTGGCGCCGGTGGTCGAAGGCCGGATCGTCGGCCCGTAGCGGGCTATACCTCGACGGTGTCGCCGTCCCGGGGGATTCGAACCCCCGGGACGGCGGCCGCGAGGTCGGCGCGTGACAGGAAGCAGTGGTTCAGCGCCTCCATGTGCACGCAGACGACGACGGGCACGCGTGAGGCGACCTCGCGCACGTCGTCGATGTCCATCACGATCAACCCGCCCTCGAGGAACGAGGCCCCACCGGCGTTGACGATCGCGACGCGCGGTCGGTAGCGGTCGATCGTCGTCTCGACGTCCGCGTACCAGACGGTGTCGCCGGCGAGGTAGAGGTCGTCGAGGACGAAGCCGCTGACGGGCGCCAGGGCGTCCGCGACCGCGCCCGAGCCGTGGCGGCCCGGAACGCGACGGATCGCAAGACCGTCCCAGTCGATCGTGTCGTCGACCGGCCGCGCGTCGAGCCCGAGGTCTGCGAGCGCCGACGCGTCCTCGGGCTGGCAGAACGTCGGAACGTCCCGCGGGAGCAGCCGCTCCGCCGTCCCGTCGAGGTGGTCGCGGTGCCGGTGCGTGACGAGGACCGCGTCGAGGCCGCGGAGCACCTCGTCGACGGGGATCGGGAGCTCGACCGTCGGGTTCGGCACGGGATTCGCGGTGTTCTCGATCGGTGGCCGCGTGCCGGCCGGGTCGAGCATGGGATCGACGAGAATGCGCCGCCCGGAGAGCTCCAGGATCACCGTGGCGTTGCGAATCAGGGTGATGCGCACGCCCCATTTCTAGGACATTCGCAGCGCGAATGCCCCGCTATACTCCGCGCTCCGATGAGCAACCACACACTCGAGACACCCACCCAACCCGAAGCCGGCGTCTGGACGACCGGCCCCGACGGGGAGCTGATCCCCGACTACGAGGGCACCTTCCCCACGATCAACGAAGGGGAGGTCGTGCACGGGACGGTGGTGCGCGTCGACAAGGACGAGGTGCTGGTCGACATCGGCTACAAGTCGGAGGGCGTCATCCCCGTCGCCGAGCTCTCGATCCGCAGGAACGTGAACCCGGCCGACGAGGTGTCGATCGGCGACGAGATCGACGCGCTCGTGATGACGAAGGAGGACGCGGAGGGGCGGCTGCTCCTCTCGAAGAAGCGCGCGCGCTTCGAGCTCGCCTGGAAGGCGATCGAGGGCGCGGCCGAGAGCGGCGAGCCGGTCAACGGCCGCGTGATCGAGGTCGTCAAGGGCGGCCTGATCCTCGATCTCGGCGTCCGCGGCTTCCTCCCGGCGTCGCTCGTCGACATCCGCCGCGTGCAGGACCTCGACGAGTTCCTCGGGCAGGAGCTGCGCTGCAAGGTCATCGAGCTGAACCGCTCGCGGAACAACGTCGTCCTCTCCCGCCGCGCGGTCCTCGAGGAGGAGCGCAAGGCCGACCGCCAGCGCATCCTCGACGCGCTCAACCCGGGCGACGTCGTGCCGGGCGTCATCTCGAACATCGTCGACTTCGGCGCATTCGTCGACCTCGAGGGCATCGACGGGCTCATCCACATCTCCGAGCTTTCCTGGAGCCACGTCAACCATCCCTCCGAAGTCGTCTCGATCGGCGACGACGTGCGGATCAAAGTGCTCGACATCGACCGCGACCGCCAGCGCATCTCGCTCGGCTTGAAGCAGACCCAGGAGGACCCGTGGCAGCGGGTGATCAACACCCACCGCTCCGGCGACGTGCTGGAGGGGACGGTGACCAAGGTCGTCGCCTTCGGCGCCTTCGTCGAAATCCTGCCGGGGGTCGAGGGGCTGGTCCACATCTCCGAGCTCGCCGACCACCACGTCGAGAACCCCAGCGAAGTCGTCGAGCCGGGATCGAAGCTGAACGTGAAGATCCTCGAGATCGACGAAGAGCGGCGGCGGTTGTCGCTCAGCATCAAGCGGGTCGAGGGGCAGAACATGGCGATGGCCGGGCTCGGGGAACAGATCGCCGAAGCCGAAGGGCAGAACGTCGAGGCTGAAGCCGCGGAGGCGGCCGAGGCCACCGAGGAGCAGCCCTCCGAAGAGGCCCCCGCCGACCCGCCGCAGGAGGTCGAGGCCTCCGAGGATGCCGAGCCGGCTCCGGTGGCGGAGGAGAACGGGACGACCGAGGACGGCGGCGAGGACCCCGGCGAGCATCACGAGGGCGAATCCGTGCAGGAACGGCCCGACGCCCCCGACGACCTCGACCAGGCCGCCGGCGACGACGCGCAGACGAGCGAGTCCGACCAGAGCTGAGCGGCGCCCGTGGCGCCACTGAAGATCGGTCTCACCGGCGGCATCGCAGCCGGCAAGTCCACGGCCCTGAGTGCTTTCGCCAACCTCGGAGCGGCGACGCTCTCCAGCGATGCGGTGGTCCACGAATTGCTCGAAAGCGAGGCGCTGCTGCGCCGGCTGGCCGAGCGCTGGGGTTCCGATGTGCTGGCCGACGGAGGCGTCGACCGGGCGAAGATCGGCGAGATCGTCTTCGCCGACCCCGAGCAGCTGCGCTGGCTCGAGGAGCAGATCCACCCGCTGGTCCGGGAACGCACCGCCGCCTGGCTGAGCTCGCTGCCGGAGAAGACCGGGGTGGCGGTGGTCGAGGTGCCGCTGCTGTTCGAGGCGGGCAGCGACAAGGTCTTCGACACCACCGTCGCCGTCGTCACCGCCGACGAGGTTCGCCGCGAGCGCGCCGCCGCCCGCGGCCACGCCCTCGTCGACGAGCGCGAGGCGCGGCAGCTGACGCAGGGCGAAAAGGCCGAGCGGGCGGAGCACGTCGTCGCCAACGACGGCTCGGTCGAGGACCTCGAACGGGCGCTGTCCGCGCTGCTCGCGAAGCTGCGCCGATGAGACGGAAGGTGCGAGCCCGCCGCCGTCGTGCGGCCTGGGGCGGGGTCGCGGTCCTCGTCGGGCTCGGGGTGGCGTTTCTGATCGCCAGCGGCACCTTCGACAACGCGATCAAGGAGCTGACGCTGCCCCTCCACCACGAGGACGTGATTCGCCAGCAGGCGAAGGAAAAGGGCGTCGACGCGGCGCTGATCGCCGCCGTGATCTATTCGGAGTCGAAGTTCTCAGACCAGGAATCGAGCGCGGGGGCGCGGGGGCTGATGCAGATCACCCCGGAAGCGGCGAACTTCATCGAGAAGCAGAGCGGGGGGACGAGCTTCAAGCTCGACGACCTCTCCGATCCCGAAATCAACATCCGCTACGGGACTTTCCTGCTGAGGGAACTGCTCGACCGCTACGACGGCGACGAGGCGGCGGCGCTGGCCGCTTACAACGCCGGGCCGGGGAACGCCGACAAGTGGGGCGGGTCGGACCTTAACCTGGACGACATCCCTTTCCCGGAAACGCGCGCCTACGTTGAAGAGGTGCTGGAAAAGCAGCGGGAATACCGGCAGAAGTACGGCAGGGAGCTGGGCTATTAGCGCCGCGCCCCGACCCCGCGTCGCCGCCCTCGCCCTCGCGGTGGGGGTGGTGCTCGCCGATGCCTCGATCGTCATCCTGGCGCTGCCGGAGATCTACCGGGAACTGAACACGAGCGTCGCCGGCGTCACCTGGGTGCTGATCTCCTTCAACCTGGTGATGGCGCTGGCGGCGGTGCCGGCGGCGCTGGTGGCGCGCCGCGTCGGACCGGGGCGCGCCGCCGCGGTCGGGCTGGCGATCTTCGCCGGGGCGGGGCTGGCCTGCGGCCTCTCGGACCAGCTCTCGACCCTGATCATCGCCCGCTGCGTGCAGGCGCTCGGCGGCGCCGCCGCGGTGACCGCGGCGCTGGAGCTGCTGCCGGCGACGGTCGGCTCCGAGCAGCGGGCGGCGACGGTCTGGGCGGCGGCCGGGGCGACCGGGGCCGCACTTGGACCGGCGTTGGGCGGCCTCCTCACCGAGCTCGTCTCCTGGCAGTCGATCTTCCTCCTGCAGGTGCCGGTGGCGCTGGCGGCGGCGGTGCCGATCCTCGCCGTCGCCAGGCACGAGGCCGCGACCGGGGTGATCGAACCGGAGCTGCGCCGCACCGGCCGGCCGCACCTCTGGGCCAACCTGGCGCTGGCGATGGTCTCGGCGGCGATCGCGGCGGCGCTCTTCCTGCTCGTCCTGCTGCTGATCGAAGGCTGGCGCCTGAGCCCGATCGTCGCCGCGATCGTCGTCTCGGTGATGCCGCTGGCGGCGATCCTCGGAGGGAAGCTGGTCGAGGCGGTGGAGGACGCGCGCCCGCGCGCCGCCGGCGGGGCGATCCTCGTCTCCGGCGGTCTCGCCGGCCTTGCCTTCCTGCCGAAGGCGACGATCGCGCTGACGATCCCGCCGCAGATCCTCGTCGGCATCGGTCTGGCGCTGGTGCTCTCGGCCCTGACCGAGACCGCGCTCGGCGGCCGCGCCCCGCAGGCGATCCACGGCGGCTGGACGATCTCCTCCCGCCACGCCGGGGTGGTGATCGGGCTGCTGGTGCTGACGCCGATCTTCACCCACGAAATCGACCAGCAGCGCCACGACGCGATCAACGCCGGCACCGCGGTGATCCTCGACTCACCGGTCAACCCGCTGCTGAAGATCGACCTGGCCGAGAAGGTGAGCGAACGGCTGGAAGCAGAGCGGGGGAAGGTGCCGACGATCGGCCCCGCCTTCGAACCGCTGCCCGAAGACCCTGGTCAGCGGGCCGAAGTCGAAGAGCTGCAGGGCGAACTCCAGGACCAGCTCGACCGCGGCGCGACCCACGCCTTCAGCACCTCTTTCATCCTCGCCGCCGTGCTCGGCCTGATCGCACTGTTCCCGATCGCCCTCTCGAAAGAAGTGGAGCTGTGAGGGGGGAGGGCAACCGCGGCGCCCTGCTGGTGGTCGGGGCGATCGTCGCCTCGCTGGTCCTGGTCGGCACCTACCTGGCCGCCGGCGGTTCCTCGTATGAGCCCGAGAAGGTGCAGAACCCCTGCAACCCGCGTCCCTGGAGCAACCCGCAGAGCCTCGGTGAAATCGCCAACCAGTTCTCGATCTCGGCCCTCGACGGGGCCGCCTGCCAGCTCGGGGTCTCGCGGGAGACCCTGGCGCGGGCGCTGGCCTCGCCCCAGGCCCGCAAGCGCTTTGCCCGGAAATACGGGATCGACGACGAAAAGCTGGCGAAGGCGATCCGCGCCGGCCTGATCCGGGCGGTCGACGATGCCGAAGAAGCCGGGGCGCTGAGCCCGATCCTGGCGGCCCCGCTGCGCGCGACCGTCAGGGACATCCCGCTCGCCGAAGCGATCGAACTGGTTCAGGACGCGAAACAGCTGCTCGGCAACGTCGAAGGCTTCCTCGGGCCGGCCAGCGGGTTGCTCGAACAGTTCCTGCCGTAGGCGCGTGGCGACCCCGGCGCCGGGCGGCTACTTCGGCTTCTCGACCTTGTAGTCGCCCGCCTGGGGGTCCCAGGCGATGCCGGCGCAGAGGGCTTCGGCGGTGGTCCCGAGGGCGACGGCCAGCTTCACGAGCGTCCCCAGCCGCGGTTCGCGGCCGCCGCGCTCGAGCAGCGAGATCTCGGTGCGGTGGACCTCGATCCGCTCCGCCAGCTCTTCCTGGGAGATAGCAGCGGTCTCGCGGGCGTGGCGGAGGTTGGCGGCGAAGCGATCGCGTTTGTCCATGTCCTGCACTCTATTCGCAGCTTGGAAGGCGGGGCTATCGCCGCGTCGCCTGCCAGACCCAGGCCATCGCCAGCGGCTGCAGCGGCAGGCGCGCCCACAGCGCCCAGCGCGGGAACCTGCGCATGTCGAGGCCGCGGATCTGCTCGGGGTTGACCGCCATGTGGACGTTGGCGGGGAAGACGGCGACGAGCAGCGCCAGCAGCCACCAGCGACCGAGCCGGAGGCCGGCGGGGTGGAGGACCATCGCCGCGCCGGCGATCTCGGCGCAGCCGCTGACCGCGACCGCCTCCTTCCGGCGCGCCGCGATCGCCGGCGGCACGATCGCCTCGAAGAAGCGCGGCCGGAGGAAGTGCATCGTCCCGCTGGCGGTGAACAGGGCGGCGATGCCGATGCGCGAGAGCTTCATCGAGGCAAGTCTCCCAATTGGCTGTTCCTTTTGCTCGCTATGCAGGCATAAGGAACAGCGGAATTGGGCGCCCCGCTATTTTGATCCTCGTGCCGGATTTCAAGCTGAACCCCGCCTACACCCCGACCGCGGACCAGCCGAAGGCGATCGCGGGGCTGGCCGAGGGCCTGGGCGAGGGCGAGCGCTTCCAAACCCTGCTCGGCGCCACCGGCACCGGCAAGACCTTCACGATGGCGGCGACTATCGCCGAGGTGCAGCGGCCCTCGCTGGTGATCGCGCACAACAAGACGCTGGCCGCGCAGCTCTGCAACGAGTTCCGCGAGTTCTTCCCGGAGAACTCGGTCGAGTACTTCGTCTCCTACTACGACTACTACCAGCCGGAGGCCTACGTCCCCGCCCAGGACCTCTACATCGAGAAGGATTCCTCGATCAACGACGAGATCGACCGCCTGCGCCACGCCGCCACCGCGGCGCTGTTCGCCCGCCGCGACGTGATCATCGTCGCCTCAGTCTCCTGCATCTACGGGATCGGCTCGCCGCAGGTCTACAACGAAAAAATGCAGCTCTTCAAAGTCGGGGGGGAAATCGACCGCGACGAGGTGCTGCGCAAGCTGGTGAAGATGCAGTACCAGCGCAACGACCAGGTGCTCGGGCGCGGCGCCTTCCGGGTCCGCGGCGAGGTGCTGGAGATCATGCCCTCCTACGCCGAGTCGGCCTACCGGATCGCCCTCTTCGGCGACGAGATCGAGGGGATCCAGCACTTCGACCCGCTGACCGGCGAGGTCCTCGACGTGATCGACCACGTCTCGGTCTGGCCGGCGTCCCACTACGTGACCAGAGACGAGACGGTCGATCGCGCCGTCGACGAGATCCGCGCCGAACTGGAAGGGCGGACCGCCGAACTGGAAACGGAAGGCAAGCAGCTGGAGGCGCACCGGCTGCGGCAGCGGACGATGTACGACCTGGAGATGATCAAGGAGCTCGGCTTCACCTCGGGGATCGAGAACTACTCGCGGATCCTCGACGGCCGCCCACCCGGCAGCCCGCCGCACACGCTGATCGACTACTTCCCCGACGACTTCGTCGTCTTCGTCGACGAGTCCCACCAGACGATTCCGCAGATTGGCGGCATGTACGAGGGCGACCGCTCGCGGAAGACGACGCTGGTCGACTACGGCTTCCGGCTGCCCTCGGCGATCGACAACCGGCCGCTCAAATTCGACGAGTTCCTGGAACGGGTGAAGCAGCTGGTGATGGTCTCGGCGACGCCGGGCCCGTTCGAGAAGGCGGAATCGATGCGGACCGTCGAGCAGATCGTCCGCCCAACCGGGATCGTCGACCCGGAGATCGAGCTGCGGGCGACGAGGAACCAGATCGACGACCTGATGAACGAGGTCAAGCGGGTCGCGACCGCCGGGGACCGCACGCTGGTGACGACGCTGACCAAGAAGATGGCCGAGGACCTGACCGCCTACCTGCTCGAGTACGGGGTCAAGGTCCGCTACCTGCACTCCGAGGTCGACACGCTGGAACGGATCCAGATCGTCCGCGACCTGCGGCTCGGCGAGTACGACGTCCTCGTCGGGGTCAATCTCCTGCGCGAGGGGCTCGACCTGCCCGAGGTCTCGCTGGTCGCGATCCTCGACGCCGACAAGGAGGGCTTCCTGCGCGGGGAGACGAGCCTGGTGCAGACGATCGGCCGGGCGGCGCGCAACGTCAACGGGCGGGTGCTGATGTACGCCGACAAGGAGACCGAGGCGATGCGGGCGGCGATGCGCGAGACCGACCGCCGCCGCGAGATCCAGCTCGCTTACAACGAGGAGCACGGGATCACGCCCGAGACCGTGCGCAAAGGGATCAGCGAGATGGCCGAGTTCCTGGCGATGGAGGACCGGGCACCGCGCAAACGGCGGCGCAAGCGAGCCGAGGACTTCGCCTCGCCGCAGGAGCTGGAAAAGACGATCGTGGCGTTGGAGGAGGAGATGCTCGCCGCCGCCGACGACCTCCGCTTCGAGGAGGCGGGCCGGATCCGCGACGAGCTGAAGGAGCTGCGCCGCGACCTCGAAGGGATGACCGCGGGGGCCTGACCTGCGCATCCAGCGCCTGCTTGGCCAGGCGCCCGCGGTCGCGACGCGGCTCAGCTCAGCAGCTTCGCCGCCTTGGCGCTGTCGGTGAAGAATTCGCCGCGCACCAGCTTGCCGTCGGCGTCGTAGTCGAGCACGTGGACGAAGGGGGCATCCATGCTCCCCCGGTCGTTGGCGGCATGCTGGGTGCCGCGGACGATCACGGTGTCGCCGGCGTCCAGGTACTGCTCGGCGGTGACGCTGAACTCGCTCCAGTAGTTGGGTATCTGGGCGAAGTTGCCCATGATCTGGTCTCGCCCTTCGACCGTGCCCCCGAGCGGCAGCTCGTCCGAGGTGACCCAGACTGCGTCCTCGGCGAAGTTCTCCTGCAGGGTGGCCAGGTCGCCTTTCCCGAAGGCGTCGTAGGCGGACCGGGCGGTGTCGACGTTGGACATCTCTCCTCCTCTGTTCGACCCTGCCCACCCGAACCTAACGCGATGTGTCAACCGGCACAAGCCCGTTTAACACGGCTTTTCGCGGAGCGTAAGCTGCCGGTCGTGCCGATCGACGTCACCGAGTCGAGCTTCGAGTCCGAGGTCATCGCCCGCTCGCGGGACCTGCCCGTGGTGGTCGACTTCTGGGCCGAGTGGTGCGGGCCCTGCAAAGCGCTGAGCCCGGCGCTGGAGAGGGCGGAGGCGGCGCGCGGGGGGAAGGTGGTCCTCGCCAAGGTCGATACCGACGCCAACCAGCAGCTGGCGGCGGCTTTCCAGATTCAGGGCATCCCGGCCGTCAAGGCCTTCCGCGACGGCAGGATCGTCGACGAGTTCACCGGCGCGCTGCCGCCGACCCAGGTGGAAGCGTTCTTCGACAAGCTCGTTCCCTCGCGCGCCGACGAGCTGCTTGCGGCCGGGGATGAGCTCTCCCTGCGCGAGGCGGCGGAACTGGAGCCGACCCGCGCCGACCTCGCCGTCGCGCTGGCGAAGGCGCGGCTGGCGCGCGGCGCCGAGGCGGAGGCCCTGGAGGCGGTCGCTGGCCACGAGGGCGACTTCGCCGCCGACGGAATCGCCGCCCGCGTCCGCCTCACCGAAGCCGCGGTCGCCACCGACGCCTTTGTCGCCCTCGACCGCGGCGACCGCGAGGCCGCTCTCGACGGCCTGATCGAGACCCTGGCGGCGCCGCCGGCCGCGGCGAAGGCGGAGAACGGCGCGGCCGGCGACCCCGGTCCCAGCCCCGACGAGCTCCGCGAGCTCCTCCGCCGCGCGATCGTCGGCATCCTCACCGACCTCGACCCCGCCGATCCCGCCGCCCGCGCCTACCGCCGCAAGCTCTCGGCAGCCCTCGGCTGAGGGTGAAAACGCTTTTCTCTCCGCATGGCGGAAAGAAGTGCGTCCTCACCGGAGGCCGAGCTCGCGGCGACGACGCTGGAGCAGGAGGGCGAGGTGGCGGCCGACCTCGTCGGGGCACTGTTCGATGCGGCGAGCCGAGACAGGGAACACGTCGATGCCCGCGAGCTTCATCTCCTCCCGTCGCAGCCTGTCGTCCTCGAAGGCCTTGCGCGTCCGGTGAGCTTCCCAGCCGTCGACTTCGACCGCGAACCGCTCCTCCTCCCAGTAGGCGTCGATCTCGAATCTGTCGACCCAGGCGTTGATCCGCGGCTGCCGTAGACCCTGCTTTCGGACCAGGCGACGCAGAAGCCGCTCGGATCGCGCTCGGTAGAACCCTGGCTCGCGGTAGATCTCGAGCGCCTTGCGGAGACGTTCGGCGCCCCGGTGACCGCGCCTGCGCGTCAGCATTGCGTCGATCTGGCTCAAGTCGAGGAGGTTCAGGCGCTCGGCTCGGTCGATCGCGCTCCAGGTGAATCGTGGCGAGGTGGTGGCGGCGAGGTCCAGGAGCGTCCGCGGAAGGGCGGTGGCCGGGATCGGCCCGAACCTGCCGTGTTCCTCCGGCACCAGGGTCGAGGAGTGATGGAGCCTGATCTTGCTTCGCTTGCCGCCGTGTCGCGGGACCGTCACGTCGATCAACCCCGGGCAGCTCGGCAGCACGCCCCAGAGCCAGGCGGCCGCTTCGTGGCTGACGACGGCGCCGCGGCCGCAGGCCATGGCAGCGGCCAGGCAGCGTCCACGGTCGGATAGAAGCGCGTGGCCGACGGCATAGACACGGCGGTGCACGCGGTGCAGCCGCATCGCGCCGGTCAAGCGACTGATCCCGCCGCTGGAAAAACCGAGCCGCAGCAGCTGCGCGTATGTCACCAGGCCGTGCTGACTCGCCGCCAGTTCCGCGACCGCCGCGTGAGAACGCATTTCTTCCCGCATACCGGAGATAAGGGCGTTCTCACCCGAAATTCTCCCCCCGGAACATCTGTTCGCCTGGCTAGAATCGGTGGGAGTGGCTGCCTCTGATCGCATCGTCATCTCCGGGGCGCGGGAGCACAACCTCAAGGACGTCGACGTCGAGCTGCCCCGCGACGCGCTGATCGTCATCACCGGCCTCTCCGGTTCGGGGAAGTCGAGCCTTGCCTTCGACACGATCTACGCCGAGGGGCAGCGGCGCTACGTGGAGTCCCTGTCGGCGTACGCGCGCCAGTTCCTCGGGCTGATGGAGAAGCCGGACGTCGACTCGATCGAGGGGCTCTCGCCGGCGATCTCGATCGACCAGAAGACGACCTCGCGCAACCCGCGCTCGACCGTCGGGACCGTGACCGAGATCTACGACTACCTGCGGCTGCTGTGGGCGCGGATCGGGACGCCGCACTGTCCCGAGTGCGGCGAGGAGATCACCGGCCAGACCCAGGAGCAGATCGTCGACCGGCTGATGACGCTGGAGGACGGGACCAAATTCATGGTGATGGCGCCGATCGTCCGCGGCCGCAAAGGCGAGTACGGGAAATTGCTCGAGCAGATGCGGCTCGAGGGCTACTCGCGGGCCCAGATCGACGGCGAGCTGGTCCGCCTCGACGAGAAGATCGAGCTCGACAAGAAGTACAAACACGACATCTCGATCGTCGTCGACCGGCTGGTGATGAAAAGCGAGCTGCGGCGGCGGCTCTCGGAGTCGGTCGAAGCCGCCTCGGGCCTGGCCGCGGGGCTGGTCGAAGTCGAGATCCTCGAACCCAAAGAGAGCGGCGGATCGAAGAACGGCCGATCTGCTCGCAAACCCGCCGGCGGCGGAAGCGAAGCTGAGCACGCCGGCGGAATTATGTTGTTCAGCGAGCAGTTCGCCTGCCTCAAGTGCGGCACCTCGATCCCCGAGCTGGAGCCGCGGATCTTCTCCTTCAACTCGCCCCACGGCGCCTGCGACCGTTGCCACGGCCTCGGCTTCCAGCGGGTCATCGACCCCGAGCTGGTCGTCCCGGACCCGACGCTCTCGCTGGCCGAGGGCGCCCTGCAGCCCTGGAACCGCGGCATCAGCGCTTACTGGAAGCGGCTGATCGCCTCGGTCGCCGAGGTCTACGGCGTAGACGTCGACAAGCCGTGGTCGCAGCTGTCCAAAGACGAGCGCGAGATCTTCCTCTACGGGACCGGCGAGGAGCGCCACCACGTCAGCTACACCAACCGCTTCGGCCGCCGCCGCTCCTACAAGGTCCGCTTCGAGGGGATCGTCAACAACCTGGAGCGGCGCTACGAAGAGACCGACTCGGAGTCGAACCGGGAGCGGATCGAGGGCTACATGGCCGAGCAGCCCTGCCCGGCCTGCAAGGGGGCTCGGCTGCGGCCGGAGAGCCTCGCGGTCAAGGTCGGCGGCCTCAGCATCGCCGAGTACAGCGACCTCTCGGCCCGCGCCGCCTCGGAGTGGATCCGCGGCCTCGAGATGACCGAGACCGAGCGGGCGATCGCGCGGCTGATCGTGCGCGAGATCACCGAGCGCCTCTCCTTCCTCGAGAACGTCGGCATCGGCTACCTCTCGCTGGCCCGCTCGGCCCGCACCCTCTCCGGCGGCGAGGCGCAGCGGATCCGCCTGGCGACGCAGATCGGCTCGCACCTGGTCGGGGTTATGTACGTCCTCGACGAGCCCTCGATCGGCCTCCACCAGCGCGATAACGAGAAGCTGATCGCGACGCTGGATCGTCTCCGCGACCTCGGCAACACGGTGATCGTCGTCGAGCACGACGAGGGGACGATGCTCGCCGCCGATCATCTGGTCGACCTCGGTCCCGGGGCCGGTGAGCACGGCGGCCACGTGATCTCAGCCGGAACGCCGAAACAGGTCGCGAAGGACCCGAGTTCACTGACCGGGCAGTACCTCTCCGGCAAGAAAAAGATCGAGGTGCCGGCGGAGCGGCGCCGGTCGACCGGCAAGCTCGTAGTTCGCGGCGCCCGCGAACACAACCTCAAGCGGGTCGATGCGGAGTTCCCGCTCGAGGTCTTCTGCTGCGTCACCGGCGTCTCCGGCTCGGGCAAGTCGACGCTGGTCAACGAGACCCTGCACCATGCGGTCGCCAACCGGCTGCACCAGGCGAAGCTGCGCCCGGGCGCCCACGACGGCATCGACGGCCTCGATGCGATCGACAAGATCATCAACATCGACCAGTCGCCGATCGGCCGCACGCCGCGCTCGAACCCGGCCACCTACACCGGCGTCTTCGACCACATCCGCGCCCTCTTCACCCAGACCCAGGAGTCGCGGGCGCGCGGCTACAAGCCCGGCCGCTTCAGCTTCAACGTCAAGGGCGGCCGCTGCGAGGTCTGCAAGGGCGACGGCCAGATCAAGATCGAGATGCACTTCCTGCCCGACGTCTACGTGCCCTGCGAGCAGTGCCACGGCAAGCGCTACAACCGCGAGACGCTCGAGGTCCGCTTCAAGGGCAAGAACATCGCCGACGTGCTGGAGATGTCGGTTGCCGACGGGGTCGAGTTCTTCGAGAACGTGCCGAAGATCGCGCGCCGCCTGCGCACCCTCAACGACGTCGGGCTCGGCTACATCCGCCTCGGCCAGCCGGCGACGACGCTCTCCGGTGGCGAGGCGCAGCGGGTGAAGCTCGCCACCGAGCTCTCCAAAGTCGCCACCGGCGACACCCTCTACATCCTCGACGAGCCGACCACCGGCCTCCACTTCGCCGACGTCCAGCGCCTGCTCGACGTGCTCGGACGCCTCGTCGACGCCGGCAACACGGTGGTCGTGATCGAGCACAACCTCGACGTGATCAAGACCGCCGACTGGCTCATCGACCTCGGCCCGGAGGGCGGCGAAGCCGGCGGCGAGATCGTCGCCACCGGCACGCCTGAGGAGGTCGCCGCGGTGGCGGGCTCCTACACCGGCAGCTTCCTCCGCGATCTGGTTGTGCCCGCGAAGCCGAGGCGGCGCACCGCCAAACGCGAGTTGTCCGCGGTGGCCTAAGCGGTCGGTCTTGCCCGAAAGCCCTGGTTTCGGCGCATACAAGCGCCTAAGCTGGGTAGTGGCCCGTCGCGGGGAGCGGGGGCCAACTACAGAGGAGGAACCGATGTCAGTATTGAGTTCGCGGGTTTGGTTCGCAGCAACGGGCCTCGCCGTTATCGCTCTGATCGCCGTTGGCTGCGGCAGCAGCGACAACAGCACGACCGGTGGCGGCGGCGGCAGCGGCGGCGGTGGCGGCGGAACGATCGCCCTCCTGCTCCCGGAAAACGAAACCCCCCGCTATGAAACGAATGACAAACCGGGCATCGAAAAAGCGGTCTCGGAAAAGTGCCCGGAATGCGAAGTCATCTACTTCAACGCCGGGGGCGATGCGGAAAAGCAGCAGTCCCAGGGCGAAGCGGCACTGACCAAGGGCGCCGAAGTGCTGATCCTCGACCCGATGGACTCCAAATCGGCCGCATCGATCGCCGAAAAAGCCAACGCCCAGGGCGTACCGGTGGTCAGCTATGACCGCCTGATCGAAAACTCCGAAGTCGCCGCTTACGTCTCCTTCGACAACGAACGGGTCGGCGAACTGCAGGCTGAATCCCTGTCGGAAAAACTGAAAGAAGACGGCAAAGCCAAAGGTCCGATCATCATGATCAACGGCGACCCGGCCGATCCGAACGCCGCCCTCTTCAAGAAAGGCGCGGAAAAGGGATTCGAAGAAGCCGGGGTTAACGTCGCCAAGTCATACGACACCCCCGGTTGGACCGCCGAAAACGCCCAGCGCGAGGCGCAGCAGGCGATCACCTCGCTCGGCAACGACGGGTTCTGGGGCATCTACGCCGCCAACGACGACACCGGCGGCGGCGCGATCGCGGCGATGAAAGGCGCCGGCATCAACCCCGAAGAACGGCCTGTCACCGGCCAGGACGCGACGGTCGCCGGCCTGCAGCGCATCCTCGCGGGCCAGCAGTACATGACCGTTTACAAGGCGATTCCGCCGGAGACGGAAATCGCCGCGGAAATCGCGATCGCCCTGCTCGAAGGCGAAGAAGTCCCGCAGGAAAAAGTCACCGAAGAAGTCAACAACGGCAAAGCCGAAGTGCCGTCGGTGCTGCTGGAACCGGTCGCGGTGACCAAGGACAAGGTGAAGGGGACCGTGATCAAAGACGGGTTCGTCAAGGCCTCCGAACTCTGCACGAGCGCCTACCAGACCGCCTGCAAAGAAGCGGGAATCTCGGGCTGAGATGGCCGCAGCGGGCACGCCGCTCCTCGAGCTGGAGGGCGTAAGCAAGCGATTCGGCCCGGTCCAAGCTTTGGACCGGGTCGACTTCGCCGTCAGCGCCGGCGAAGTCGTCGGCCTGGTCGGCGACAACGGAGCCGGCAAGTCGACGCTGGTGAAGACGATCGCCGGCATCCACCGGGCCGACGGGGGCACGATCCGCTTCGAAGGCTCCGAGGTCTCGATCTCGCGGCCCCAGGACGCGACGGACCTGGGGATCGCGACCGTCTACCAGGATCTCGCCCTCTGCGACAACCTCGACGTCGTCGCCAATCTCTTCCTCGGCCGCGAGGAGGTCTCGTCCGGCCCGGGTGTGGTCTCCCGCCAGCTCGACGAGGTGGAGATGGAGCACGAGACGGCCGACCTGCTCTCCAACCTCGCGGTGACGATCCCGAGCCTGCGCTCGGAGGTGGGCACCCTCTCCGGCGGCCAGCGCCAGCAGGTCGCCGTCGCCCGCTCGCTGCTGGGGGAGCCGAAAGTCGTTCTGCTCGACGAGCCGACCGCGGCGCTCGGGGTGCCGCAGACCAAACAGGTGCTGGCCCTGATCCGGCGCCTGCGCGAGCGAGATCTCGGGGTTGTGATGATCAGCCACAACCTGGCCGACGTATTCGAGGTCGCCGACCGCATCTTCGTCCTCCGCCTGGGCCGGAGCGCCGGCGACTTCGCGGCTGAAGCAACCACCGAGGAGGACGTCGTGAATGCGATCACCGGCCTTGGCGACAGCCGCGAGAAAGCCGAGCAGAAGCCGGAGGAGGAGGGGGCATGAGCGCAGCCGAGCCGACCGTCGCCGACGACGCCAAGAACGGACAGGGCTCCAGCACGGGCCAGACCGTTCGCCGTCTCGTCCAGGGGGACCTCTCCTCGGTCCGCGTGGTCCTCGGGCTGGTGGTGATCGCGATCATCTTCCAGGTCCAGGAAGACCGCTTCCTCTCGGCTCAGAACCTGACCAACCTGATGTTGCAGATCACGACGATCGGGTTGATCTCGGTCGGCATCGTCTACGTGCTGCTGCTGGGGGAGATCGACCTCTCGGTCGGCGCCGTCAGCGGTCTCTCGGCGGCGGTGATGGCTGTCCTCAGCGTCAGCCACGGCTGGAACGCCTACCTGGCGATTGCCGCCGCGGTCGCAGTCGGGGCCGCGATCGGGTTCCTGCAGGGCTCGCTGTTCAGCCGCTTCGTCGTGCCCTCGTTCGTGGTCACCCTGGCCGGCCTCCTGGCCTGGGAAGGGGCCTTGCTGCAGGTGCTGGGCAGGACCGGCTCGCTGAACATCAACGACCCCAAAATCACCGGCCTCGCCAACACCTTCTACTCCGACACGGTCGGGTGGATCTTCGCCGCGCTGATCATCGGCACCTACGGGGCGGTCGTCGCGGCCGGCTACCGCAAACGGGTCTCTGCCGGGCTTGCCGACGGCGGGCCGCTGCCGCTGATCGTCCGCTTCGTCTTCCTCTCCGCCGTGGTCATCGCCGCCGTCGCGATCCTCAACTCCGACCGCGGTGTCCCGCTGGCGGTGATGATCCTGCTGGCCTTCGTCGTGGGGATGGAGTACGTCGCCAAGCGGACCACCTTCGGCCGGCACGTGTTCGCCGTCGGCGGCAACGCGGAGGCCGCGCGCCGCGCCGGTATCCGCGTCAACGCAGTGCGGGTGGCCGTCTTCACGATCGCCGGCACGATGGCCGCGATCGGCGGCGTCATGGCCGCCTCGCGCCTCTTCGCCGTCAACCAGAACTCCGGCGGCAACGAACTGCTGCTGCTGGCGATCGCCGGGCCGGTGATCGCCGGAACCAGCCTCTTCGGCGGCCGCGGGTCGGTCTGGACGGCGCTGCTGGGAGCGCTCGTGATCGGCTCGATCTCGAACGGGATGGACCTGCTCTCGCTCTCCTCGGCGGTGAAACTGATGGTCACCGGGGGAGTCCTGCTGCTCGCGGTCCTGGTCGACGCGGTCGCCAGGCAGCAGAGACAGACCTCGGGCCGGGTCTAGCGCGAGACGAGAAGCGAGGCGCCGATGGCGCCGCCGAGGTCGCCGAGGGAGGCAACCCGCACCGCCGGCGGGCGCTCGTCGACGAAGAGGTGCCTGCCCATCTCCTCCGTCAGCGGCTCCATCAGCCGCTCGCCGAAGCGGATGCCGAGGCCGCCGCCGAGGATCACCGCCTCGACGTCGATCAGGTTGACGGCCGAGGCGATCCCCGTGCCCAGCGCCTCGACGGCCCGCTCGATCAGCTCTTCGGCGAGCTTGTCCTCGTGGTCGAGGGCGCGCTCCCAGATGCCGCTCGTCAGCCGCGGTTTCTCGTGCTTCTCCATCAGCTTGAAGAGGTCGGTCTTCTCGCCGTCGTCGTGCCGGCGCCGGGCCTCGTCTTCCATCGCCTTGCGGCCGGCGTAGGCCTCGAGGCAGCCGTGGCGGCCGCAGGGGCACTTGGCGCCGCCCCGCTTGACGACCATGTGGCCGATCTCCCCGGCGGCGCCGCGCCCCAGCCACGGCTGGCCGTCGAGGACGAGGCCGCCGCCGACGCCGGTGCCCCAGAAGACGCCGAGCAGGCTCCCGAACTCCTTGCCGGCGCCGAGGTGGAACTCGGCTTCGGTCGCGACCTGGACGTCGTTGCCGACCTTGACGTCGGTTCCGAGCTCCTCGTTCAGCCTTTCCGCCAGCGGGAAATGCCCCTCCCAGCCGGGCAGGTTGCGGGCAGCGGAGACGGCGCCGGTCCGCTCGTCGACGTCGCCGGGGGATCCGACCCCGATTCCCGCCAGCTCGTTCGTCTCGACGTCGGCGCCGGCGGCCGCTTCCCGCATCGCCTTCGCCATCGCCTCGGCGACGTCCTCCGGGCCGCCGTCGGTCGGCGTCGGATGCCGCGCCTCTCCGGTCACCTTGCCGCCCGAGTCGACGACCGCCGCCTGGATCTTCGTCCCGCCGAGGTCGATCCCCCCGCGCAGCTCAGCCATCGCGCCAGTATGACGGGCCGAAGCGTCCAATCCCCTCCGCCGACGGGACGAAATGTCCCACCTGGGACGACAAATCGGCCCGTCGGCGGAGGGGTCCTCTACTTTTTGGCCCGTGGCGACGAGCGGCTGGAGGCTCTGGTGGGCGAAGCGGCGCTGGTATGAGCGCAACCGGCGGCTGCTGCGGCGCTGGCGGATCAACCGCCATGCCGCCCGCGGCGGCTTCTTCGTCCGCCATCCGGTCGAGGGCGAGGTGCTGGAGGCGCTCGAGGAGGGGCGGCTGAAGATCGGCGCCGGGACCCTGCTGGAGCCGGGCTGCTGGCTGACCCTGGCTCCCGATGCCCGGGTCGAGATCGGCGAGGGCTGCTTCCTCAACCGCAACGTGATGATCGCCGCGTACGGGAGCGTGACGATCGGCGACCACACGATGTTCGCCAACGGCTGCTTCGTCGGCGACGCCGAGCACCGCTACGACGACGCCACCAGGCCGATTACCTGGCAGGGGTTCACGTCCAAAGGCCCGGTGCGTATCGGCTCCAACTGCTGGTTCGGGGTCAACTGCGCGGTGACCAGCGGCGTCAGCGTCGGCGATCGCTGCGTGATCGGCGCAAATTCCGTCGTCAACCGCGATCTCGAGGGCGCGACGATCGCCGCCGGGGCGCCGGCGAAGCCGATCCGCAAGGTCGATTTCCTATAATTGGAGCTTCGCACGGCCGTGACCCCTAGGGCATGGACCTATGAACTCGAATCTCCTCACCGATAACCCTCGTTCCCCCGTGGCCGCTCCAGCCCTGCGCACGAAGGCCGAGCTTCGAGCTGCTCTCGCCGAGGCGCGTCGAACCGAGCAGACGATCGGCCTGGTGCCGACGATGGGTTACCTGCACGAGGGCCATCTCTCGCTGATCCGGGCGGCCCGCGCCGAGTGCGACCTGGTGGTGATGAGCCTCTTCGTCAACCCGACCCAGTTCGGCGAGGGCGAGGACCTGGGCCGCTACCCGCGCGACGAGGAGCGGGACCTGCGCCTCGCCGGCGAGGCCGGCGCCAACCTCGTCTTCGCGCCGGCGGTCGAGGAGGTCTACCCCGATGGTCCGAATGGCACAGCCACCTATGTCGAAGTGACCGGTCCGCTCACCGGCGCCCTCGACGGCGACCCTGAGCGGCGTGGCCCCGAGCACTTCCGCGGCGTCACCACCGTCGTCGCCAAGCTCTTCAACCTGGTCGGCCCCGATGCCGCCTACTTCGGCCAGAAGGACGCCCAGCAGGCGGTCGTCATCCGCCGCATGGTCCGCGACCTCGACTTCCCGGTCCGGATCGAGGTGCTGCCGACCGTGCGCGAGCCCGACGGCCTGGCGATGAGCAGCCGCAACGCCTACCTGAGCGCCGAGGACCGCGAGCGTGCCACCGCCTTGCACCGCGCCCTCGCCGCCGCCGAGCGCGGCGCCCAGGAGGGCGGGCTCGGGATCGGCCTCGCGGCTGCGCGCCGCGAGCTCGCCGCCGCGGGCATCGAGCCCGAGTACCTGGAGGCGCGCGATGCCGAGACCCTGGAGCCGGTCAAGCAGATCGGCGCGCGGCCGGTGCTGGTCGCCGTCGCCGCCCGGGTCGGCCCGGCCCGCCTGATCGACAACGTCTTGATCCAACCCTCGAGTAACTCAAGTTTCGACCCATCCAACCTTTGACCAACCTGAAGCGGAGGGCGCCACGTGCAGAGACAGATGCTTAAGTCGAAGATCCACCGGGCGACGGTTACCGACTGCGACGTCGACTACGTCGGCAGCATCACGATCGACACCGAGCTGATGGCCGGCGCCGATCTGATCACCAACGAGCAGGTCCACGTCTGGGACGTCGACAACGGCTCCCGCTTCGTCACCTACGTGATCGACGGCGAGCCCGGCTCGGGGACGATGCAGGTCAACGGCGCCGCCGCTCACCTGGTCGAACCCGGACACAAGATCATCGTCGCCTCGTTCGGCGCCTACGACGAGGCTGACCTCGAGCGCTACTCCCCCGTAGTCGTCCACGTCGACGACGACAACAAGGCAATCGCCGTCGACAGCCACCCGGAGGTGCTTCTCAAATGAGCTCTGGAGCCCGTTCCCACACCGCCCCCGAGACCGCCGGCCGCGATCAGCGGCGGCCGGTCAGCCTGCCCCGCCTCGACGAGATGAAGGCACAGGGCGAACCGATCGTGATGGTCACCGCCTACGACTACCCCTCGGCGACCGTGGCCGAGGCGGCCGGCGTCGACGTCGTCCTCGTCGGCGACTCGGCCGCCAACGTCGTCCTCGGCTATCCCGACACGAAGCTGGTCTCGATGGAGGAGATGCTGGTCCTCGGCAAGGCCGTCCGCCGCGGCCTGAAGACGCCGCTGATGGTCGGCGACATGCCGATGGGCAGCTACGAGGCGAGCAACGAGGAAGCGATCCGCAACGCCCAGCGCCTGGTCAAGGAGACCGGCTGCCAGGTGGTCAAGCTGGAGGCCGGCGGCGTCATCGTCGAGCGCGCCCGCGCGATCGTCCAGTCCGGCATCCCGGTGATGGGCCACGTCGGCCTCACCCCGCAGACCGCGACCGCGCTCGGCGGCTACAAGGCCCAGGGCAAGTCGGCGGGGAGCGCGATCAAGCTGCTCGAGGACTGCCTGGCGCTGCAGTCGGTCGGCTGCTTCTCGATCGTGATCGAGGCCGTCCCCTCGGCGATCACCGACGAAATCGTCAAGCGCCTGAAGGTGCCGACGATCGGGATCGGCGCCGGTCCGGGGACCTCGGGCCAGGTCCTCGTCTTCCACGATCTGCTCGGGATCACCACCGGCCACATGGCGAAGTTCGTCAAGCGCTACGCCGACGTCCACGAGACGATGGTCGCCGCCGTCGAGCGCTACCGCGACGAGGTCCGCAGTCGCTACTTCCCCGAGCCCGACCACGTCTACAGCGTCGAGCCGGCCGAGCTGGACGAGTTCCGCCGCTACCTCAACGAGGAGAGCCTCGCCAGCGCCAAGGGCTGGGAGTGGGAGCCGCTGCCGTAGCGGCTCCCACCTTGCTGCTCAGCTCAGAGGTTCGCCTTCAGCACTGCCAGTTGGCCTGGCCGGTGATGACTATGCGGTAGGTGACGGGATCGAGGGCGACGCGCACCAGACGGGTGCAGTGGTACTTGCCCTGGGTTTCGGTGCTGCGTTCGTCGAAGATCCGGCAGAGCACCACGTGGAGGCTCTGGCGGTGGCAGTTGGTGACGCCGTAGCGGACGCAGCTCTTGTCGTGGGCGCAGGTGTGCTTGGCGAAGATGAACGCCTTGTTGGCGGCCGTCTGGATCGGCAGCTTCACGGCGGCCATCGCCGGGATCGCCAGCGCCCAGGTGAGTGCCAGCACAGCAAGGGCCACGCTGGCGAGAGACTTGATCTTCAAGAGAGAGCTCCCCTTTGGTGAATTGACAGGTCGAAGATTTTCATCCCAACGCGGTGAGTGTCAAGACGACGTGGCAAGAAGTCATCAAAAACGATGAGAGCCGAGCCGGCAGGGCTTGAGCATCGGTTGATCGGGGCAGAGGCGGGCGGCAAACGCGCGGCGATTACGATCCGCGAGATGCCGATCTACGAGTTCGAGTGCGAGGCGTGTGGGGCTCGGTTCGAGGAGCTGGTCCAGGCGGGGGCTGCGGTTGCCTGCAGGGAGTGCGGCTCGCAGCGGACCAAGCGCTTGTATTCGACGGTGGCGCCGCCGGGGCGGCAGCCGCGCGGCGCGAAGGTGCGCGCGGACGAATCGCGGCGCCGCGAGCGTGAGGCGGGGCGGCAGGAGCGACTGAGCGAGTCGCGCAAGCGGCGGGCGCGGGGGGAGAAGCCATGAGCGCGGATGCCGCCGAGCGTCGCGAGCGGCTGGTCGAGCTCTACAAGCTGGTCCAGGACTGCACCAAGTGCCCTCTCTATGAGACCCGGACCAAGGCGGTTTTCGGGGCGGGGAACGCCGACGCCGACCTGATGTTCGTCGGCGAGGCGCCGGGCGCCGAAGAGGACCGCCAGGGGCTGCCCTTCGTCGGCCGCGCGGGCCAGCTGCTGAACCAGATGCTGGAGGAGATCGGCCTCTCCCGCGAGGACGTCTTCATCGCCAACGTGCTGAAGTCGCGCCCGCCCGGCAACCGCGATCCCCAGCCGGCCGAGATCGAGGCCTGCGAGCCCTACCTCTGGGAGCAGGTGAGGCTGATCGAGCCGCGCGTCGTCTGCACGCTCGGCAACTTCGCGACCAAGTTGCTCAGCGGCAGCCAGACCGGGATCACCAGGGTTCGCGGCACCCCGCAGGTGCACGAGCTCGGCGGCCGCATGGTCTACCTGCTGCCGCTCTTCCACCCGGCGGCGGCGCTGCGGACGCCGGCGGTGAAGGAGACGCTGCGCGGCGACTTCGCGACGATCCCCGCGCTGCTGCAGCGGCCGCTGCCGGGCCCGGCTCCCAGCGCCGAGGAGCTGGCCGAGGCTGAGGAGGGCGAGGGCGCCGAGCCACCGCCGCCCAGCGACCAGCTCGGCTTCTTCGGATGAGCGCCGCCGGGGTCACCGAGTCGAAGAGCGCCGCGGAGACCGAAGCTCTCGGCGCCCGCCTCGCCGAGCGGCTTGGGCCTGGCGACGTCGTCTTGCTCGAGGGCGAGCTCGGGTCCGGCAAGACGACCCTGATCCGCGGCGCCTGCCGGGCGCTCGGGGTCAGCGGGCCCGTCACGTCGCCCACCTTCACGATCGGCCAGCGCTACGAGGGCGGCAGGCTGCCGATCTCCCACCTCGACCTCTACCGCCTTGCCGACCTCGAGGGGGAGGATCCAGCCCTGCTCGACGACTACATCGCCCCCGACGCGGTCGCTTTCGTCGAGTGGCCCGAAGCGGGAGCGGCACGGCTGGGCCGTCCTGCGCTGGTTGTCCGACTCGCCCACCAGGCCGGAGACCGGCGGCGGATAGAAGTGAGCCGGCGGGGGTAGGTCCGAGAGGAAAGCGCAGCAAACGCGCTTCCTCGGTGTTCCGGGAGGAGCCGCTGCCAACTTGTAGCATCGGCGCTCGAAAGCTCTCGAACCAGAAAGGCAGAGGACGGATGAAGGGACTGAAGGCGCTCGCGGCCGCACTGCTGGTGAGCGGACTGCTCGCAACCGCGGCACCCGCCACTGCCGGGGCTGCCGCCTACCAGCACTACGTCGGCTGCGGCCACAGCATTGCGCACGCGAAGAAGTGGAAGCGCTCGCACGTGTGCGCGAAGCGCGAGGTGAAGGGCGCCTTCTTCAAGAGCTTCAAGGGCACCGTCAACTACACCGTCTGCGTCAAGTTCCCGAGCGGCAAAAACCTCTGCGCCCAGTCCCAGGAAGCCGAACAGGGCACCCTCTACGTGAACAAGATCACCTCCGTGATCCCCGGCAAGCACGTCGTCAGCTGGTTCGTCAAGGGGAAGAAAGTCGGGTCCTGGGCCTTCCGGGTAAAGGGTTGACGCAGCGCTGATCGTCGTCGGCTTCGATACCGCCACCGCCGATACCGTCGCCTGCGCCTGGCGCGAGGGCGAGGTCCTGCAGGAGTCGCAGTTGGGCCTCTCACCGCAGGGGCGGCCGCTGCACTCGACCGGGCTCCTGGCCGAGGTCGAGCGGGCGGCGGCGGCAGCCGGCGGCTGGGGGAAGGTCGATCTGCTCGCGGTCGGGCTGGGGCCGGGGACCTTCACCGGGATCCGCATCGGGATCGCCACCACCCGCGGCCTCGCGGTCAGCCTCGGCCTTCCCGCCCACGGTGTCTGCACGCTCGACGCCCTGGCGCGGGGAATCCACGAGACCACCGCTTCGTCTGTTCCTTATGCCGACATAGCGGGCAAAAGGAACAGCTCGGCGCTGGCGGTGCTCGATGGCTGGCGCGGCGAGGTCTTCGCGGCCCTCTACGGCTCTGACGGAAGGCGGCTGTGGGAGCCGGCGGTCTACCGGCCCGAGGAGCTGGCGGAACGGGTGTCGGAGCTGGACGAAGCCCCGGCGGTCGCCGGCTCGGGGGCGGTACGATTTCGCCAGGAGCTGTCCCGATACGGAGTCCGCATCGCGGACGATTCCGATCCCGCTCACCGGGTCGCCGCGCGCCACGTCTGCGCTCTGGCGGCGGCCGCGGGCGGGGGGGCGGACCGCGAGGGACTCGCTCCGATCTACCTCAGACCCCCCGACGCGGAGCGGTGGCGTGAGCGAGACGCTTTCCAAAAAGCCCAGTGAGCTGAACCAGGAGGTCCAGGTTCGGCGGCTCGCCTACAGCGATCTGCCGGCGGTGATCTCGATCGAGCGGCGCTCGTTCCCGACCCCGTGGTCGCTGGCGATGTTCGTGCTCGAGCTCTCCAAGCCCTCGGGGATCTGCCTCGCCGCCAGCGCCGGCGATGAGCTGCTCGGCTACGTGATCTGCTCCCGCTATGACCAGGTCTGGCACCTGATGAACATCGCCGTCACCCCCGAGTGCCGCGGGGGTGGGGTCGCCGGCCAGCTGATGCGGCGCCTGATCTCCGAGTCGCGGGGGAAGCTGCCGTTCACGCTCGAGGTCCGCGTCTCCAACCAGCGGGCGATCGGCATGTACGAACGTTTCGGCTTCCGTTCCGCCGGGGTCCGTCCTCGCTATTACCACGACAACGGCGAGGACGCGCTGATCATGTGGCTGGACTGAGGGCGCTGCCGGGGCGGAGGCTTTGAAGTGCTGCTGGCGATAGAGACTTCCTGCGACGACACCTGCGCCGCGGTCCTCGACGGGCCGCGGATCCTCAGCAACGTCATCTCCTCGCAGGCCAAAGCTCACGAGGGCTTCGGCGGCGTCGTCCCCGAGGTGGCGGCGCGCCACCACCTGGAGCTGGTCGAGCCGGTGGTCGAGGCGGCACTGGCCGAAGCCGGGGTGACGCTGGACGGCGTCGAGGCGATCGCCGCGACCGCGGGACCGGGGCTGATCGGGGCGCTGCTGGTCGGGATCAGCGCCGCCAAGGGGATCGCCGCCGCCCGGCGGCTGCCGCTGATCCCGGTCGACCACCTGCAGGGACACGTCGCCGCCAACTTCCTCGAGCCCGAGCCGCTGGAGCCCCCGTTCCTCTGCCTGATCGCCAGCGGCGGCCACACGATGCTGGTGGGAGTGCGCGACCACCAGGGGTACGAGCTGCTGGGGCAGACGCTCGACGACGCCGCCGGCGAGGCCTTCGACAAGTCGGCGCGGCTGCTCGGGCTCGGCTATCCGGGCGGCCCGCTGGTCCAAAAGGAGGCCGAGAAGGGCGACCCGGAAGCCTTCGCGATGCCGGTGGCGATGGCTCGCGATCCCGGCCTCGACTTCAGCTTCAGCGGCCTCAAGACGGCGGTGCTCTACCGCTGCCGCGAGCTCGGTCCCGAGGGGGTGCAGGAGCGGCGGGCGGACCTTGCCGCCTCGTTCCAGGCCGCCGTGGTCGAGCAGTTGCGGACGAAGCTGAAACGGGCGCTGAAGAAGGGCGACTGGGAGGCGGTCGCGCTCGGCGGCGGCGTCGCCGCCAACGGGCCGCTGCGCGAAGCGGTGGCCGCGCTCTGCGAGGAGATGGGGGTGCGGCTGAAGCTGGTCCCGATCCCACTGTGCACCGACAATGCGGCGATGATCGGCTCCGCCGCCCGCTACGCCGAGCCGATCCCATACCCCGCCTACCTCGGCTACGACGCCTTCGCCAGCGGCGAAAAGGCCGCCGCGGCCCCACACTGAGCCGTGGCCAGCGTCGTCGTCTACTCGCGGTCGGGCTGCCACCTCTGCGAGGAGGCGCTCGCGCAGATCGTCGCTCTGCATAACCAGGGGTACCGCTTCGAGCTGCACGAGGTCGACATCGAGAGCCACGACCTGCTGCTGCGACGCTACCTGGAGCGGATTCCGGTGGTCGAGGTGGACGGGATCGAGGTCTCGGAGCTGATCCTCGATCGCGCCGCGGTCGAAGCGAGGCTCGATACTGTGGGGGCATGGTCGAGGTGATCGAGGAGTTCGAGGCCGCGGGGGCGTTCCCGGTCGAAGGCGAGCGTCTGTCGCTGGGCGTCGCGGCGCGGCTTTCGCGTTACCTGCAAGTGCTGACGCAGGCCCGGAAGATGGGCCGGGAGACGATCTCCTCGCAGGAGCTCTCCGAGTACACCCACATCAACCCGACCCAGATCCGCCGCGACCTCTCCGGCTTCGGCAAGTTCGGCAAGCGCGGGGTCGGTTACAACGTCGACTCGCTGGTCTCGGAGATCCGCAAGATCCTCCGCACCTCGGGCCAGCACAACATCGCCCTCTTCGGCGCCGGCAACCTCGGCCAGGCGATCGCGCGCTCGCCGATCTTCGCCGACCACGGCTTCCAGGTGGTCGCGATCTTCGACACCGACCCGGGCGTCGTCGGCAGGGAGATCGGCGAGCTGAGCGTGCGCGACATCGGTGACCTGGCGGCGGTCGTCGCCGAGGAGGAAATCGTCGTCGGGGTCTTGGCGGTGCCGGCCGACGCGGCCCAGGACGTCGCCGACCGGCTCGTCAAAGCCGGGGTGAAGATCATCTTCGACTACTCCGAGCAGCTGCTGCAGGTGCCGCCCGAGGTGACGGTCCACACCTCCAGCCCCGCGGTCGACCTGCTCTACGCGCTCTACTTCTACCTCGCCTAGCCGCCCCCGACCTTGCCGCTCGACCTCGATCTCGCCCGCGAGAAGTTCGAGTCCTCGCAGGACTTCACGATCGGCCTCGAGGAGGAGTTCGCGATCCTCGACCCGCGGACGCTGGAGCTGGAGCACCGCTTCGAGGAGGTGATGGCCGCCTGCCAGCGCGACGAGGTGCTGGCCGAAGCGGCGGCGGGGGAGCTGATCGCCGCCGAGGTCGAGATCCGCTCCGGGCGCTCGGAGACCTTCGCCGAGGCGGTCGAGCGCCAGCGCGAGCGGCGGGCGCGGCTGTTCGAGGTGGCGGCCGGGATGGGCCTGGCGCTGGGGGCGATGGGGACGCACCCGTGGGCCAACTACCTCGACCAGCGGATCATCGACACCCCGCACTACAACCGGCTCCGCCACGAACTCGGCTGGGTGGCGCAGCGCAACAACACCTGGAGCCTGCACCTGCACATGGGGGTGCGGGGGGCCGACCGGGCGATCGCCGTCTGCGATCGGCTGCGGGAGCTGCTGCCGCTGCTGCTGGCTGTCTCGGCCAACTCACCCTTCCTCGACGGCCGCGACACCGGCCTGCACAGCGTCCGCAGCGAGATCTTCACCCGCACCTTCCCGCGTTGCGGGGTGCCCTCGCCGTTCGTCGACTGGTCGACCTACGCGAGCTTCGTCGAGACGCTGCAGCGGGCGGGGTCGGTGATCGAGTCGACGCAGCTGTGGTGGAGCGTCCGGCCGCATCACAGCTTCGGCACGGTCGAGGTGCGGATCTGCGACGCGCAGACGCGGGGCGACGAGTCCTTCGGCCTGGCGGCGCTGATCGCCGCCTGCATCGCCCAGGCCGCGCTCGACTACGACGAGCGGGGCTACGACGGGGAGGCGCCGCCGCTGGCCGACCGCGAGATCGAGGAGAACCTCTGGCGGGCGATCCGCCACGGGGCCGCTGGGCGGATGATCGATTTCCGCCGCGGCGGCGAGGAGGTGCCGACGCGCTCCGTGCTCGAGCGGGTGCTGGTCTGGACCGAGCCGGCGCGGGCGCAGCTGGGGCTGGACGTGGCGCTGCCGGAGCGCAACGGGGCCGAGCGGGCGCGCGAGGCGATCGACAACGGCGTCTCGATCGAAGACGTCTACCGCGACGCGGTGGCGGAGACGCGGCGGACCTACGCCGGCGCCCCGCGGGCTCGGCAGTCGGCGTAACCGAGTGCCAAGAGCCGGGTAATCGAGCCTCCAGGGCGGGCTGAGGGGCTGGCTCCACGCGGTGTCGCCGCCTTCGTCTATAGACTCCCGCGCCGCTAAAACCACCGGAGGAATAGGAACTTGACCGACTTTCTGACCGAATACGGCGTGGTCGTCGCGCTCGTCTGCGCAGGCGCCGCCGTTCTCTACGGACTTCTCGTCACCCAGCGCTTGCTGTCGAAATCAGCTGGCAACGACCGGATGCGCGAAATCTCGGGCGCCGTCCAGGAAGGCGCTCAGGCCTACCTGAACCGTCAGTACACGATCATCGCCGCGCTGGCCGTGCCGATCGCCGTGCTCCTGCTGATCCTGCAGGACTACAAGACCGCGGTCGGGTTCCTGATCGGTGCGACGCTCTCCGGCGCCACCGGATTCATCGGGATGAACGTCTCGGTGCGGGCCAACAGCCGCGTCGCCGAGGCGGCCCGCGGCGGCGTGCCGCCGGCGCTCGACGTCGCTTTCAAAGGCGGCTCGGTCACCGGCCTGCTGGTCGTCGGCTTGGCGCTGCTCGGCGTCGCCGGCTACTTCGGCGTCCTCGTTCTCACCGGCACGAGTGACAAGGAAGCCGTCGACGCGCTGATCGGCCTCGGCTTCGGCGGCTCGCTGATCTCGGTCTTCGCCCGTCTCGGCGGCGGCATCTTCACCAAGGCCGCCGACGTCGGCGCCGACCTGGTCGGCAAGGTCGAGGCGGGGATCCCCGAGGACGATCCCCGCAACCCGGCTGTGATCGCCGACAACGTCGGCGACAACGTCGGCGACTGTGCCGGCATGGCTGCGGACCTGTTCGAGACCTACGCGGTCACCTCGGTTGCGGTGATGCTGCTCGGGGTCCTCTCCTTCACGTCCGACTACGCCCGCGAGGTGGCGATCTTCCCGCTGGTGATCGGCGCCGTCGCGATCATCGCCTCGATCATCGGGGCGCTCTGCGTGCGGACCAAATCCGACAGGGTGGAGGGCGCCCTCTACATCGGGCTGCTGATCTCCGGGATCCTCTCGATCGCCGCCTTCTACCCGATCACCGACTGGATGATGAGCGACCCGCTGCGGCTTGGCGTCCGCGAAGTCGGCAGCTCCCTCGCGGGGTCCTCGGTGACCGACCTCTGGCTCTGCGCCGTGATCGGCGTCGCCGTCACCGCGCTGCTGTTCGGGATTACCGAATTTTATACGTCGACCCGGTTCCGGCCGGTGAAGCTGATCGCCGAGGCCTCGGAGACCGGGCACGCGACGAACATCATCGCCGGCCTTGCCCAGGGGTTCCAGTCGACCGCCGCTCCGGCGCTGGTCATCGCCCTGGCGATCCTCGGGGCCAACCAGCTCGCCGGCATCTACGGCATCGGCATCGCCGTGATGGCACAGCTCTCGCTCTGCGGGCTGATCGTCGCCCTCGACGCCTTCGGGCCGATCACCGACAACGCCGGCGGCATCGCCGAGATGGCGGAGCTGCCGGAGGATGTCCGCAACGTCACCGACCCGCTCGACGCGGTCGGCAACACGACCAAGGCGGTGACCAAGGGCTACGCGATCGGCTCTGCCGCGCTGGCGGCGCTGGTGCTGTTCGCCGCGTTCCGCAGCGAACTGAAAGCCGAAGCTCCGTCGGGCTTCGATCTCAGCTTCAGCCTGACGAACCCGGACGTGCTGATCGGGCTGTTGATCGGCGGGATGATGGTCTACCTCTTCTCGGCATTCGCGATCGAGGCAGTCGGCCGGGCCGGCGGCCAGGTCGTCGAGGAGGTGCGCAAACAGTTCCGCGAGCACCCCGGGATCATGGAGGGGACCGAGAAACCCGAGTACGGGAAAACGGTGGCGATCGTCACCGCGGCAGCGCAGAAGGAGATGATCCTGCCGGCGCTGATCCCGATCGTCGTCACGGTCGTCGTCGGCCTGCTCAGCGTCGACGCGCTGGGCGGCCTGCTGATCGGCGTCATCGTCGTCGGTCTCTTCGCCGCGGTCAGCATGACCGCCGGCGGCGGCGCCTGGGACAACGCGAAGAAGTTGATCGAGGACGGCGCCCACGGCGGCAAGGGCTCCGAGGCCCACGCCGCCTCGGTGACCGGCGACACCGTCGGCGACCCCTACAAGGACACCGCCGGTCCCGCGATCAACCCGATGATCAAGGTCGCCAACATCGTCGCGATCCTGATCATCCCGATCGTCCAGTTCTGAGCTAACCAGAGCCAAAAGGCAGCACGAAAGGGCCTCCACGGAGGTCCTTTCGCTTTGCTCTTCAGTAGGGGGTCCGGCAGGCCGTCGTCGAGGACGAATCTTCAGCTCGAGCTTGCACGCCACCCATTCATCTGGTACCACTTAGACCGTCTTTAGATACGGGTTGAGTATCAACCGGAAGGACGGGGAGTTTGCGGCACCGGAGGGATGGAGCGGGGAGCGCTGATGCCCGCAACGAGTGAGGCGCCAGGCCCGGCGCCCCAGGATGCTGCGCAGAGCCAAAAGCCGTACGGCAAGCTCAGTCCGGGGCCTGGAAAGCCCGCGACGGAGGTGGCCGCCCACCAGCGGGCCCGGATCCACAGCGCGATGGTCGAGCTCGCCGCCGATCGGGGTTACAAGGCGGTCACCGTGCGCGACCTTGCCCGCCTGGCGGGGGTCTCCAGCCGCGCCTTCTACAAACACTTCAACGGTAAGGAAGAGT
>DASSOC010000044.1:0-91968 GCA_035700965.1 Solirubrobacterales bacterium
GCCTGATGAAGGCGTGGTGGGGCCCGGCTGCGACCCCCGAGAACGACTTCTGCTTCGACTACCTTCCGCGGCTGACCGGGAGCCACAGCACCTACGAGACGGTGATGGCCCAGCTCTCCGGGGACTGCAAGGGCTACTTCCTCCTCGGCGAGAACCCGGCCGTCGGATCGGCGAACGCCAAGATGCAGCGGCTCGGGATGGCCAACCTCGACTGGCTGGTCGTGCGGGACTTCTCGCTCATCGAGAGCGCCACCTGGTGGAAGGACGGCCCGGAGATCGAGTCCGGTGAGCTGCGCACCGAGGACATCGGCACCGAGGTCTTCTTCCTGCCGGCCGCCGCTCACACCGAGAAGGACGGCAGCTTCACCAACACCCAGCGGATGCTGCAGTGGCACCACCAGGCGATGGAGCCGCCCGGCGATGCGCGCAGCGACCTGTGGTTCGTGTACCACCTCGGTCGCAGGATCCGCGAGAAGCTCGCCGGCTCGACCGAGGGGCGGGACCGCCCGGTGCTGGACGTGACGTGGGACTACCCGACCAAGGGCAGCATCGCCGAGCCGGAGGCGGAGGCCGTGCTCGCCGAGGTCAACGGGTGGGACGCGCACGGACAGCCGCTCGCGTCATACGAGCAGCTGAACGAGGACGGGTCGACCGCCTGCGGCTGCTGGATCTACTGCGGGGTCTACACCGACGGCGTCAACCAGGCCTCGCGCCGGAAGCCGGCCGGCGAGCAGAACTGGGTCGCGAACGAGTGGGGCTGGGCGTGGCCGGCGAACCGGCGGCTGCTCTACAACCGCGCCTCCGCGGACCCGGACGGCAAGCCGTGGAGCGAGCGCAAGGCCCTCGTGTGGTGGGACGAGGAGAAGGCGCTGTGGACCGGCCACGACATCGCCGACTTCACCGCCAGCAAGTCGCCGCACTACCGGCCGCCGGCCGGGGCGACTGCCGCCGAGGCGCTGTCGGGCATCGACCCGTTCGTGATGCAGGCGGACGGCAAGTCGTGGCTGTTCGTGCCGTCCGGGCTCACCGACGGCCCGCTGCCCACGCACTACGAGCCCCAGGACTCCCCCTTCCGCAACGGGCTCTATCCCCAGCAGCGCAACCCGGTGCGACAGCTCATCTCGCACCGGCACAACCGCTACCAGCCCAGCGGTGACGAACCGGGCGCGGACGTCTACCCGTTCGTGCTCACCACCTACCGACTGACCGAGCACCACACGGCCGGCGGCATGACGCGGTGGGTCCCCTACCTCGCCGAGCTGCAGCCGGCCATGTTCTGCGAGGTCTCCCCCGAGCTCGCCGCCCTGCGCGGGCTGGTCCACGGCGGGTGGGCCACCGTGGTCACCGCACGCGGGGTCATCGAGGCACGGGTGCTGGTCACCGAGCGGCTGAGCCCGCTCACCGTGCAGGGCCGCACCACGCACCAGGTCGGGCTGCCCTACCACTGGGGCCGCAACGGCTACACGCGAGGGGACTCCGCCAACGAGCTCAGCTCGCTATCGCTCGACCCCAACGTCCACATCCAGGAGGTCAAGGCGCTCAGCTGCGACATCCGGCCCGGCCGCCGGCCCGTGGGAGCGGCCCGGGACCAGCTCGTGCGCGACTACCAGGCGCGGGCCGGCATCACCGAGCAGACGGGGAGGGAGGTCTGACATGCTGCGCGACCGGTTCAGCGAGACCATGCGGAACGACACCGACCCGGCTGACGCGAGCGGCTACGTCGAGCACCCGCCGCGCATGGGGTTCTTCACCGACACCTCGGTGTGCATCGGCTGCAAGGCCTGCGAGGTCGCCTGCAAGGAGTGGAACAAAGTCCCCGCCGACCCACAGGGGTTCACCGGCGACTCCTACGACAACAGCGGCGAACTCGGCGCCGACCGCTGGCGCCACGTCGCCTTCATCGAGCAGAAGCTGCCGGTCGGGGTCGAGGGGGGAGCGCCCGACTCCTTCGTCCAGGAGGCGGCGCGGCAGAACCTGGTCGAGGACGGCCTCGACCCCCACACCGACGACGACGGCTTCCGCTGGCTGATGAGCTCGGACGTCTGCAAGCACTGCACCGAGGCCGGCTGCCTCGACGCCTGCCCGACGGGCTCGATCTTCCGCACCGAGTTCGGCACCGTGGTGGTCCAGGAGGACATCTGCAACGGCTGCGGCTACTGCGTCGTCTCCTGCCCCTTCGGCGTGCTCGACCAGCGTGAGGACGACGGCCGCGTCTGGAAGTGCACGCTCTGCTACGACCGCCTGCAGGGCGACATGGAACCGGCCTGCGCCCAGGCCTGCCCGACCGACTCGATCCAGTTCGGCGAGCTCGACGAGCTGCGCGAGCGGGCGGCCGAGCGGGTCGAGGTGCTGCACGGGCGCGGCCGCAGTGAGGCGCGCCTCTACGGCGAGGACCCCGGCGACGGGGTCGGCGGCTTCGGCGCCTTCTTCCTGCTGATGGACGAGCCGGAGACCTACCGGCTGCCGCCCGACCCGGTGGTGCCGACGCGCCACGCGCCGGCGGTTTGGAAGGCGGCGGGCGGGGCGGCGGTGGCGATGGTCGCGGGAATCGCCGCCGGCTTCCTCGGGGGGCGACGATGAGACATCCCATGTCAGCCCCACCGCGCCTGCTCGCCGCAACCGACTTCGAGCACAGCGGAGTGTGCTCAAAATCGGTTGCGGCCTCGATCGGACGTTTTGGCGGCGGGGTCGGGTTCTCCCATGAGTGAGCACGACGGCCCGCGCGGCGACGTGAAGCGCTCGGTCACGGGGGCTGAGACCTATGTACATGGCGCAGCGGGTGAGCCGCAGCCGCCGGGCGCCCAGGGGACGCGCGGCGGGGTGGGCCGGGATCGCAAGGGCCGCGGCGGGCCCGAACAGCGGATGGTCCCGCGCGAGAAGCCGTCCAGCTACTACGGGCGGCCGATCGTCAAGCCGCCGGTCTGGAAGCCCGAGATCCCCTTCTACTTCTTCTTCGGCGGCCTCGCCGGGGCCTCGGCGGTGCTGGCGAGCGCGGCGACCTTCGCCGGGCGGCCGAGGCTGGCCCGGCGCGCCTGGGCCGGCGCCTTCGTCGGCGTCACCGTCAGCCCGCTGCTGCTGATCAAGGACCTCGGCAAACCGTCCCGCTTCCTCAACATGCTGCGGGTCTTCAAGATCACCTCGCCGATGAACGTCGGCGCCTGGATTCTGCTGGCCAACGGCGGCGCCACCTCCCTCGCCGCCGCGCTCAACCTGCTCGACGAGGACCGGCGCGGCGGCGCCCCCGAGATCGCCGCCGCCGCCCTCGGCGCGCCGCTCGCCACCTACACCGCCGCCCTCGTCACCCACAGCGCGATCCCCGCCTGGTCGAAGGCGCGCGAGGAGATGCCGTTCGTCTTCGCCGCCAGCGCCACCGCCAGCGCCGCCGGGGCGGCGATGCTGACGGTTCCCGCCGCGGAAGCCGAGCCGGTGCGGCGCCTCGGCGTCCTCGCCGCGCTCGCCGAGGAAGGGGTCTCGGCGCTGATGCACAAGCGCCTCGGCCGGCTCTCCGACGCCTACGAGCAGGGCGCCGCCGGCAGGTTCGGGAAGGCCGCCCGCGCCTGCACCCTGGGCGGCGCCGCGGCCTTCGTCGCCAGCGACCCCGACTTCCCCCTGCCGCTCTCCAGGCGCCGCCGCAGCGCCCTCTCGGTGGCCGGCGGAGCCCTCCTCCTCGCCGGCTCCGTCTGCAAGCGCTGGTCGGTCTTCAAAGCCGGCTTCCAGTCGGCCGAAGACCCGGGCCAGACGGTTCGCACCCAGCGCGAGCAGATGGCGGGCAACGGCAGCGGGCCCCAGCGGGCGGATGGCTGAGCCCGCGCCGCCTGCGGCTCATTCCCCTGTCGGTGCGGGAGTCGTCCTGCGCCCGGTGGGCAACCCACTTCCACTGGCGTTCCTCGCCCTCGGGGTTGGGACCCTGACGCTGAGCGCGATCCAGCTCGGCTGGGTCCCGGCCGGCGAAGGGCGGGACGTGGCGATCGTCCTGATCGGCTTTGTCTTTCCGCTGCAGCTGGTGGCGATGATCTTCGCCTTCCTGGCCCGCGACGGCGCCGCTGCCGGGGGCATCGGCATGATCGCCGGTCACTGGCTCGTGATCGGCCTGGTGATGATCTCCTCGCCGCCGGGATCGACCAGCGATGCGCTTGGCGTCTTCCTCCTCGGCGCGTCCTGGCTCCTGCTCGTGCCCGCGTCCGCCTCCCTGCCGGCGAAGAGCCTCGCCGCGGCGGTGATCGCCGGCGCCGCCCTGCGCTTCGCCGCGACCGGCATCTACCAGCTCACCGGCAGCGGCGGCTGGGAGGACGTCGCCGGGATCGTCGGCCTCGCCCTCTTCGTCCTCGCCTTCGGCGCCGGCCTGGCGATGACTCTCACCGACGCCCGCGGAGGCGAGGCACCGCTGCCGGTCGGCCGCGCCGAGGGCGGCAAGCCGGTTGACGCCGATCCGCGGCAGGGCCTCGACCGCGAGGCCGGCGTGCGACCGAAGCTTTAGTAGACGAGCTACCGTTTTCGCTTTCCGCCCTTCCCGGCCGGATGAGAATTCATTGGTGATGCGATGGGGAAACTTGGAACGAACAGACAGGTCGTGGCGATCGCCTCATGCCTGTTGTGTGTAGCCGCATCTGCGCAGCCTGCCCAGGCGGGGACCAGCCGAGACGGCGAGCCGGTACCTGCGGTCGAACTGGGTAGCGGCCGGATTGGGGAAGACCTCTGGCAAGCAGTGGTCAGCCAACCTGAAGACGAAGGTGACCAAGCCGCAGGTTACGTATGCCTGTCCATCGTCTTTCTAGAAATCTCAAAAGAGGAACGCCGCGCTGAAGGCAACGAAGTGGCGCAGTGCGGACCTCTGGACGTAGACGAAGTGGTGGCCGAAAGCTACACGGCGCGGCACCGGGGTCGGCCTCCCCACACGGCCTTGGCGCTTTTGATGGACGGCTCGGCACGGAAGATTAGATTGAAGATCAAAGGGCGCCGGGTGGAAACCATCAAGCTGAGGCGATTTACCCCTGAAGAGCTTGGTGGGATATCCAGTCGGCCGCTGTCCTACTTTTCGCGGGGGTATGCGGGGGGTGCCTGCATCCAGCGTCTCGTTGCCTTTGATGATTCCGGCGCGCGACTCGCGTCAATGCAAGGGCGCCGCTGCGAGGACTCGGGCCGATCGTGGGGAGCGCGATGGAGGCTGCCGCCATTCCCGTCGCGCTCCCCACGATCGGCCTGACGACCACGATCGGCCTCGGCCCTGGAAGCACCGCCGCGCGGCATTCGCAGTCGCCTTCTTTCCTGCGCCGCGCCACGCAGGCAAGCAGGCTGATCCCGCCCTGTAAGGCGGATGACAGCGCCTGTCGCCTCCGACTCTGGACGGGTACCGGGGAGGTGACTACGAAAGGAGGCAACCGAAATGGACCATGCAGGAAATGGTCATGGAGAAATTGCCGAGATCCGGGAGCACACGAGGGTGATGCTGCAGCCGATTGCGGCTCCCTCGATCCTCGGCCTGTTCGGGTTCGCCGGGGCGACGTTCATCGTCGCCGCTCACCTCGCCGGCTGGTACGGATCGGATAAATCCGGGGAGTTCCTCTTCCCCTTCGCCGCGATGTTCGGCGGTCTCGCCCAGTTCCTGGCGGGGATGTGGGCCTACAAGGCCCGCGACGCCGTTGCCACCGCGATGCACGGGATGTGGGGCTCGTTCTGGCTCGCCTACGGGATCCTCAACCTGCTCGTCGCGGTCGGCGCCTACACGCTGCCGGTCGGCGAATTCCCCGAGCTCGGGTTCTGGTTCGTGGCGCTGGGGGTGATCACCGGGATCGGCGCGATCGCGGCGGTCGCCGAGAGCCTCGGGCTGGTCACCGTGCTGACGACGCTCGCGGTGGGATCGGGGTTCCTGGCCGTCCACTACCTCACCGGCGTCGGCTGGTGGGAAACCGCCGGGGGCTGGATCCTCATCGCCTCGTCGGTTGCCGCGGCCTACACCGCGGGGGCGATGATGCTGGAGAGCGCCTGGGGCAGGGTCGTCCTCCCGCTCGGCAAGGTGGACAGGGAGGCCAACGTCCCGGGGGCGAAAGTCACCCGGCCGATCCAGTACGAGCACGCGGAGCCCGGTGTTCGAATGGGCCAGTAGCGCCCCGAGCACGCCCGCCGGCAGCCGGTTCCCCTTCCTTCACCGGGTCCGGTTGCCGGCAGCGGGCATCTCCGGGCGGTCCCGTGTCGTCCTCCTCTTCGCCGCGGTCCTCGCCCTCCAGGCAGCGGACCTGGCGACGGTCGGCGCCGTCGGCGGGCAGCTCGAGGGCGACCTCGGCATCGACCACCTCCAGCTGGGCGTCCTCGCCGCCACCGTCTCGATCGTCTCCGCCCTGGCGACCCTGCCCTTCGGGATCCTCGCCGACCGCGTCCGGCGCGTCCGCCTCCTCGCCGCCTCGGTCGCGCTCTGGGCGCTGGCGATGGTCGCGGCCGGGCTCTCGAACTCCTTCGGCGAGCTGCTCGCCACGCGCTGCTTCCTCGGCATCGTCGTCGCCGGCGCCGCGCCGCTGCTGGCCTCGCTGATGGGGGACCTCTTCCCTCCTGGGGAACGGGGGAAGGTCTACGGCTACGTCCTCACCGGCGAGCTCGTCGGCTCGGGGTTCGGCTTCCTCGTCAGCGGCAACGTCGCCGGCTTTCTCTCCTGGCGCTGGTCGTTCTGGTCGCTGGCGCTGCCCTCGCTGGCTCTCGCCGCCGCCCTGGCGCGGTTCCTCGAGGAGCCTGAACGGGGCGCCCGCAAACATGGACGGCACGGGGAGATCCCCTGGTCGACGGCGTTCCGCCGCGTCCTCGGCGTCCGCACCAACGTCGTCCTCATCGTCGTCTCTTCGACGGGGTACCTCTTCCTCGGCGGGGTGCAGACCTTCGGCGTGATCTTCATGCGCCGCGGCTACGGGCTGGGCCAGAGCGCGGCCACCTCGATGCTGGGCCTGCTCGGCCTCGGCGCCGTCGCCGGGGTCCTCGTCGGCGGCCGGCTCGCCGACCGGCTCCTGCGCGCGGGCCGCGTCGACGCCCGCATCCTCGTCCCTGCCGCCGCCTTCGGCGCCGCCGCGGCGATCGCCGCCGTCCCCTTCGCCGGCGCCTGGCCGCTGGTCCTGGCGATGCCCCTCTTCGTCCTCGCCACCGCCGTCCTCACCGCCGGCAACCCGCCGCTGGACGCCGCCCGGCTCGACGTGATGGCGCCGGAGCTGTGGGGGAGGGCGGAGGCGGTGCGGACCGTGCTGCGCTCCGCGGCGGTGGCCGCGGCGCCGCTCCTCTTCGGCCTGATCGCCACCGCGCTCGGCAACGGCAGCGGCGAAGCCCTGCGGCTCACCTTCCTCGTGATGCTGGCCCCGCTCGCCGCCGCCGGCGGGATCCTGCTCTACGCCCGCCGCACCTATCCCGGAGACGCCGCCGCGGCCGCCTCGAAGAGCGGCTGCCGATGAGCGGCGGGGAAAAGCGCCGCCTGCTCGTCCTCGGGCTGCCGACCTTCGGGATGGCGCTCTCGGTGACGACGATATCCACCTACCTGCCGGTGCTCGCCAGCGGGCACCGGGCCTCGGCGACCGAGATCGGGATCATCATCGGCACCGAGGGGCTGATGGCGCTCTGGCTGCCGCTGGTGGCCGGCCGCTGGTCGGACCGCCTGCACACCCCCCTCGGCGGCCGGCTCCCCTTCGTCCTCGCCGGCACGCCGGTGATGATCGCCTGCCTCTGCGCCGCCGGCTTCGTCAAGTCGACCCTGGCCCTGGCGGTCCTGGTCGCCGTCTTCTTCGCCGGTTACTTCGTCGCCTACGAGCCCTACCGGGCGCTCTACCCCGACCTGATTCCCGAGGAGCACGCGGGCCGCTCGCAGAGCACGCAGGCCGCCTGGCGCGGCCTCGGGACCGGCGTCGCCCTCGCCAGCGGCGGCGCCCTGCTCAGCCTCGCGCTCTTCCTGCCCTTCGTCCTCGACGCCGCCCTGCTCGCGCTCAGCGTCGGCGTCTTCTCCTGGCGGCTGCTCGCGCATCGCGAACGCGAGGAGGAGGGAACCGCGGAAGAGGAGGGGGAGTCGATCGCCGGCGCCTTCGCCGTCGTCTTCGACCTGCTGCGGGCGCACGCCGCGCTGCGCATGTTCGTCCTCGCCAACGCGCTCTGGGAGCTGGCGCTGGGGGCGGTGAAGACCTTCGTCGTCCTCTACGTCACCAAGGGCCTCGGCTACGGCCTCGGCCAGGCCTCGCTGATCATCGGCGCGGTCGCCGTTCTAGTCCTCGGCGGCGCCCTCGCCAGCGGCTTCGTCGCCGACCGCTTCGGCAAGCTGCGGGTGACGGAGGTCTCGCTCTGGATCTACGGCCTGGCGATGCTGGTCCCGGGCCTGACCACGCTGCCGGTGGCGATCATCGCGGCGCTGCCCTTCGTCGCGGTCGGCGGCGGCACGATCATGAGCCTGCCCTACTCGCTGCTGATGCCGCTGATGCCCGAGGACGAGCACGGGGTGCTGACCGGGCTCTACAGCATGAGCCGCGGGATCGGCGTCATGCTGGGGCCGCTGCTGGCGGGGGTCGCGATCGAGGTCGCCGGGCCGCTCTTCGCCTCGACCGACGGCTACGCGGCGGCCTGGTGGGTGGCGGGCGCGGCGATCCTGCTCAGCATCGCGCCGCTGCACCGGCTCCGCGCCGAGCGCGCCGATCGCCGCGAGCTGGTGTCAGCGGCATGACGGCGCGGTGTGAATGCCGGCGCGGCGGGGAATAGGGAGCGCATGAGCGAGAGCGTCGGGCACCACGACGTCCCGATCGCACGCCCGGCGCGGGGAAGCGGGCGATAGCCGAGGTCAGTCCCCACGCGCTGCGGGATTACGCGCTGCTCGCGGACGGCGAGCGCGGGGTGCTCGTCGGCCCGCGCGGCGAGTACGCCTGGATGTGCTTTCCCCGCTGGCACGACGACGCGCTCTTCTGCGCCCTGATGGGCGGTGAGAGCGTCTACGCCATCTGCCCCCGCAACCGCTTCGTCTGGGGCGGCTACTACGAGCCGGGGACGCTGATCTGGCGCAGCCGCTGGGTGACCGAGAGCGGCATCGTCGAGTGCCGCGAGGCGCTGGTGGCGCCGGCGGAGGGCGAGCGGGCGACGATCGTGCGCAGGGCGACGGCGGTCGAGGACGAGGCGCACCTGGAGGTGCTGCTGCGGCCCGGCGCCGGCTTCGAGCGCTACGGCCTCTCGCGCCTGCGGCGGGGAGAGGACGGCAGCTGGAGCGCGCACCTCGGCGACGAGCGGCTGCGCTGGGAAGGCGCCGAGGGGGCCGAGCCCGAGCAGCGCTCGGGGGAGCCGAAGGCGCTGCGGCTGGAGCTCGACCTCAAGGCGGGGGAGAGCCACGACTTCGTGCTCTCGATCCAGCGCGGCGAGGACCCCGAGCCGCAGCCGCCGCCCGAGGTCCTCTGGAGCAAGACCGAGGAGTGGTGGCGGGAGCAGATCCCGGACCTGGGCGAGACCGCCGCCCCGCGCGACGCTCGCCACGCCTACGCGGTGATGGCCGGGCTGACCAGCAGCGCCGGCGGCATGGTCGCGGCGGCGACCACCTCGCTGCCCGAGCGCGCCAAGCAGGGGCGCAACTACGACTACCGCTACGTCTGGATCCGCGACCAGTCCTACGCCGGCCAGGCGGTGGCGCGGGCCGGTCCCTTCCCGCTGATGGACCGCGCCGTCGCCTTCGCCACCGAGCGGCTGCTGGAGCACGGCGCCGAGCTGGCTCCCGCCTACACGGTCGCCGGCGATCCCGTCCCCTCCGAACGCGAGATCCCGCTGCCGGGCTATCCCGGCGGCACCGCCAAACTCGGCAACCAGGTGCGCGAGCAGTTCCAGCTCGACGGCTTCGGCGAGATCCTCCTCCTGCTCGCCGCGGCGGCCGAGCACGACCACGTCGGCGGCGACCAGTGGCGGGCGGCCGAGCTCGCCGCCGAGGCGATCGCCGCCCGCCGCGGCGAAGCAGAGAACGGCATCTGGGAGATCGAACCGAAGCACTGGACCCACAGCCACCTGCTCTGCTCGGCGGGGCTGCGGGCGCTTGCCGCCCACGCGCCGCCTGGCGACCTGCGCGCCCGCTGGCTGGCGCTGGCCGACGAACTGCTCGCCGAAGCGAGCCGGACGGGCCTGCACCCCTCCGGGCGCTGGCAGCGCGCCGAGTCGGACGCCCGCCTCGACGCCTCGCTGCTGCTGGGGGCGATCCGCGGCGCCGTCGCCGCCGACGACCCGCGCTCGATCCAGACCCTGAAGGCGGTCGAAGACCAGCTCACCGAGGACGGCTACTGCTACCGCTACCAGCTGGAGGGCCTGCCGCTCGGCGATGCCGAGGGCGCCTTCCTGCTCTGCGGCTTCTGGATGACCCTCGCCCACGCCCAGCAGGACAACGCGACCCAGGCGGTCGCCTGGTTCGAACGCAACCGCGCCGCCTGCGGACCCCCCGGCCTGCTCTCAGAGGAGTTCGACGTCCGCCAGCGCCAGCTCCGCGGCAACCTCCCGCAGGCCTTCGTCCACGCCCTCCTGCTCGAGTGCTGCGCGGTGCTGGGCGAGACCTAGGAGGGGCTGACGAATCAGGCCCCAACCCCCGCCCCTCCTGTTCCTTTTCATCATCCAGCGGCGATAAAGAACAGTTAATCCCCGGCGTGCCCCGGCGTGCCATCGCTTTCTGTTCCTTATCGCTGCATGGCAGGCAAAAGGAACAGGAGGGGACGGCGGCAGACTGCCTCGTGGGGTTCGTCAGTCCTTGCGGGGCGTGACTGGGCCTGATCACCGCCTTGCTCTTGCCGGGCCTGAACACCCGCCTTGCTCTTGCCGGGCCTGAACACCCGCCTTGCTGGGCCTTGCCGGGCCTGGCCTCACCCGCGCGGCCTGCAGGTCCGCAGGATCGAGCCGGAGATGCGGCGGCCGTCGCTGGTCTGCAGCACCGCGTGGGCGCGGAAGCGGCCGTTCGCGCAGCGGGCCAGCAGGTAGCTCTGCTTCCTGCCGCCGCGCCGGAAGGTGCGGTGGATCGCGAAGGCGAACTTCGTCAGCGAGCCGCTGCCGCCGGCGATCTTCGGGATCCGGGCGACGGCGCGGGTCCCGTACGGGCCCTTGTGCTCCTTCTTGATCTTCACCACCGTGACGATCGCGGTCGGGGTCGGCACCGAGACGTAAGCGTGGATGTACATCGTCGTCACCCCGCGGTGGACGCCGCCGTTGAACAGCGCCAGCGGGCCGGTCGAGCTGAACGGCGGCTGTTCGGGAAAGGCCACCTGCACCGTGGTCCTGCCGCGGCCGACCAGCGCCGGCCGGCAGGCGGCGATCGCCGCCTTCGTGTCGCGCGATTGCAGCTTGCCGGGGCGGCAGACCGGCAGGCCGCGGGCGTTGATCGTGCCGTGCTTGTCGAAGTCGACCGTCACCGTCTTCGTCGCCGGCGGGTGGCTGCCGTCGACGGTCGCGAGCGAGCCGGAGGCGCGCAGGGTGATCGGCGCCAGGTGTCCCTTCGGCAGGCGCTTGGGGGCGACGCCGCCGTTGATCCGCAGGACGAGGTTCCCGGCCCGCACCACCGTCGCCTTTTCGGCGGCAGCCCGGCCGGCGGCGCAGACGGCGATCGCCAGCGCCAGCATCGGTATCAATCGCAGTGCCTTCTTGATCATCGGAATCCCTCCTATTGCGCCTGCAGCGTCATCGAGAAGGTGGCGAGCCGGTCGCCGACGACGAAGTTGCTCGAGGGCGGCGGTTCGGGGGCCGGCTGGTTGAAGACGTCGTTGAGGGTCGAGGCGGCTCCGGCCTGCAGCCGCGCTTCGGCGCCGTTGACCGTGATCGTCCGCGCCCCGGGGTCGACGCTGACCGAGTTCGCCGGCAGCGTCACGTCAACGACGGTGGAGCGCCCGGCCGCGCCCGCGAACGGCGGCTTGGGCAGGATTTCCAGTTCCACGCTCGCGGTCCTGGCGGCAAAGTCGATTTCGGCGTTGCGCAGCCGCATCGTCGGCGAGAACGGTTCGGCCTGCTTGAGGATCTGCACGCCGCCGCTGGTGCCGACCGTGCCCTTGCTCGCGTCGGGGGCGATTGCGCCGCCGGCGATCGGGAGTTGGAAGGAGGTCGGGCCGGCGGGTGCGGCGGGGGCCAGCGGCGTGATGCCCGCCGGCACCTTGACGCCCTTCTGCTCGAATTTGGCCAGGGCGCCGGCGTCGGCGCTCAGGACCGCGGCACCCTGCGGCAGCACCGTCACCGTTTCCGGCTGCGCGGTCGCATAGGCGTTGCTGAGCACCCGCCCGGGGTTGAGGCGCTGGTGGCCGCGGAGCCCGAGCCGGTTGCTGATCCGCCGCACCGCCTTTTCCGTCAGCTCCAGCTTCACCGCCTTCAGGTTGGCGCCGAAGCCTTCGCGGGCGGTGACGAGCGGCGAGCTCAGCGTGCCAATCTGCATGTGGGCCCTGGCGACCGTCGCGTAGGCCGCTCCCCTGACCGTGTTCAGCGTCAGCCGCGTGATCGGGACGCCGCGCCGGCCGCGCACGAGCTTGAAGCCGCTGCCGGTTTCGAGGAAGCCCTGGACGCTGGTCGGATCGAGCTTGCCGCTCCTGACCCGGAGGCCGATCTTGTTGCCGACGACGGCGCCGTTGCCGATCGGCTGCACGGTGACGCCGAGGTTGGCGATCTTCCTCAGGAAGCCCTTCTTCATGTGCAGGTCGGTGGTTCCGTTCGCGATCGGGTCGCGGGCGGCGGAGGCGCTGGTCGCGAAGACCAGCAGGGCGGCGACGATCCCCGCCGGCACCGGCAGCCTGCTCCACTTCCTCGGCTCTGCGCGCATTCGTCCCGTCCTTTCCTCGGCCGTCCGCCCCGGCGGGGCGACGGCGGCTTCCGGCACCCGAACCCGATGCCCGATCTCCCTTTCCCCAACACGGCAACGCGGCCGTTCTCGCAGGGGAGTGTCAGCGCTCTGACAAACCGGCGACGGCCAGCCGCTCGCCGGACGCTAAAACCAGCAGGGTGACCGCGTGCGCAACCGCAGACGGGGAGAGGTGGGCCGGCCCTCGTGCTCAGGTGCTCAAGGAAGCTGCCTGAGCCAGAGCGGGCTCCTGCGCGCCTTCATGGCGAACCTGCAGCAGCTCCGGCGGGACGGTGCCGCTGAGGCGCCAGCCGCCCGGCTCCCGCAGCAGGATGCCCCGCTCCTGCAGCTTCGAGAGCGCCGTCGTCACCGTCGGCCGGCGGGCGCCGATCAGCTCGGCGAGGGTCGCGTGGGTGAGCGGCAGCGGGATCTCCACCCAATCGCCGGCGAGCCGGCCGAAGCGGTCGGCCAGGTGCCAGAACAGCATCGTCAGCCGGGTCTCGACCCGGCGCTGGCTGGTGATCGCGATCAGGATCACCAGGTAGCGGGAGCGCAGCAGGGCGCGCTCGGTGAGCGCCGCGGCGACCTCGGGATAAGGGCTGGCCCGGCGGGCGAAGCCCGCGTCGAGGACCGCCAGGCGGGTCGGTTGCAGGACCAGCCAGTTCGAGTCGACCGGGATCGTCGACCACTGGCCGACCAGGTCCCAGGGTCGCATCAGGTCGCCGGGGCCAATCAGCTCGGCGCCGTAGGACTCGCTCTGCACGACGCGCCGACAGAGAGTCCCGGAGAGGACCAAAAGCCCGAAGCCGGTGCAGTCGAGCCGGCTGCAGTCGGCCTCCCAGTGGCCCTGCGGCAACTCCATCACCTGCGCCTGGCATGCCCGCAGCGCCCGCGAGCGGCGTGGCTCGGCCATCGCCCCGAGCAGGTCGGGGTCGAGGTGGAAGACGGGGACGGGCGTCATCGGTCTAACAAAGGTTAAGAACCCCTTCGTAGGCGATCGAAACTAATGGTTAGATCTCTGACATCCCGGTTGACCAGACCGAGCGCAACCGGTCCCCTCTCCTACCTCGGCGGCCAGGGAGGGGTGCTGGTCGTCCTGGCGCTCCTGGTCGGGGTGGGGGCGGGCGTCGGGGCGATCGGCTTCCGCTACCTGATCGAGGGCTTCACCGAGATCTTCAGCGGCCACAGCGACCCCAGCGCCCTCGGCCACTTCACCAACCCGCGCGTTCCCTTCCTCGGGCCGTTCGTGGTCGTGGCGGCGCCGGTCGTCGGCGGCCTGCTCTACGGGCCGCTGGTCTACCGCTTCGCCGCCGAGGCGCGCGGGCACGGCGTGCCCGAGGTGATGCTGGCGGTGCACTCCAGCGACGGCAGGATCCGCAGCCGGGTACCGGTTGTCAAGGCGCTGGCCTCGGCGCTCTGCATCGGCTCCGGCGGCTCGGTCGGGCGCGAGGGGCCGATCGTCCAGATCGGCTCGGCGATCGGCTCCGGGCTGGGGCAGCTGCGCGGGGTCGGCGGCCAGGAAATGCGCCTGCTCGTCGCCTGCGGGGCGGCGGGCGGCATCGCCGCCACCTTCAACGCGCCGATCGCCGGCGTCTTCTTCGCCCTCGAGCTGATCCTGCGCGACTTCCAGACCCGCTCCTTCGGCGTCGTCGTCCTCAGCTCGGTGGTCGCGACCGCGGTCGGCCGCCTCGCCTTCGGCAGCGAAGCCTTCCTCTCACTGCCCGCCTTCCACGTCCGCTCGGCCATCGAGTACCCGCTCTACTGCGTGCTGGGGTTGGCCGCGGCGGTGGTCGGCATCGCCTTCGTGCGCGTCCTCTACGGCAGCGAGGACATCGCCGATCGACTCTGGCGCGGCCCGGCCTGGCTGCGCCCGGCGGCGGGCGGCCTGCTGCTCGGCACCGTCCTGCTGGTCCTGCCGGAGATGTACGGGGTCGGCTATCCGGTCCTCGAAGGGGCGATCGACGGCCGCTACGCGCTGGCCTTCCTGCTGGCGCTGCTGGCGGGAAAGGTCGTAGCGACCAGCCTGACGATGGCGATCGGCGGCTCGGGCGGCGTCTTCGCCCCCTCCTTGTTCATGGGGGCGATGCTGGGCAGCGCCTTCGGCCTCGCCGTCCACGGCATCGACCCGACCACCACCGCGAGTGCCGGCGCCTACGGGCTGGTCGGAATGGCCGCTGTTTTCGCCGCCGCCGCACGGGCGCCGATCACCGCCGTGATCATCGTCTTCGAGCTGACCGGCGACTACTCGATCATCCTGCCGCTGATGCTCGCCGTGGTCGTCGCGACCGGCCTCAGCAGGGCCCTCAGCGAGGACTCGATCTACACCCTGAAGCTGCGCCGCCGCGGCATCGACATCGAGCGCCCGGCCGAAGCGGCGGCCTTCGCCGGGATGATCGTCGGCAACGTGATGAGCCCGCCGCCGCCGGCACTGCCCCCCGGCGCCGACCGGGCCGGCGCCGCCCAGGCGTTCCTGCGCGAGGGCCGCAGCGCCCTGCCCGTCGTCGATGAGGACGGTGCCCTGCTCGGCGTCCTCTCGGTCCGCGACCTCGAGCGCGACGGCGGCGCCGTCGCCGAAGTGGCGGAACTGACCGAGCAGGCGCCGGAGGTCCACCCCGACGAGCCGCTGGCGGTGGCGATCGACTGGCTGACCGGCGGCGAGCGCGAGGGCCTGCCGGTGCTCGCCCGCGACACCGGCGCCCTGATCGGCTGGGTCGACCACCGCGACGTGCTCCGCGCCTACGCCGGCGCCTCGGCTCGCCACGGTGGTCGGCAGGCAGGGGATCGCCTCGCGGCGCACGACCCCGAGGCGGCCGGCCTTAGCTAGGAACCTCGGCTGGCGGCGTGGAAGGGGACCCAGCGGGAGTCGCAGCGGACCTTGCCGACGCGGTCGCGGACGCGAACCGATCCGCGCAGGACGCGGCCGTGCATCCGGCCCCGCAGCCAGACGTCGTCGGTGTTGCCGACCTGGTGGTCGCGCAGCCGCCCGCCGGCCTTCAGCGGCGTCGGCAGGAAGCCCGACTCGGTGTCGATCAGGATGCTGCCGTCGTGGCAGCGGAGCTGGATCGAGAAGTGCTTCAGCTGCACGCTGTGGTGCGCGAGCGCCAGGCGGATCGTCCGACCCTGCTTGGTGCGGCCCTTCATCGCGCTTCCCCGCTGGCCCGACTTGGCCGCGGCGTCCCCCAGCATCAGGGCGGTGCAGCCCAGCACGCAGGCAGCCCCGAGCGTCAACGTCTTCAACATCCCTACCTCCCCAATCGTTTTCCTTGCTCTCCCACGAACCCGCCAGGGGGGCGGAGCATGCGCAGCGCCCGCCGATCCGGTCAGCGTGCTGACAGGCCGGGGGGCAAGGTTTTCCCGCCGCACGGGCTTGGGTACCTCAGCGGCATGAGCGCGGAGACGAGCGGCAGGCGCGGGAGCAGGGAAGTGGTCGTGGTGACCGGGGCGGGCTCCGGGATCGGCCGCGCGATCGCCCGCCGCTTCGGCGAGGACGGCTGCGCGGTGGCGCTGCTGGCGCGCGGCGAGGAGTCGCTGGAGGGCGCCCGGCGCGAGATAGAAGCCGCCGGGGGGGAGGCGCTGCCGATCCCCACCGACGTCTCCGATCCCGAGGCGGTCGAGGCGGCCGCCGAGCGGGTGGAGCGCGAGCTCGGCCCGATCGACGTCTGGGTCAACGACGCGATGACCACCGTCTTCGCCTTCTTCGAGGACATCGAGCCCGAGGAGTACCGGCGGGCCACCGACGTCACCTACCACGGCACCGTATGGGGGACGCGGGCGGCGCTGAAGCGGATGGTCCCGCGCGACCGCGGCAAGATCGTCCTCGTCGGCTCCGCCCTCGCCTACCAGGGGATCCCGCTGCAGTCTCCCTACTGCGGCGCCAAGCACGCGATCAAGGGCTTCTTCGACTCGGTGCGGACGGAGCTGCGCCACAAAGGCTCCAGGGTCGACGTCTCGATGGTCCAGCTGCCGGGGGTGAACACGCCGCAGTTCGACCACTGCCTCTCGAAGATGCCGGGGCACCCGCAGCCGGTGGCGCCGGTGTACGAGCCCGAGGTCGCTGCCGACGCGGTGCACTGGGCGGCCCGCCACCGGCGCCGCCAGGTCTACGTCGGCATCCCCACCGTCTACACCGTGATGGGGAGCAAATTCGCCCCCTGGATCGCCGAGCGCTACCTGGCGAAGACCGCGGTCTCCGGCCAGCAGGCGGAATTCCCGCCCGACGACCAGAACCGGGCCGGCAACCTGACGCATCCACAGCCCGGCGACCCCGGCGCCCACGGCCGCTTCGACGGCAAGGCCCACGGGCGCAGCGCCCAATGGTGGGCGAGCAAGCACCGGGGGCTGCTGGCGGCCGCGGGCGCAGCCCTGCTCACCGGCGCCGGCGTGAGCCTCCTGCGGCCGGAGCGCTGAAGGCGGACGTCAGCGTGCGGCGTCCCAGTGCTGTCCCTGGCAACGCGGGCAGACCGGCAGGTTCGTGACCTTGCCGTCCTCGATCTCGAGCTCGTGGGAGCACTCGCGGCAGCGGTAGGAGCCGCCGACCACCGTCTCCCCGGCGATGTAGTCCACCTCTTTGTCGTAGGTCTCCTTCACCGCTGCCTCCCGCGCAGCAGGGCGGTGGCGGCGAGGCCGGCGCCGGCCGCCAGGACGCCGCCGAGGACGGCGGCTTCGCGCCCGCGCCCGGCCGGATCCTCGAGGACGACGTCGGGGAAGCCCTCCTCCGGGCGCGGCCCCGGCTCCGAGGCGGCGCCCTGCTGCGCCGCCAGCCTCAGCACCTGGGCGGTGTGGAGGGCGCGGCGCTCGCTCATCGTCTCGATCTGCGTCTTGCAGGAGAAGCCGTCGGCGACGAGGATCGCCTCATCCGGCGCCGCGCGGACCATCGGCATCAGCCGCTGCTCGCCGATTTCACGCGAGATCTCGTCGTGGTCGCGCTCGAAGCCGAAGGAGCCGGCGAGCCCGCAGCAGCCGGAGTCGAGCACCTCGAAGTCGAGGCCCATCTTCTCGTAGAGCTCCTTCTCGGCGCTCATCCCCATCACCGCTTCGTGGTGGCAGTGGCCGTGGACGAGCGCTTTCGCGGCCAGCCGCGGCGGCTCCCAGTCGGGCGCGTGCTGCTGCAGCAGCTCGGCCAGGGTCAGCGCCTGCAGCGAGAGCCGCTTCGCGTCCTCGTCGTGGGGCATCAGCCCCGGCAGCTCGTCGCGGAAGGCCGCCACGCAGCTGGGCTCGGCGCCGACCAGGGGGATGCCCTCGCGGATCTGCGGGGCGAGGACGTCGAGCATCCGCCGCCAGAACAGCTTCGCCGTGTCGAGCATCCCGTAGTCGTAGAGCGGGCGCCCGCAGCAGAGCGCCTGCGCGGGGACGATCGGCCGGAAGCCCGCCGACTCCAGCACCTCGGTGGTCGCTTTCAGCACCTCGGGGTGGAGGAAGTCGTTGAAGGTGTCGGGGAAGAGGAGCACCGGCTTGCCCTCGGGGTTGACCGCCCCCCGCGCCCGGAACCATTCCTTGAAGGTTTCGTGGGCGAACGGCGGCATCTCCCGCTGCGGGCTGATCCCGCCGGCGCGCTTGACCAGGCGCGAGATCCCGGGCGCGTGGGTGAGCGCGTTGGCCAGGCGCGGCGCCAGCCGCGCCAGCCGCGCGTGGAACATGATCAGCCCCATCGAGTAGGCGGGCAGCTGCCGCGGTTTGCCCTTGTAGTGGTGGGAGAGGAACTCGGCTTTGTAGGTGGCCATGTCGACGCTGACCGGGCAATCGCCTTTGCAGCCCTTGCAGGAGAGGCAGAGGTCGAGCGCCTCCTTGACTTCCTTGGAGCGGAAGCCGTTGCGGATCGTGTCGCCCTCGAGCATCTCGTAGAGGATCCGGGCGCGGCCGCGGGTCGTGTGCTCCTCCTCGTGGGTGACCGAGAAGCTCGGGCACATCGTCCCCGTCTGCGCGTTGCGGCACTTGCCGGCGCCGACGCAGCGCAGCGCCGCGTGGGCGAAGCTGCCCCCGTCCTCGCCGAAGGCGAAGTGGGTCTTCGGGTCCGGCGGCGAGTAGCCGGTCCCGAGCTTCAGGTTGGAGAGGATCGGATAGGGGTCGACGACCTTGTGCGGGTTCATCCGGTTCTCCGGATCCCAGATCCGCTTGAACTCCTCGAAGGCGCCGACCAGCTCCGGCCCGTACATCTTCGGCAGCAGCTCCGCCCGCTGCTGGCCGTCGCCGTGCTCGCCCGAGAGCGAGCCGCCGAACTCGACCACCAGGTCGGCGGCCTCGTCGAGGAAGCGGCGCCAGGTGCGCAGGCCGCCGGCGCTGCGCAGGTCGAAGTTGATCCGGCAGTGGACGCAGCCGTCGCCGAAGTGGCCGTAGAGGGCGGCGCGGTAGTCGTGCTTGTCGAGCAGGTCGCGGAAGCGGCGCAGGTAATCGCCGAGCCGCTCCGGCGGCACCGCCGAGTCCTCCCAGCCCGGCCAGTGGTCGCGCTCCAGCGGCACGTAGGCGGTGGCGCCGAGCCCGGCCTCGCGGACCTGCCAGAGCTGTTCCTCTTCTCCCTTGTCGTCGAAGAGGCGCATCGCCGGAGTGTTGTCGTCCTTGCGCAGCTGCGCCATGCAGTCTTCGGCGCGGCCGTCGCTCTCCGCCGTCGTCTCGCCGGCGAACTCGACCAGCAGCCAGCCGTCGCCGTCGGGGAGCATCGGCACCTCGGAGGTGTGTTTGCCCTTCTGCAGCAGGTCTTCGATCAGGCGCCGGTCGATCCCCTCGAGGCCGGTCGGGCCGTATTCCAGGATCTCGGGCACGTGGTCGGCGGCTTCGTACACGCTCGGGTAGCCGAGCACCAGCAGGGAGCGGGCCGGGGGGGAGTAGACCAGCCGCACCGTCGCCTCCAGCACCGTCGCCAGCGTCCCCTCCGAGCCGACCAGGGCGCGGGCGACGTTGAAGCCCCTCTCCGGCAGCAGCTCGTCGAGGTTGTAGCCGGAGACGCGGCGGGGGATGTCGGGGTAGCGCTCGCGGACGAGGTCGGCGTAGCGGTCGCGCAGGTCGCGCATGCGGGCGTAGATCTCGCCCCGCCGCCCGCCCGCGGCGACGATCCGCTCCAGCTCCTCCTCGGAGGTCGGCCCGACCCGCATCCGCAGGCCGTCGTAGGTGACGATCTCCAGCTCTTCGACGTTGTCGGCGGTGCGGCCGGCCATCACCGAGTGGACGCCGCAGGAGTTGTTGCCGATCATGCCGCCGAAGGTGGCGTATTCGTGGGTCGAGGTGTCCGGCGCGAAGGTCAGGTTGTGGCGTTCTTCGGTCAGCTTCGAGAGCTGGTCGCGGATCACCCCCGGCTGCACGCGGGCGATCCGCCGCTCGGGGTCGACGGCGACGATCTCGCGCATGAACTTCGAGGTGTCGAGGACGACGGCGACGTTGGTGGTCTCGCCGGAGAGGCTGGTCGCGCAGCCCCGCGGCAGCACCGGCGCCCCGTGCTCGCGGCAGGCGGCGACGGCGGCGACCACGTCGGCGGCGTCCTCGGGGATGACGACGCCGAGCGGCGGCTGGCGGTAGTTGGAGCTGTCGTGCGAGTAGATCGCCCGGGTGCCGAGGTCGAAGCGGACTTCGCCCTTGACCGTCTCCCGCAATCGCCGCTTGAGGGCGCGCCGGTCGATCCGCTCGACTCCCTCCGGCGCGAGGGTGCCGTGGCCCAGCTCGTTGCCGCTCATGCGGCCCAGCGCTCCGCTTCGTCGTATCGCAGCTCCAGGCCCAGGCCGGGACGGGAGCGGTTCGGTTCCAGCGCCCCGCCGCCGGGATCGAGCGTCCCCTCGAACAGCATCCGCTCGACCCGCACGTGGTCGTGGAAGTACTCGAGGTGCCGGGCCGTCTCCATCGCGCAGCAGACGTGGGCCGAGACCGCCGGCGCGCAGTGGGCGGAGAACGGCCGCTGCAGGGCCTTGCAGATGCCGTCGGCGCGCAGCATCGCGCTGACGCCGCCGACCCGGGTGACGTCGGCCTGGAGGACGTCGACGCGGCCGGCGAGATCGCCGAGCCGGACCAGGTCCCACTCGTACTCGCCGGCGGCGATCGCCATCCCGGCGGGGCCGTGGTCGCGGACGAAGGCGAGCCCCTCGCGGTCCTCGGAGCTGACCGGCTCCTCCAGGTAGGAGACGCCGTAGCCGGCGTAGACGGCGGCCTGCTCGAGCGCCTGCTTGGGCGAGAAGGCGCCGTTGGCGTCGACCATCAGCTCGACTCCCGCGCCGATCGCCTCGCGGCAGAGGGCGAGGCGCCCGGGGTCGCGCCCGGGGTCGCGGCCGACCTTGATCTTCACCCGCGGCAGCCCGGCCTCCATCCAGCCCTGCAGCTGCTCGGTCAGCTGCGCGGTCGAGTAGGAGGTGAAGCCGCCGCTGCCGTAGACCGGGGCGGCGTCGCGGAAGCGGGGAAGGGCGTCGGCGAGGCAGACGCCGAGCAGCCGCGCCTTCAGGTCCCAGAGGGCGATGTCGACCGCGGAGACCGCCATCGCCCCGACCCCCGGGCGGCCGGCGTTGCGGATCTCCCGCTGCATCTTCGTCCAGGCCGCGCCCGGGGCCATCGCGTCGGCGCCGTAGACGAGCTGGCGCAGCTTCGAGTCGACGAAGGCGGCGACGCTCTTGTCGCCGTAGGTGTAGCCGAGCCCGCGCTCGCCCGCGGCCTCGAGCTCGACGATGACGATCGTCGTCGAGTCCCATTCCAGGGTGCCGTCGGACTCCGGCGCGTCGGTCGGGATGGTGCAGGCGTGGACCTGGACTTCGGAGACGGGCGCTCCGGCGCCCCCCTCGAGGTGGGGCTCGACTGCCGCCTCGCTCATCGGGTCGTCAGCTCTTTCAGCTTGCCCTTCAGTGACTGGCTGACGATGCGGCCGCCGTGCGGGTCGCCGTTCGCCAGCGCTTTCGCCAGCGAGGTCGCCTGTTCGAGTTTGATGTGCGGCGGCAGCGGCGGCACCTCGGGGTCGGTGACGGCCTCGTAGAGGACGGGCCGGCCGGCGCTCAGCGCCTCCTCCCAGGCCTCGGCGACGCGGTCGGGGCTCTCGACCTTGATCCCGTGCAGGCCCAGCGAGCGGGCGTAGTCGGCGTAGGGGAAGTCGGGGATCCTCTGCGAGGCGTCGAGTTTGGCGTCGCCGGTGAGGACCCGCTGCTCCCACGTCACCTGGTTGAGGTCGTCGTTGTGGAGGACGAGGACGACGAGCTGCTTGTTCGACCATTCTTCCCAGCGCGCCGCGACGTCGATCAGCGCGTTGTTGCCGAGCATCTGCATCGCGCCGTCGCCGAGGCAGGCGATCACCGGCCGGTCGGGGTAGGCCATCTTCGCCGCGAAGGCGTAGGGGACCCCGGGGCACATCGTCGCCAGGGTGCCGGAGAGGGCGGTGCGCATCCCCCGGCGCAGTTTCAGGTGCCGCGCCCACCAGTTGGTCGCCGAGCCGGAGTCGGCGGTGAGGATGCATTTGTCGGGCAGCCGCGGGCTGAGCTCGTGGAAGACGCGGAGCGGGTTCAGCGGCTGGGCGTCGACCATCGCCTGTTCGGCGAGGATCTCCCACCAGCGCTCGATTTCCGCTTCGATCTCCCCCTGCCAGGAGCGGTCCTCCTTGCGCTGCAGATGGGGAAGCAGCTCGCGCAGGGTGTCGCGGGCGTCGCCGACCAGGCTCGCCTCCATCGGGTAGCGGATGCCGACCAGGCGGGCGTCGATGTCGATCTGCACGCCGCGCGCTTTGCCCGGTTCCGGCAGCCACTCGGCGTAGGGGAAGCTGGAGCCGATCATCAGGAAGGTGTCGCAGTTGTCGACCATCTCGTAGCTGGGCTTGGAGCCGAGCAGCCCGATCGGGCCGGTGACGAAGGGGAGGTCGTCGGGGAGGACGTCGCGGCCGTTCAGCGCCTTGGCGACGCCGGCGCCGAGCTTGTCGGCGACCTCTTCGACCTCCGCGGCGGCGGCGCGGGCGCCTTGGCCGATCAGGATCGCCACCCGCTCGCCGGAGTTGAGGATCTCGGCGGCGCGGCGGATCTCGTCATCGGGCGGGATCAGGCGCGGGTCGGCGGGCGTGTGGAGGCTGGAGAAGACCGCCCCGTGCTTGCGCGGCGGTTCTTCGTGTTCGGCCTCCTGGACGTCCTCGGGGATGATCACCGCGGTGACCGAGCGCGAGGCCTTGGCGACCTGGAAGGCGCGGTCGATCAGGTGCCTGGCCTGGGTCGGCGCCATGCAGGTCTGGACGAACTCCGAGGCGACGTCCTTGAAGAGCGTGTTGAGGTCGACCTCCTGCTGGTAGTTGGAGCCCAGCGACATCCGTTTCTGCTGGCCGACGATCGCGACCACCGGTTGGTGGTCGAGCTTGGCGTCGTAGAGGCCGTTGAGGAGGTGGATCGCGCCCGGCCCCGAGGTCGCCATGCAGACGCCCACCTCGCCGGTCAGCTTGGCGTGGGCGCAGGCGGCGAAGGCGGCGATCTCCTCGTGCCGGGTCTGGACGAACTCGACGTCTTCGCCGTGCTCGTGGAAACCGCCGAGAATGCCGTTGATCCCGTCGCCTGGGTAGCCGTAGATCTGCTCCACCCCATGTTCGTGAAGGCGTTTGAGGACGAAGGCACCGACGGTTTCGGACATCGAGAAGCTCCTTTTTCTCAGGCAGGTGACGGCACCCGCAAGCGCCGCTTCGCCCTACCGGTACCCGCCTCGACGCCTGCGGAAGCGAATTTGTTCCTTCGCTGACATCGGCGGGATGTGGGCTCCGTCCTACCTCGCGCGCTCGTCCTGACGCCGGGCCCGGTCGACCAGCATGCGGCCGATCCGCAGCGGCAGCAGGCCCAAGAGCGGCGCCCGCCTGCCGGTCGATTCACGCTCGTCGAAGTCGAAGGCGCGGGCGAAGCGCCGGGCTTCGGCGGCGCTCGGGTATTCCTTCTCGCCGCCGGCCCCGCAGCCGCGCTCGCAGGCCCAGCGCATCGTCGCCCCCTCGATGCCGAAGCGGTAGCGATGGCCGAAGACCCGGCAGGCGAGCATGGACCACTCCTACCCGCTGGCGGTACTTCATCGACTCCTGCGAAATAGACGGCTAGAATGCTGCGAAATGGACGGTTAGAACCCTGCGAAATGGAAGGGTGGGGTCGCCGCATCCACGACCGCTGACCCTGGGTAAGCGGCTCTCCCTCCACCTCGGAAAGACGCCCTCCACGATGCGGCTCGTCCGTCCGGGTCAGGCATCTGACGTCCCCGGCACCGCTTCGGCGCTCGCGCGGTCATCGGAATTACCGCCGGTGGTGCGGCCGCCGCGGTCCCGGGGATCAGGAGTGGGACCCGTTTCCACCCACCTGGAGGGCGCATGGCCACCACTGCTTCGGATCTCTTCATCGACCGTTTGAGGGAGTGGGGGGTCGACACGATCTTCGGCCTGCCGGGAGACGGGATCAACGGCTTCATGGAGGCGCTGCGCAAGCGCCACGAGGAGATCCGCTACGTCCACGTCCGCCACGAGGAGGTCGGGGCGATGGCGGCGGTCGGCTACGCCCGCTTCACCGGCAAGCTCGGCGTCTGCTTCTCGACCGCCGGCCCCGGCGCGATCCACCTCGCCAACGGCCTGCTCGACGCGCGGATGGAGGGGGTGCCGCTGCTGGCGATCACCGGCATGACCTACCACGACCTGATCGGCACCCACTACCTGCAGGACTTCGACACCGACTACCTCTACTCGAACCTCGCCGCCTACAACCAGCGGATCATGGGGCCCGAGCACATCGAGAACGTGCTCGACCTCGCCTGCCGGACGGCGCTGTCCCGGCGCGTCCCGGTCCACGTCGCCTTCCCGATCGACTACCAGACGGCCGACGCCGAAGACCTGATGCGCTACAAGCGCAACGTCCCCGGCCACAGCACCACCGCCTACGCGACGCCCGTCCGCACCCCCGCCGAGGAGGAGCTGAAGCGGGCGGCGGAGGTGCTGGGCGGCTGCGCGAAGCCGGCGATCCTGGCGGGGCAGGGCGCCCGCGGCGCCGGCGAGGAGCTGCTCGCGGTCTCCGAGCTGCTCGGCGCGCCGATCGCCAAGGCCTCGCTGGGCAAGGACTGCGTCCCCGACGACCACCCCTCGGTCACCGGCGGCATCGGCGTGATCGGCACCCGGCCCACGCAGGAAGCGATGGAAAACTGCGACGGGCTGCTGGTGGTCGGCTCGAGCATGCCCTACATCGAGTTCTGGCCCTCGTCCGGGCAGGCGAAATGCGTCCAGGTTGACGACCAGCCGGAGCGGATCGGCCTGCGCTACCCCGCCGACGTCGGCCTTGTCGGCGACGCCAGGGCGACGCTGCGGGCGCTGCTGCCGCACCTGCGGCGCAACGAGGACCGCGGCTTCCTGGAGGCCGCCCAGCAGGGGGTGCGCGAGTGGTGGGAGCTGATGGAGCAGCGCGGCACCCGCAGCGAGACTCCGATGCGCCCGCAGGTCGTCGCCTGGCACCTGGCCGAGGCGCTGGCCGAGGACGCGATCGTCTGCGGCGATTCCGGCCAGGTCACCTACTGGGTGACGCAGATGCGGCTGCGCGCGCAGCAGAAGTTCGCCTTCAGCGGCACCAACTGCTCGATGGCGGCGGCGCTGCCCTACGCGATCGGCGCCCAGGCCGCCTACCCCGACCGCCAGGTGATCGCCTTCACCGGCGACGGCTCGCTGAGCATGCAGATGGGGGACCTGGCGACGCTGATCCAGCACGACCTCCCGGTCAAGGTGATCTGCTTCAAGAACGACTCGCTGGGGCTGATCAAGTGGGAGCAGATGGTCTTCCTCGGCAACCCCGAGTACGGGGTCGACTTCGCCCCGATCGACTTCGTCAAGGTCGCCGAGGGCTGCGGCGCCAGAGCCGTCCACATCGAGGACCCTGAGAGCTGCGGCGAGCAGCTGCGCGAGGCGCTGGCGATGCCGGGGCCGGTCGTGGTCGAGGCGGTGGTCGACCAGAACGAGCCGCCGCTGCCGCCGAAGATCACCCCCGAACAGGCGAAGAAGATGTACGACGCGCTGCGCCGCGGCGAGGAGTCGCGGGTGCCGATCGGGCTGACGATCGGCCGCCAGCTGCGAGAAGAGGTGAACGAGCCGGCCAGCCCCTACGGCATCCTCGCCCGGGTGCGGGAGAAGCTCGGCGGCCACGACGGCAGCGGGGAGTAGCGGCGATGGCGACCGCGATCGAGACGCGCTCCCTGGCCGAGCGGAGTTGGACGGGCGGGATCGACGCCCGCGCCCTGGCCCGCGAGCTGATGGGCGAGGTGCGCGGCGAGGTCCGCTTCTCGCCCGGCGGCCGGGCGCTCTACGCCAACGACGCCTCCGTCTACCGCCAGGTCCCGCTCGGGGTGGTGATCCCGCGCGGGCCCGAGGACGTGGTCGCGGCGCTGGAGATCTGCTGCCGCCACGGGGCGCCGATCGGAGCCCGCGGCTGCGGCACCGGCCTCGCCGGGCAGACGGTCAACGAGGCCGTGCTCTTCGACTTCTCCAAGTACATGAACCGCCTGCTCGAGCTCGACCCCGAGCGGCGGTTCGCCCGGGTGCAGCCGGGGATCGTCCTCGACGACCTGCGCGAAGCCGCCGAGCAGCACGACCTCACCTTCGGCCCCGACCCGGCGACCCACAGCCGCTGCACCTTGGGCGGGATGATCGGCAACAACTCCTGCGGGGTCCACTCGATCATCGCCGGCGTCACCGCCGACAACGTCGAGGCGCTCGACCTCGTCCTCTACGACGGCACCCGGATGGTCCTTCCCTGCCGCGTGTCCGAGGACGAGCTGGAGGAGAGAGTCACCCGCGGCGGGCGGGAGGGGGAGATCTACGCCCGCCTGCGGGACCTCCGGGACCGCTACGGCGACCTCGTCCGCGAGCGCTACCCCGACATCCCGCGGCGCGTCTCCGGCTACAACCTCGAGCGGCTGCTGCCTGAGAACGGCTTCAACCTCGCCGCGGCGCTGGTCGGGACCGAGGCGACCTGCGCGCTGGTCCTCGAGGCGCACCTGAAGCTGATCCCGAGCCCGCAGCACCGGGCGCTGGTGCTGATCGGCTACGAGGACGCCCCGACGGCGGCCGACCACGTCCCCGAGATCATGGAGTTCGGCCCGATCGGCCTGGAGACGTTCGACCGGCGGCTGGTTGACAACGAGCTGCGCAAGGGGTTCAAGCGCCATCCCGAACTGCTGCCCGAGGGAGACGCCTGGCTCCTGGTCGAGTTCGGCGGCGAGGGCGCCGAGGAGGCCGACGGGCAGGCCGAGGAGATGATCGCCGCGATCGAGAAGCGCGGCGGCGAGCAGGTCGACAGCAAGCTCTACGAGGAAGCGAAGGAGATCAAGCAGGTCTGGGAGATCCGCGAGGGCGGCGAAGGCAACTCGAAGATCCCGGGCGAGCACCCGGGCTGGCCCTCGTGGGAGGACGCGGCGGTGCCGCCGGAGCGGACCGGGGAATACCTGCGCGACCTGGAAGCGCTGTGCGAGAAGCACGGCCGCCGGGTCTCGACCTTCTTCGGGCACGCCGGCCACGGCTGCATCCACACCCGGATCGACTGGGACTTCCTCACCCCGGCGGGCGTGGCCAACTACCGCGCCTTCATGGAAGACGCCGCCGAGCTGGTGGCGGGGAAGTACGGCGGCTCGCTCTCGGGCGAGCACGGCGACGGCCAGGCGCGGGCGGAGCTGCTCGACCGGATGTTCGGCTCCGAGCTGGTCGAAGCCTTCGCCGAGTTCAAGTCGGTCTTCGACCCGGAGGGGAAGATGAACCCGGGCAAGGTCGTCGACCCCTACCCGCTCGACACCAATCTGCGCGTCGGGCCCGATTACCGGCGGCGTGAGCTGGAGACGCATTTCCGCTTTCCCGGCGACGCCGGCAGCTTCGGCAACGCGATCGAGCGCTGCATCGGCGTCGGCGCCTGCCGCGACCAGAGCGGGACGATGTGCCCGAGCTACCAGGTCACGCTGGAGGAGAAGCACTCGACCCGCGGCCGGGCGCGGCTGCTGTTCGAGATGATGCGCAGCGACTCGCTCCAGGACGACTGGCGCAACGAGGACGTCAAGGAGGCGCTCGACCTCTGCCTCGCCTGCAAGGGCTGCAAGCACGAGTGCCCGGTGCGGGTCGACATGGCGACCTACAAAGCCGAGTTCCTCTCCCACTACTGGGAGCGGCGGCTGCGGCCGCGCCAGGCCTACGCGCTGGGCCTGATCCCCTGGGAGGCGCGGCTCGCCTCGCGGGCGCCGAAGCTGGCGAACTTCGTCCTCCAGCGCGAACCGCTGGGGCGGCTCTCGCGCCGCCTCGCCGGGGTCGCGCCCGAGCGCAGGCCGCCGCGGTTCGCCGAGCGCACCTTCAAGTCCTGGTTCGCCGAGCGCGGCCGGCGCCACGCCTCCGGCCGCCGCGTCCTCCTCTGGGGCGACACCTTCAACGACAACTTCCACCCCGAGGTGGCGATCGCCGCCGTCGAGGGGCTGGAGGCGCTGGGCTTCGAAGTGGTGGTGCCGATGGGTCCGATCTGCTGCGGGCGGCCGCTCTACGACTACGGGATGCTGAACCTCGCCCGGCGCCAGCTGCGGCGCATTCTCGGCGCGCTGGCCCCGGAGATCGAAGCGGGAACGCCGCTGATCGCGCTGGAGCCGAGCTGCGGGGCCGTCTTCCGCGACGAGCTGGTGAACCTCTTCCCCGACGACCCGCAGGCGAAGCGGCTGGCGCGGATGACGAGGTCGCTGGGCGAGTTCCTCGCCGAGGAAGCCGAGCGGGTCGAGCTGCCGCGGCTCGGCGGCAAGGCGCTGGTCCACCTCCACTGCCACCAGAAGGCAACCAGCGACAGCGACTGCGACGCCGCCGTCCTGGAGCGGCTGGGGATCGAACCCGAAGTCCTCGACTCCGGCTGCTGCGGCCTCGCCGGCTCCTTCGGCTACGAGGCCGGCGAGCACTACGACGTCTCGGTCAAGGCGGCGGAGCGGGTGCTGATGCCGGCGCTGCGCGAAGCCGAGCCGGGCACCCTCGTCGTCAGCGACGGCTTCAGCTGCCGCTCTCAGATCGAACACTGCGGCGAGGACCCGCCGCTGCACCTGGCCCAGGTGCTGCAGCGGGCTCTCGACGCCAACCGAGCTACCGCCCGCGAGGGGGGAGGAGAGACCGATGCCTGATCCAATCCGTCAAGAACCGCCACAGCCGCCCGCCCATCGAGGGGAGAAGCCCGAACGCGGCCCCGCCCGCTTCGTCGCCGAGCCGGCGGCGCTCGGCCTCGCCGGCTTCGCCCTCTCGACGATGGTCCTGAGCTTCATCAACGCCGGCATCCTCAGCGAAGCGATGCTGCCCGTGGTGCTGGGCCTGGCCCTCGCCTACGGCGGCCTGGTCCAGCTGCTGGCGGGGATGTGGGCGTTCGTCAAGAACGACACCTTCGCGGCGGTCGCGCTGAGCTCCTACGGGGGCTTCTGGATCTCCTTCTGGGCGCTCAACCAGTTCTTCATCAAAGAAATCCCGGCCGGCGACCAGGAAGGGGCGCTGGCGCTCTACCTGCTGTGCTGGGGCGTCTTCACCTTCTACATGTGGATCGTCTCGACCAAGGTCAGCCTGGCGGTCAACTCCGTCTTCCTCACCCTCTGGATCGCCTACGTCCTGCTGGGCCTCGGCAAAGCGTTCGGATCCGATCTGCTCTTCCACCTCGGCGGCATCTTCGGGATCGCCACCGCCGCCTGCGCCTGGTACACGTCGTTCGCCCTGGTCGCCAACAAAACGACCAAGCGCGACTGGATCCCGATGGGGGAGACGCGCTCGGTCCAGCAGGACGCGCCATGAGCCCTCCCCCCGACGCGGCGACGTCGCCGCCGGCAACCGACGAGGGCACCGTCCCGAACCTGCGCTTCTCCTTTGCCGACGCCCACAACCGCGTCGAGACCGGCGGCTGGGCGCGGGAGGTGACCGAACGCGAGCTGCCGGTGGCGAGGGAGCTGGCCGGGGTGAACATGGCGCTGGAGCCGGGCGCGGTGCGCGAGCTGCACTGGCACGAGCAGGCCGAGTGGGCCTGCATGCTGCGGGGACGGGCCCGGATCACCGCCGTCGACGAGGAGGGGCGGCGCTTCCTCGACGACGTCGGCGAGGGCGACCTCTGGTACTTCCCGGCGGGGATCCCGCACTCGATCCAGGCACTGCCGGAGGGCTGCGAGTTCCTCCTCGTCTTCGACGACGGCGGCTTCTCGGAGAACGCGACCTTCCTCGTCACCGACTGGCTCGCCCACACGCCGCGGGAGGCGCTGGCGAAGAACTTCGGCGTGCCGGCGCAGGCGCTCGAGGCGCTGCCCGGGGAGGAGCTCTACATATTCCCGGCGCGGCTGCCGCGGGGAGCCGGCGCCGGCCGCCGCGACGCCGAGCCGGTCCCCGAGGGCTTCAGCTTCCGGCTCGGCGACGAGGAGCCGCTGCGCTGCCCCGGCGGCACGGTGCGGATCGCCGATTCGCGCAACTTCTCCGCTGCGAAGACGGTGGCGGCGGCGCTGGTCGAGGTCGAGCCGGGGCGGATGCGGGAGATGCACTGGCACCCGAACGCCGACGAGTGGCAGTACTACCTCGCGGGCGAGGGCCGGATGAGCGTCTTCGCCGCCTCCGAACGCGCCCGCACCTTCGACTTCGCCGCCGGCGACGTCGGCTACGTCCCCTTCGCGATGGGCCACTACATCGAGAACACCGGCCCCGAGCCCCTCCGCTTCCTCGAGCTCTTCCGCTCCGACCGCTTCGCCGACGTCTCGCTCAACCGCTGGCTGGCGCTGACCCCGCCCCAGCTCGTCCGCGACCACCTGCACCTGGGGCAGGGCGCGATCGAAGCGCTGGACCCAGCCAGGACCCCGGTCCGCTGAGCGAGGCGCTTTTCCTCACCCCCGGTTGGGAGAAGCGACTCGGCGTCAGCTCCGCAGCAGCGCTTCGACGTCGGTGTCGAGTTCGTCCTGGGAGCGGTAGGCGCCGAGGTGGACGTCGGCGACTTCCCCCTCGGGGTCGATGAAGATCGTGAAGGGGGTGGCGCTGACGTGGGAGAGGGGCTGCAGTTCGGCGAGGCTCGCCTGGAGGCTGGGGTAGCCGAGGGGGATTTCGGCGAGCAGCCGGCGGGCGTTCGAGGCCTGGTCTTCGACGTCGGCGCCGAGGAAGGCGGCGCGGTGGCCGAAGCGGCCCGCGGCGGCCGCGAACAGCGGCAGCTCTTCGCGGCAGGGCGGGCACCAGGAGGCCCAGGCGTTGAGGACGACGGGGCGGCCGCGCAGGGCCTGGAGGCGTTCTTCGAGACCGCCGCCGATCAGCTTGGTGGCGGCCCTGGCCCGCCTGGAGGCGGCGGCCTCGGTCCCGCCGGAGGCGGCCCCTTCGCCGGGGATCGCCTCGCGCAGCCCCATCAGCAGCCGCAGGTCGTAGGCGACGCCGCGGGCGCTCCAGGGCGCCTCGGGGTGGGCGAGGTTGTGGCGGCCTTCGGCGTCGAGCAGCGAGCGCAGGCCGGGCGGCAGCCGGCCGCCGCTGCTCGGCATCCCGACGATCGCCACCCGCTCGCGGCCGGAGGGGTCGAGGAGGAAGACGCCGTCGGTGTGCTCGACGTCGCCGCCGGTCCAGCGGAAGCCGACGCCGAAGAAGTGCCAGAGCTTGCGCAGCTGCCCCAGGCTGCCGGTGTAGAGCGGCAGCCGCACCCCGGTCTGCCGCTCGTAGGCGCGCAGCTGCGCGGGTGAGTCGCGCCAGGGGTCGACGCTGACCTCGGCGACCGTGAAGCGGGCGCCCAGCCCGGCGCGGCGCATCAGCCGCCGCAGCTGCAGCAGCGCCCCGGTGGTGATCGGGCAGACCTCTTCGCACCTGGTCAGGGTCGGGGCGAGGGCGACCCAGCGGCCGCGCAGCCCGGCGAGCGAGGTGGGCTTGCCGTCGGCGCCGAGCAGCCGCACCGGCGGCGGCTTCCGGTCGACCGGCACGCCCACCGGGACGGCGGCGGGCCCGCTCGCGGCACGGGTCGAGGAGCTGCCGCCCTGGAGGCGGATCGCGATCAGGATCGCCACCACGGCGAGCCCGGCGACGATCGCCACCCTGGTCAGCGTGCGCTGCATGTCTGCATGATTACCGCTCGGGCGCGCCGGCCAGCCGGGGCTGGTTCGCGGCCTGACAGGCGGGGTAGCTGCGCGGAAAGGTGCTGCCGGTCGCACATGCCTCGCTGCAGGGCGGCGGATGGAGCTTCGATCCGCCGGCGCTTGCCGCTGCCGCCGTCGCCTGCACCCTCTACGCGCGCCGCGCCCGCACCCTCGCCGCCCGCGGCCACCCGATCTCGCCCTGGCGGCAGCTCAGCTTCCACCTCGGGGTCGCGATCCTCGTCCTGGCCCTGGTCTCGCCGCTGGACTCGCTCGGCGAGGAACGGCTCTTCTACGTCCACATGGTCCAGCACCTGACGATCGGCGAAGTGGCGCCGCTCTTCATCCTGGTCGGCCTCAGCGGGCCGATCCTGCGGCCGCTGCTCGTCTTCGCGCCGGTGCAGAGGCTGCGCTGGCTGCTGCACCCGCTGGTCGCGCTGCCGCTCTGGGCCCTGAACCTCTACCTCTGGCACCTGCCCTCCTTCTACGAAGCGGCGCTGGAGAATCCGGCCCTGCACGTCTTCGAGCACGGCTGCTTCTTCGCCGCCGGCCTGTTGATGTGGGGGGCGCTGCTGGAGCCGCTGCCGGGTCCCGGCTGGTTCGGTTCGGCGGCGAAGGCGACCTACGTGCTGTGCGTCCGCGCGCTCGGCTGCGCGATCCTCGGCAACGTCCTGATCTGGGCGGGGACGCCTTTCTACCCGTTCTACGCCCACGGGGAGGCGCTGGCCGGGATCCAGCCCCTGACCGACCAGCAGCTCGGCGGCGCGATCATGTTCATCTGGGGGGCGCTGATCACGGTCAGCCTCTTCTCCTGGCTGTTCCTGCGCTGGATCCGCGAGGCCGAGCTGCGCCAGTCGCTGCTCGAGGGCGGCGCCGATCCCCGCTCGGCTACTCGAGCTGCGCGGTATGGGCGACGGCCTCCCGCTCAGCAGCTTCCCGCCCCTCTTCCGCAGCGGCCTCCTGCTCGGCCTGCACCGCCTCCATCCCCCTGAGGGCGAGGCAGAAGCGCCAGGCGATCAGGCCGACCAGGACCGGCACCACCCAGACGGCCACCCGGTAGAACCAGATCTGGCTGACGTAGCTGATGCCGAGGAAGACCAGCGCCCGGTCGGAGGCGCCGGCGAGGAAGATCATCACCACCCAGGTGAGGAAGCCGGCGCCGATCCCGGTGCGGACCGGGGCGTCGCGGGGGCGGTCGAGGACGTTGTGGGCGCGGCGGTCGCCGCTCACCCGCCGCTCCAGCCACGGCCACAGCATCAGCGACACCATCACCACCCCCGGGAAGAGGATCCCGCCCCAGAACGGGTTGGGCACCAGCGTCCGGTTCCAGACGACGACGTCGAAGTGGGGGACCAGGCGCAGCGCCCCGATCAGCCAGCCGAGGTACCAGTCGGGCTGGGCGCCGTTGGTCCCGTCGTAGACGTGGTAGGGCCCCCACAGCCAGATCGGGTTGATCTGCACCAGGCCCCCGAGCAGGACCAGCACGCCGGCGACCGCGATCATCAGCCCCAGCGAGCGCGGCAGCTGCCCGGGGAAGGTGGGGATGCCGACGATCTTGCGCTCGCCGGGGACGGATTTGCGGCGGAACTGGGTGTGGTGGCGGGAGCTGACCAGGGCCAGGTGGGCCGCGAGCAGGCCGCCGATCAGGACCGGCATGATCAGCACGTGGCCGATGTACATCCGCGACCAGAAGTCGGGGTCGCCGGGGAAGGGGTGGCCCCAGATCGCCAGCGCCAGGTTGGCGCCGAGGAAGGGGATCGAGAGCGCCACCCCGTAGCCGATCGCCAGCCCCATCCCGGAGAGCAGGTCGTCGATCAGCGAGTAGCCGAGGTAGCCCTCGAGCAGCGTCGCGAAGAGCATCACGACGCCGATCAGGTAGGTGAGCTCGCGCGGCTTGCGGTAGGCGCCGGTGAAGAAGACGCGGATCAGGTGCAGGACGATCGCGGCGACGAAGACGTCGGCGGCCCAGTGGTGGGTTTGGCGGATCAGCAGCCCGGCCTTGACATCGAAGGAGAGGTGGACGACCGAGGCGTAGGCCCTGCTCATCTCCATCCCCCGCAGCGGCGCGTAGCTGCCGTGGTAGACGGTTTTCGCCGTGCTCGGCTCGAAGAAGAAGGTCAGGTAGATGCCGGTGGCGACAAGGACGACGAAGGCGTAGAGCGCGACCTCGCCGAGCAGGAACGACCAGTGGTCGGGGAAGACGTAGCGCAGCGTCTTCTTCAGCAGCGGGGCGCTGCCGCTGCGCTGGTCGAGGAAGCGGATGGTGCGGCGGATCACGCCGTCGGCCTCCGCGTCCGCACGCCCCAGAAGCTGGGGCCGACGGGGGCCGAGAAGTTCCCCCCGGCGCGCAGCTCGCCGGCCGAGTCGATCAGCAGCGGCAGCTGCGGCAGGTCGCGGCCGGCCGGGCCGAAGGTCACCGTGCCGCCGTCGGCGGGGTTGAAGGTCGAGTAGTGGCAGGGGCAGACGAGCGCCGGGCCGGGCTCGGCCTGCGGGAAGCGCGGCTTGCGGTAGAGGGCGATCGCGCAGCCGGCGTGGGTGCAGATCTTCGAGTAGGCGACGATCCCCTCCGGCGCCCAGTTCTCCCGCCCTTCCGGCAGTTCCAGTTCGGAGGGATCGACGCGGACGACGACGAGCGGCGCCGCCAGCTCCTCCCGGTAGGCCCCCTCCGGGAAGGCGGTGTAGAAGGTTTCGTACTCGATCTCGGAGGCCTTGTAGGGCTTGCCGTCCTCGTCGACGAGGCGGCGGTCGCGGCGCCAGGGCGAGTAGTAGAAGGACTCGGTGTCCAGGAGCGGGCCGAGCGAGGCGGCCGGGACGACGAGCGCGGCGCCGAGCGCGGCGCCGGCCGCCCCCGCGGCGCCGAGCAGGAGCCGCTTGCGGGTGAAGCCGCCGACGCTCTCGCGGCCGATCTGGTCGATTTCCTCCTGCGCTTCGGGGTGCTCGATCGGCGGGTAGTCCTCCTCCAGCTGCTCGGTGGGGACGAAGGTCTCGCCGGCGTAGATCAGCGCCGCGGCGATCAGCAGCAGCGAGCCGCCGAGGCTGAGGCCCAGCCACTGGGTCAGGTTCGGCCAGTCGAGCGCGTAGATGACGATGAACGCCAGCGCGCAGGCAGCGGCGGCGAGCAGCAGCAGCGCCACCACCAGCTCCGCCCGCCGGTCGCCGCCCTCTGCCTCGACGATCGGCTCGCGCTGCGTGTGCCTGGGCCTGCGGAGGACGCCGAGCGCCATCACCAGGGCGACCCTCAGCCTCGACTTCGACTTCTGCTTCACGACGACAGCCTCCTTCCGATCACCGCGCAGAGCGCCGCAAGCACGAAGATCGCGACGAACCAGGCGACGATCCCCTCCGGGACCGGGCCGATGTGGCCGATGCCCCAGCCGCCGGGGTCTTCGGGGTGCTTGCTCCGCAGCACGTAGGCGATGATCTTGTCGAGGTCCCCGTCGCTGATCTGGCTCGGCGGGAACTTCGGCATCAGGAAGGGGCCGATCCGCACCGCCTCGGCGATCTCGGTCGCGCTGGCATGGCTGAGCACCGGCACCTTGGCGCCGGTCACGTAGCCGCCTTCGCCGACGATCTGGTGGCAGCCGGCGCAGTGCTCGGTGAACAGCGACATCCCTTCCGGGAGCGAGCCGAAGTCCGGTTCGGGTTCGGGGACCTTCGGCCCGCCGCCGAAGGAGGCGACGTAGGCGGAGATCGCGGCGATTTCGCGCGAGTTGAAGAACGGCCGCTGGCGTTCGGGCTGTTCGCCGGCGTGCCCGAGCGGCATCCGCCCGGTCCGCAGGTAGAAGTCGGGGGCGAGCTCGCCGACCCCGACCAGGCTCGGCCCCTGGCCGGTGACGCCGCCGACGCCGCTTTCGCTCGGGGTCAGCACGCCTTCGCCGCGGAAGCCGTGGCAGCTGGCGCAGTTGGCGGCGAAGAGACCGGCGCCGAGCTGCAGCTGCTTCTGCCCGGCGCTCCCCGGCGCATGGGTGATGCCGCTCGGCGGCTGCGCCTTCGCCGCGGCGGCGAGCGCGAGCGCGCTCAGCAGGACGGCCGCGGCGGCCGCGAGCCCGCTCGGCACGACCGCCGCGAGCGGGACCGACCGCCGAAGCCCCCGCACGCGCCGCGCGGCAGGCACATCGCCGCCCGGCGTCTGCACGCAGCCCAAAAGCGCCTCCCCCGAGCCTCCAGTCGCCCCATCCCATCTCCCTTTCTGTTCCTTTTGCTCGCAATAGAGCGATAAGGAACAGAAGAACCAGGGCGCTGGCAATCGCCTGTTCCTTATGCCTGCTCCACGAGCAAAAGGAACAGGAGGCGGGGCGCCCGAGGGACCGCATCGGCGGGTTTCGCCAATGCCTCTCGATGCTTTTATGCCTCTCGATGCTTTTCGTCGCCGGCTCATGACTGGTTGCAGACGTGGAAGGTGAGGGCGCCGGCGCCGGTCATCAGGATCAGTGCCAGGAAAAGGGCCGAGACGGTCATCCCGACCGCGGCGAGGAAGGCGACCCGGCCGGGGGGCGGCGGGTCGTGGCGGTCGCCGTGGCGCCGGTAGAGCCAGACGGAGGTGAGGCCGGCCGCGACGGCAACCGTCGCCGCCAGCGCGGTGACCACCGCCGCCCAGGCGGCGAGCGGGATTCCCCACTCCTCGCCGGTCGGGCTGCAGGCGGCCTCGACCAGCCAGTAGCCGAGACCGAGCTGCACGACGTAGGCCCCCGGCGCGCCGAGCACCGCGAACCAGAGGACGGGCGAGACCGGCGACTCCGGCGGGATCCGCTCCAGTATCGGCTTCAGGACCCTCATAGCGACGGGTAGAGCTGGGTGAGGACGACGGCGATCGCTGCAACGGCGACGAAATACCAGTAGAAGGCGGCGACGCGGAGCGCGATCAGGCGGTAGTTGGTGATGCCGCGGGCGAGCTTCCAGAGCAGCCAGGCGTCGATCGCCAGGCCGATCGCGACGTGGGCGTGGTGGGTGGCGAGGAGCGCGTAGTAGATCGACCCGTAGGCGTTCGCCTGCGGGCTGAAGGAGTGCAGATCGTCGACCATCAGGTGGATCTGCAGGCCGAGGTAGGTCGCCTGCACGACCGTCGCCAGCAGCAGCAGCCACCAGGCCGCGCGCACCGCTCCCCCCTTGGCGGCCCTGACCGAGAAGAACATCGGGACGACGGTGGCGACCAGCATCGCCGTGAAGACGAGCGGCAGGGTCACCGACGGCTTCTCGATCCCCCCGAGCGGCCATTCGCCGGTCTTGAACCGCAGGTAGAAGTAGGTCGCGATCAGGCAGGCGAACAGGGTCGCCTCGGTGGCGATCAGCAGCACCGCCCCCCACCAGCCGCTCGGCTGCGTCCGGCGCGCCCGCTCGACCGCCTCCACGGGCCCCGGCCCGGCGGCCTCCATGCTGCGCGGAATCGAGCTCATGGGAGCCTCATGCCTCCTCCGGCTCCTTCAGGTGGAAGCCGGCGACGGTGAGCGCGAGGACCGCGACCAAGATCGCCGCCCCAACCCACTGCTGCAGCAGGATCATCGCGAACACACCCGCCATCGCCAGGGCGACGAGCGGCGGCCAGGCGGAGTTGGAGGGCATCTCGAGGATCTCGTCCCAGTCGGCGTCGACCGCGGTGCTGGCCGCCGTCTCGTGGCCCCGTTCGAGCGTTTTCCGCCCGCGCTCGAGGTTGCGCGCGTCCTCTTCGCGATCCTCGGTGTCCCACATCGCATACGGGCTGGAGACCTTGGGGATGACGGCGTAGTTGTACTCGGGCGGCGGCGAGGTGGTGGACCACTCCAGGGTGTCGCCGCCGAAGGGGTCGTTGCCGGCCTTCTCGCCCTTGAAGAGGCTGACCGCCAGGTTGACGAAGACCGCGAGCAGCCCCAGCGCCAGCAGGTAGGAGCCCAGCGTCTCGATCAGGTTCAGCCCGGTCCAGCCCATTTCCGGGCCGTAGGTGTAGTTGCGGCGCGGCATCCCGTCCAGGCCGAGGATGTGCATCGGGAAGAAGGTGACGTTGGTCCCGACGAAGGTGAGCCAGAAGCTGGCCTTGCCCCAGGCCTCGTTGTACATGCGGCCGCTGACCTTGGGGAACCAGTAGTAGATCCCCCCGAGCAGGGGGAACACGGCGGCGCCGAAGATCACGTAGTGGAAGTGGGCGACGACGAAGTAGGTGTCGGTCGTCTGCTGGTCGAACGGGATGGCGGCGAACATCACCCCGGAGAGGCCGCCCATGATGAAGAGGACGATGAAGCCGACGATCCACAGCAGCGGCGTCTTGAAGCGGGGCGTGCCGGTGACGATCGTGGTGATCCAGGAGAACAGCTGGATGCCGCTGGGGATGACGATCACCAGGCTGGCGGCGGCGAAGTAGATCGTCGTCGCGCTGGCCAGGCCGACGGCGAACATGTGGTGCGCCCAGACGCCGAAGCCGAGGAAGGCGACGAGGATCTCGGCGAGGGCGACCAGCGGGAAGGCGACCATCCGCCGCCGCACGAAGGTGGGGATGATCGAGGTCGCGATCCCGAAAGCGGGCAGGATGATGATGTAGACCTCGGGGTGGCCGAAGATCCAGAAGAGGTTCTGCCAGAGGATCGGGTCGCCGCCCGTCGAGGGGATGTAGAAGTGGAAGCCCACGAGGCGTTCGAGCTCGAGCAGGATCAGGGCGGTGCTGAGCGCCGGCAGGGCGAAGATCAGCGCGAAGGAGACGGCGAGGAAGGCGAAGCAGAACAGCGGCATCCGGTTCAGCGACATCCCCGGCGCCCGTAACTTGAAGATCGTGACGATCGCGTTGATCGCGCCGAGCGTGGTCGAGATCCCGACGAACAGCAGCGAGAGCGCGTAGAAGTCGATCCCCGGCCCGGGGCTGTAGACCTTGGAGGCGAGCGGCACGTAGTCGAACCAGCCGGCGCTGGGGGCGTTGCCGCTGAAGACGCCGACGTAGAGGAAGGTGCCGGCGCAGAGGTAGATCCAGTAGGAGAGCGCGTTCAGCCGCGGGAAGGCCATGTCGCGGGCGCCGATCATCAGCGGGATCAGGTAGTTGCCGAAGGCCCCCAGCGACATCGGCACGACGAAGAAGAAGATCATCGTCGTCCCGTGGGTCGACATCATTTCGTTGAAGGTCGCCGGGCTGAGGGTCGCTTCGTTGGGGCCGATCAGCTGGGTGCGGATCAGCAGCGCCTCGACGCCGCCGGCGCCGAAGAAGAAGAGCGAGGTGAAGAAGTAGAGGATGCCGATCCGCTTGTGGTCGACGGTGGTGAGCCAGCCGAGGACGCCGGGGCTCTCCTTCCAGATCCGCTCGAGGCGGTCGCGGCGGGCCCTGGCGGCGGGAGGGGTCGCGACCGTCATTCGAGCTCCGTCAGGTAGGCGACGATCGCGTGGAACTTCGCCGGGCCGAGCCCGAGCCCGGGCATCTTCGCTCCCGGCTTGATGCTCTGCGGGTTCTGGATCCAGCGGTAGAGGTATGCGGGCGTGTTCGGGATCGTGTCGGCGGCGAGGGTCTCGCGCCCGGCCAGGTGGGTCAGGTTCGGCCCCACGGTTCCCTCGGCTTCGGTCCCGGCGATCGTGTGGCAGGCGGCGCAGCCGTCTTCCATGAAGGCCCGCTGCCCCTGGCGGGCTGGTGCGGTGGTCGGTTCGCGAGAGGGCTTGCGGATGTTCGCCAGCCAGGCTTCGAACCGCGGCGCCGGTTCGGCGTAGACCCGGAACGCCATGTGGGCGTGCTGGAGGCCGCAGAACTCGGCGCACTGGCCGCGGAAGACCCCCGCCCGTTCGGCGTACAGTTCGATCGAGTTCGTCTGCCCCGGGATCGTGTCGATCTTGCGGTTCAGTTCGGGCACCCAGAAGGAGTGGATGACGTCGGCGCTGCGGACCCGCAGGTCGATCGGGGTCCGCACCGGGATGTGGATCTCGTTGGCCGTTTCGGCGCCTTCGCCTTCGTAGCGGACCTGCCAGAACCACTGGTGAGCGGTCACCGTCACCGTCATCGCCGTGCTGTCCGCCGCCGGCGCGTCGGTTTCCGGCAGCAGCACCAGGTCGGAGACGATGAAGAGGGCGACCAGGATCACGAGCGGGATCCCCATCCCGAAGAGGACCACCAGGCCCGTGTTCGCCCTCTCGTTCTCGCCGAGGAACGGCAGGCCCGGCTCGTCCCGCCGGATCCAGCCGATCACCAGCATCACGACCGCGCCGAGGAAGACGACGCCAGCGACGGCCAGCATCCACCACCAGAGCGTCGCGATGTGGCGGGAGGCGGGGCTATTCGGGTCCAGCGGCGACACGCTCTACCGCTGGCTCAGATTCGCCGATGGACCAGCTGTCGTGAGCACCGCTTCTTCGCCACGTTTCGGCTGTACCCGCGAGGGGTAGCGCGAAACCGCTGGTGTCGGGGCACTTACAAGCCGCCGATGGAGCGGGTCGGGTGCCCGGCTCGCTGCTCTACCGCGAGGTCGAGCGCGACGGCGAGCGCGACGCGGTCGCGGTCGAGGAGCCGCTGGAGATCCGCGTCGACGGCAAGCCGCTGAGCGTGACGATGCGGACCCCGGGCGCCGACGAGGAGCTGGCGCTGGGCTTCCTCTACGGCGGGGGCCTGATCGACGGCCCGCGGCGGGCGGGGCTGAGCGAGGACCTCGCCGCCAACGTGGTCGAGGTCGAAGGGCCGCTGCGGCGCGACCCCGGCGCCCGGCGCTTCTACACGACCTCCTCCTGCGGCGTCTGCGGCAAGGGGGCGCTGGATGAGGTGGCGGTGGCGAGCGAGCCGCTGCCGCCGGGCCCGCAGATCGACCGCGCGCTGCTCGCCGGGCTGCCGGAGCGCCTGCGCCAGCCGGGCTTCCAGCGGACCGGCGGCCTGCACGCGACCGGCCTCTTCGACGCCGCCGGGGAGCTGCTGCTGGCGCGCGAGGACGTCGGCCGCCACAACGCGATGGACAAGGTCGTCGGCGCCGCGCTGCTGGACGGGTCGCTGCCCCTGCACGAGCGGGTCCTCTGCGTCAGCGGCCGCCTCTCCTTCGAGCTGGTGCAGAAGGCCGCCGTCGCCGGCTGCCCGATCCTGGTCGGCGTCGGCGCCCCCAGCTCGCTGGCGATCGAGCTCGCCGCCGACCGCGGCATGACCCTCGCCGGCTTCGCCAGGCGCGGCTCGCTCAACCTCTACGCGGACTCCGGCCGCACCATCGGAGGGGGTGGCTAGTCCTCGGCCGGGGCGACTTCTTTGGCGATCTCGTTCAGGGCCTTCGTGGAGCGGCCGGCGCGGCCGGCGACCCAGCAGGCGAGCGGCGCCGCCGTGCGCTCGGAGGAGTGGGCGGCGGTGGCGGCGAGATCGAGGAGGGCGACGACTTCCTCTTTGCTCGGCGGCTCCAGCCCCAGTCGCTTGCAGAACTCGGCCAGCCACTCGTCCCTTCTCATACCGGCCCCCGATCCAGCCACTCGTCCCTTCTCATTCACCCTCCGATCGCGCTCATGGTTCGCGCCGGCGGCCGGAAGCCCGGCTCGCCGACGTGGTGTTTCAGCTCCTTGCGCCAGACCGCCCCGCGGATGATCCGCTCCAGCTCCTCGTTGCCCGCTCCCTCGCGCAACGGCCCGCGCAGATCGGTCTCGTGCTGGGAGAAGAGGCAGGTGCGGAGCTTGCCGTCGGCGGTGAGGCGGATGCGGTTGCAGTCGGCGCAGAAGGGTTCGGTCACCGGGTTGACGAAGCCGATCTCGCCGGCGCCGTCGGCGAAGGCGTAGACGCGCGCGGTCGAGTGCGGCTCGCGCGGCAGCTCGCGCAGCGCCAATCCCGCGGCTTCGACCAGCGCCCGCACCTCGGCGCCGCTGAGGACGTCGTCGGCGCGCCAGGAGCGGCCGCCGTCGAGCGGCATGAACTCGATGAAGCGGACCTGGAAGCGGCGGCTGCGGGCGAGCTCGCAGAAGCGGGCGACCTCCTCGGCTCCGAAGCCCGGCATCGGCACCGCGTTGACCTTGACCGGCCGCACCTGCGGGTGGGTGGCGATCGCCTCCAATCCCTCCAGCACCTGCTCGAGCGCGTCGCGGCGGGTGATCTCGAAGAAGCGGCCGCGAGCGAGCGAGTCGATCGAGACGTTGACCCGGTGGATGCCGGCGGCGACCAGCGCCCCGGCGTCGCGGGCGAGCAGGTAGCCGTTGGTGGTGAGCGAGAGGTCGCGGATGCCGTCGATCCGCGCCAGGCGGGCGACCAGGGCGGGGAATTCGCGCCGCACCAGCGGCTCGCCGCCGGTCAGCCGCACGTCCTCGACGCCGAGGGCGACGAAGAGCCGGACCAGCCGCTCGATCTCCTCGAAGGAGAGGATCTCCGCCCGGTCGATCCACGGCATCCCCTCGGCGGGCATGCAGTACTGGCAGCGGAAGTTGCAGCGGTCGGTGACGGAGACCCGCAGGTCGGAGAGCAGCCGGCCGTGAGCGTCCTCGAGGGCCACCTGCCGAGAGTACCCGGCCGCCCTGCGTGCGACACACTGGTGTCATGAAACGGACCTTCGCGGCGGTCCTGGCCGGCGGGGCCGCCAGCCGCATGGATGGGGAGAAGGTCGGTGCCCAGCTGCACGGGCAGCCGCTGATCGCCTACCCGCTGGCGGCGATCGCCGAGGCCGGGCTGGAGGCGGCCGTCTGCGTCAAGCCGGGCCAGGACCTGCCGCTCGCCGGGCCGATTGTCGGCCGGGACCCGAGCGAGGAGCCGCAGGGCGGGATCTGGATCCTGGAGGAGCCGGCGGAGCCCCGCCATCCGCTCTGCGGGATCGTCGCGGCGCTGCGGGCGGGGGAGGGGCGACCGATCGTCGCCCTCGCCTGCGACCTGCCGTTCGTCCCCGCCGCTTTGATCCGGCTGCTGGCGGAGGCGCGGGAGCCGCTCGTCGTGCCGACCCTCGGCGGGCGCCTGCAGCCGCTGTGCGGGCGCTACGAGCCGCGCCTGCTGCCGCGGCTGGAGGCGGCGCTGGCGTGCGAAGAGCCGATGGCCCGAGCGGTCGAGGCGCTCGACCCCCGCCGGCTGGGGGAGGAGGAGCTGGAGCGCCTCGGCGACCCCGAGCGCCTCCTCTTCAACATCAACGACGCCGGTGACCTGCGCCGCGCCGAGGCCCTCTTCTGAGCTTCGCCTGTTCCTTTGCCCTGCTATGCAGGGCAAAGGAACAGGCGAGCTACCGGGCCAGGGGGATGAGGCGGGTTGCGGTGGCCTTCCAGGCGGCGAGGACCCGGGCGCCGGGGCGCAGGGCCAGCGCCTCGGCCGAGCGGGCGGTGACCTCGGTGCCGAGCGGCTGCGGGGTGGCGATGCCGACCCGCACCCGGTTGCCGATCGGCGTCACCGAGGTCACTTCTCCTGCCAGCCGGTTCAGCATCGAATCGGCGCTGGCGGCGCCGGGCGGCTGCAGCGAGATCTCCCAGGGGAAGACGCTGACCGCGACCGGGCCGCTCGCCTCGTCGGTGCTGCGCACCTCGCCGCCGCCGCTCAGCCGCACCAGCGTCAACCCGCCCGGCTCGCGGCTCGCCTCGCCCCGGAGCACGGCCGCCCCGGCGAAATCGGCGACGAAGGCGGAGGCGGGGCCCATCGAGATCGCCGCCGGTTCGCCCGTCTGGACGATGCGGCCGCGGTCGATCACCGCGATCCGTTCGGCCAGCAGCGCCGCCTCGTCGTAGGAGTGGGTGACGAGGAGGGCCGGGATCGGCAGTTCGGCGAGGATCGCGTGCAGCTCCCGCAGGGCCCCGCGGCGGCTGCCGGGATCGAGGGCCGCGAGCGGCTCGTCGAGGAGCAGAACCCGCGGTTCCGCCGCCAGCGCCCGGGCGAGGGCCACCCGCTGGCGCTCGCCGCCGGAGAGGGCGGTGGGGGAGGCGTCGGCCAGCGAGCCGGCGCCGAAGCGCTCGAGCAGCTCCACCGCGCGCCGCCGCCGCTCGCCACGCGGTCCCCGTACCGCGTAGGCGACGTTGCGCCAGGCGCTGAGGCGGGGGAAGAGCGCGTAGTCCTGGAAGACGAGGCCGCAGCGGCGCCGCTCGGCCGGGACCTCCCGGCCCGAGCCGGTGTCGAGCCAGGCTTCCCCGCCGATCGTCACCGTCCCAGCCTCCGGCCGCGCCAGCCCGGCGACGATCCGCAGCAGCGTCGTCTTGCCGGCGCCGGAGGGGCCGGCGAGGGCGAGGCAGCCGCCGGGCTCGACCGCAAGCGCGGCGTCGAGCCCGAACCCGCGCAGGGGCATCCGCACCGCGACCGCCAGCGCCCCCGCACCGTCCCCCTCGATCCCTTTGGACCCGCTCATCGGATCTCCGCGGGCGCTTCGACCGCGCGGTCGGCGCCGAGCAGCTTGACCGCGAGCAGGATCGCCGCGGCGACGACGATCAGGACGGCGGAGAGCGCCAGCGCCGCGACGAAGCCGCCGGGCTGGCTGAACTCGGAGAAGATCGCCAGCGGCGCCGTCTGCGTGACCCCTTCGAGCGAGCCGGCGAAGAGCAGGGTGGCGCCGAACTCGCCCAGCGCCCGCGCCCAGGCGAGGGCCAGCCCGGTCGAGAGGCCCGGCAGCGCGGTCGGCACCGCGACGGTCCGGAAGGCGCGGAAAGGGCCGGCGCCGAGGGTCCGCGCCGCCTCCAGCAGGCGCGGGTCGAGCGCGGCGAAGGCGGCGATCGCCTGGCGCAGGAAGAACGGCGCCGAGACGAAGACGAGGGCGACGACCACGCCCGCCGTCTGGAAGACGAGTTCGAGGCCGGCCCCTTCGATCGCGCCGCCGAGGATGCCGTGCGGCCCGAGCGCGGCCAGCAGGGCGATCCCCGCCACCGCCGGCGGCATCACCAGCGGCAGCTCGATCGCGGTCAGGACCAGCGCCCGGCCGCGGAAGCGGCGCAGTGCCAGCAGGTAGGCGGCAGGGGTGCCGACCGCGACGACGATCGCGGTCGCGATCACGGTCGTCCGCAGGCTCAGCCAGAGCGCTTCCCGGGCCGGCGCTTCGCCCAGCGCGTCGAGCAGCCGGCCGGGGCTGACGTCGGCGAAGATCGCCACCACCGGCAGCGCCAGGAAGACGACGGCGAGAACGGCGGCCGCCAGCGCGAGGGCGCCGAACGCCGAGCGCAGGCTCATGGCGGCGGCTGGAAGCCCGCTTCGCGCAGGTCGGCGGCGCCCTGCCCGTGCAGCAGCCCCTGCAGGTAGCGCCGCGCCAGCTCGGGCTCGCTGCTGCCGCTGACGAGCGCCGCGGCGTAGGCGACGTCCGGCTGGAGGCCTGGTGGGATCGCCACCGTGCGCACCTGTCTCGCGACCGTTCTGGCGTCGGTGACGTAGACGAAGCCGGCATCGGCGGCGCCGCCGGCGACCTTGGCCAGGACCGAGCTGACCTCGGGCTCTTCGGAGCGAACGTTGTCGAGGATCGCCGCCTGCTCGGCGGCCGGGAGGCGGCCGAGGACTTCGCGGGTGTAGGCGCCGACCGGCACGCTCGCGTCGCCGATCGCGATCTTCACACCGGGCCGCGCCAGGTCGGCCAGCGAGCGCACCGGGCTGCCCTCCGGCACGGCGACGACGAGCCGGTTGCGGGCGAAGACGACGGGCTCTTCGACCAGGCCTTCGCGGTGCAGCTGCGCCGGGTATTCGGTGTCGGCCGCGGCGAAGACGTCGGCGCCGGCACCCTGCCGGAGCTGCGCCGCCAGCTGGTCGGAGCCCGCAAACGAGCTCCGCACCTTCGCCCCTGCGAACGACCCCCCGTACCTCCCCAGCGCCTCGGTCAGCGACGACGCCCCGAGCACCGTCAGCGTCTGTTCCCCGGCGCCGCCGCAGCCCACCAGCCCAAGCGCCACCACGACCACGACGGGCCAAACAGTCCACCCCCACCCGCCGACGGGACGATAAGTCCAGCCCAGGTAGTCATTTCGGCCCGTCGGCGGGTGGGGGTGGACATTTCGGCCCGTGGGCATCACTCGCCTCGCTGGACCATCACCGAGGAGGCCTTGACGGTGGCGGTGGCCTTCATCCCGGGGGCGAGGCCGAGCTCTTCGACCGAGTCGCGGGTGATCGCCGCGGTGACGAGGTGGGGGCCGGCCTCGATCTCGACCAGCGCCATCACGCCGTCGACCTCGACCGAGCGGATCGTCCCCGGGAAGCGGTTGCGGGCGGAGAAGCCGTCGCCGGTGGCGTGGCGGGCCGGAGCGTCGCGCAGGCGCTCGACCTCGGCGACCGGGACCCGTCGCCGGTTGCGCTCGTCCCGCACCGTCCCGATCCGCCCGGCGCGGTCCCAGCGGCGCAGGGTGTCGGTGCTGACGCCAAGCGCCTTCGCCGCCTCGCCGATCCCGACCGTCTTCTGCCGCGTCCCCGTCATGCCTAGGCACTGTATAGGCAGATTGCACCAACCCTGAACGCGGGTAGCGACGGGGGGCGCCTCGGCGAAGGGCGGCGCCCCGCCTAGCCGAAGCGCGGCTCGAGCCGCCGGAAGGTGCGCCACCAGCCGCGGTCGAGCCGCGCGTGCTCGACCGCCTGCAGCAAGGTGCCGTCGTCGTCGTGCAGCTCGTAGGTGACCACCGCCGGCTCGGCCTCGGTGTCGACCTCGACGATCCGGGCCATCATCAGGTAGGGAGGGCAGCTGAGCCAGAGCTCGCCGGGCTTCGGAGGAGATGTGACGTTTGGTGCTGCCATGGGCTCTCGCTACCCGAGGGGTTCGACGCGGTAACCGCAAACCATCCCGCTGCCCAGGCTCTTGCTACTGCCTGCGGCCAACGCCGGTGGCGAGCTCGCGCGCCCGCAGCGGTCCGCCGGCGGCGGGATCCAGCGGCGGCGTGGGGGCGCCCTCGGCACGGCGCATCCCCTTCAGCAGATCATCGAGAGCGTCGAGGGACGAGACCCTCGGCTCCCAGCCGAGCTCCTCGCGCGCCCGCGTCGTGTCCATCGTCGGCACCCCGAGCGCGAGGTCGATCCAGCCGGGGGAAGACGGTTGCAGCCGCAGCTTCCAGCTCAGCGAGGCGGCCCCGCGCAGCGCCCCCGCCGGCAGCGGGAAGCTGCGGGCACCGAAGAGCTCGCACAGCTCTTCGACCCCGATCTCCGGCTCGGCGGCGACGTTGAAGGCGCCGTGGACGTCGCCGACGACCGCCTGCCGGTAGGCCTCGCCGACGTCGCGCGAGTGGACCGCCTGGAAGCGCAGCCGCGGCACCCGCGGGATCAGCGGCACCAGCCGCTTGCGGACCAGGAAGCCGGGCAGGAAGGGGCCGGCGAAGAAGCGGCGGATCTCGCTCGCGGCCTCGGCCTTGAAGATCAGCCCCGGCCGCAGCCGCACTACCCGCGTCTCCGGCGAGCGCCCTTCGAGCTCGTCGAGCTGTGCTTCCACCGCCGCCTTGTGGCGCGAGTAGAACGAGGTCTTGATCCCCTCGACCGGCCAGGACTCGTCGACCCGGCGCTGCTTCGGCCCCGGGCTGTAGGCGCCGACCGAGGAGGCGTGGACGAGCGCCGGCACTCCGGCTCCGGCGACGGCTTCGAAGACGCGGCGGCTGCCGAGCACGTTGATCCGCTCGGTCAGCGCTTCGTCGCGGCTGGGCTGGATCGCCCAGGCGAGGTGGACGACCGCGTCGGCCCCCTCGAAGATCGCCGCCAGGTCGTCCTCGACGACGTCGGCCCGGACCCAGCGCACCTTCGGCATCGCCACCTCCGGCACCCGCCGGGCGAGGCCGACGATCTCCTTCACCCGCGCCTCCGCCCCCAGCGCCTCCAGCACGCTGGTGCCGACGTTGCCGGTCGCCCCGGTGACGGCGACGCGCAGCTGGGGGTCGGCGCCGTTCATGGCTGGATCACGAACTTGATCGCGCCGTCTTCCTTCTTCTGGAACGTCTCGTAAGCGTCCGGGACCTCGTCCATCCCGATCTTGTGGGAGGCGAGGTCTTCGGTTCCGAGCGGGTCGGCCTCGTCGGTGACGAGCGGCATGATCTCGTCGATCCACCGCTTCACGTGGGCCTGGCCCATCCGCAGCTGCACGCCCTTGTCGAAGAGCTGCAGCATCGGGAACGGGTCGACGACGCCGCCGTAGACGCCGCTGATCGAGACGGTGCCGCCTCGGCGCACCGTGTCGAAGCACTGGTAGAGCGCCGACATGCGGTCGATCGCGCCTTTTTCGATCACCTTTTCGGCCAGCTTGTCGGGAAGCAGGCCGGCCGCTTTCTGCGCAAACTCGCCGACCGGGGCGCCGTGGGCCTCCATCCCCACCGCGTCGATCGCCGCGTCGGTGCCGCGGCCCTCGGTCATCTCGCGGATCGTGTCGGAGACGTCTTCGTGCTCCTCCAGGTCGAGCGTCTCGATCCCGTGCTTGCGCGCCAGCTCGAGCCGCTCGGGGACGAGGTCGACGGCGATCACCCGGGCCCCTTTGTGGGCGGCGATCCGCGCCGTCATCTGCCCGATCGGGCCGAGGCCGAAGACGGCGACCGAGCCGCCCTCGGGGATCGCCGCGTACTCGACCGCCTGCCAGGAGGTCGGCAGCACGTCGGAGAGGTAGAGGAAGCGGTCGTCGGGCGGCCCCTCGGGCACCTTGATCGGCCCGAACTGAGCCTGCGGCACCCGCAGGTACTCGGCCTGCCCGCCCGGAACCTGGCCGTAGAGCTTGGTGTAGCCGAACAGCGAGGCGCCTTTTTCCTCCTCGCGGTTCTGCGTCGTCTCGCACTGCGCGTAGAGCTGGCGCTCGCACATCCAGCAGTGGCCGCAGCTGATGTTGAACGGGATCACGACCCGGTCGCCGGCGGCGATATGGGTCACCTCCGGGCCGACCTCCTCGACGATCCCCATCGGCTCGTGGCCGAGGATGTCGCCCGCTTCCATGAACGGCGAGAGGACCTCGTAGAGGTGGAGGTCGGAGCCGCAGATCGCCGAGGAGGTGATGCGGACGATCGCGTCGGTACCAACCTCGATCTTCGGGTCGTCGACCGCGTCGACGCGGACGTCGCGGGGGCCGTGCCAGACCGCTGCCTTCATCGCTCCTCCTTCTCGCCCGCTGTCGCCGGCTGGGCCATCTTGCGGTGCATTTCGGCCTTGACCGAGTCGGGTACGACCTTGCCGGCGACCGCCTGCGCTTTGTTCTTGAGGCTGCCGCCGACGACCTTTTCCCTGCCGGCCATCAGCGCCTCGTAGCCCTGGCGCGCGACTTCGGCCGGGTCGTCCTTTTCTTCTTCGCCGACCGGCGTGTCCAGCATGTCGGCACGCTCGAAGAACTCGGTCTCGGTCGGGCCCGGCATCAGCGAGGTGACGGTGACCCCGGTGCCCTTGAGCTCGTTGCGCAGCGCCAGGGCGAATGACTGGACGAATGACTTCGAGGCGTTGTAGACGGCCTGGTAGGCGCCCGGCATCGTCGAGGCGATCGATGAGGTGAAGAGGATGCGGCCCTCGTCGCGAGCGACCATGTCCCCGACCACCAGCTTGCAGAGCTGGACGGTGGAGCGCACGTTGAGGTCGACCAGGCGCAGCTCCTTGCGCAGCTCGGTTTTGCGGGCGAACTCGCCGCCGGCTCCGATTCCGGCGTTGAGCGCGATCGCGTCGATCGGGCGGCCACCGGCCTTGATCCGCTCGTAGAGGCGCCGGACGCCGTCCTCGGTCGAGAGATCCTCGCGGGTGCACTCGACGCTCGCCGCGATCTGGTTGAGCTCGCGGTGGGCCGCCTCGATCTCCTCGTCCTCGGCCGTGATCAGGAGGTCGAACCCTTCTTCGGCGAAGACCTTGGCCAGCTCGAAGCCGATCCCGCTCGACGCGCCCGTCACGACTGCGAGGGGGCGCTGTTCCTGCGTGTTCATCTGCCTCCTTTCGCGTACCTGGTCCGTTGGCTCCCAGTTCCCCACGACAGGAGGAGCCGAAACAGGAAGAAGGGCTTGAGGGCGGGAGCTCGGTTAGGAGATGAGGTCGATTACTTCCTTCTCGATCTGGCGACGGGCTTTGGCGGTGAGATTGCCGTTGGTGGCGCTCGGCGGCTTGATCGTCACCCCGTCGCGGTAGCGGTCGAGCACGCGCGGGTCGATGTAGGAGGCGCGGCAGACTGCAGGAGTGTTGCCGAGGGCGTCGGAGACGCGGTCGACGGCGCGCTTGATCGCGCGTTTGGCCGCCGCCTCGGAGCGCGGGGGCTCCTCGCCGGCCAGCTCCACCGCCGCCAGCACCGTCCCGTGCCAGGTGCGGAAGTTCTTGGCCGTGAAGCGGTCGCCGATCTTCTCGTGGATGTACTCGTTGATCTCGTCCGAGCGGACGTCCCGCCATTCCCTGCCCTGGCGGTAGGCGAGCAGGTCCTCGGGGCCGCTGCGGCGCCGGTGCATCGCCTCGACCGCGCGGCGCGTGGCGGCGTCGCGGATCGACTGGATGCGGCGCTGGCCGCTCTTGGCAGGGAAGTCGAAGACGACCTCGGTCCTGGTGATCGTGACGTGTTCGCGGCGGACGGTGGCGAGGCCGAAGCTTTCGTTTTCCTCGGCGTAGGCCTCGCTGCCGACGCGGAAGAAGCCGAGGTCGAGGAGGCGGACGGCGCAGGCGAGCGCGCGCTCGCGCGGCATCCCCGAGCGGCGCAGATCGGCGGTGACGGAGCGGCGCAGCTTCGGCAGCTCGAGGGCGAATTCGCGCACCAGCTCGAACTTGCGTTCCGCCTGGCGCTCCTGCCAGCGCTGGTGGTAGAGGTACTGCTTGCGCCCAGCTTCGTCGTAGCCGGTGGCCTGGATGTGGCCGAAGGGGTCGGGACAGATCCAGACCTCCTTCCAGGCGGGCGGGATCGCCAGCTGGCGGATGCGATCGAGCGTCTCGGAGTCCTCGATCCGGGTGCCGTCGAAGTCCTCGAAGGAGAAGCCGCGGCCGCGGCGGATGCGGTGTATGCCGGGCCCCGCGCAATCGGCCCGCCGCAGGCGGCGGGGAGGAGCGGCGGCCGTCACCGGTGCCGGCCCTTGTGCGGGGCCGTCGCGGAGCCGGCGCGTCCGAGAGCTGACGCCAAGCTGGCAGCTGCGCCCGGCGCCCGGCTCACCGTCATCGAGCCATCTCCCGCAGCGCGCCGACAACCGCTTCGAGGTCAGCGACGAACGCGGCGAGCTCCGCCTCCCGCTCGTCGTGCTCGCGCAGCCGCAGGATTGCCGAGGGATGGATCGTCACGCTCGCCAGCGGCGCCAGCGGCGAACTTATTTGACGACCTCGATTTTTGAGGACCTTCACTTTCGAGCCGAACAAAGATCGAGCCGCTGAAGCACCAAGGGCGACGATCGCCTGCGGCCGGACCGCCCGCACCTCGGCCTCGAGCCACGGCTTGCAGGCCTCGATCTCGCCGGCGCGCGGGGTCTGGTGCAGGCGCCGGCTCCCGCGCGGCTTCCATTTGAAGTGCTTGACCGCGTTGGTGACGTAGGCCTCGGACCGATCGATCCCCGCCTCCCCCAGCGCCCGGTCCAGCAACCTCCCCGCCGGGCCGACGAACGGCTCGCCCTCCAGGTCCTCCTTGTCGCCCGGCTGCTCGCCGACCAGCATCAGCTTCGCGCTCGCCCGTCCCGCCCCGAAGACGGTCTGGGTGGCGTCCTTGTAGAGGCCGCAGCCGCGGCAGGCCTGGGATGCCTCTTCGAGCGCCTTGAGGGTCCGTTTCTCCGGCAGGTATTCGGCGGCGCTCGACATGTGGGGGAGGTACCCCGCAGCTGTTCGGGGAGAAACCGGCGGTCCTAGAACCCCCGGCCCCCGGCCCCGACCCCGTCAACCTCCCCCTTTCGGGTGAGGGAGGTTGACGGGGTCGGGGCCGGGGCGGAGGGCACGCCCCGGCGCTTGGGGCGGAGGGTGCCCCCGGCGCTTGGGGTGGAAGTCACCCCCCGGCGCTCGAGGTGGAGGGCACGCCCCGGCGCTCGGGCTGGAAGTCACGCCCCCGCCACACGGTCGCGACCGAATCGCCTCACCGTGCGCGCCACCCGCGCGCCTTTGCCCGCCACGATCGGGGCGTGGGAACCGAGTCTGCAAAAACCCCTCCTCAAGAACGCCTTTCGCGGACTCGCGATGACGACCGGGAGCTCTCGGCCCTCGCCCGGCACCAGCACGGCCTCGTGGGACGGCGGCAGCTGCTGGCTTGCGGCTGGAGCGGGACCGCGATCGACAAGCGCATTCGAAGCGGGCGCCTTCATCGGGTGCATCCCGGCGTCTACTGCGTAGGGCACCGGCTGCTCTCGCGACAGGGCCGGTGGACGGCCGCGGTGCTGGCCTCGGGACCGGAGGCGCTCCTCAGCCACCGCAGCGCCGCGGCCCTCTGGGGCCTTCGCGGCCACCCGGGTGGCGCCATCCACGTCACCGCTCCTCGCAAGAGCACCTCGACGCAGCGGATCCGCAGGCACTTCTCCATCGTTCCCCACGACGAGCGCGGAGTGCAGGAGGGGATCCCGGCGACCTCGGTGCACCGCACGATCTTCGACCTCGCGGCCACCGAGCCCGTGGAGGCGGTGGCGGCGATGATCAGGGAGGCCGAATACCTGGGGCGCTGCCAGCGCCTCTCGCTTCCCGACCTCCTGGAGCGCCATCCCGGCAGAAGAGGCTCGCGCAGGCTCCGGCTCGCCCTGCGGCGCATCGGCGAAGAGCCCGCCGGGCGCAAGCGCAGCAGGCTCGAGGAGCGCTTCGCGCCCTTCCTGCGCCGGTACCGCCTGCCGCTGCCCCGCTTCAACGACTGGATCCTCCTCGGGCCCAAGCGCTTCCAGGTTGATTGCCACTGGCCCGGGCATCGCCTGATCGTCGAGCTCGACGGCTGGGAGGGCCACTCCTCCCGCTCGGCCTTCCAGGAGGACCGGGCCAGAGATCGGGCGCTCAGGGTGGTGGACTACTCGGTGATTCGTCTCACCTGGAGCCAGCTGGAGGCCGAAGCGGAGGCGGTCGCCTCCGACCTTCGTCGCTTGCTGCCGGAGAAAGAGGAATAGGGAAGGGGAGGCGGCTTCGGCGTACGAGCGGGCCGCTCGTGCCGGGCCACAGAAAGAGCTCAGGTCCCGTTCAGCGGCTCGATCCGAAACGCCGACCGCGTCGGGTGCGCCGGCTTGTAGAACGTCGCGGTTTGGTTCTTCAGGCGCCATGGGTAGGGCAGCGTCCCGTCCGGCGCTGCCAGGAAGCGGGTGAAGAGGACCGAGGCGCGGCGGCAGGTGATGCCGGAGCGGGGCGGCAGGTAGAGCAGGTACTGGCCCTTCGGGAAGACCAGCGGCCCGACCCGGGAGCCGGCGTTGACGGTGAAGGTCCCGCTGCAGAGCCTGCCGAGGATGTTGTCGCCCCCGCTGCCTTCGTTTTCGCCGCCCCCGATCCGCGAGACCGAGAAGCTCGGCAGGCTGCCGCGCGTGAACGAGGCTTTGCCGGTGCCTTCGGCGACGACGCGCCACGGTTTCGGCAGCACCCCGTCGTAGTCCTCGAGGAAGCGCGCGAACAGCTGCGAAGCGATCTGGCAGCTGAGCCCCGGCTCGACGACGACTTCGTAGCTCCCCGCCGGCAGCGTCGCCGGGCCGATCCGATCGTTGTGGAGGACCTTGAAGGCAGGGCAGCCGGCGGCCGAAGCAGGGGCGGCCGCGGTCAGCGCGAGCGCCGCCAGCGCCGCGGCGAGCGCCAGGCCGGCGTAGGCCACGAGCTTCTTTCCGCTGGAAATTGCGAAGTTCACGCGGCCAAGCTATCAGCGTCCTGCGGACGTGATCCGGTCGAGTTCGCGGAGGTCGTCCGCGCTCGGCTCCCAGCGCAGCGCGGCCACGTTCGAGCGCACCTGCTCGGGCTTCGTCGCCCCGGCGATCACCGACCCGACCGCCGGCTGCGCCGCCAGCCCCGCGATCGCGACGTCGATCATCCCGACCCCGCGCTCCTGCGCGAACTCCCGCAGCGCTTCGACGACCTCGAACTCCTCCGCGCTCGCCGGTGCGTCCCCCGCCAGCCGGCTGCCCGCCGGCCCCTGCTCGCCGCGCCGGTACTTGCCGGTCAGGAGGCCGCTCTTCAGCGGGAAGTAGGGGAGGATCGAGACCCCGAGCCGCTCGCAGGCCGGCGCCACCTCCGCCTCGATCTCCCGCTCCAGCAGGCTGTACTCGTTCTGCAGCGTCACGAACCGCGCCAGCCCGCGCTCGCGCGCCACCCGGTCGGCCTCCTCCAGTTCCGCGGCGCTGAAGTTGGAGCAGCCGATCGCCCCCACGACCCCTTCCCGCACCAGCTCGTCGAGCGCCGCCAGCGTCTCGCCGACCGGCGTCCGACCGTCCGGCTGGTGGTACTGGTAGAGGTCAATCCGGTCGACCCGCAGCCGCCGCAGCGAGCCCTCGACCGCCCAGCGGACGTACTCGCGCGACCCCCGCGGCGCGCTCGGCACACCCTCAACCCCCTTCATCTCCATCCCGAACTTGGTCGCGATCAGGAACTCCTCACGCCGCCCCGCCAGCGCCTCGCCCATCAGCTCCTCGCTCGCGCCGCCGCCGCCGTAGATGTCGGCGGTGTCGAAGAAGGTGATGCCGGCGTCCAGCGCCGCCCCGAGCACCGCCGCGGTCCCCTCCAGGTCGAGCCGCCGGCCGAAGTTGTTGCAGCCCAGCCCGACGGCCGAGACCTCGAGCTCGGAGTCGCCGAGACGGCGGGTCGGCAGCTGCGTGGTCGGGGGGCTGGTGCTCATCTCTGCTCCTCTGGTTCGGCGTCCCGTGATGACTACCCGAATCCGTAGCATTCCGAGCCGCAGATGCCAGAACCCGTCAAGCGCAACCAGCGCTACATGCCTGGGCTGGACGGGCTGCGCGCGATCGCCGTCCTCGCCGTCATCCTCTTCCACCTCGGTTTCGACTGGGCCCCCGGCGGCCTGCTCGGGGTCGGGATCTTCTTCACCCTCTCGGGCTACCTGATCACCGACATCCTCCTCTCGCAGCTCTCGCAGCGCGGCCGCGTCGACTTCCTCCGCTTCTGGGGCGCCCGCGCCCGGCGCCTGCTGCCGGCCCTCTTCGTGATGCTGGCGATCGTCACCGCCTGGGTGACGATCTTCGGCCCCGCCCAGCCGATCCAGTTCCGCGAGGCGGTCGTCTCCTCGGTCTTCTACATCAACAACTGGGAGCAGATCCTCGCCAACGTCTCCTACTTCGCCCGCTTCGCGCCGGAAGGCCCCCTCAACCACCTCTGGTCGCTCTCGGTCGAGGAGCAGTTCTACATCTTCTGGCCGTTCCTGCTGCTGCTCGGCGTCAAGCTCGTCCACGAGCGCCCGCTGCCCTTCGGCGTCCGCCCGCGCCTCGCCGTCCTCGCCATCGTCCTCGGCCTCTTCTCGGTGATCGAGATGGCGATCCTCTTCCACCCGAGCCTCGACCCCTCGCGGATCTACTACGGGACCGACACCCGCGCCGCCGGCCTCCTCTTCGGCTGCGCCCTGGCGATGGTCTGGCCGAGCCGCCGCCTCAGCCACCGCATCGCCCCGCAGGCGCGCAACACCCTCGACGGGGTCGGCGTCCTCGGCCTGGCGATCATCGCCCTGATGATCTGGCGGGTCGGCGAGTTCGACCGCTTCCTCTACCAGGGCGGCTTCCTCGTCCTCTCGCTGGCGACGGTGATGGTCCTGATGCCGCTCACCCACCCGGCCTGCCGCCTCGGCAAGATCGTCGGCGCGCCGCCGCTGCGCTGGGTCGGCGTCCGTTCCTACGGCATCTACCTCTGGCAGACGCCGATTATCGTCCTCACCGGCCCCGGCGGCCGCCCCCCCGAATCGCTGCTCGGCAAAGCTCTGGAGGTCGTCGCCATCTTCGCCATCGCCGGCCTCTCCTGGCACTTCCTCGAGGAGCCGATCCGCCACGGCGCGATCGGCCGCTTCTTCGCCCGCCGCCGCGCCGTCGGCTGGAAGTGGGAGACCTTCGCGCCGCCGATGCGGGCCGCGATCCTCGGCACCGGCCTCGTCCTCGTGGTCGCCGCCGCCGGGATGGTGGGACTCAACTCCGCCACCGCCGAAGGGGAAGCGGTCCGGGTAGAGCAGGCGCGCGCCGCCGGGACCTCGAAGCCGCCGCCGCTGACCAGGGCCCAGGCCGAAGATTCGACCCGGTCCAGCTGCAGGGCGGTCGTCCACATCGGCGACTCGACCTCCGAGGGCCTCGACTCGGCCGAATACCTGCCGGACGAAAAAGAGCGGATCCCCAGCCGCTACGCCGAAGTCGGCGTCAGGGAAACCCACATGGAGGTGCAGGGGGCGCGCTCGATCGAAGAGCGCTTCGAAGGCGAGCCGAACGCGCAGGAAGTTGCCGCCGCCTGGAAGGCCGAAGGCTACGAAGGCTGCTGGGTGCTGGCGCTCGGCACCAACGAGGCCGCCGACGTCGCCGCCGGCTCCAGCGTCGGCCTGCGCGAACGGATCGAAAAGATGATGGCGATCATCGGCTCAGAACCGGTGCTCTGGGTCAACGTCCGCTCACTCGTCCCGCCCGGCGACCCCTACTCGAAGGAAGGCATGGTCGAATGGGACGAAGAGCTCGTCCGCGCCTGCGACGCCTATCCCAACATGCGCGTCTACGACTGGGCCTCGGACGTCAAAAACGAATGGTTCATCGAAGACGGCATCCACTTCACCTCGCCGGGCTACGCCGCCCGCGCCCAGCTGATCGCCCAGGCCCTCGCCCACGCCTTCCCCGAAAAAGGCGAAACCGAAGGCGGCTCCAAGCACTGCGTGCTGAGTTAGCCCGGTTATAGGCGGGCTAACTCAGCACTCATAAACCGACGATCTCGACCGGCTCGGGATCGCCGGCCGGCTCGAAGCCCATGATCCGCCCGTAGAAGTAGAGCTCGGATTCGAGGCAGCGGATCTTGGTCTCCGCCTTGCGGAAGCCGTGCTGCTCGCCCTCGAAGGCGAGGTAGGCATGGGGGACGCCGTTGCGCTCCAGCGCCGCCGCCATCGTCTCCGCCTGGCTCGGCGGGACGACCTTGTCCTCGAGCCCCTGGAAGAGGATCACCGGCGAGCTCAGTTGCGCGACGAAGTGGATTGGGGAGCGTTGCCGATAGAGCTCGGCCTGCTCGGGATAGGGGCCGATCAGCCGATCGAGGTAGCGGGACTCGAACTTGTGGGTGTCCTCGGCGAGCGCCGCGGCGTCGGCGACGCCGAAGTAGCTCGCCCCGGCGGCGAAGGCGTCGTGGAAGGTGAGCGCGCAGAGGGTCGCGTAGCCGCCGGCCGAGCCGCCGCGGATGGCCAGACGCCGCGGGTCCGCCAGCCCCTCGGCGGCGAGGTGCAGGGCGCCGTTGACGCAGTCTTCGGTGTCGACGACCCCCCAGCTGCCGCGCAGCCTGTTGCGGTACTCGCGCCCGTAGCCGCTGGAGCCGCGGTAGTTGACGTCGAGGACGCCGATCCCGCGGCTGGTCCAGTAGAGGAACTCGGCGTCGAGGGCGGGGGTGGCGTGCGAGGTCGGGCCGCCGTGGCTCTCGACGATCAGCGGCGGCGCTTCCCCCTCCGGCGCCTCGAACTCCGGGTTGGCCGGCGGGTAATAGAAGCCGTAGGCGACCTCGCCCTCGCCGGTCGGGAACTCGACCGGGCGCGGCCGCGAGGCGTAAGCGAAGTCGAGGGGCTCGTCGCTGGAGGCGCGGACGACCTCGGTCTCGCCGCTGCCGGCGTCGTAGACGACGACCTCGGTCTCCCGCTCGGGGCTCGCCGCCGCGAAGGCGAGCTTGCCGCCGCGCGCCGCGATCGCGGGGTAACCGAACGAGGTGAACGGCAGCCCCAGGTCGCTCGCCTGCCAGCCCTCCGGCTCGAGCAGGAACAGCCGTTCCTCGCCCTGCTGACAGCGCACGCAGGCGATCGCGCCGTTCCCGAGGAAGGCGAAGGTGGCGCCGCCGAAGAGCCACTGCGGGTGCGCGTAGTCGGCCTCCTCCTCGGTCAGCTGCACCAGCGCCCCCTCCTCGCCGCTCAGCTCGGCCCCCGGCTCGCGCGCCCGGTAGAGGTTCCACCAGCCGTCGCGGTCGGAGGCGAAGTGCAGCCGCCCGTCGGGTCCCCACTCGGGCTGGAAGATCGACTCCCCGGCGCCGCCGGCAACCAAACGCTCCTCGCCGCTGTCGGCCAGCGGCGCGACCCACAGCTCGGTCCCGTCCCAGGGCATGTTCGGGTGGTCCCAGCAGGTCCAGGCGAGCCATTCGCCGTCGGGGCTGATCCGCGGGAAGGAGTAGAAGTCGCGGCCGCTCGTCAGCACCTGCGGCTCGGCGGAGCCGTCGATCGGCAGCGAGACGATCTCGTTCACCGGTTCGGGCTTAGCGTCGCGTTCGCGCACGCAGACGACGGTTCGCCCGTCCGGCGAGAGGCGCATGTCGGCATAGCGCCGGGCTCCGGGCTCCGGCGGCTCCGGCGAGATCGCCACCGGCTCGGATCCGAGCCGCTGCCGGTAGAGCCGCTGGTCGCCGAAGTCGACGAAGAGGACGAGGTCGGGCGCGACCAGGCACCAGGCGCCGCCGCCGTACTCGTGCACCCGCGTGCGCACGTTCACCCCCGCCGGCGTCACCGTCTCGGGCTCGCCGCCAACCGCTCGCCGCATCAGCACCACCCGGCCGCCCTCCTCGGGCCGGCCCTCGGCCCACCAGACGGCGCCGTCGGCGGCAATCGCCGGCGCCGCCAGCCGCCGCCCCGAGCTCGCCACGCTCGCGGCGTCGATCGGCGAGCCCCAGGAGCCGTAGGGGGCGACGGTGGCCATCGCTACTCCTCTACCTCGACCTCACTCAGCCGATGCGTGTCGACGTCGTAGACGAACCCGCGGACGACGTCGCGGTGGGGGAGGAAGGGGGAGGAGCGGACCCGGCGGAGCGACTGCCGCACGTCCTCCTCGGCGTCGGTGAAGGACTCGATCGCGAAGGCGGGGGCGACCCCGGTGGTCTCCTGCAGCTCCGTGCGGAAGCCGTCGTCGGTGAGCGTCTGCATGCCGCAGTTGGTGTGGTGGATGAGCATCACCTCGCGCGTCCCCAGCCGCCGCTGCGAGATCGCCAGCGAGCGGATCACGTCGTCGGTGATGACGCCGCCGGCGTTGCGCAGCACGTGCGCCTCGCCGTGCCCCAGGCCGAGGGCGGCGAAGACGTCGAGTCGCGAGTCCATGCAGGTGACCACTGCCAGGTGGCGCTGCGGTTCGACGCCGAGGTGCCGTTCGGCGAGGCCGGCGGCAAAGGCTTGGTTGTTCTCGAGAAGCTGATCGATCGTGTTCATGGCGGTGCAGCCTAACCAGCCGCCTGTTCCTTATGCCTGCTATCCCGTGAAAAGGAACAGCTGACGGGCGTTTCCGCTGTCTGACCTCGGGGTAGCCGCCAGGCATGGACGACCGCCCCGACCGCGACGAGACCCCGACCGGACTCCCGGAGCCGGGCTAGATCACTAACCGCCAGGACGCGACCAGCAAGAGACGACCAGAAGCAGAAGGGAGCGCAGCAAATGGAGACCGGAAGCCTCGACAAGGGCATCTTCAGCGGTGACAGCTCCGGCACCCGCGAAGAGATCGTCGCTCTTTTGACCAAGGCCTACTGGATGGAGATCGAGACGGTGATGAGCTACCTCGCGGCCTCGACGAACCTCGACGGCGTCCGCGCCCAGGAGATCCGCGAGTCCCTCGCCGGTGACATCGGAGAGGAGCTCGGCCACGCGAAGGAGTTCGCCAACCGGATCAAGGAGCTCTACGGCGTCGTCCCCGGCTCGGAGGAGTTCCGGCCCGAGCAGAGCTTCATGCAGCCGCCCGAGCACCAGACCGACGTCGTCGCGGTGATCCGCGGCGTGATCAAGGCCGAGACCGGGGCGATCGAGCACTACACGCGGATCGTCGAGGAGACCGACGGCGTCGACCCGGTCACCCAGGACATGGTGATCTCGATCCTCCGCGACGAGCAGGGCCACCGGCGCCTCTTCGAGGGCTTCCTGCGCGAGTACGAATTCGAAGGCAAGGCCTAGACGGTCGATCCGGCGACCAGCTGGCGGCCGATCGCCCGCGGCGATGCGCTACCTCCACCTCTGCGCCCACGAGCAGTTCCCGCCCGACCGGCTGCTGCGCCAGGCGGTGGCGGCCGAGCGGGCCGGGTTCGACGGCGTCGGCTGCAGCGACCACCTGCAGCCCTGGTGGGAGGGCGGCGAGTCCGGCCACGCCTGGGTTTGGCTCGGCGCCGTCGGCCAGGCGACCGAGCGCGTCCTGCTCGGCACCGCCGTCACCCCGGCGGGCCCCCGGCACCACCCGGTGACGATCGCCCAGGCCTGGGCGACGCTGGAGCTGATGTTCCCCGGCCGTCCCTACCTCGGCTTCGGTTCCGGCGAGGCGCTGAACGAGTTCCCGGTCAGCGGCGAATGGCCCCGGTCGGGGAGCAGATCGAGCGGATGGAGGAGGCGCTGGAGATGATCCGCGCCCTTTGGGACGGGCAGCGCCTCAGCCGCAGGGGCACCCACTTCACCGCCGCGGACGCCTACCTGCACAGCCGCCCCGAGGGCCGGCGGCCGCCGGTCTACGTCTCCGCCTTCGGCCCCGAGGCGGCCGGGGTGGCGGCCCGCCAGGGCGACGGCATCTGGACGCTCGCCGACCCCGAATCGGTGCCGGCGATCCTCGACGCCTACCGCGGCGCCGCCGAGGACGCCGGCCGCGAGCCGGGCGAGGTCGTCCTCCAGGCGGCCTTCTCCTGGGCGCCCGACGACGACGCCGCGCTCGAGGGCTGCCGCGTCTGGAAGGGATCCCAGCCGCAGGAGTTCTACCGGGACGAGTGGCACGACCCGAAGGCGATGTACGAGGAGGGGGAGCGCCAGGTCTCCGACGAGGAGCTGGCCGAAGCGATGATCGTCTCCGCCGACCCCGAGGTCCACCGGGAACGGATCCGCGAGGTCGAGGAGATGGGGGCGACGACGGTGGCGCTGATGAACAACTCGGGCGCCGACCCGCTGGCGGCGATCGAGACCTACGAGCAGAAAGTGCTGCCGCGCCGCTCCGGCCCCGGCTGAGATGGGGGAGAAGGAGCGGCTGGCGCCGGAGACCTTCCGGCTCCCGGTCGAGAAAATCCGCGAGAGCTACTACTCGGACTCCTACTTCGCGCTGACCAAGGAGCTGCTCGAAGCCGAGGGCCGGGCGCCTGCGGTGACGATGCAGGTCTTCGCGAAGAAGCAGGGGCTGCTGGGCGGGGTCGACGAGGCGGTCGCGATGCTGAAGCTCTGCTCGGGGCGGCAGGGGATGGACGTCTGGGAACCGGGATGGGAGCGGCTGCGGGTCAGCGCGCTGCACGAGGGGGACGAGATCGAGCCCTACGAGACCGTGATGCTGATCGAGGGCGACTACACCCTCTTCGCCCACCTGGAGACGGTCTACCTGGGGGCGCTGGCGCGGCGCTCGCGGGTGATGACCAACGTCCGCCGCGTCGTCGCCGCGGCAGGGGGAAAGCCGATCCTCTTCTTCCCGGCCCGCCACGACCACTGGCTGGTGCAGACCGGCGACGGCTGGGCCGCGCACGTCGCCGGCGCGATCGGCGTCTCCACCGACGCCCAGGCGAGCTGGTGGGGAGGCCGCGGCGTCGGCACGATCCCGCACTCGCTGATCGCCTCCTACGGCGGCGACACGGTGGCGGCGGCGCGGGCTTTCTGCCGGCGCTTCGGCGAGGAGGTCAACGTCGTCGCCCTCGTCGACTTCCACAACGACTCGGTCGCCGACGCGATCGCCGTCGCCGACGCCCTCGGCGAGAAGCTCTGGGGCGTCCGCCTCGACACCTCCGAGCGCCTGGTCGACCGCGGGCTGGAGGAGCAGGCGCGCGAGCGCGGGGAGGAGGGGCTGCGCGGCGTCAGCGTCGAGCTCGTCAACGAGGTGCGCCGGGCGCTCGACGACGCCGGCCACGGGCACGTGAAGATCGTCGCCTCCGGCGGCTTCACGGCGGAGAAGATCGAGCGCTTCGAGGCGGTCGGGGCGCCGGTCGACTCCTACGGCGTCGGCTCGGCGCTGCTGCGCGGCTCCTTCGACTTCACCGCCGACATCGTCTGCTTCGAAGGCGCCCCCGGCGCCAAGGTCGGCCGCGAGCTGCGCCCCAACCCCCGCCTGGAGCCGGTCGCCTAGGCTGCGGCGCATGGTCACCGCCAACGACATCCAGATCCGCGCCGCGACCGAAGCCGACGTGCCGCTGCTCTTCGACCTGATCCTCGAGCTCGCCGCCTACGAGAAGCTCAGCGACGAGGTGAGCGGCGACGCCGAGGTGCTGCGGCGCTCGCTGTTCGAGCAGAGGGCGGCCGAGGCGCTGCTGATCGAGACCGCCGACGGCGGGGCGGTCGGCTACGCGATCTTCTTCACCACCTTCTCGACCTTCGAGTGCCGCTCCGGGATCTGGCTCGAGGACGTCTACGTCCGCCCCGAGCACCGCCGCGGCGGCATCGGCCGGGCGGTGATGGAGCACCTCGCCCAGCTCGCCCAGGCGCGCGGCCACGTCCGCCTCGAGTGGGTCGCGCTGGACTGGAACGAACCGGCGCTGAAGTTCTACGAGGGGCTGGGGGCGAAGCGCCTCGGCGACTGGATCATCCATCGCTTGGGGCGGGACGCGATTCGAAGGTTGGCCGAGGGAGACGGGGGACCCTCGGCGGACGAAGGGGGAGTGTCCGGCGAGGGTCCGCCAACCCCCTAAACGAGCGCCTCCGCGCGTTCCAGGAGCAGATGCTGCTCCTGGACGTTTTGCGTCAGTGCGGCTGCTCGCCTGAACTCGGCCGCTGCCTCTTCGGGACGGCCCGCTTTTTCCAGCAGGTCGCCGCGGACGCTGGGAAGGAGGTGGTAGGTCGCCAGCGCCTGCTCGCCTTCGATCTGCTCCAGGAGCTCGAGTCCGGCCTCGGGGCCGAAGGCCATGCCGACCGCCACGGCGCGGTTCAGCTCGACGACCGGCGAGGGCTGGATCCCGACCAGCGCCTCATACAGGGCGGCGATGCGGATCCAGTCGGTTTCCCCCGGGTCGATCGCGCGGGCGTGGCAGGCGGCGATCGCGGCCTGGAGGCCGTAGGGGCCGAGCGGGCCGGGGAGGGATTCGGCTCGCTCCAGAGCGCGACGGCCGCGGACGATCAGCAGCGGGTCCCAGCGACCGCGGTCCTGGTCGAGCAGCAGGACCGGCTCGCCCTCGGGGCCGAGCCGGGCGCCGAGGCGGGACGCCTGGATCTCCATCAGGGCGATCAGCCCCTGCACCTCCGGCTCGCGCGGCGCCAGCTCGGCGAGGATGCGGCCCAGCCGCAGCGCTTCCTCGCAGAGGTCGCGGCGCATCCACTCCTCGCCGGCGCTCGCCGCGTAGCCCTCGTTGAAGATCAGGTAGATCACTTCCAGGACCGAGGGCAGCCGCTCGCCGAGCTCCGCGCCCCGCGGCACCTCGAACGGGACCCGCGCCTCGCGCAGGGTCCTCTTCGCCCGGACCAGCCGCTGCCCGACCGTCGCCTCGCCGGCGAGGAAGGCGCGGGCGATCTCGGCCGTCGTCAGGCCGCCGAGCAGCCGCAGGGTCAGCGCCACCCGCGCCTCGCCCGAGAGCAGCGGGTGGCAGCAGGTGAAGATCAGCGCCAGCAGGTCGTCGCCGATCTCCCCGTCCGCCGCCGCCTCGAAGTCGGAGCGCTCCATCGCGAAGAGCGCTCCGGTCCGCGCGATCTCCTCCTGCTTGCCGCGCAGGTTCGCCTCGCGCCGCATGCGGTCGATCGCCCGGTTCTTCGCCGTCGCCATCAGCCAGGCACCGGGGTTGTCCGGCACGCCGGCCGCCGGCCACTTCTCCAGCGCCGCCACCAGCGCGTCCTGGGCCAGGTCCTCGGCGAGGCCGACGTCCTGGACCATCCGCGCCAGGCCCGCGACGAGGCGGGCGGACTCGATCCGCCAGACCGCCTCGATCGCGCGCGCGGCGTCGGTCACCTCAGCCGCCGAAGTTCTCCTCGACGGCGTCCTGGACGTCCTGCGGGAAGTCCTCCGTCTCGAAGACCTGCCGCACCTCGATCCGGCAGTTCTCGCCAGGGCAGCGGCTCGCCCACTCCAGCGCCTCCTCCTTCGAGCGCGCCTGGATCAGCCAGTAGCCGCCGACGACCTCCTTCGCCTCGGCGAAGGGCCCGTCGGTGATCGTCGCCCTGCCGTCGGTGAAGGAGACGACGCCGCCGTCGCTCGGCGGCCGCAGCCCGTCCAGCGAGAGCAGCATCCCCGCCTTGCGCAGCTCCTCGTTGTAGCGGCTCATCGCCGCCACGGCCTCGGCCGACGGGTTCCAGTCCTTCTCCTCGATCCCGGGGTACATGAACATCATGAAGCGCATCTCGTCCTCCTTCGTCGCGGGCAGCGGTACCGCCCTTTTACCTGACGACGAACGGGCGGCGCCGAAATCGACATCGGTCAGCCGGGGCATGGCCCCAGGCGCCGCAGCTTGCGGCGGTAGATCTGCATCGAGGCGTGCCGCCAATCGCCGTGGGTCTGCCGCCGCAGGCTCGGAACGAGCTCGCGGTGGTAGGGCGAGGTGAGGCTCTCCGCGTGGCCGATCACGTCCTCGACGGGGATCTGGAACCTGCAGCGCAGCCACTGGGTCAGCCGCAGCGAGGCGCGCAGCTGGCGGTGGTCGCCGAGCACGTCGCCGTCGCCGAAGCCGACGTGCTCGATCCCGATCGCGGTCCAGTTGAGGCCGACGGTGTGGCGGCAGCGGGTGCGCAGGTTGACGAGGCGGAAGATCCGCCCGCTGCTGCCGATCACGAAGTGCGAACAGACGTTGGGCAGCTCATGCAGCTCGACGTCGGGCACGTCGGGCGCAAAGGTGTTGTAGACCGCCCGGGCGCTGCCCGCCTCCGCCATGTGCTCGACGATCACGTGCGGGTGGCGCAGCCGCCAGGTCCGTTCCCCGTAGTGCCGCTCCGAGTAGGCCGCCGTCTCCCGCTTCCGCTTCGGCCCGAACGGGATCGGCCAGTTCACGATCGGCGGCCGCGGAGCCGCGGCCAGCACCAGAGAGGCAACCAGGGCAGCGATCATCGTCGCGATGCTAGATGGTCGATTCCACGACCCAGCGGCCGGTCAGTTGAGCACAGGATGGTGTGCCCAAGTGACCGGCGAAGGAGCCCGGGGACGGCATCGATCACCTAGTCGCGGCCGAAGAGGCTGACCAGGGCGGGGATCAGGAGGGTGCGGGCCAGGAGGGTGTCGAGCAGGAGGCCGATGAACATCGCGAAGGCGAGCTCGCGGAAGGCCTGGATCGGGATCAGCGCCACCGCGGCGAAGGAGAGGGCGAGGATCATCCCGGCGACGGTGATCGCCCGCGCGGCGCGAGAGCCGGCGGTGCGGATCGCCGGGCGCAGGTCCTGCCGCTCGGCCTCGTTCCAGATGCGGCTGATCAGGAAGACGTTGTAGTCGGCGCCGAGCGCGAGCAGGAGGATCGCCGTCGCGAGCGGGACGAAGAAGGCCAGCTCTTCGTAGCCGAGCAGGCCCTGGAAGAGGTAGACGGTGAGCCCGAGGGCAGCGGCGACGACGAGGACGCTGACACCGACCAGGTAGAGCGGCGCCGCGCGGCTGCGCAGCAGCGCCCAGAGCAGGACGAGGAGGACGAGCAGCGCCGCCGGTGCCACCCGCGCCAGGGCGCTCCAGGTGTCGGAGTTGAGTTCGGCGGTGATGCTGGTGTCGCCGGTCAGCCCGGCTTCGGCTCCGCCGAGGCCGGCTTCTTCGAGCATCCCCGGCATTTCGTCTTCGAGGCCGGCGAGGATCGCCGTCGCCCTGGCGCCGTCGGGATCGGCGCTGAGCACGAGGACGTAGCGGGCCGCGCCGCCGTTTTCGGAGACGAGGACGCCGTAGGGGTGCGAGCTCCCGGGTTCCATCACCGGCCCGATCACTTCCGCCACCCCTTCGCGTTCGCCCAGGGCCACCTGCAGCGCCGCCAGCTGCCGTTCTCGTGCGCCGATCCCGGGTTCGCTCAGGACCAGCATCGTCGGGCCGACCACGCCGGGCCCGAGCGCCCCGGCGGCCACCTCGTAGCCCTTTCGGGCGTCGGTCGAGCTCGGCAGGCCGCTGATGATCGGGTTGCCGAGCTCGAGCTTGCGCAGCCCGCTCGCCGCCGCCACCAGCAGCGCCAGGCAGAAGACCATGACGATCGCCGGATGGCGGGCGGCGAAGCCGACGAGGCGGCCGCGCGCGCCGAGCTCTCCGGGGTGGGTTCCGCGCGTTTCCCGGTGCGCCCTGCTCGGCCAGAGCAGGATGCGGCCGAAGATCGCCAGCATCGCCGGGATGAAGGTGAGCGCGACCGCTGCGCCGACGACCACCGCCACCGCCATCCCCGGCCCGAAGGCGGCGAGGAAGCGGACGCCGGAGAGGAGCAGGGTCAGGGTGGCGCCGGCGATCATCAGCGCCGCGGTCAGGATCACCGGCAGCAGGTCGGTCGTCACCTTTCTCACCGCCGAGCAGGAGTCGAGCCCTTCCTGCAGGCGGCGGCGGTAATCGGAGGCGAAGAAGACGAGGTAATCGGTGAGGATCCCGAACAGCAGGGCGATGATCACCGGGTCGACCTCGCGCGGAATCGAAATCGAATAGCGCTCGCTCGCCCAGCCGAGGGCGTGGTCGGCCACCTGGTAGGCGATCGCAACGGTCCCCAGCCCGAGCAGCGGGATGCCGATCGAACGGAAGTAGAGAGCGAGGATGGCGACGACGACGAGGACGGTCGCCAGCTCGACCCAGAGCAGGTATTCGTCGGCGAGCTTCGTTTCCGCCCGGCTCGCCGGCACGGCGCCGGTCACGTGGACGCTCCGCGCCCGCGTCGCCTGCTGCAGTTCGGAGGCGAAGCGGTCGACGACCTCCGCCTGTGCGGGTTCGCGCAGGGCGGGGTCGACGTAGAGGTAGACGACGAGGGTCGAGCCGAGGCGTTTCGATTCGAGCAGGCCGGGGGCGTCGAGCAGCGGCACCGCTCGCAGCGACGCCGTCCGTTCCGGTTCTTCGTCGACCCGGCGGATGAACCGCGCCGCCGCTTCCCCCTGGCTGCGCGAGAACTCGTCGGGTTCGTGGGCCACGACCATCGTCCGGCTCAGCACCGGCAGGCCGAACGTTTCGATCGCTTCTTCTTCGACCTCGATCGCCTTCGAGTTGCGCGGCAGCAGGCTGCCCAGCTCGCTCGCTTCGGAGCCGAAGATCGAAGGCAGGTTGAAGCTGACCCATATCGCCGCCGCGATCCAGGCGGGGACGATCAGGTATCGCAGCGCGACGATGAGACGGGCGAGCATCTTCACGCGCAGCCATCTACCCTCCCCGCCCCCAGTTTCACGCTGATGGCGCTGGGTACCTACTTTCACCAACCCCCCGACGGAGGAGGCGCAGACCGCGATGGCGGAGATGAACGAGCGCGACGCGAAGCTGGTCCAGTACCTGAGCGAGGCCTACGGCAAGGAGCGTGAACTGGAGACTGCCCTGCAGGCCCACATCGCGATGACCGTCAAAGGCCCGTACAAAAAACGGCTTCAGCAGCACCTCAAAGAGACGAAGTCCCACGCGAAACAGGTTGAGCGGCGGATCAAGAAACTGGGCGGCGGCGGCCAGACCCTGCAGACCGCGGTCGGCAAACTGCAGGCCGCCGCGAAGGGTCCGCTGCACGCGATCCGAGGCAGCGGTGAGTTCGAGAAAATGCTGAAGAACGCCAAGACGGAGTACTTCAACGAGCACGAGGAGATCGCCACCTACCTGGCGATCGAGACGCTGGCGGAAAAGGTCCGCGACTCCGAGACGGCGAAACTGGCGCGGGCGATCCGCCGCGAGGAGGAACGGATGGCGCAGTTCCTCCAGGGCCAGATCAAGCAGCTGACCGGAGCGGTGGTGCGGGAGGACGTCCCGGCGCGCCTGCGCAACGGGTCCAAACCGGCGCCGGCAGCCAAGGCGAAACCGAAAACCGCCGCCAAAAAAGCCGCGACGGGCAAAAAAGCCGCGACGAAAAAACCGGCGACGAAAAAAGCCGCGGCCAAACCGAAAGCCCGCGGCAAAAAAGCGGCGGGCAAAGCGAAAGCGGCCAGACCCGCCGCGAAAAAAGCCTAGCCGGCTCCGACCGTCAGCTCACCGGGTGCCTCGGCCTGCGCCGAGGCGGCCCGGGGGCGGACGGCGAGGACGACGAGGTCGTCGCGCAGCGTTCCCGAGCTGCGGCCGATCGCGTCCGCCCGCAGGCGCTCGGTCAGTTCGTCGAGCTCGAGCCCGGCGAGCGACTGGGTCATCTCGGCAAATGCGTCGGGCCCCTGGTGCGAGCTCACCGGGCCCGCCTCGAGCCAGCCGTCGGTGCAGAGCGCGAGGGTGTCCGCCGGCCCCAGCAGGCGCTCGTGCAGCTCGACGTTCGCCTCCTGCCAGGCGCCCAGCACCGAGCCGCCGCCGAGCAGTTGCGCTCCCTCCGCGCCGGCGAGGACGGCCGGCGGGTGCCCGGCCGAGGCGAGCCTGATCTGCCAGCGCTCGCCGACTCGCTGCAGGCGCGCCAGCATCGCCGTCGCGAAGTCGTTGAGGCTCTCGCCCGAGAGCAGCAGCTCGTTGACCCGCCGCAGGACCTCGGCGGGCTCGTCCATCTCCCGGGTCAGCCCGCGGACCGAGTGGCGGACGGCGACCGAGACCCCGGCCGCGGTGCTGCCCTTGCCGGCGACGTCGCCGACCAGGAGCCAGCAGCCGTCCTCGCTGGGCAGGACGTCGTAGAGGTCGCCGCCGACTTCGATCCCCTCGCCGGCGGCCTCGAAGACAACCGCGACGCCGAGCCCCTGCACCTCCGCCGGCCGCGGCGGCCGCAGCCCCCGCTGCAGGTTCTTCGCCACCCGGTCGCGCTCGCGGTAGAGGCGGGCGTTGTCGAGCGCCAGCGCCGCCCGCTCGCCCAGCTCGGCGAGGAATTCGAGGTCGCTGGGGTCGTAGCGCAGGTCGCCGTGGGCGTGGAGGAAGGAGATCGCGCCGAGGGTGCGGCCGCGGGCGATCAGCGGCACCACGGCGGCGGAGTTGTAGCCGGCGTCGTGCATCAGCTGCAGGTGGTCGGCGTTCTGCGAGACCTTGCCGACGACCTCGGGCGCCTTCAGGTCGCGCCAGATCATCGGCTGGTTCAGCCGCAGCACCTGCGCCACCGGGTGCTCGCCGCCCGGGTCGAGGGGCTTGTCGCGACGAATCCGCTCCAGCCGCGCCGCCATCTCCGGGGCGGCGCCGGCGACGATGCTGTCGCCGTACCAGCCGTCGGGGCGGCGGAAGTCGATCAGGCAGAGCTCGGCCAGCTCGGGCACCGCGGTGTTGACGATCGTGCGCGCCGTCTCCTCGGGGTCGAGCGAGGTGTCGAGGAGGCGGCTGGCGGCGACCAGGAACTCCTGGGCCCGCCGCCGCCGCACCTCGGCCGTGATGTCGCGGGCGACCACCGAGATGCCGATCAAGCCGCGCATCGGGCTGCGAATCGGCGAGACGGTGAGGGAGACCGAGATGCGGGCGCCGTCGGAGCGGAGCCGCTCGGTCTCGTAGGTGTCGAGGCGTTCGCCCCGCTTCAGCCGCTCGAGGATGGCCTTCTCCTCGTCCTTGCGGTCGGCGGGGACGATGAAGGAGACGTGGCGGCCGATCGCTTCCTCGGCGTCATAGCCGTAGAGGCGCGCGGCGGCGGGGTTCCAGGTGGTGACGATCCCGTCGAGGTCCTTGCTCAGCACCGCGTCCTGGGTCCCCCGCACGACCTCGGCGAGGTGCTGGCGGAAGCGCTCGGCCTCGGCGCTTTTCGCCTCCGCCCGGCGGCGGGCGATGAAGGTGCCGAGCTGGTCGGCGAAGGTCGCGAGCAGGGCCATCAGCTCCTCGGACTGGGCCTGGAAGGAGAGGGTGTGGAACTCGGCGACCGCGAGCACGTTCTCCGGCGCCCCGATCGGGAGCGGGATCGCCAGCGCCGCCTCGAGCCCGAGTTCGCCGGAGACCTGGTAGCGGGGGGCGGTCGTCGGGTAGCGCCGGTAGTTCGGTGCCAGCGCGATCTGCCCCGTGTCCCAGGCATCCCCCGGCAGGCCGGTGCCGCGCCGGAAGGTGAGTTCGCGGCTGCGCCGCCAGAGCGGCCGCGCGTCGAGCTCCGGAACGCTCCAGCCGGAGACCAGCCGCAGCGGCTCCGAATCGTCAACGACCTCCCATACCGCGCCGGCCTCCCAGCGCAGGAGATTGGCGACGATTTCGATGAACCCGGGCGCCACCTGCTCCAGCGATTCGCCCTCGATCAATCGCGCCGCGAGCTCGCGCTGGCTCCTCAGGTAGCGCCACAGCTCCAGTTCCTGCGGCTCTGGCATCCCGTTCAAAGGTACTCCCTGCGGCTCGTCCCCAGGTGACGAAAGTTGTCGCTCGCGGCCAGTTTTGGCAGTTGGCCCATGGGTAGTAACCCGGGTAACGGGTTTATACGGACGGGAAGGCGGGATTTGGCCATGTTTCGGTGCGACAACTGTGGAAGCGGATACTCAGCCCAGGCTGCGGCCTCCTGGACCTCCTGCCCGCGCTGCCTGGCGAAGGAAAAGGTCCAGGTGCCGTTGACCTTCGAGCTGGGCTGGCAGCGCCGGGACGGGCAGGCCGAAGCAGCGCCCGAGGCCCAGCAGGCCTCCCTTCACGCCGGCGCACGTTGAACCGCTCGCATTCCGGGTAGCCGAACAGCGACTGGAGAGCGAAGAGAGGAGCAACGATGTCCGACCGTTTGCAGGGCAAGAAGATCGCCTTCCTGATGGCGAACGAGGGGGTCGAGCAGGTCGAGCTGACCGAGCCGCTGAAGGCGGTCCGCGAGGCAGGCGCGGAAGCCGAGCTGCTGGCTCCCGAAGCGGGGGAGATCCAGGCGTTCAACCACCTCGACAAGGGCGAGCGCTTCGACGCCGACCGCGCCGTCGGCGCTGCCGATGCGGGCGAATTCGACGGCCTCGTCCTGCCGGGCGGGGTGGCGAACCCCGACCAGCTGCGCACCAAACCGGCCGCGCTCGAGTTCGTGCGCGGGTTCTTCGAGGCCGGCAAGCCGGTCGGGGTGATCTGCCACGGGCCCTGGACGCTGATCGACGCCGGGGTGGCAAAAGGACGCACCCTCACCTCCTGGCCGAGCCTGCAGACCGACCTCCGCAACGCCGGGGCGGAGTGGGTCGACGAGGAGGTCCACGTCGACCAGGGACTCGTCAGCAGCCGCAAACCGGATGACCTCGAAGCCTTCAACGCCAAGATCGTCGAGGAGTTCGCCGAGGGCGTGCACGAGGGTCAGCGCGCCGGGGCGAGCGTCGGCTGAAACGAAAGGAGGCGACGGCGATGCCGCCACGCGGAGTCAAGAAAGGCAGCAAACGCGACCGGCAGTACAAACACATCAAAAAGAGCGAGAAGGAAGCCGGTCGCTCGGAGGGCCGGGCCGAGGAGATCGCCGCCCGCTCGGTCAACAAGGAAAAGGCGCGCTCGGGCGAATCGAAAAGCTCTTCGAGCGGTTCGACCCGCGGTCGCTCGGCCAGCAGCCGGGGCGGCAAGCGCTCGGGTCATGGCCCCGGGGGCAAAACCCGCGAACAGCTCTACAACGATGCCAAGAAGAAGGGCATCGAAGGGCGCTCGCAGATGAACAAGAAGGAACTGGAGAAGGCGGTCGCCGGCGCCAGTTAGTCCGACTCCGGCGCCTGCTCGCCATGCGGTGGGCGCCGGGGCTGGAAGCCGACGATCGAATCGGGCGCGATCCCGAAGAAGTTCTCGATCCCGCCGCCCCGCCGCGGCCGGCTGTGGACCAACTCGAGGCAGCCGCAGCGGACCAGGGTGCTGGCGTGGTAGGAGACGACGCTCGGGCTCTGGCCGATCTCCGCGGAGATTTCGGCCGGGCTGGCGATCCGCTGTCCCTGCAGCACCTCGATGATCTCCAGGCGGATCGGGTGCGAGAGAGCTCTGACCAATTCATGGTCCATCTGTGCCATTTTCCTCACAGAGAGTAGGTCGCCAACCCCATTTTTCGGCTTTTTTGGTTACCGCGGTCCTAAATTGCGGTCCGTTTCGGGCGCGGCAGGAGGGGGGAGGAGGTGAGTCGTGTCCCCAGAACAGGCTCTGAGCGGTGAGGTGCGGACGGTTGCGCTCCTCGGTGCCGGCAGCACGATGGGCCGGGGAATTGCAGGCAATCTGGCCCCCGAGTTCGAGGTCAGGGCCTGGAACCGGACGCCGGAGAAGCTCGCCGAGCTGGCCGGGAAGGAGGGGGTGGTCGTCTGCGACAGCGCCCGGGAGGCGGCGGACGGCGCCGACGTGGTGCTGACGATGCTGAGCGACGGCGCCGCCGTGCTGGCGACGATGGAAGGCGACGACGGCGGCCTGGCCGGCGCCCGCCCGGGGGCGACCTGGCTGCAGATGAGCACGATCGGGCTCGAGGCGACCGCCCGCTGCGCGGAGCTCGCCGGGGAGGCCGGGCTGGTCTTCGTCGACGCCCCGGTCCTGGGGACCAGGAAACCGGCCGAAGAAGGCCAGCTGGTGGTGCTGGGCTCGGGCCCGCAAGAGGCCCGCGAGCAGCTCGAGCCGCTGTTGCGGGCGGTGGGCAAAAGAACCCTGTGGGCGGGCCGGGCCGGCACCGGCAGCCGGCTCAAGGTCGCCGTCAACACCTGGATCGTCACCGTCGTCGAGGGCGCCGCCGAGATGCTGGCGCTGGCCGAGGCGCTCGGTCTCGATCCGCAGATGGCCCTCGACGCGGTGAAGGACGGCCCGCTCGACCAGCCCTACCTGCAGCTGAAGTCGAAGATGATGCTGAAGCGCGAATTCACCCCCTCCTTCCGGCTCGAGCTGGCGGCCAAGGACGCCGGCCTCGCCCTCGCCGCTGCCGCGGGCGAGGGGCTGGAGCTGCCGATGCTGGCGGCGATCCACCGGCGGCTGGTCGACGCCAGCCGCGATCACGGCGACGAGGACCTCGCCGCCGTCTACCTCGCCAGCTCGCCCAGCGACTGACGGTCGACCCGCAGCTCGCCGATCGATTCGACCACCTGCGAGGCCCCGGCCTCGCGCAGCTCGGCCGCGGAGAAGCCGCCGGTCAGGACCGCGAGGGTCGGCAGGCCCGCCCGCTTCGCCGCCTCGACGTCCCATACCGAGTCGCCGACCATCAGCGAGGGCTTGTCGTCGCCGGCCTTCTCGAGGGCGGCGTGGACGAGGTCGGGCTCGGGCTTGGTCGCCTCGACGTCGGCCGAGGTGGTCCAGCCGTCGACGAGCTCGCGGGCGTCGAGCAGGTCGAGGTAGTGGTCGACCTCCTCCTGCTTGGCGGAGCTCGCGAGGATCACCGTGGTGCCCTCCTCGCGCAGCTGCTCGATCAGCTCCCGCGCCCCGTCCATCGTCCCGACTTCGCCGATCAGCTCGCCGTAGGCCTCGGCCTCGGCCGCGCGGATCGCCTCGCCGTCGGCCGCCGCCGCTTCCTCGCCGATCAGGGCGTCGAGGATCTGGTCGCCGCCCATGCCGATGTGGCGGTGGATCTTCCACATCTGCAGCTGGTGACCATGCGCGTGCAGGGCCCGGTGCCAGGCGATCGCGTGGTGGTAGTTGGTGTCGACCAGGGTGCCGTCGACGTCGAGGATCGCGTTCAGGGGCATGGATGCGGGGTACCCGGCTGGCGATGAAAGATGTGCGGATCGGCTGCTCGGGCTGGGCCTATGACTCCTGGCGCCACGGCATCTACAAGGACGTGCCGCCGTCGCGCTGGCTCGAGCGCTACGCCGAGGTCTTCGACACCGTCGAGGTCAACAACACCTTCTACCGGCTGGTCAAGCGCAAAGCCGTCGAGGGCTGGGTCGAGCGCACCCCGCCCGGCTTTCTCTTCGCGGTCAAGGGGAGCCGCTACCTCACCCACATGAAGAGGCTGCGCGGGATCGAGCAGGGGGTCGCGCGCTTCTGGGAGCCGCTCGAGCCCCTGCGCGAGAGCGGCAAGCTGGGGCCGGTGCTGTGGCAGCTGCCGGCCAGCTTCCACCGCGACGACGCCGCGCTCGCCTCGGCCCTGGAGCTGCTGCCGCCGGCCCGCCACTGCTTCGAGTTCCGTCACGGGAGCTGGTTCGCGCCGGCGGTGATGCGGTTGCTCTCCGAGCACGGCGCCTCGCTCGTCATCCCCCACGACGGCCGCCGCCCCCTGCCCGAGGCGAGGCCGGTGGGCGACCTCGCCTACGTCCGCTTCCACCACGGCGCCCGCGGCCGCAACGGCAACTACTCGCCGACCGAGATCGAGCACTGGCGGCGCCGGATCGCGGCCTGGCGCTCGCGCCGCGAGGTCTTCGCCTACTTCAACAACGACTGGGAGGAATTCGCCCCGCCCAATGCGCTCGCCCTGCGCCGCGGGCTCTCCACCGCCCGGGGGCGGGCGGGTGTAGCGGCGGGGGCGCCGGGTAGAGGCTGACCATGTCAGCGATCAAGAGCACCATCGCCCGCAAGGCGGTCAAGGCAACCGCAAAGCACAGCGCCCACGGCACCGCCTCGAAGCTGAAGCGCGACCCGGTCCGGGTGGCGACGCTGCTCGGCCTCGGCGGGGCCCTCGGTGCCCTCGCCGGCTTCATGGTCGGCCGCAACACCGCCACCGCCTCCTGACGCCGCGTCTCCGAACTTAGGGGGGTCATAGCCCCCATAAGTTCGGAGCAGGCGCGTCTCTAGGACGAGAGGCGGGAGCGCAGCATCTCCTTGCCCTGCTCGGCGCCCTTGCGGCTCGTCTCCTGCGCCCGGCGGAAGAAGTCCGCGAGATCGGAGTCGCCCTCGCGCTCGGCGTCCTCGATGTAGGTCTCGAGTCGCAGCACGTTGCTGAGGCACTGCTCGACGAACCAGATGACGTTGTAGTCCTTGTCCTTGGTGCCGGTGACGTGGCCGGTCTCCTGAGTCCCCATCTCCACTCCTTCGGGTCGCTTTGCTTGCACCTCTGCGACTACCCGCTGGTGGAAGCGAGGAAAACGAGACGGTGGGGTCGGCCTGGAGTTTCGTGCCTGCGCCGCAGGGGTAACCGCCGGGCATGTACTTCATACCGATTGTCCTGATCGTCGTCCTGGGCTTGATCGCGGTCGCCTGGTCACCGATCTTCGCGCTGATCATCTTTGCCCTCGGGTTCGTCGCCTTCCTCGCTTACGTGGCGATGAAACCGCGCGCCGACGAGCAACTGGCCCCGCCGGAGAAGCCCGGCCCCCAGCCCCACAACGAGGACGACACCCCGACTGGAATCTGGGGCGAGCGGCGGCCGTCATGAGCGCAGAGACGCGACCCGAGGAAGAGCGCGACCCGGTCGCCGAGGAAGAAGCCGACGCCGCCGCGGCGGAAGCTGCCCACATCGGCGGCGACATCCCGCCCGACACCGACGACCCGGCCGAGCAGCCGCGGATCGAGGGCGGCGAGGGAGTCGCGGAGGGTTTCGAGCTGGCCGAGGAGGACCTCGAGGACATCGCCTCCCACGGCGACCAGCGTCGCTTTCCGGCACAGCTCGCCGGCGAGCCCGAGGAGGCGAGCGACAGCGCCTACGGCGAAGCGGATCAGGAGATTCACGAAGACGAGTAGGAGGCCCTCCATGCCCCACCGAGTGATCGCAGTCGTCACCGATGAGCTCCACGGCACGGAGCCGATCGAGCAACTCCAGGCCGGCTCAGACGGAGACGGGCTGGAGGTGCGGGTGGTCGTCCCCGCCGTCGAGGCGAACGTCCTGGAGCACACGCTCGGCGACGTCGACGAACCGCGGCAGCTGGCCGAGGGGAGGCTCGAGCAGCTGCTCGGGGAGCTGCGCCGCCGCGACCTCGTCGTGAGCGGGGAGGTCGGCGACTCCGATCCGGTGCGGGCGGCGCAGGACGCGCTGCTGAAAGCGCCCGCCGACGAGGTGATGATCTTCGAGCACTGCGAGTCGCAGTCCGAGTGGTACGAGAACGGGCTGCTGGAGCGGGCCGAGGAGGAGATAGACCTGCCGCTGCGGATGGTCTTCGTCGAACACGCCGACGGGCGCCCCGACCACGTGGTCAAGGTGGAGGGGAAGGGGCGCGGCACCGTCAACCCCATCGCTGGAAAGGAATTCAGCGGCGGCGCCTACGTGCCGGGGATGACCCGTGCCGACCTGGCCGGGATGGTCGCCGGCATCGTCGGCACGATCATCGTCGCGATCCTCGCCGCCGCGGTCGCCGCCGACAGCGCCACCGACACCGGCTGGGCCGCGGTCGCGATCCTGATCGCGATCGGCGTCGCCCTCGCCAACCTCTCCCACGTCGTCGGCCTCACCCTCTTCGAGGCCGTCCGCTACCGCGGCGGCTTCGCCAAGTTCTTCCGCACCCTGGCCCTCGTCGGCACGCCGCTGGCGATTCTGATCAACGTGGCGATCCTGATCTTCGCCTGAACCTCCTACCAAAGCTGGTCGGGCGATCCGGCGCTGGCGCAACCGCGCAGGCGCCGTATCCGATTTTTGGCACACTCCGGTGGGTTCAAAGTCGGACGGGGCGCTTGAGCTTTGGGTGACACTCAACTTTGGAACACAGCCTTGCCTGAACGTCTACTTGTACTGATCATCCTGCTGAGCGTTGTTGGAGTTCCTGCCGGCATCACCTGGAGCAAGGGAAATCGCGCAGCGTTCTTTCTTGGGTTTCTGCTTCTCGGCACGATCTGGCTGGTTGCTGCCTGCAGGCTCGCGCGGCCAGCATCGTGGTGGGCACGACACTTCTACGATGGAGACAAGCTGCGACGGTCGGAAGAGCGGTTCGGGTTTTAGGTGGGGCGCGGTTCGAGCGATCCTGATCTTCTGGCGATCAGAACGCGTTGACGCCGATCAGGGCGGCGACGATCGCCACGCCGAGCCCGAACAGGTTTCGGTTCATGGCATCGAATCGAGCATTGATCGAATCGTTCAGCCTGTCGAAGCGACCGTTCAGCTCCCTTACCTGGCTCCGCAGCTCACGTATGTCTCCGTCGAGACGCGAAACCGTCGTCGACCTTCTTGTTGAGGTCGTCGAGACGTTCGTCGCTCCAGTGCACTCTCGGCATCATCGCCGCCATGAGCTTAACGTAACGGATCGTCTGCGCCGGAAGGCACGCTGAAACGAAAGAAAGTCGCGCTGGTTTGCAAAATTTCTGTGACTAAGAGGGTGCCTCGGCCGGTTCCTCGCGCCGCAGCGCCTCCAGCACCTCGTCGGCAAGGCGGGAGCCGTCTTCGGCTCGCAGCGGGGTGGCGGTGACGCGGAGGACGACGCCGTCGGCGTCGAGTTCCTCGAGCGTGACGGTGGGCTTGGTGCGGGTGGGGACGTCGATCGTCCGCAGCAGCCGCTCCTCCACCTGCTTCGGGCTCGCCTGGGGCGGGAAGCGGACCCGCACGTCGACCTTGTCGGGCTCGCGCAGCGGCACGACGACGAGGCTGAGGAGGACGTTGTTGGGGACCATCAGCCGGTCGGCCCCCTGGCTCAGCGTCGTGTAGAAGAGGCCAAGCGAGGAGACGGTCCCCTCGAGCGAGCCGGCGAGGGCACCGCCGACCAGCCGGACCCGTTCGCCGACGCGGAAGGGGCGCGTGCTCTGCAGGACGATGCCGGCGAAGATTCCTCCCAGCGCCTGCTGGGCGGCGAGGCCGAGGAGGACCGCGGTGAAGGCGCCGCCGACGGCCAGGGTGCTGGCGGTGACGCCGGCGATCCGCAGCGCCAGGATCACCACCGCCGCCATCGTCAGCAGGCGGATCACGAAGCCGGCGGTCCCGGCCGTCGCCGGGTCGAGCCGCCGGTAGAGCCGCGGGGTGAGGCCGCTGGAGAGCCAGTGGGTGGCGAACGACCCCACCACGATCAGCACCACCACCGTTCCCGCCCGCACCCACTGGCCGTAGCCGGGCGCGATGTCCCGGCGGTGGTAGTAGACGACGAGGGTGCCGGCCAGCAGCACCAGCGCCAGCAGCAGGCCCCCCAGCTGGCGCTTGGAGAAGCGCGGGGTCAGCTCCTCGCCGAGGCCGAGCGATTGCCAGGCATGGCTGCGGGTCTCGAACAGCTCTTTGGGCAGGCGCGGACGGCGAGGCTGCGGAGGCATCGTCGACCGGCTACCCAGCCGCTCTTCCTCCTATTCAGGAAGCGATTGCTGCAAGCGCCTCGTCGCGGCTGGTGTGGACGGGTATCGAGAGCTCGAGGCCGGTGATCTCGAGCACCCGTCGCACCTGGTCGTTCTGGCTGCAGATCGCCAGCCCGCGGCCGTTGTCGCCGCTGTCGAGGCGCTGCCAGGCGCGGACGATCAGGGCGATCCCGGTCGAGTCGATGAACTCGCACTGGGAGAGGTCGATCAGCAGCGAGCCCTCGTCGTTCTCCAGCGCCTCGTTGAGCGGCCCCTCCAGCTCCGGCGCCGTGCTCAGGTCGAGCTCGCCGCGGACGGAGATGGTTCTCGCGCCTTGCTCGAGATCGCCGATCTTCACCTCGAAGGGAACGGGCGTCACGGCGCCGATCCTACCGCAGGCGCTGGAGGCGCCAGCAAGCTGGTTTGCCCCCACCGAGCAGGGGTAAGCACCTCTTGATGCGCAGCAGCAGGTTATGCTCGCGACTCCGATGACGAGCCTCGAGGCTCTGGGGGCAGGCTGCAACTTTGAATACCTCAACCAACGATCGCTCGGGGCTTCAGATGTCCCTCCCGGCACGCGCCGAGAACGTCGCCGTGGTGCGCCACGCCCTCGCCGGCCTGGCCGAGCGGCTGGGGATGGACGAAGCCTCGATGGCGGACCTGAAGACGGTCGTCACGGAGGCCTGCATGAACGTCGTCGTCCACGCCTATGCCGGGATGGAACCGGGGCCGCTCGAGGTCGAGGCCGAAGGCGACGGCGACGGGCTGACGGTGATAGTCCGCGACCACGGCAGCGGCATCCGGCCGCGCCCCGACGTCGAAGAGCGGCAGAGCCTGCGGATCGGGCTGACCCTGATCGCCGCCCTCTCCAGCAGCTTCGAGATCAAGGGCGGCGCCGACAAGGGGACCGAGATCCGCATGCACGTGCCGCTGGCGGTGCGCGAAAACGGGGCCAAAACCGGCTCCACGTTCGCCGTTGCCGCCGACCAGGAGACCCGCATCCGGGTTGGTCCGCCGGAGATCGTCGGCCCGGTGCTGAGCCGCGCCCTCTCGGCCCTGGCGGCGCGCCAGGACATCAGCGTCGACCGCCTCTCCGACACGATGCTGCTCAGCGACGCGATCTCCGCCCGCGCCCCGCAGGGCTTCACCGACGGCCACGTCGCCCTCAGCATCGCCGAGCTGCCCGAGGGCATCGAGCTCAAGGTCGGGCCGATGACCCACGGCGGCGCCGAGCGCCTGAGGGCCAGCTTCGAGCTGCCCGAGGTCGGCGGCTCGCTGGCGAAGCTGACCGACGAGCTGCGGGTCGAGGACGGCGACGAAGGCGAGTACCTCGTCGTCGGCATCTCCTCGCTCTCGAAGAACTAGCGCCGCGCTCAGTCGGTCTCGCCGGCGGCGGCGCTCTGCTCGGCCACCTCGGTGCGGATCCGCTCCAGCGTGCGGCGGAGGATGCGGCTGACGTGCATCTGCGAATGGCCGATCCGCTCGGCGATCTGCGACTGCGTCAGGTCCTCGACGAAGCGCAGCTGCAGGACGAGGCGCTCGCGCTCGTCGAGATGGGGGAGGGCACCCTCGAGGGCCAGTTTGTCCTCGACCAGCTCGAACCCCGCGTCCTCGTCGCCGACCCACTCAGAGGCGGGCGATTCTTCTGAGTCCTCGCCGCCGACGGGGCGGTCGAGCGAGAGCGGCCGGCGGTTGTGGTTGGCCTCCAGCACCTCGAGCACGTCGGTGGGGTCGACCTCGAGCCGCGCGGCGATCTCCGGCACCGAAGGCGAGCGCTGCAGCTCCACGGTCAGCTCGGAGATCGCTTTCTCGACTTCGGCCATGCGGTCGTGCAGCCCGCGCGGCACCCGCACCGTCCAGACCCGGTCGCGGAAGTGGCGCTTCAGCTCGCCGAGGATCGTCGGCGAGGCAAAGGCGGTGAAGGGTGCGCCGCGATCGGGATCGAAGCGGTCGATCGCGTTGACGAGCCCGAGGCTGGCGACCTGGAGCAGGTCGTCGAAGGACTCGCTGGCGCCGCGGTAGCGCAGCGCCAGGTTCTTCGCGAAGGGGAGGTAGCGGCGGACGAGCTCCTCGCGGATCGCCGGATCGCGGTCTTTGACGAAGCGGGCCCAGAGGGCGCGCTCGCTGGTCAGTCCCTCCCCGGGCCCTGGCGTCGGCTGGTCTTTGCGCGTGTCTTCGCTTTTCACAGCATCGATCGATCGAAATAGGCGGCGATACTCAACCAAACGTCGCTGCCCTGAGAGCGTCAGTGCGAAGCTGTGCAGCGCGACGGCGAGCCCACCGTCGAGGCAACGATAGCGGCACCGCCAATTGAGCTCTCCCGGTTTAGTTGCCGGTAGTCGTTCCAGCCTCCTCACGCGGGCCCTCGGCCGCTGCGAACTCGCCGCCCGGCAGGCGCTTGACGCGGCCCCGGGAGACGGCTTCCTGCAGCGCCTGGCCGAAGCGCCCGGGCCCCCAGTAGCGGCCGCCGACCCGCTGGCTCAGCTCCCGCCGGTTGGCGCTGCCCTTCTCCCGCAGGGCGTTCTCGATGATCGAGACCTCGCTCTCCAGCGGCACCGGCGGGTGGGGCCCGGAGACCCCCATCCCGCGGGCCGAGGCAAGCGGGCCGGGGCCGGGCCTCCACCAGCCTCGCTGCCGGCGCCGTTCGGCCGGGGTGGGGGCGGTGGGGGCGGTCGGTTCGCCGCCACCGCCGGCGCCGTCGACCGCCTCCGCGCTGAGCGGCTCGGCCACGTCCTCGAGCTGCCGCTGCTCGGCGCGGACGCCGAAGAGGAACTCGGCGATGGCGCCGAGCGACATCACCACGGCGCCGATGAAGAAGCCGACCGCGACCTGATCCTGGCTGCCGCTGGCGATCAGGTGGCCGAAGAGCAGCGGTCCGGCGATGCCGCCGGCCGCGGTCCCGACCGCGTAGAAGAAGGCGATCGAGAGCGCTCTGGTCTCCATCGGGAAGATCTCGCTGACGGTCAGGTAGGCGGAGCTGGCGCCGGCCGAGGCGAAGAAGAAGATCGCGATGATGAAGGCCATGAACGACCAGGTGGTGAGGCCATTGCCGAGCAGGAGGACGCCGAGGACCGCGGTCAGGATCGCGGAGATCAGGTAGGTCCCCGTCACCATCGGTTTGCGGCCCAGGGTGTCGAAGAAGCGGCCGAGGAGCAGCGGGCCGAGGAAGTTCGAGGCGGCGAAGATCGCGATGTAGATGGGGATGGTCCCGGAGTCGACTTCGAAGAATTCGCCGAGCAGGGTGCCGAGGTCGAAGGTGATGGCGTTGTAGAGGAAGGCCTGGCCGACGAAGAGGGAGAGACCGAGGACGGTCCGCCGCGGGTACTTGCGGAAGGCGGTGGCGGCGATCTCCCGGAAGGGGATCCGCTTGCGCTGGTGGACGGTCAGCGAGCGATCGGGTTCGGAGAGCTCCTGTCCGGTTTCCTCCTGCACGCCCTGCTCGATGTCGGCGACGATCCGCTCGGCCTCCTCCTCCTGGCCGTGGATGAAGAGCCAGCGTGGGCTCTCGGGCACGTGGCGGCGGACGATCAGGATGCCGACCCCGAGCAGGGCGCCGATGCCGAAGGCGAGGCGCCAGCCGACGTCGGCGGCGAAGAGGGTGGTGTCGAGCAGCGCTACGGCGGCGACGGCGCCGGCGGCTGCCCCGACCCAGTAGCTGCCGTTGATGATCAGGTCGACGCGCCCGCGAACCCGGGCGGGGATCAGCTCGTCGATCGCCGAGTTGATCGCTGCGTACTCGCCGCCGATGCCGGCGCCGGTGAAGAAGCGGGCGGCGTAGAAGTACCAGGCGGTCCAGGAGAAAGCCGTGGCGACGGTGGCGACGATGTAGAGCGCGAGGGTGACGAGGAAGAGCTTCTTGCGCCCGAGCCGGTCGGTGAGCTGGCCGAAGAAGAGGGCGCCGAGGCAGGCGCCGCCGACGTAGAAGGCCGCAGCGGTGCCGATCTGGCTGGCGTCGAGGACGATGCCGCTGCCTTTTTCGGTCAGCCGGTCGCCGATGCTGCCGACGATCGTCACCTCGAGGCCGTCGAGGATCCAGACGGTCCCCAGCCCGATGATCACCATCCAGTGGAAGCGCGACCACGGCAGCCGGTCCAATCGCGCCGGGATCCGGGTTTCGATCGTGCCGCTTTGGCTCTCCCCGTTGCTCACCGCGGGCCCCCTCTCCTCCTCGAATTGGTCACGACACCCGTTCCTTTCCCGGAAGGAAGAAGAACGAATCAGCCGCCGACGGAACCCAAAATCAGCCGCCGACGGACCCGGCCGACGGGCCGTTGCGGCAGCGCCCTGCCGCCGGCGCCGCCAAGGGGAGGGCGGCGCCGGTCGACCCGAATTCGACTAGGAGGCGCTCGCCCCCGGCTCCTCCTCCGCCACCTCGCCGGCCTCGGCGGGGGACTTGAAGTGGAGCATCACGACCTTGGAGAGCACGCCCTCCTCGCTGCTGTCGGCCAACCTCGCCTTCGCCTCGGCCTGGATCTCGAACAGACGCTCGAGGGTGCCGGCGAGAAGGGTGGCGGTGTCTTCCCAGCCCTTCCGGTCGACGACCATCGGCGTCCGGCTCAGGTGGCGGTCGTCGATCTCGTCGAAGGTGCCCGCGTCGAGCGCCTCCTCGACGTCGTCGAAGGCCGACTTCAGCATCGCGCCGGACAGCCCTGGCCGCAGGCTGTCGGGCAGGCGCGACCATTCGCTGTCGGTGAGGAACTGGCGACGGGTGGCGCGGTAGAAGTGCTCGGTGGCGCCGCGCCGCTGCTTGGTGTCAACGAGCTCGATGCAGTCGTATTTCTCCAGCACGCGAACGTGGTAGGCGACGAGATTGAGGCTTCGGTCGAGCTGCTGGGCGAGCATGTTCGGGCTCGCGATCTTCTCGTTCAAAATGATCAGAATCTGCACGCGCAGGGGGTGTGCGAACGCTTTGGCGACGATTTGTTCGACGCCGTCTTTTTTCTTCGTCTTCGACAAGGCCTTCGTCCTTCGGGTTTGTTTCCAGGGCTATTGGCCGACACCAAGACTTTACCCGCTGACGATCAGGATTTTCACAACGCTCCCGCGTTTTACGAATATTGACGAGTTTTGCTGATCCGCCCTTGATTGCTGGAGCCAATTAAAGTATAGATTGCTCAATTGGTTTAGAGCAGACCGCGCAGGACCGGCGGTTGGGGAATCGAGGGAGAGGAAAGGGAGGTGGAGTCCGTGCAGATGGGAACGCTTGAGAGCGCACTGCCCGCATCGATCAGCAAGGGGTCCTGATCGAGGCGAGGGCGGCGGTCGCGGCTTGAGAAGCTTGGGTGGTGAAGCCCTGGAAGCTTCCTCTCGTAGTCGCCGCGATCGCCGTCCCGATCGCCGTTGCCTTTTACCTCGGCGGCCCCGGGACCGGTGTCGGGTTCGGCGCCCTCGTCGCCGTCGGGATCGTCTTCTACGCCGTTCGTCAGCGCCCCCGAGGGGCGATCGGCCCGCCGCCCGCCGAGGCTGACGCCGCCCGGGCGCTGATCGTGCTCGCCGACCGCCTCGAGGATCCGGAGGCGGTGGAGCGGGTCGCAACTCTGGTTCAGGACGACGAAGGGGAAGCTGCCGTGATGGTGCTCGCACCCGCCCACGTCGGCTTCCTCGATCGCTGGGCCTCAGACGTTGAGCAGGCGCGGCGCGAGGCACAGCAGCGCCTGGTCCTCAGCGTCGCGGCGCTCGCGGCGGCCGGAGTGGAGGCCGAGGCCCGGGTCGGCGACGAGGACATCGTCCAGGCGGTCGAAGACCAGCTCGGCAGCTTCCCCGCCTCGCGGGTGGTGCTGGTCAGCGCCGGTGGCGAGGACGAGGCGGCCGCGCAGGCAGCTCAGGAGCTGCGGGCACGGCTGCGCACGCCCTTCGACCACGTGGTCACCCGTCCAGCAGCTCGCTGAACCGCAGCGCCGCCCGGGTGGGGCTGAGGAACTCTTCGCCCCGGTGCAGGAGGCCGACTCCGGTCAGCTCCCTGACCGCCCGCTCGACCGCGTCGCGCTCGGCGAAGCTGCCGCCGTTGCCGGCGACTTCGCGGGCCAGCTCCTCCAGCGTCAGCCGCGTCGGGTGCAGGTCGAGCAGCTGTCGCAGCACCGTCGACTCCATCGTCTCGTCTTCCGCCCAGGTCGTCCTGGTCTCGTCTCTCATCTTCACGCCCCTCCATGCTTCAACTCATTTCAACTGACTTCACGGCGCGTTTCCCGACCGAAACCCGAACGCGGTAGCCGACTTGCTGAGAGGGGTGCGCAGCACCGCGGCATACTCACGCGGGCTTCTTTCTTCCCGTCCGCCGCCAGCCGCAGAATGCATCGCGCGGCGGGTGACGGAAGGCGACCAGCAGGTCATCGTCTCCAGGTCGGTCGAGAGGTGCCATGACCCCCGCGACTATAGGGAGCGGGGTAGACGTCTTGTCTGTGCAACCCGTCGTCTGCGAACGATCTTGCGCCGGCGCGCCTCAGGCGTCCTCGCGGACGCCGCCCATCTCGGTGAAGACGGCGGTGTAGCCGCCGTCGGCGCGCTGCTCGTCGGCGATCACGTGGGAGACCGCGTTGATCAGCGCCAGGTGGGTGAAGGCCTGGGGGAAGTTGCCGAGGTGGCGACCCGATTCCGCCTCCAGCTCCTCGGCGTAGAGATCGAGCCAGCCCGCCGCCTCGAGCAGGCGCTCGCAGAGCTCGCGCGCCCGCCGCCGCTCGCCGATCTCCGAAAGCGCCGAGACCAGCCAGAAGGAGCAGATCAGGAAGGTTCCCTCCTTGCCCTGCAGCCCGTCGTCGGTCTCTTCGACCTTGTAGCGGCAGACGAGGCCGTGTTCGGTCAGCTCGGCGGCGATCGCGGTGACGGTGTCGCGCACCCGCGGGTCGTCGGGCGGTAGGAAGCGGAAGAGCGGGATCAGGAGCAGCGAGGCGTCGAGGGCGTCGGTCTCGTAGTGCTGGCGGAAGATGCCGTCGCGGACGCCGCGTTCGAGCACCTCGGTCCTGATCTCCTCGGCCTTTGCCTCCCATTCGGCGGCGACCTCGTCGTTTCCGAGGCTCCGCGCCAGTCGCGCCCCGCGGTCGACGGCGACCCAGATCATCAGCTTCGAGGAGACGTAGTGCCGGGGCTCGCCGCGGGACTCCCAGATCCCCTGGTCGGGATGCGGCCATGCCGCGATCGCCGCTTCCACCTGGTAGCGGATCAGCTCGCGGTCGGCTTTGGTGCCCGCTCCGCGCAGCGCTTTTTCGTGGATGTAGATGGAGTCGAGCAGGGACCCCCAGACGTCGTTCTGGCGCTGGTCGTAGGCGCCGTTGCCGATCCGCACCGGTTTCGCGCCCCCATAGCCGGAGAGATGGTCGAGCGTCTTCTCCTCGAGCTCGCGCTCGTGGCCGATCCCGTACATGATCTGCAGGTCGGGTCGGTCGCGGCAGACGTCGACGATGAAGCGCATGAAGTCGCGCGCCTCGCGGTCGAAGCCGAGCGTGTGCAGGGCCCAGAGGCTGAAGGTCGAGTCGCGGATCCAGCTGAAGCGGTAGTCCCAGTTGCGTTCGCCGCCCGGCGTCTCCGGCAGCGAGGTGGTGGGGGCGGCGACGATCGCCCCGGTCGGGGTGTAGGTGAGCCCCTTGAGGACGAGCGCCGAGCGCTGCAGGTGGATCCGCCACGGGTGGTCGGGGAACCTGCCGTCGCGCAGCCATTCGCGCCAGAACTCTTCGGTCGAGTCGATCCGCTCCAGCGCCTCGGGGGCGCTGCGGGGGCCGCCGAGCCCGCCGTCGCCCCAGGTCACGGCGCAGAAGGCCGCCTGGTCTTCGTGCAGGATGACCCGCCCGCGGGCGGCGCCGTCGGCGAGTTCGAGTTCGAAGTCGCTGGTCAGCAGCAGCTCGGTGCCGTCAGCGGCCGTCGCCGCCGCTTCGCCGAGCTCGCCGCCGCTCCAGCCTGCCGCTTCGGCGCCATAGCCGAAGCGGGGCAGGCACTCCATCTCCATCTCGACCATGCCGTCGATGCAGGTGATCGTCCGCAACAGCGAGTTGTCGGACTCGTGTTCGGTATCCGGGCGGCCCCGCTTGTGCGCTCGGTCGCCGCGGGGCGGTGCCCAGTCGGCGATCGTCAGCGCGTCCTTGACGACCGCCCAGCCGGTGTCGGTCACCCAGGTCGTCTCGATCACCAGCGTTCCCGGTGAGTAGCGGCGGCTGATCGGGACGATCACTCCCTTCGGGCGCATCGACATGTGGCCGGCGCCGCGGTCGAGGAGGGCGGCGAAGACGCTGGGGGAGTCGAAGCGCGGGCAGCAGAGCCACTCGACGTTGCCGGCGAACGAGACCAGCGCGGCGGTGTGGCAATCGGAGAGGAAGCCGTAGCTCCCGATCGGGGGAAAGCGGTCGTAGATGGAGCTCACGGGCGCTGCCAAGCTAGCAGCGGGCTACGCTGAAATCGATGATCCTGCCGCTCGCGCATCTGACCGGCGTCTTCGCACCGATCGAGCTGGCGCCGCTCCTGATCGCGGCCGGGCTGTACGCGAAACGGGCGACGACGCTGGCCGAGCGGGGCCGGCCGGTGCCGATCTGGCGTCAGATCTGCTTCGCCGCCGGGCTGCTGACGATCGCGGCGACCCTGGTGACGCCGCTCGGCGACGCGGCCGAGGAGCTGGTGATCGCCCACATGGTCGAGCACCTGCTGCTCGGCGACATCGCCTCCCTGCTGCTGGTGCTGGGGCTGACCGGACCGCTGCTGCAGCCGGTGCTCGCGATCCGCTTGTTCGACCGGCTGCGGTTCCTCACCCACCCGCTCATCGCCTTTCCGCTCTGGATCGTCAACTTCTACATGTGGCATATCCCGGCGCTGTACGACGCCGCCTACGGGGGTGCGCCGGTGCACGCGCTCGAGCACGCGACCTTCATCTTCTTCGGCTGCATGATGTGGATGCCGGTCTTCGGGCCGCTGCCGAAGCCGCAGTGGTTCACGGCCGGCTGGAAGGTGGTCTACGTGGTCGCCGTCCGCTTCGCCGGGGTGATCCTCGGCAACGTGCTGATGTGGTCGGGGACCGTGCTCTACCACGTCTACGCCAAGGGCGAGCACGAATGGGGGATCAGCCCGCTGACCGATCAGAGCGTGGCCGGGGTGGTGATGATGGTCGAGGGCACCTTCCTCGGCCTGGGGCTTTTGGCCTGGTTCTTCTTCGAGGCGGCGCGCGAGGGGATCGAGAAGCAGCGCCTGCTCGACCTGGCCTTCGAGCACGGCGTCGAGCTCGACCCGGCGCGGGCTCAGCGGGCGGTGGCGGCGGGGCAGGGCGAGCGGCTCGAGCGGCAGATCCTCGAGGGTCGGCAGGAGTTCCATGTCGCCACTTGACAACGTTCGGGCCTGGCTGGTGACGGGGCCGCTAGGCCGCGGCCTCGCCTTCGCGATCGATTTCGCCGTCGCCCTGCGAACAATGCTCGCCCACCACGATTAACTGTTCCTTTTGCTTGCCATACGGGCAAAAGGAACAGCGGAGTGAGGCCATGGGGTTTATTCCTCTAGGGTCACCCGTCCGATGAAGACCACCGTCAAAGAGCTTCCCAACTCCCGCGCCGAGGTCCAGGTCGAGGTTGCCGCCGCCGACCTGGAGAAGGCGACCGCCCGCGCCGCCCGCGCCCTGGCGAAGGAGATGCGGCTGCCTGGTTTTCGGGCCGGCAAGGCGCCGCCGTCGCTGGTGATCCAGCGGATCGGCTTCGGCACCGTCCTGCAGGACGCGATCCGGGAGGGGCTGCCGGAGTGGTACGAACTCGCCCTCTTCGACTCGGGGGTTGCCGCGATCGGCGATCCCGACATCGAGGTCGTCTCCGCCCCCGAGGAGCAGGGACAGCCGCTGGAGTTCAAGTTCACGGTCGGTGTTCGGCCGGCGGCCAAGCTCGGCACTTACAAGGGGCTCGAGGTCGGCAAGGAGGAGAAAGAGGTCCCCGACGAAATCGTCGATACCGAGGTCGAGCGGATCCGCGAGGGCTTCGCGCGGCTGGAGCAGGTCGAGCGCGCCGCCGCGGAAGGCGACTCGATCCTGATCGACTTCGAGGGCTTCGTCGACGGCTCCGCCTTCGAGGGCGGGATGGCCGAGGACTACCTGCTGGCGCTCGGTTCCGGCCAGCTGATCGAGGGGTTCGAGGAGCAGCTGGTCGGCGCGAAGGCGGGGGAGGAGCGCGAGGTGAAGGTCACCTTCCCGGCCGACTACCAGGCCGAGCAGCTGGCCGGCGAGGCCGCGGTCTTCAAGGTCAAGGTGAAAGAGGTGCGGGAGAAGATCCTGCCCGAGCTCGACGACGACTTCGCCGCCGACGCATCCGAGTTCGACACGCTGGAGGAGCTGCGGGCCGACATCCGCGAGAAAGTCGGTGCTGCGCTCGGCAGCCGGGCCGAGGAAGACTTCCGGATCGCGGCGATCGACGCTGCGGTCGAGGAGGCGAGCGTGGAGGTTCCCGACGAGCTGGCCAGGGCACGGGCCGGCGAACGCTGGGAGCGGATGGAACGGCAGCTGGCCGGGCGCGGCATGGACCCCGCCGCCTTCCTGCAGATGCAGGGGAAAGACCGCGACGGGCTGATCGAGGAGACGAAGCCCGACGCCGAAAAGGAGCTGCAGCGCGAGGCGGTGGTGACGGCGATCGCCGAGGCGGAGGGGATCGAGGTCTCCGACGAGGAAATGGTCGAGGCGCTGGAGCACAGCGCCGAGCACGAACGGACGACGCCGGAGAAGCTGCTGGAGCGCCTGCGCAAGAGCGGTCGCGACGCGATGGTCCGCGAGGACATCCGCGCCCGCAAGGCGATCGACCTCGTCGCCGAGGCGGCCAAGCCGATTCCCAAAGAGGAGGCCGACGCGCGCAAAGAGAAAGCGGAGGCGCGCGAGAAACTGCTGGCGCCGGAGGGTGAGAAAGGCGCGAAAGCCACCGGGCTCTGGACCCCGGGCAGCGAGTAGCGGTCACTTCAGCGCACCATCCTGTGTCGAAGTGACCACCCGCCGAACCCTCTCTATAGAGTGCGCGGCATGAGCCCCCTGGTCCCGATGGTGGTCGAGCAGACCTCGCGCGGCGAGCGCGCCTTCGACATCTACTCGCGCCTGCTCGGCGAGCGGATCGTCTTCCTCGGCACGCCGGTGACCGACGACATCGCCAACCTGATCGTCGCCCAGCTGCTGCACCTGGAGTCCGAGGATCCCGACAAGGACGTCAGCCTCTACATCAACTCGCCCGGCGGCTCGGTGTACGCGGGACTGGCGATCTACGACACGATGCAGTTCATCAAACCCGACGTGCAGACGATCTGCGTCGGCGTGGCGATGAGCATGGGGGCGCTGCTGCTCTGCGGCGGCACCGAGGGGAAGCGGATGGCGCTGCCCAACTCGAAGATCCTCATCCACCAGGTCTCCGCCGGCTTCCAGGGCCAGGCGACCGACATCGAGATCCACGCCAAAGAGATCATCGACGTCCGCCGCCGCCTCGACGAGATCATCTCCCGCCACACCGGCCAGCCGTTCGACAAGGTCACCAAAGACACCGAGCGGGACTACTTCATGAGCGCGCAGGAGGCGAAGGAGTACAGCATCGTCGACCGCGTGATCGAGCACCACTGAAGCGCGCCGCCGCTCTAGCCCTGACCCTGGCGGCGCTTGCCGCACCGCCCGCCTCGGCCGAGATCGCCAGCCGCGACGGCGGCCTCCCCTACTACGGGCACGTCTTCCCGGTCCAGGGGCCGCACGGGACGCGGGGGGCGGTGGGGGCGTACCACGCGCCGCGCGTCGGCGGTCGCATCCACGAAGGGTTCGACATCACCGCGGCCTGCTGGACGCCGCTGGTGGCGGTGCGCAACGGCCGGGTGCTGCAACAGGGCTACGACCCGGTCCTCTACGGCAACTACCTGCTGGTCCACGGCGAAGGCGAGCAGCGCAGCTATTTCTACGCGCACATGGTGCGTCCCGCCCGCGTCCACAAGGGCGAGCGGGTGTGGGAGGGGGAGCGGGTCGGCTCGGTCGGCGAAACCGGCAACGCCCGCGGCCTCGGCTGCCACCTCCACTTCGAGATCCACGTCCACGGCGCCGCGGTCAACCCCGAACCCGAGCTGCGACGCTGGGACCGTTACTCCTGAACTGGGAGGCGGCGTTCGAACCAGAGGTCGGCTTTGGGGTTCTCGTTGTAGGCGGGCACCTCCCGGTAGCCGGCGGCGCGGTAGAGGCCGACGGCGGGGGTGAGGTAGTCGGAGGTGTCGAGGCGGACCGCCCGGCAGCCGTGCTCGAGCGCGATCTCGTCGAGCCGGGCGAGGATCTGCCGCCCCAGCCCGCTGCCGCGGAAGGCCGGTGCTACGTACATGCTCTTCACCTCGGCGATCTCGGTATCGAGGTGGCGAACGCCGCCGAGCCCGGCGGGCTCCGCGTCCACCCGCGCCAGCAGCAGGACGCCGTGCGGCGGGGTCAGGTCGGGCGGCGGTCCTTTCGCGATCTCGGCGTCGAGGTCGACCCCGGCACCCTCGCGGTCGTACACGAGCGGCCCGTCGGCCTCGCGGACGAAGTCCGCATACAGCCTCCGCACCTCCGGATCGTCCCGGTCCACGGGGTCCAGCCGGAACTCGGTCATAGCCGCAGCTCGTAGCCGATCCACCCCTCGCGCTCGGCGCCGGTGGAGTCGTAGAGGCGCTGCGCGGTGTGGTTGTCGGCGGCGGTCGACCACTCGACGAGGGAAGCGCCGCGGTCGCGGGCGACTTCGACGCTCGCCTCGATCAGCGCCCGTCCGACGCCCTCGCCACGCGCCTCCTCGGTGACGAAGAGGTCGTTCATCAGCACGCTCTCGCACGCCTCGAGCGAGCTGAAGTGCCAGTAGAGGCAGGCGTAGCCGACCAGGCGCCCGTGCCGCCGCGCCCCCAGCAGCAACCCGTCCTCGCTGGGGGCGAGGAAGCGCCGGAAGAAGGCGCGGTTGCGCTCCTCGTCGATCTCCTCGACCTCGTAGAAGCGCTGGTAGGCGCCGATCAGCGGCAGCAGATCGTCGAGCTCCTCGGGGCGGATCGGCGCGATCTCCAGCTCGGCTGCCACCCGCTCACGGTAGCGCCACGCAAGCCTGCGCTCATGTGCAGGGACCGCCGCGCCGATGCCGTAAACGACCCTCACGAACCGGTGCCGCTCCCCGTCTAAGCTTTGGGAGTCGCCGGAGGCAAGAGATCGTCCCGCTAGGAGGGGATTCCGCTGGCACGTCCTTCAGACTCGAACGAGCAGCTTCTCTGCAGCTTCTGCGGCAAGTCGCAGCGCCAGGTCAAAAAGCTGATCGCCGGCCCCGGCGTCTACATCTGCGACGAGTGCATCGACCTCTGCAACGAGATCATCGACGAGGAGCTGACGGCGCCGCCGGTCTTCGAGCTGGAGAACCTGCCGAAACCGCAGGAGATCTTCGACGTCCTGCAGGAGTACGTGGTCGGCCAGGACGCCGCCAAGCGCGCCCTCTCGGTCGCCGTCTACAACCATTACAAGCGGGTCCAGATCGCCCAGTCCGACGAGGTCGACGTCGAGCTGCAGAAGTCGAACATCATGATGCTGGGCCCGACCGGCTGCGGCAAGACGCTGCTCGCCCAGACCCTGGCGCGGATCCTCAACGTCCCCTTCGCGATCGCCGACGCGACCGCGCTGACCGAGGCCGGCTATGTCGGTGAGGACGTCGAGAACATCCTCCTCAAGCTGATCCAGGCGGCCGACTTCGACATCAAGAAGGCCGAGACCGGGATCATCTACATCGACGAGGTCGACAAGATCGCGCGCAAGGCGGACAACCCGTCGATCACGCGCGACGTGTCGGGCGAGGGCGTCCAGCAGGCGCTGCTGAAGATCCTCGAGGGGACGGTCGCGTCGGTGCCGCCGCAGGGCGGGCGCAAGCACCCGCACCAGGAGTTCCTCTCGATCGACACGACGAACATCCTCTTCATCTGCGGCGGCGCGTTCGCGGGGCTCGACAAGATCATCGCCAAGCGGATCGGCAAGAACGCCGTCGGCTTCTCGGCGGACATCCGCTCGAAGCAGTCGTCCGAGGCGGCCGACCTGCTCGCGGACGTGATGCCGGAGGACCTGCTCAACTTCGGGCTGATCCCGGAGTTCATCGGGCGGCTGCCGGTGATCTCGGCCGTGCACCAGCTCCAGCGCGAAGATCTCGTCAAGATCATGACCGAGCCGAAGAACGCGCTCGCGAAGCAGTACCAGCGCTTCTTCAACTACGACGGGATCGAGCTCGTCTTCACCGAGGACGCGCTCTGGGAGATCTCCGACCACGCGCTCGCGCGCGAGACCGGCGCCCGCGGCCTCCGCTCGATCATCGAGAACGCGCTGCTCGACGTGATGTTCGAGCTGCCGTCCCGCAAGGACGTCACCAAGTGCGTGATCACCCGCGAGACGATCGCGAAGGGGCTGAAGCCGACGCTCGTGACGAGCGCCGGCGCCGCGCTCGAGGACGAGCTCGACGAGCTCGCCGAAGAGTCCGCGTAGCCGCGACGAGGCGGCGCTATGACGAGCGTGGCCTACGCTGTACGATCACGCGCATGCCCAGATACCTGATCGA
>DASSOC010000045.1:0-23732 GCA_035700965.1 Solirubrobacterales bacterium
GACCCCATGGCGGTCGCCCACATCGACGTCTTCCGCCGCGACCCGCAGCGCTTCTGGAGGAAAGCTGAGATGCCCTCGCGGCCGTCCTCGGAGAGGAAGACCTTCGCGAAGCCCTCCTTCTCCTTCTCGATCCCCTCGTCCAGGTCACCGGCGTGGGAGACCCGCTTGATCTGCTCGAGCGCGACCGGCGCCTGGGCGGCGAGCTTGCGGCCCCACATCAGGGCCGTCTCGAAGAGCTCGTGGTCGGGGACGACGCGGTTGGCGAGGCCGAACTGGAGCGCCTCGCCGGCGAGGATCGCGTCGCCGATCAGGTTCATCTCCAGGGCCTTGTTGGGACCGACCAGCCGTGGTAGGCGCTGGGTGCCGCCGAAACCGGGGATGATCCCCAGCTTGATCTCCGGCTGGCCGAAGACTGCCGCCTCGGCGGCGATGCGCACGTCGCAGGCCATCGCCAGCTCGCAGCCGCCGCCGAAGGCAAGGGCGTTGACGGCGGCGATCGTCGCCACCCGCGCCTGGCCGAAATCGCGCAGCAGGGCGTGAGCGGTGTGGATCAGCTCTTCGCCGCCGCCCTCGTCCATGCGGGTGAAGGCCTTGATGTCGGCGCCGGCGGAGAAGACGACCGGGACCGAGGAGGCGACCACCATCGCGCCGACGCCGTCGTTCGCCAGGACCCGCTCCCAGACCGTCTTCAGGTCGCGGATCACGTCGGGTGAGACCGCGTTCATCGGAGCGTTGGCGAGCCAGGCGATCGCGACCTCGCCACGCGTCTCCAGCTTCACCGTCTCGGCCTGGTCGCCCTCGTCGGGCTGCGGGTACGGGTAGAAGCCCTGGCCGGCCTTCATCCCCAGCCTGCCCTGGGCGACGAGCCGGCGCAGCAGCACCGGCGGCGCGAAACGGTCGCCGTGGCGCTCCTGCAATCCCTCCATCCGCTCCAGCACCGCGTCGAGCCCCTCGACGTCGGCTTTCCAGAACGGCGGCAGCAGCCCTTTGCGGGGATCGAGGCCGGCGCCGGCCATCATCCCGAGGTCGATGTCACGGACCGAGCAGACGCCCTCCTCGACCAGCAGACAGGCCTCGATCAGCGCCCGGCAGGTGAAGAGCGCGACCAGCTCCTCGGCGTCGGGCTCGGCCTCGCCGGGGACGTTCTGCTCGCCCTCCTTGAAGAAGCCCTCGCCGCCGGACTTGGCGCCGAGCTTGCCCTCAGCGACCAGCTGCTTGAGGCCCTGGTGCACGTAGAAGGTCTCGCCGTAGGACTCGCCGAGGTGCTCGGCGACGTGCAGCACGGTGTCGAGGCCGAGTAGGTCGGTGAGGAAGAAGGGACCCATCGGGGCGACCTTGGCGGCGGCGATCGCCTCGTCGATCGCCTTCAACGAGAGGCCCTGCTCCTCCTGGGCGCGCCAGATCTCGCCGATCGTCGCCATCAGGATGCGGTTGACGACGAAGCCCGGCACCTCGCCGCAGACGATCGGCTGCTTCTTGATCGCCTGGGCGAAGTTGTAGGCGACGGTGGCGGTCTCCTCGGAGGTGTCCTCGCCGGCGATCACCTCGACCAGCGGCATCACCGAAGCGGGGTAGAAGAAGTGGAAGCCGACGACCTTGTCGGGCCGCAGCGCCAATTGGGCCCCCATCTCGGTGATCGAGAGCGAGGAGGTGTTGGAGGCGAGGATCGCGTGGCCGGGAGTCGCGGCGTCGAGCTCGCGGAAGACGGCCTGCTTGATCTCCATCCGCTCCGGGACGGCCTCGACGACGAAGTCGACGTCGCCGAACTCCTCGTAGGTGGTGGCGCCGACGATCAGGCCCATCACCTCGGCGAGGCGGGCGTCGGCCTGCTCCTGGCTCAGCTTCTCCTTCTTGACCAGGCGGGCGAGCTGGCCCTCGGTGACCGCGCGCGCCTTCTCGACCGCGGCGTCGACGAACTCCTGGTCGATGTCCTTGACGACGACGGGGATGTCGGCGGCGGCGATCGCCTGCGCGATCTCACCGCCCATGGTGCCGCCGCCGACGACGGCGGCCTTGGAAACGAACATTTGGCTTGGAACTCCTCAGGTCGGGGGCGGCCGAAGGCTACAGCCGCAACCCGCAGTTCGGTCAGTAGCCCGGAAAGCGGGTTCCACTCAGCCGCCGGCGCGGAAGTCGCGCAGCTTCTGCAGGAAGTCGATCCAGCGCGAGCCGATGATCGGGCCACGCTCCAACACGTACACGATCGCCACCACGATCAGCGTGGCGACCGGTCCGAGGACGTAGAGCGACGTCAAAAACACAGCCGACGCAGAACGGACCGCCGCTAGCGCCAGCGTAGGAAACTTTCCAGAGCCATGCTTTCCGACCCCTCTCTTTTGCTAATCAAAAGTTGATCAGGATGACCACATCACCGCTTGAGTTCAGCGGCGGTTCTGCCGATATCCGTCTTTCATGGTTGGACGGGGGACGATCCTGCTCGCAGCGTGCGCTTGCCTGCTGGCGTGCGCGCCCGGGGTCGCGGCCGAGGCGCCGCAGGCGAAGCTGCTGCCGAGCGGGCGCGCGGTTGCGCCGGCCTCGGCGCCGCCGGCCGTGCGGGCGATGATCCAGGCAGCCAACCGGATCCGCCACCGGCCCTACCGCTGGGGCGGCGGCCATCGCGACTGGCGCTCCCGCGGCTATGACTGCTCCGGTTCGGTCAGCTACGTGATGCACGCCGCCGGCCTGCTCGAATCGCCGCTCGACTCGCGCGGCTTCATGCGCTGGGGCGGCGGCGGCCCGGGAAGCTGGGTGCGGATCTACGCCAACCGCGAGCACGTCTTCGCCGTGATCGCCGGATTGCGCTGGGACACGTCGATGACGACCGAAGGCGACGGGCACGGCCCCGGCTGGAGCGATGAGATGCGTTCGACCGGTGGATTCCGCCTGCGCCACCCGCTTGGCCTGCTGCGCGCCGTGCCCAACTGACGGCTGCCGACAGGCGGTATAAGCCCTCTCGGCGATCCTTGTACCCGAGTACAAAGGCATCTTCGAGCCACTGCCATTAGGATTTTTTGGCTCTTTCGAGGGAAGTGACCGGTAACCGACCGCGCCTGCCGACCGGGCGCGACGCCAAAGCGAGGGGACAACCAGAGCGATGACCCGCATCCGCCAGCAGAACGTGACCGCAGCGCAGTGGAGCTCCAACGGGGAGTCCCTCGGCGCGCTTGACCTGACCCAGCCCGAGAACGACGCCTTCGGCGCCAACGTCTTCTCGGTCTCCGTGCAGCGCGAACGCCTGCCCGGCGACGTCTTCGAGAAGCTGAAGGACGCGCTGGAGAAGGGCGAGGCGATCGACGCCGCCACCGCCGACGCGGTCGCCTCGGCGATGAAGGACTGGGCGCTGGAGAAGGGCGCCACCCACTTCACCCACGTCTTCCAGCCGCTGACCGGCTCCACCGCCGAGAAGCACGACTCCTTCTTCGAGCCCGCGGGCGGCGAGGGTCGCGCCCTGGCCGGCTTCTCGGGCAAAGAGCTGATCCAGGGCGAGCCCGACGCCTCCTCCTTCCCCACCGGCGGCGTCCGCGCCACCTTCGAGGCGCGCGGCTACACCGCCTGGGACCCGACCAGCCCCGCCTTCATCCTCGAGAACCCGAACGGCTCGCTGCTCTGCATCCCGACCGCCTTCGCCTCCTGGACCGGCGAGGCACTCGACGCGAAGATCCCGCTGCTGCGCTCGATGGACGCCCTCTCGCGCGCCGCGGTCAAGGCGCTGGGTCTGCTCGGCGACAGCGAGACCAAGCGCGTCTTCACCACCGTCGGGCCCGAGCAGGAGTACTTCCTGATCGACGAGCAGTACTTCTTCGAGCGGCCCGACCTGATCGCCACCGGTCGCACCCTGTTCGGCGCCAAGCCGCCGAAGGGCCACGAGCTCGACGACCACTACTTCGGCTCGATCCCCGAGCGGGTGCTCGCCTTCATGCTCGAGTCCGAGCTGGAGATGCGCAAGCTCGGGATCCCGGTCAAGACCCGCCACAACGAGGTGGCGCCGGCCCAGTACGAGATCGCGCCGATCTTCGAGAACTCCAACGTCGGCTCCGACCACCAGCAGCTGCTGATGCAGACGCTGGAAAACGTCGCCCGCCGCTATGGGCTGATCTGCCTCCTGCACGAGAAGCCGTTCGCCGGGGTCAACGGCTCGGGCAAGCACAACAACTGGTCGATGGGGACCGATACCGGCGCCAACCTGCTGAACCCGGGCGACACGCCGGCCGACAACATCCACTTCCTGTTCTTCTGCACCGCGGTGATCCAGGCGGTCAACAAGCACCAGGGGCTGCTGCGGGCCTCGGTCGCCAACATCGGCCAGGATCACCGCCTCGGCGCCAACGAGGCGCCGCCGGCGATCATCTCGATCTTCCTCGGCGGCGAGCTCGAAAAAGTCTTCGAGGCGATCGCGACCGGCGAAGGGGACCCGAACACGCCGGCCTCCTTCCTCGACCTCGGTGCGCAGGTGCTGCCGCCGCTGCCGATGCACGGCGGCGATCGCAACCGGACCTCGCCGTTCGCCTTCACCGGCAACAAATTCGAGTTCCGGGCGCTGGGGTCGAGCATGTCGCTCGCCTTCCCGAACACGGTCCTGAACACGATCGCGGCCGAGGCGATCGACGAGCTGTCCGGCAAGCTGCAGGCGAGGCTCGACGGCGGCGAGCAGATGCCGAAGGCCGTGATCGAGCTGGTCAAAGAGAGCTACCTCGCCAACAAGGTGATCTGCTTCGGCGGCGACAACTACTCCGAGGAGTGGCACCGGGAGGCCGAGCGGCGCGGGCTGAAAAACCTGCGCACGACGCCCGACGCGCTGCCCGAGGTGATCTCCGACCAGACCATCCGCACCTTCGAGAACTACAACGTGCTCTCGAAGCGGGAGCTCGACTCGCGCTTCGAGGTCTGGGTCGAGCAGTACTGGCTGCGGGCCAACATCGAGGCGGAGACCGCCTTCGCGATCGCCAAGACGATGATCCTGCCGGCCGCCCTGCGCCACCTCGCCCTGATCGGCGAGTCGGGCGTCTCCGCGGTCGAGGGCGAGGTCCGTGGTCTGGTCGACGAGCTGGTCGCCGCCCTCGGCGAGCTGGAAGCGGCGAACGGCGACCCCGGCCTCCAGGGGCTGGAGATGGCGGTCTACGCCCGCGACAACCAGCTGACGGCGATGGCGGCCGTCCGCGACGCGGCCGACAGGCTGGAGAAGGTCGTCGCCGACGACCTCTGGCCGCTGCCGAAGTACGAGGAGATGCTCTTCATCAAGTAGCGCGTTGGTGTGGGGCGGGGTCAGCAGGGGGCTTCACTCAACCTTTTCGCTCGCGCGGCCGACTTTCGCCGGCCTCGCGCTCGAAAAGGTACAAGCCGTTCAGCCCCCTGCTGACCCCGCCTAAAGGAGCGCTACTTCTCTTCGTCCTTGCTGTCCGGGTCCTGGACGGCGCGGTAGATGATGTAGCCGATCAGGCCGAGGCCGATGATCGGGATCAGGCCGCCGAAGACGGCGAACCAGGTCTCACCTGCGGCGATGGGAAGCACGGCGGGGAATCATGACGCCCGTTCCTTAATCCGCATCTTCAGACCGCCGCGCGGCGAGAGCGTCGGCATCTGGCGGATCGTCATCGTCCGTCCGGGGAGTGCCTCCGCGTGCAGGCGCTGCAGCAGCTTCGTCGCCACCAGCTTCACCTCGGTCTGGCCGAAGCGCTTGCCGATGCAGATCCGCGAGCCGCCGCCGAAGGGGACGTAGGCGCCGCGCGGCAGCGCCGCCTTGCGCTCGCGGGCGAAGCGCTCGGGGATGAACGCCTCGGGCTCGGGAAAGACCTCGGGCAGGCGGTGGCTGGCCCAGGAGCAGTAGTTGACGTAAGCGCCGCGGGGAACGCTGCAGCCGCCGAACTCGTACTCGCGGATCGCCCGCCGCGGGCCGATCCAGGCCGGCGGGTAGAGCCGCAGGACCTCGTCGAGGACCATCTCCAGGTAGGGCATCTCCTTTTCCAGCTGGAGCGCCGTCGGACTCTCGCCGCCAAGCACCCGGTCCTGCTCCTCGTGCAGGCGCCCCACCACCTCGGGGTGGCGGGCGAGCTCGAAGAGCATGAAGGTCAGGGTCGAGGTCGAGGTGTCGTGGCCGGCGAACATCAGCGTCATCACCTGATCGCGGATCTCGGTGTCGGTGAATTCCTCGCCGCCGGCGCCGCGGGCCGTGACCAGGAGGCTGAGGATGTCCCGGCGCCCGGGATCGGGATGGGCGCGGCGGCGGGCGATCTCGCCGAAGACGATCTCGTCGAGGACCTTGCGCGAGGCGACCAGCTTGCGCCACGGCGAGCCCGGACCCCGAGCCAGCCGCAGGTGGAAGTCGATGCCGTAGTAGCCGAGCGCGCGCTCGAAGTGTGCGGCCGCGGCGGCGCCCTTGCCGGCCTCGTCGGGGTCGAGCCCGAGCAGCGCCCGCATCGCGATCCGCATCGCCAGGTTCCGCATCCACTCGTAGACGTCGACCACCTCACCGAGCGGCAGCGCCGCGATCGCGGCGTCGGCCTCGAGCGTCATCGCCTCGGTCGCCGCCGCCACCTGCTCGCGGTGGAAGGCGGGCATCATGATCGCCCGCGCCCGGTCGTGGTAATCCTCGTCCACGGTCAGCAGGCCGTCGCCGAGCAGCGGGATCAGGTCGCCGAAGCTCGACTCGCGCCAGTGGAAATTCTCCGGATGGCCGACGGTGACGAAATGGTTGGCCTCGGGCCCGAGCATGAAGACGACCCGCGAGTGCAGCAGCCGCAGGCTGAAGATCGGTCCGAACTCTTCGTAGGCGGAGAGCAGCAACGGCAGCGGGTCGTGGGCGATCTGGTGCGTCCGCGCCCAGCTGAAGTCGACGTGCCCGGGCGGGAACTTCCCCCTCCCCCGCCACTCGTCCCAGAGGTCGCCGAAGACCCGCCGCAGCGGGTTGCCGGACATCTCCGGCGGGCGGGCAACCGGGACGGCGGTGTCGACCGTGGCCATGCCCGGCATCGTAACTGGCTGACTGGCCAGTCTCTTGCGGGGCTAGAAGCCCTGGAGCCCGGCGAGCGCGACGAACAGGGTCACCGTGATCCCCCCGAGGGCGAAGAAGCCGCGCATCATCGTCCGGTGCATGGCGTCGAACCGCTCACCGGTCTCGTGGCGGAGATCGTTGATGTCCCGGCGAAGTTCGCGGATATCTCCGTCAAGGCGGTCGATTTCCCCATCGACGCGCTTGAAGCCCTCGGCCATCCGGGCCTCCACCTCTGCGAACTTTCGGTCGACGCGCTTGAAGCCGTCGACCATCCGGCCGTCCACCTCTGCGAACATCTGGTCGACCCGCTTGAAGCCCTCGGTCATCCGAGTGTCGACCTCGGCGAACTTTCGGTCGACGCGCTTGAAGCCCTCGGTCATCCGGGCCTCCACCGCCTCGAACCTTCGGTCGACGCGCTTGAAGCCCTCGGCCATCCGAGTATCGACCTCGGCGAATTTCTGGTCGACCCGTTGGAAGCCTTCGGTCATCCGCTTGTCGAGACCGTCGACCTCCCGGTGGACCAGTTGGAAGCCTTCAGCCATCCGGCTGTTCAGGTCATCGATCCTCTTGTCGTTCGGGTCGAGCTCCATCGTCTGCATGAGCCTAACGTAATTCTTTGTCTGTAACAGAACAAGACGCTATTGCAAAATTTCTGCATCGAGTTCGTGGCGAAACGCCGACTTAGGCGGCAGAGGCGGCAAGTTGGCCGCAGGCGGCGGCGATGTCGCGGCCGCGGGTGAGGCGGACCGTGGCCGGGATCCGGTGCTCGGCGAGGATCGCGCGGAAGCGCTCGATCCGATCCGGCGGGGAGCCGTCGTAGGCGCCGGTCGGGTTGTAGGGGATGAGGTTGACCTTGTAGCCGCGCGGGTCGAGCAGCGCGGCCAGCTCGCGGGCGTGCTCGGGCAGGTCGTTGACGCCGTCGAGCATCACGTACTCGACGAAGATCTTGCGCCGGCGCGCGGCGCGGTAGCGGTCGCAGGCGGCCAGCACCTCGGAGATCGGGTAGCGCTCGTTGACAGGCATGATCTGCGAGCGCAGCCCGTCGTTGGGGGCGTGCAGCGAGAGGGCGAGGCCGAGCGGCATCTCGCACTCGGCCAGGCGGTCGATCCCCGGCACCCAGCCGACGGTGGAGATGGCGGTGCGGCGGTGGGTGACTCCGAGGTCGGGCAGCAGCTCGCAGGCGGCGAGCACGCTGTCGACGTTCATCGTCGGCTCGCCCATCCCCATGAAGACGACGTGGTCGATTGCTTCGGTGCGGCGGAAGTGCAGCGCCTGGTCGAGGATCTCGTCGACCTCGAGGTTGCGAGCGAACTTCATCTGGCCGGTGGCGCAGAAGGTGCAGGTCAGCGGGCAGCCCGATTGCGAGGAGAGGCAGACCGAGCGACGGCCGTCCCGGTAGCGCATCAGCACCGCCTCCAGGGGCCGCCCGTCCGCGGTGTGGAAGAGGGTCTTGACGGTGCCGTCGTCGGACTTCGCCTCGGCCTGGACGGCGAGCGTCGAGAGCGGCACCTGCGCCGCCAGGCGCTCGCGCAGCGCCGCCGGCAGGTTCGTCATCTCCGCGTAGGAGCGCGCTCCCCGCGCCATCCACTCCCATACCTGGCCGCAGCGGTAGGCGGGCTCGCCGGCCGCGGCAAGCGTCTGGTCGAGGAGGCGGCGGTCCATCGGTTCGAGGCTAGCGGCGGCCGAAGCTGGCGCAGACCGCTTGCTCCTCGAGCCGGCGCAGAACCCGGAAGGCCCGCCGGACCGCCGGTCGGTCGGCGCCGGGGGTGATCTGGGCGTTGACGGAAACGATCGCCGAGCGCTTGCCGTTGCGGCTCGCGGCTATGAACTGGGTGTAGCCGATGGTGTTGCCGGTGTGGCCGTAGACGGTGCCGCAGCGCGTTTCGTACCTGAAGACGCCGAGCCCGGCGGCGTTGAGCCCCGGCCCCGGCGGCTCGGACCTGCCGTCGACGAACTGCAGCTGAGCCTGCTGCACCGAGCGACCGAAGAGGCGGCCGCCGAGGTAGCCGCGGACGAACCGGTTGACGTCGTTGACGCTGGAAGTCATCCCGCCCGAGGCCCAGGCCGCCGACATCGCGAGGGCGGTGCTGACGTCCTCCCGCCGGCCGTTCGCGGCGGCCGAATATCCGTGGACGAACGGCTCCGGCAGCCGGAAGCCGGCGGGCAGCGTGGTCCGGTTCAGGTGCAGCGGCTCGGCGACGCGCTGCCGAAGCAATTGGCTGTAGGGCTCGCCGGCGAGCGCCTGCACGATCAGCGCGACGACGATGTTGTCGGTGTTCGAGTAGCGGTACCGGCTGCCGGGCGCGAACTCGAGCGGCTCGGCGGCAACGAACCCGATCAGGCTCGGCGGCGAGATATAGCCGTGCAGGTGCTTGGCCAGATAGGCGCCGAAGGCCGGCTCGGCGCTGTAGTCGGGCAACCCGCTGGTGTGGTTGAGCAGCTGCGCGACGGTCACCCCTTCCCAATGCGCCGGCAGCCAGGGCAGCAGGCCGCGGATCTGCCCGTCGAGGTCGAGCCTCCCTTCCTGGACCAGCGAGAGGGCGACCGCCCCGCTGAAGGCCTTGCTGGCGCTGGCGAGGCGCATGTGGTCGCTGGAGCGCCAGGGAGCCGAGGTGCCGATCTGCGCCACGCCGGCGCTGCCGAACTCGCGGAAGCCCTGGCGCTGCAGCAGCACGGCCACGCCCGGCGGCCCTCCCGGCATCCGCACCAGCCGGTGCATGAGGCGGTCCACCGGGCCGGTCGGCAGCGATCCCGCCGCGGCCGGAGCCGAGGCGGCGAAGAGGCTCAGCGCGACCGCCGCCGCCAGCGCCGCCAGGGCGAGGTGGCGAATACGGCGGCTCAGCAGCGGACGCACAGGGGCAGTCTAGGCGTGGGCGCCGGTCAGCTGGCTCAAGGCGACGCGGGTTACATCCCCAGCGCGTCGGCGAGGTGGTCGACCTGCTGCGGGTCGCTCGAGCTCGGGAAGAGGAAGAGCTCTCGACAGCCGGCGGACTCGAAGGCGGCGACGTACTGCTGGACGGTGGCGTCGTCCTTGGCGGCGGAGCCGGCGATGAAGCCGGCGGTCTCCTCCCCCAGCCAGGCGTAGTAGTCGGTGAGGTACTCCTGCGCCTCCTCCTCGGCACGCTCGCCGAGCGAGTAATAGGCGAGCGCGGCATTCTGCGGCGCCTCGCTGCGCCCGGCCTCCGACCAGGCGGCCTCGAAGGCCTGCCGCCACTCGGCGAACTGGTCCGGCGGCGCCCCGGCGGCGATCCAGCCGTCGCCGAAGCGGGCTGCCCGCTCGAACGAGGCCGCGACCGAGCCGCCGACGAGGACCCGGGGCTGCGTCTCGTGATCGGGTCCCATCTCCTCGCCCTCCCAGACCTCCTTCATCCGCTCCAGCATCTCGTCGAGCGCCTTGCCGCGGCCGCGCGTCTCCACCCCTGCGACCGCGTAGTCGTCCTCGCGCCCGCCGAGCCCGATCCCGAGCGTCATCCGGCCGTCGGAGAGCTTGTGGAGGCTAGCCACCTGCTTGGCCAGCGCCACCGGGTTCACTCGCAGCGGCCCCAGCAGGACCGTCGTCGCCAGCCCGATCCGCTCGGTCACCCCCGCCGCGGCGGCCAGTGCGGTCAGCGGCTCCAGGTTCGGGTAGGCGATGCGGTCGATCGTGCCGAGGCTGGAGAAGCCGCGCGCCTCGGCCCGCCGCGCCCACTCCGTCAACTGCCCTCCGGTGGTGCCCGGAACTGCGTTGGGAAGACCGATTGCGACGTCCATCTGAGCTCCTTCCGACGGGAAACCTGAAGTTCAGCAACCCTAGCTACCCGGTTTCGCCGGTCGTGACGTGGCTCACAGACCACGGGCGCGAAAAGCGGCGAGTGTCTTCCCAGCGGCGGGAGGCACCGCCGAACCACGATGGGAGGAACCAGAGATGGGCGACTACGCGGTGAAGAAGATCGACGAGATGGAGGCGGTGTACCTGGGCGCGTTCAAACGGGCGCGCGCCGAGCTGGGGGTGGAGTCGTTCGGGCTGCAGGTGATCGACATGCCGCCGGACTTCGACGGCTATCCCGAACACGACCACGCCGAGGACGGGCAGGAGGAGGTCTTCATGGCCCTTCGCGGCGGCGGCGAGATCGAGATCGAGGGCGAGCGCTTCCCGCTCGACCCGGAGCACATGGTCCGCGTCGCCTCCGGGACCAAGCGCAAGGTCTGGCCCGGGCCCGAGGGCATCCGGATGGTGATCGTCGGCGGCGTCCCCGGGCAGCTCTACGAGGCGCCGGCGATCAGCAAGCTGGGCGAGCCGGATCCGATGGCGGCTGCCTGAGCTCGAAGCCCTCGCAGCGGAGGACCGGCAGCCGCGGGTAGCGCGGGAACGCCGGTTCCTCCCGCGAGCGCTCGCAGAGGGAGAAGACCGAGCCGCGCGTGTTCGGCACCAGCCGCTGGTGGCGGCAGCGATCGCAGAGGCCGGCGGCGGGTCGGGGCGCCATCGCCCGAAACTAGAACATGGGCCCGAGCGCACAGCCCGCCGGGCGAGTTCAGCAGCTGTTCCTTTGCCCGAAATAGCCGGGCAAAGGAACAGCGGAACCAGTGGCGGCTGGTTCACCGCCTTCGCGAGCCCTAGCCTTGGTGCGTGACCCGCGCAGCAACCCTCTTTGACGCCGACGCGGCCTCCTACAGCGGCACCGTCGAGGTGCTCGGCGTCCGCTTCTGCAGCGAGGACGGGAAGTTCGCCGTCCTGTGGGTGCGCGAGGCGGACTCCGACGAACGGTTCACGATGGTCGGCCCGGTCGGTCACCTCGACGCCGGCGACCGCGCCGAGGTCGCCGGCGAGTGGGATGAACACACCCAATACGGGCATCAGTTGCGCGCTCAAGGGGCGACGCCGATCGACCCGTCGGATCGCGACGGTCAGATCGCCTACCTGACGACGCTCCCACACATCGGCCCGGCACGGGCCGAGCAGCTGGTCGAGGCACTTGGCGAGGGAGTGCTGCAGGCGATCGCGGCCGACCCCGAGGAGGTGCTCGGGTCGCTGCGGGGAGTGACCCCGGACCAGGCCGCGGAGGCGGCCGAGTACTGGCAGGAAAGCCGGGTGATCCGCGACCTTCACGTGCAGCTGGCGCCGCACGGCCTCGCCCACCTGGCGGTCGCGATCCACGACCGCTTCGAGGGGGAGGCGCTCACGATCCTGCATCAGAACCCCTACCGGCTGACCGAGGTGTCGGGGGTCGGGTTCGCCCGCGCCGACAGGATCGCCCTCGCCGTCGACATGGCGCCGGAATCGGACGAGCGCGCCCAGGCCGCCGCCGTCTACGCCTTGAAGGAGGCCGAGCAGCAGGGCAACAGCTTCCTGCCGCTCGCCGACCTCGCCAAGCGAACCGGGAGACTGACCGGCCTCGCCGCCGACCCCGAGGTCCTGATGCGGGCGCCGAGCCTCGTGGACGACGAGGGGCGCGTCTATCGCAGGGGGACGCTGGAGCGGGAGCAGGCCATCGCCGCCACGCTCCTGCGGCGTGCCGCCGCCCCTCCCCACCTCGAGCACGAGCCAAGCGAGGAGTCGCCGGAACATCTCGGAGCGGAGTTCACCGACGAGCAGTGGGCCGCGGTGAGAGCGGCCTTCGAATCCCGCATCTCCGTCCTCACCGGCGGTCCCGGGGTGGGGAAGACGAGATGCACCGAGGGAATCGTCGCCGAGGCCGGGGCGGCAAACGCGAAGATCGCCCTCTGCGCCCCCACCGGGAGAGCCGCCCGGCGGCTCAACGAGACGACCGAGCACGAGGCGAAGACGATCCACGGCCTGCTCGATTGGGTTCCAGGGCAGGAGCCGGGGTTTCACGCCGGGCACCCGCTCCCGGTCGACCTGGTGATAGTCGACGAGTCCTCGATGCTGAACCTGCACCTGATCGAGATGCTGCTGGACGGCCTCGCCGAGACGACCCACATCGTCTTCGTCGGCGACGCCGATCAGCTGCCGCCGATCGGGGCGGGGAAACCGTTCGAGGACCTGATCGACTCGGGCACGGTGCCGGTGGTGAGGCTGACGCAGATCTTCCGCCAAGCCGCCCAGTCGATGATCACCACCGCCGCCCACGAGATCAACCAGGGCCGGACCCCTCATCTCGAGCCCGAGGGCGACCAGGAACGGGATTTCTTCTTCATCGACCGGGTGACGTCGGCGCGGGCGCTGGAGACGGTGGTCGAGGTGGTGGCAGAGCGGGCCCCGGCCAAATTCGGGGTCGACCCTATCCGCGAGGTCCAGGTGCTGGCGCCGATGTACAGGGGGCCGATCGGGATCAACAAGCTGAACGAGCGCCTGCAGGAAGAGCTGAACCCGGAGGGGGAGGCCGCCCTGCACGGTCGCTTCCGGATCGGCGACCGGCTGATCCAGACCCGCAACTCCCATGAGCTGGAACTGATGAACGGCTCGATCGTCTTCCTCCGCGCCGACAGCCGCGAGAAGAAGACGATCACGGTCGAAACCGACGACGGCGGCTCCCGCGTCATTCCCTACCGCGATGCCGACGATCTCAACCTCGCCTACGCGATCTCCGTCCACAAGGCGCAGGGCTGCGAAGTGCCGGTCGTGGTCGGCGTCTGCCACCGCTCCCATTCGCGGATGCTCAACCGCCCGCTCCTCTACACCGCGATCACCCGCGCCCGCAGCAGCTGCGTCCTGGTCGGCGACCAGGCGGTGCTGGCAAGCGCCGTCCGCCGCGACGACAGCGGCGGCCGTCACTCCGGCCTGGCCGAACGCCTGCGCGGCTGAAGCTCGTCAGCGCGCTCGGGGACAAGGTGGGACCGCGACGTCCCATTTGTCGGCGGTACCGATGATGGCGCCCTTTTCGTCGATCAGCTCCACCTTGACTTTGCCTGGTTCGACGCAGCGGGGGATGTAGGCGGCAAAGAAGTCGAAGGGTTCTTCGGCGCCGATCCTGCGGAGGCGCCTGCCCTGGATGTCGGCGTGCATCACTCCTTCCAGCAGCACCTCGTGGCCGACCAGGATCCTGATCCCCGCCGTCGCCCTCTCGACCGGACCGTCGAGGACCGTCGCGTTTCGAGTGTGGCTGAAGTAGTGCACGCAGCCAGGGCCTTCGCACTGGGAAAGCCAGGCGGAGCCCGGGGGCTCGCAGAGTTCCCCGAAGGCCTGACGCAGGCGGGCGCTGTAGGCACTGACGCAGGAGCCGCCTTCCGGGATCGGGTAGCCGACGATCAAGGCACCCGCGTCGACGCGATCCGCGGAGCAGCCGAGGACCGTGGCCGGCCGCGGTCCCTGTCTCCACATCGCCTGGGCACCGGGAACGTGAGCACCGGCTTCGCAGCGCGCCACCTTGACCGGCGAGATCGCAGCCCCGCCGCTGCCCGCCGTGGCGTCCGAACCGCTCCCGCAACCCGCGAGGACAGGAACCAGGCAAGCCAGGAGGAGCCCGATGCCTAACCCCATCTTCCCCTTAATACTCATGATTCTTATCCTAATCTTTCGGCAACTAGCCTTGTCGACGTGCGCAAGGGACGCCTGCCGTGGAGAGAGCTCGCCATCACCCTCGCCGGCGTCATCGCGCTGGCGGCCCTGGTTCTCGCGGTCGATCCGCTGCGGGAGGCGGCACGAGCCGCGATCGAAGGCGACAACGCCGAGGTCCGCCACCAAATCGATCGCCTGGGCGCCGCGGGGCCGCTGCTGATCCTGGTCCTCACCCTGCTCCACGCCGTCGTCTTCTATCCGGCCGAGATCGTCGACGCGGCGGCCGGCTTCGCCTACGGGTTCCTTCCGGCGCTGGCGTTGATGATCGTCGGCTGGATCCTCTCCGGCCTGCTCTGCTGGGCGGTAGGGCGCCAGGTCGCGCGGCCCCTCCTGGATCGCTGGTTCGGCGAGGAGCGCTTCGAGCGGGTGGAGCGAGCGATCGAGCGCGGCGGCCCCTCGCTGCTGCTCGCCATGCGGCTGATCCCGATCCTTCCCTTCAGCGTCGTCTCCTACGCCGCCGGGGCCGCCCGCGTCCCCGCCTGGCGCTTCATCTGGACGACGGCTGTCGGCTACCTGCCGATCACCGCGATCGCCGTCTACTTCGGGACCCGGCTAGAGGGTCTCTCGCTAACCGACCCGCTGGTGCTGGGAACTGCGCTGGCCCTGCTGGCGCTGCTCGGCCTCGGCCACTGGGCGGCCCGCCGCCAAGCGCGGCGGCCGGCCGGATCACCGGGCGACGCGCTTGACCCGGAAACGGAAGACGGCCGGGGTCGCGTCGGCGAGACCGGCTGAGCTGACGGCTTTGACCGCGACCAGATGGCGGCCGGGCCCGAAGCGATGCGCAAAGCGCGCCGGGCACCTCCGCCAGCGGGATCGATCGACCCGGCAGCGGAAGGCGACGCCGGACTGATCCGAGCCGAAGCGAAAGACCAGCAGTGGCCGCAGCCGCCGCGTCCGCACGACCCTGTTTGGATGCCTGCGGATCTTCGTGCCGGGCCTCGCTGCGCGCGGATGCGACTGATCGGGGCTGGCAGCGGTCGGCGGCGGAGGCGGCGTGGACGTTTCCGTGTCCGGCGTCACGTCGGTCGGAGGCGGTTCGATGCTTCCTCCCCCAGCGGTTTCCGTTGGCGTACCCCCTTCTTCGACGGGAGGCGAGCCCGGCGGAGCGCAAGCGGGCGCGACCGGTGGTTCGGGCCCGGCGAAGAGCGCCGCGATCGCGCCTTCGGTTTCCACCAGGCCGGCCCCGACGGCGCAGGCGCCGAAGGAACCCACCGGAACCGCCGATTCGAGCAGAGCAGCTCGGATCGGTTGCGGCTGCTCGAGACCGCCACCTGCGGCTTTTGCCTTCTGCACCATCAGCGCCACCGCACCCGCCGCATGGGGCGCGGCCGCCGAAGTGCCGCAGAAGCGCCACACGCCGGGGGAGGATTCGAAGGCGAAGAAGGTGGTCCTGCCGCAGTCGGTGGCGGCGACATCGGGCTTGGCGATCAGCTGCGGAGTCCCGAGCGCCGCGGCCGGCCCGCCGCCGGTCACCGGGCCGAAATAATGGGTGACAGGGCCGCGCGACGAGTATTCCTCCGGTTCGGCCGAGTCGTTGAAGGGAACAGCGGCGACGGCGATTGCCGCGCTTGCGCCGGCGTGGCCGTAGACGGTGGGGCCGACGACGTCGCCCCCCTGCGAAGTCGGGTACTCGGTGCTGCTCACGCCCGACCCGTTCTCGAGCAGGGCGAGCTTGAGGCGGGGGCTCTTGGTGCCCGAATCGCCGGGGTTGCATTCGGAGCCGAAGCAGTGGTTGATTGCCAGCTGCACTTCCCTGGCCTGGGCAGCGGAGTTCTTCCACTGGACGATCTCCACCGGCCGGCCGCTGCTGAGGTTGTTGTCTTCGCTCGACGCGAGGACCTGGGTGCCTTCTTTGTTCACCAGATAGGCGTCGAGATCGGACTTCACCCCTTCCCACGGTTCCGCCCACTGCAGGTCGACCGTCAGAGTCGCCCCGTGTTCGACCGTGATCCCGAACGTCGTGTCGGTGGGTTCGCCGGGGTCGAAGTCCATGCAGTGGGTTTCGTCCCCGAGACCCGATCCGACCACCGCGGGGCAGGCTCCGCCGTCGCGGAAGCCGGGCGCTTCCCAGGAGGCGATGTCGCGGCCGGAGCTGTCGGTCAGGTTGTCGTTGGCAGCAGCCGAGAGGTAGGTGACGCCTTCGGCGGTGACCTTGTCCACCGCCGCGGCGACCGGACCGTCCTGGAAGAAGGGCTCTTCGAAGTAGCCGACGTCGTCGACGATGACCTGCGCCCCGGCCCCGCCCGAGAGCACCGGCCTGGCAAGTTCTTCGATGCTTTCGGCAAAGGCGGTTTCGCCCTGGAAGGCGGTGGCGAAGGCGAGCTTGGCGGCGGGCGCCACGTCGTGGACGATCTGCAACATCGCCCGGCCCTCGTCGCCGCCTTCGCCGGGATCGAGGTCGCTGCGGACTTCGACCGGCGTCTTCTGGCTCAAGGAGCAGCCGTTGAGGGCGTTGCCCGGAAGGTCGTTGGAGGCGACGTCTTCGGAAGCGTCCGTTGCGGCGCCTTCGTCGGCGTCGTAGCTGTCAGACAGAACCCCGACGGTGACGCCTTCCCCGTCGACCCCGAAGGCTTCACGCGCTGCCTTGGCGCGGATCTGCGCGACCCCCTCCGAGATCACCGAGCCGCCTTCGCATTCGGTGGAGTAGAGGACCGGTGCCCGCACGGCCGAGACCCAGGCCACGTCCCTGACCCGGGCGATTCCCTGCAGCGCCGCCGGCGGCACGCTGAGGGTGACGCTCTGGAAACGGCGGGCGGCGGAGACAACCTCAGCGCCGGCCTGGCGCAGTTCCCCGAGATGGGCGCTCGCCCGGGCGTCGAAGCGGGCTTCGACCAGCACCCGCTCCCCTTCCCTGACCAGGCTCCCGGGTCCGCTGGCAGGAACGCCCAGCGCTGCCGCCTGCTGCCGCGGCGGCTTGGCCGCGACCGCGGGACGAGCCAGCAGCTGCAGGTCAGGTGAAAGGCGACCCTGCTTCTGAGGCAGCGCGGCGGCCTCGGCGACGGCGGGCAGGAACAGCGCGAAAACGGTCATCGCCAGCAGCAGCCGCACAAGGAAGCGGGGAGGGAACAACCTGGAAAGCATCGACTCCATTCTTATCGGCGCTTGCAGCGTTTACCTGATACCTCGGCTGATCCTGCTACGGTGCCGTCCGTTGGGCCGGTAGATACCGGCGAAAGTCGTGCGTAGCGCTCGCAGTCGTTGCTTTTGCATCCTCCGCGTTCGCAGCACATGAAGTGGAGGCAATGCATGCCTACTGGAACTGTCAAGTGGTTCAGCGACGACAAGGGCTACGGGTTCATCACGCCCGACGACGGCTCGAAGGACGTCTTCGTTCATCACACCGCGATTCTCGGCGAGGGCTTCAAGTCCCTGACCGAGGGCGCCAAAGTGAGCTACGAGTCCGAAGAAGGCCCGAAAGGCCCGGCCGCCGCGAGCGTTCAGCAGCAGTAATCCTGCTGAAAGCTCTTCGCAGTCCGAAGCCCGCCGTCAGGCGGGCTTCTCTTTTCCCGCGGCCGGGGTTCCGGTTCCCCTACTCTCCCAACTCGCCATGAGCACCACTAGAGAAGACCTGCGCAATATCGCGATCATCGCCCACGTCGACCATGGGAAGACGACGCTGGTCGACGCGATGCTCTGGCAGACCGGCACCTTCCGCAAGGGCCAGGAGGTCGCCGAGCGGGTGATGGACTCGATGGACCTCGAGCGCGAGAAGGGGATCACGATCCTCGCCAAGAACACCGCCGTCACCTACGGCGGGACGAAGCTGAACATCGTCGACACGCCCGGCCACGCCGACTTCGGCGGCGAGGTCGAGCGGGCGCTGACGATGGTTGACGGGGCGCTGCTGCTGGTCGACGCCTCCGAGGGGCCGCTGCCGCAGACGCGCTTCGTCCTGCGCAAGGCGCTGGAGCGCAAGCTGCCGATCATCCTCGTCGTCAACAAGGTCGACCGGCCCGACGCGCGGATCAGCGAGGTGGTCGACGAGGTCTACGAGCTGTTCATCGACCTCGACGCCGACTCCGACCAGATCGATTTCCCGATCGTCTACACCAACGCCAAGGCCGGCTGGGCGGCGCTGGAGGAGGGAGTCGAGGGCGAGGATCTGGAGCCGCTGCTCAACTTGATGCTGGAGAAGATTCCGCCGCCGCAGTTCGATCCCGAGACGCCGCTGCAGGCGCACGTGACCAACCTCGACGCCTCCCCATATGTCGGGCGCCTGGCGATCTGCCGCGTCCACCAGGGCAACATCCGCTCCGGCCAGCAGATCGCCTGGTGCCGCGCCGACGGCAGCGTCCAGCGGGCGACGGTCAGCGAGCTCTACGTCACCGAGGGCCTGGAGCGGGTCGCGGCCGAGGAGGCCGGGCCGGGCGAAATCATCGCCGTCGCCGGGATCGAAGAGGTGACGATCGGCGAGACTCTCGCCGACCTCGAGGACCCGCGGCCGCTGCCGGTTATCACGGTCGACGAGCCCTCGCTCTCGATCGTGATCGGGATCAACACCTCGCCGCTGGCCGGCACCCAGGGCGGCGACAAGCTGACCGCCCGGCAGATCCGCTCGCGTCTGGACGCCGAGCTGGTCGGCAACGTCTCCCTGCGGGTCAAGGACACCGAACGTCCCGACGCCTGGGAGGTGCAGGGTCGCGGCGAGCTGCAGCTGGTCGTGCTGCTGGAGATCATGCGGCGCGAGGGGTACGAGTTGACCGCGGGGCAGCCGCAGGTGGTGACGCGGGAGATCGAAGGGCAGACGCACGAGCCGGTCGAGCGGCTGGCGATCGACGTGCCCGAGGAGCACGTCGGCGACGTCACCCAGATGCTGGCGGCGCGCAAGGGCCGGCTGGAGCAGATGGTCAACCACTCGACCGGCTGGGTGCGGATGGAGTACCTGGTGCCGGCGCGTGGGCTGATCGGCTTCCGCACCGAGTTCCTTACGGTGACCCGCGGCAGCGGCCTCATGCACCACGTCTTCGACCGCTGGGAGCCGTGGGCGGGCGAGCTGCGCACGCGCCAGACCGGGTCCCTGGTGGCCGACCGCCGCGGCCAGACCGCGAGCTACTCGCTGATGAGCCTGCAGGACCGCGGCAAGCTCTTCGTCGGCTCCGGCGAGGAGGTCTACGAAGGGATGATCGTCGGCGAGAACTCGCGCTCCGAGGACCTCGACGTCAACCCGACCAAGGCCAAACAGCAGACCAACATGCGTGCCGCCAGCGCCGACGTGCTGGAGCGGCTGGCCCCGCCGATCCGCCTCTCGCTCGAAGCCTCGCTGGAGTTCGTGCGCGAGGACGAGTGCGCCGAAATCACCCCCGAGGCGATCCGCCTGCGCAAGGTCGAGCTCGAAAAGATCAAACGGCTGAAGGCTTCCAAGCAGCGCGACAGGGCACCGGCGCGCTAACGCCCACCGCTCCACCCCCGCCGTTCGAGCAGCCGGGCAACACGCCCGATCACCTCCTCCGGTTCCCGCTCCAGGCGCGGACCGGTGACCCGGGTCATCCCGATCCCCGCCAGGAGGAGATCCTCCTGGCGCTTGCGGTCGCGCTCGAAGGCGGCGCGACCGCCGTGGGTCTCGTAGACGTCGAGTTCGACCGCGAAACGGAACTCGGGCCAGTAGCAGTCGAGCTCGAAGCCCTCCTCGACGTAGTTCGCGCGCGGCTGCGGCAGCCCGGCTTCCAGGCAGAGCTCCAAGAACCGCCTCTCCAGCCCGGAACGGGTGAAGCTCGTCGGCTGGTAGAGGGCGATCGCCCGGCGCAGGCGCCCGCGGCCGTGGTGGCCCTTGGTGCGCAGGAGCAGGCCCTGCACCTGGCGCAGGTCGAAGCGCTCCCTCTCTTCGGCCCGCTCGACCAGCCTCTCCAGCTGCTCGAACTTCAGCGCGGCCGCCAGGTCGAGCAGCGTTCGCGCAACCGAGGTGACCGGTATCCCTTCCACCAGCTCGCGATCGGCTGCCTCGAGATGCCGCGCCCGGTGGATCCGAACCGGCAGCCGCGGCCTCCGCGCCACCGGCCCGGTGACGTGGAAGGGCTGCGGGCTCCACCGCGCCAGCCCGTGCAGCCAGGCCGCCGAGTGGTGGCTGAGGACCGCACCCGGCCCAGCGGCGAAAACGGCGGCGAAGCATCCGCCGTATGGCGACAGTCGCGTGTGCCCGACGGCGTAGACGCTGCGATCGATCGAATGGAGGCGACCCGTTTTCACGGCCCAGCGGATTTGATCCCGCGAGTAGCCGAGTTGCATCAGCTGCCCGACCGAGACCACCCCGTGCTGCCGACCGGCAAGCGATGCCAAACGCCCGTGCCGTGCCTCACCTTGGCCAGGGCGTGGTCGACCTTCGTCGCGCATACAACGTCAAAGGTCGACCACGCCCCCAGTTCTCCCCCCTACGTCGCGCGTGGTCGAGCTTTGGCGCGCAATACGCGCCAAAGCTCGACCACGCGGGTGGGGGCTGCTGGCTAGGCGTCGGTTGCCTGCAGGCGGCCGGAGTCGATCGCGGCCAGGAGCGCCTCGTGGTCGCGCTCGTTCTGGTCGGCGTAGGTCTCGGAGAAGGCGACGATCGCCTCGTCGAAGGAGTCGCCGGCGCCGAGGTAGGCGGCGATCGCGACGCGGTCGCCCGAGCGGGCGTGGGCGCGGGCCAGGGTCCAGCCGCACATCCGGGCGTAGATCTCGAGGCCGTGGGGAGTCAGGCGCTCGACGTCGGCCGAGCGCTTCCAGTCCCATAGCTGGCGCACGTAGAAGTCGCGTTCGCGCCCGTCGAGGCCGACCGCCGGGCACCAGCCCAGGAAGATGTCGCTTGCAGCCTGCATCAGGCGCTGCCCTTCGACGACGCGGCGCCCGTGGTTGCGGTATCGGCTCGCCCCGGCATAGGGCTCGAGCACCGAGGCCTCGGCCTCCTTGGCCTGGAGGAAGAGCGGGTCGCCGTCGTCGGCGCCGGTCAGCAGCAGCACCCAGGCGCGGGTGCCGACGCTTCCGACCCCCACCACCTTGCGCGCCAGCCGGCGGAACCGGAAGCCGTCGAGGAGGTGCTGCCTGGCCGGCTCGAGGCTCTCGCGGTAGGCATCGAGGACCTGCAGCAGGACGGCTTCCACCTCGGTCCGGGCCGCCCCCGGCGCCACCTCGTCGGCGGGCACCAGCAGCGGCGGTTCGCTGCGGAAGCGGATCTCGCCGTCGACGGTCTCGGTCAACCGTTCCAACGCCCGCAGGCTATCCTTGCCGCGGGCCTTCTCGACGTTCCTGCGAACCCTCTTCACGGCCTTCGGGTCCTCTGCTTCGACTTCGGCCAGGGACGCCTCGACGTCGAGGCGGGCATACCAGACTTCGAGGTTGCGCTGGGATGCGAAGGCGCGCATCGAGTCGCGGTAGGCGCAGGCGGCGGTTCGCACCGCCGCCGACCGCTCCCTGCGGCGGAAGCCGCTTTCGCGGGCGGCGATCGCGAAGCTGGCCGCCAGCCGCTTGACGTCCCACTCCCAGGGCGCCGGCAGCGACTCGTCGAAGTCGTTGAGGTCGAAGACGAGGCGGCGATCAGGCGCGGCGAAGGCGCCGAAGTTGGAGAGGTGGGCGTCGCCGCAGGCCTGGACCCGGATGCCGGAGGCGGGGGCTCCGGCGAGGTCGGCCGCCATCACCGCAGCCGCTCCGCGGAAGAAGGCGAATGGCGAGGCCGCCATCCGCCCGTGGCGGATCGGGACCAACTCCGGGACCCGGCTCGCCTCCTGGCGCGCGAGGATCGCGAGCGGATCCTGGCGATCCTCGCTCGGCTCCCAGCCCGCGTGGCTGGAGCGCGGAGCCTGGGAGCGCGCCGCCTTGCCGGCGGCCGCGCGATCGGCGACGGCCATGCCGTCACCGTACCTCCCGCGCCGCGGACCTGAAAGAAAAGCCGGCCGATCCCACCCGGAACCAAAAAAAGAGCCGCCGGCCCGGAGGCCGGCGGCTCTTCGGAGGCGCTTGAGCCCCAGCGGCTAGACCGTCGCGGCGGCCTGCTCGGACTGGCTCTGCTCGGACGCCTGCGCACTAGCGTCAGGCGCGGCGGTTTCCTGGCGCGGCAGCAGCACTTCTTTGGCGATCACCAGGCGCTGGATCTGGCTGGTCCCCTCGTAGAGCTGCATGATCTTCGAGTCGCGCATCAGTTTCTCGACCGGGTACTCCTTGATGAAGCCATAGCCGCCGTAGACCTGGACGGCGTCGGTGGTGACCTCCATCGCCGAGTCGGCGGCGAAGCGCTTGGCCATCGAGGAGACCTTCGAGTTGCGGACGCCCTGGTCGAGCAGGAAGGCCGAGTTCCAGGTCAGCAGGCGGGCCGCCTCGACCTTGGTCGCCATGTCGGCGATCATGAACTGGATCGCCTGGTGCATGGCGATCGGCACGCCGAACTGGACGCGCTGCTTGGAGTAGTCCGTGGCGAACTCGAACGCCGCGCGAGCGATGCCGACGGCCATGGCCGCGACGCCCGGACGGGTGCGGTCGAGGGTCATCATCGCGAGCTTGAAGCCGTGGTTCTCCTCGCCGAGCAGGTTCTCGGCCGGGACCTCGACGTCGTTGAAGGTGATCGTGGCCGTGTTGGAGGCGCGCTGACCGAGCTTGTCCTCCTTCTTGTCCACCACCACGCCCGCGTCGCGCGGGACCACGAAGGCGGAGATGCCGCGGTGGCCGGCCTCCTTGTCGGTCTTCGCGTAGACCGTGTACCAGGAGGCGTGCGAGCCGTTGGTGATGAAGCACTTCGAGCCGTTGAGGACGTACTTGTCGCCCTTCTTGACGGCGCGGGTGCGCATGCCGGAGACATCGGAGCCCGCGTCGGGCTCGGTGAGACAGAACGAGGCGAGCTTGTAGTCCTCGGTCAGCATCCCGAGGTACGTCTTCTTGAGCTCCTCGGAGCCCGCCAGCGCGAGCGGCGCCTGCGCCAGGCCGTTGGCGCCGATCGAGGTGCCGATGCCCGAGCAGCCCCAGCAGAGCTCCTCCTCGATCAGTGCACCCTCGAGGTAGCTGACGCCCGGCCCGCCGTACTCCTCCGGGATGTGGGTGTTCATCAGGCCCACTTCCCAGGCCTTGTCGATGATGTCCTGCGGCCAGGTGCCGTCCTTGTCGTACTCCCAGGCGACGGGCCGGATCTCCTTCTCGGCGAAGTCGTGCGCCATCTCCCGCAGCGCCTTCTGCTCGTCGGTCAGCGTGAAGTCCACCATCGTTCTCGAAGCTCCCAGATTGACTGGTCAGTCAACAGCTACAGAGAGGGTACATACCCCATCGGGCGGGGACAACAACGAACCGCATCGCCTG